>NZ_LMNE01000045.1:25584-203084 GCF_001423285.1 Methylobacterium sp. Leaf111 | reverse complement strand
CAGTCCCCCGACGACGGGACGATCGACTACCTCGACGAGCAGGGTCGGTCGCTCAAGAAGTTCCTCATCCGCAAGCCCATCGCCGACGGCATCATGCGCTCGGGCTTCGGCTATCGGCGCCACCCCGTGCTCGGCTACGCGAAGCTGCATACCGGCGTCGACTGGGCGAACCCGATCGGCACGCCCATCGTGGCCGCCGGCAATGCGACGGTGCTGAAGGCGGATTGGGATTCGGGCTATGGCCGCCGAGTGGAATTGCAGCACATCAACGGCTACGTCACGACCTACAATCACATGTCCCGCTTCGCCCGCGGCATCACCGCCGGCGCCAAGGTGCGCCAGGGCCAAGTGATCGGCTATGTCGGATCGACCGGCCTCTCCACGGGTGCCCACCTCCACTACGAGGTCATCATCAACGGGCACTTCGTCGACCCGATGAAGATCCGCGTCCCCCGCGGGCGCGAACTCGACGGGCGAATGCTCGCGGAGTTCACCCGCCAGCGCGAGCAGATCGAGGGCACGATGCAGAAGTCGCGCACGGCCTCCGCCATGGCCCAGCGCGACGCGATGCGCTGATCCCGGCCCCGACGGTCCCGTCCCTCATATCTGCATTCTCGGGCTGATCGCCGCCGCTCAGGCGAAACCGAGGCGGGCCCGTATGCCCGCCGGGCTCTCGCCGGACGCGCGCAGGTCGGCGAGGGAACGCGAGCCGCGGGATTTCGCGAGCTTCTCGCCCGAGGCGTCCCGCAGCAGGGCGTGGTGATGGTAGCGGGGTGACGGCGCCCCGATCAGGGCCTGCAGCAGGACGTGCAGGTCGGTGCTGGCGCGCAGGTCTTCGCCTCGGACCACGTGGGTGATGCCCTGCACGGCATCGTCCATCACGACGGCGAGGTGATAGCTCGTCGGCACGTCCCGGCGGGCGATGACGGGGTCCCCCCACCGTGCCGGATCGGCGGCCTCGTCCCGCTCGATGCCGATTTGGCGGACAGCCCCCCTCCCCTCCCCCGCCACGACGGCGAAGGTCCGCACCACGTGCGGGCCGGGTGACGCGGCCAGGGCCCGGGCCGTGTCGAGCCGCCAGTTATACGGCTCGCCAGCGGCGCGTCGCCGATCGGCGACCCTCTCGGGCAGGGCCCGGCAGGTGCCCGGATAGAGCGGCGCTCCGTCGGGGTCGCGGGGCACCGGCGCGCCGCGGCCGGCGTCGGCCTCCACCACCGCGGCGATCGCGCCGCGGGAGCAGAAGCACGGATAGGCCAGACCGCGCTCGGCCAGCGCGGAGACCTGGTACCGGTACGCGTCGAGATGTTCCGACTGTCGGCGCTCGGGAGGCGCGAACCGCAGGCCGAGCCAGGCGAGGTCCTCACGGAGGCCCTGGATCAGCTCCGGGCGCGACCGGACCGGATCGATGTCCTCGATCCGCAGCAGCAGGCGGCCGCCGATGCCCCGCGCGAGGGCGTCGTTCAGGAGGGCGGAGGCGGCGTGTCCGAGATGCAGGCGGCCGTTCGGGCTGGGGGCGAAGCGGAAGACCGGGACGTTCACGGACGGATCCCTCCCGACCGCCGGTCGATCAGCCGCCGACGCGGCGCAGGCAGCTCTGTTCCTTCGCCACGCAGGCGATCCCCGGCAGGGAGCAATGGATGCCCCCCTCGCCGCGCTGGCAGATGCGGCAGCCGTCGCCCCACTCGGCACAGGCCGTGTCCTCGCTCGGCGCGACCCTCGCCCTGGGGTGCGACGGCGCCGGTACGGCGGCCCCGATCAGCACCGTCGCGGCGGTGAGGGCGACCACGCCCCAGGCGACGCGGCGGTCGTGGGTGCGCGTCGGCGCGTCGGATATGCGGTCATCGGCCATGGCGCGGTGTTCGCGCGGGCGGACCGGCGTGTCAACGTTCACGCGGCTGCCGCACGACCAGCCAGCAAGTCCGGCAGGGCCCGGAGATCCAGGGGCTTGGCGAGAAAATGATCGAAGCCGGCCGCTCGAGCCTCCCGCTCGTCGTCGCGGCCCGCATTGGCGGTGAGTGCGATGAGCCGGAGTGCGGAAGCGCGCGGCCCGCTCTCGCCGGCGCGAATCCGTCGGGCGGTCTCGAGCCCGTCGAGCCCGGGCATGCGGATGTCCAGGAGGGCGAGATCGAAGGGCGCCGCGTCGGAGGCTTCGCGGATGCGAGCGAGCGCCTCCTCCCCATCCCGCGCCAGGACGACGATCGCCCCGAGGCGTTGCAGGGCCTTGGTGGCCAGGAGGGCGTTGATCGGGTTGTCCTCGGCCAGGAGCACGCGCGGTCCGCCGGAGATCGGGGCAAGCAGAACCTCCGATCCTGGCTGAAGGGCGGCCCGGTGCGCGGCCTCGTTCGGCGTCGCCGGCCGCTCGCCCCGCGGGGGGGCCGGCGCGAGCAGGCGATCGAACAGCGAGCGGGCGCGCACGGGCTTCACGAGGTAACTGTCGAAACCGGACGCGGCCGGCGCACCGAAGTCGCGTCGATCGAAGGGGGAGAGCAGCACCAGGCAGCAGCGCACGCCGTGCCGCCGCGCCTCCCCGGCGAGGGCTCGAACGGCGGCGTCCCCGAGAGTCCGATCCGCCAGGAGGGCGTCGAAGGCTGCCCCCGGCAGCGCGGCGAGTCCCGCCTCGAGGTCCGGCACCACCCAGGCTGAGGCCCCGGACCGCGTCAGCCGGCGCGCGAGGTAGGGCGCCTGGAACGGCGAGCTCGCCACGATGAGGACCCGGCGTCCCGCGAAACCGGGCGGGCGCTCCCGTCCCGCCTCGGCGACATCGAGCGGAAGGGCGACGGTGAAGGTGCTGCCCGTGCCGAGGCGCGACGTCGCCTCGACATGGCCACCCATCCGGGTGACGAGGCGACGCGTGATGGCGAGGCCGAGCCCGGTTCCCTCGTGCCGTCGGCTCGCGCTGTCGTCGCCCTGCTCGAACTCCTCGAACAGGCGCGGGATGCGGTCCTCCGGGATGCCCGGACCCGTGTCCGAGATGGCGATGCGCAGATGGCCGTCCCCGTGGGTCAGTTCCACCCCGACGCCACCGGTCCCCGTGAACTTGATGGCGTTGCCGGCGAGATTCACGAGGATCTGCCGGACCCGGTCCGCGTCGCCGATCACGAGGTGCGGGACGTCGTCGGCGACGTCCACGGCGATCTCGATGCCCTTGTCCTGGGCGCGGGGCGCGAGCAGCTCCACAACGCCCTCGGCGATCTCGGCCGGATCGAAGGGCTCGGCGGCGAGGTCGAGGCGTCCCGCCTCGATCCGTGAGAAATCGAGGATGCCGTCGATCAGGGTCAGCAACGCCTTGCCCGAGGTGCTGATGGCCTCGACGTAGGTGCGCTGCTCCGGATCGAGCCCGGTCTCGAGGACGAGGTCGGCCATGCCGAGAATCCCGTTCAGCGGCGTGCGGAACTCGTGGCTCACGGTGGCGAGGAAGCGCGACTTCGCCACGTTGGCGGCTTCGGCCCGGGTCAGGGCCTCGTCCAGGGAGCGGGCGGATTCGACCCGCTCGGTGATGTCGGCACCGGCACGCAGCCATTGGGTCTCGCCATTGCTGCCCGGCACCGCCATCTCGATGAACGTGTACCAGCGCGGCGTCCCCGTGGCCGGGGCGAGCCGCATCTCGATCCGGCGGACGCCGTCCGCCTGCCGCACGTTCTCGCCGGTCTCCAGCACCTCCGGCTGGCGGGTCGTGCCGAGGAGCGACAGGGGCTCGGCCCCGACGAGACGGCCGAAGCCCGCGTTGGCGAAGGTGATCCGGCCCTGGGAATCCCGTTGGACGATGATCTCCGTCGTGGCCTGCACCAGGGCGCGGTAGCGCTCCTCGTTCTCGGAGAGGCGCCAGATCCGGTCCTCGAGATGCTCGGTGCGTCCTTCCTCTTGCGCGACCGGCCGGGGGCCAACTCTAGCCCGATGGCTGCGCGCGCGCAGAAGCCATCCCGCCAGGAAGGCCAGGCCGGACGGGAGAAGGACAAGGACGATGTCCGGCAGAGTCATGCAGCCAGCCCCTGGCGGGTTGGGACCCCACCGGGGCCGACCATGCCGCCCGAGGTTGAAGGCCGGCTTTCGAAAGGCTGTTAAAGGTTCGTTGCCGGCCCCCTTCGGGATTGACGCGGCGCGCCGTACGCTTCACGGGCCGGTCGCGATGGTGTAGGCGCGGCGGCTTGATCCCGGGCCGCGCCCCCGGCGGCTCCGAGGAACGCGAGACGTGAGTGTCATGACGGCTACGAGTTCGGCAAATCCCGGTCAGGCGCGGATCGCCGCCGCCTTCGCGCGCTGCCGCGCCGAGAAGCGGGCGGCCCTGGTGACCTACGTCATGGCCGGCGACCCGGATGCCGAGACCTCCCTGAAGGTCCTGCAGGCCCTCCCGGCCGCGGGGGCCGACATCGTCGAGTTCGGCCTGCCCTTCACCGATCCCATGGCCGACGGCCCGGCGATCCAGGCGGCCGGCCTGCGCGCGCTCAAGCACGGGCAGGGTGTGGTGCGGACCCTCGACCTCGTCCGGCGCTTCCGCGCGGGGAATACCGAGACGCCGGTGATCCTGATGGGATACTACAATCCCATCCATGCCTACGGCGTCGCGCGTTTCCTCGACGATGCTCTGGCGGCCGGCATCGACGGCCTGATCATCGTCGACCTTCCGCCGGAGGAAGACGACGAGCTCTGCCTTCCGACGCTGGAGAAGGGCCTAGCCTTCATCCGGCTCGCCACGCCGACCACCGACGAGAAGCGCCTGCCGGCCGTTCTCGCGAACACGGCGGGCTTCGTCTACTACGTCTCGATCACCGGCATCACCGGTACGGCGAAGCCGAACTTCGACCGGGTCGCGGAAGCCGTGGGCCGGATCCGGCGCCACACCGACCTGCCCATCGTCGTGGGCTTCGGCGTGCGCACCGGCGCGGATGCCGCCGCGATCGCCCGCGGCGCCGACGGGGTGGTGGTCGGCTCGGCCCTGGTCGATGCCATGCGGGCGACCCTCGACGAAGAGGGCGCGTCGAAGGGCGGGACGGTCGAGGCCGTCAGCGCCCTGGTCCGCGAGCTGGCCGAGGGCGTTCGCTCCTCGCCCCGCGCCTGACGCAATTTACAGAGACCTTCCGGCTCGCTCGCTTCGAGCCCGCACAAGGACGCCGTCGCATGATGGTTGAACCGATGAACTGGATCTCGGAGGTCGTTCGCCCCAAGATCAAGACCTTGTTCAAGCGCGAGACCCCGGAGAACCTCTGGGTCAAATGTCCCGACACGGGCCAGATGGTCTTCCACAAGGAGGTGGAGAGCAACCATTGGGTCATCCCGGGCTCCGAGCACCACCTCAAGATGAGCGCCCAGGCGCGCCTCAAGATGATGTTCGACGAGGGCACCTGGATCGACGTGCCCCTGCCGGAGGTCGCCGCGGACCCGCTCAAGTTCCGCGACGAGAAGCGCTACGTCGACCGCCTCAAGGACGCTCGGGCCAAGACCGGGATGACCGACGCCTTCAAGGTCGGCTTCGGCCGGGTCTCCGGCCTGCCGATGACGCTGGCGGTGCAGGACTTCGCCTTCATGGCCGGGTCGCTCGGCATGGCGGCGGGCGAGGCCTTCGTGCGCGGCGCCGAGACCGCCCTCGACAAGCGTACCCCCTACGTCCTGTTCTCCGCCTCGGGCGGCGCGCGCATGCAGGAGGGCATCCTGTCGCTGATGCAGATGCCCCGCACCACCGTGGCGGTGCGCCGGCTTAATGCCGCCAAGCTGCCCTACATCGTGGTGCTCACCAATCCGACCACCGGCGGCGTCACCGCGTCCTACGCGATGCTGGGCGACGTCCATCTGGCGGAGCCCGGTGCGCTGATCTGCTTTGCCGGCCCCCGCGTCATCGAGCAGACGATCCGCGAAAAGCTGCCCGATGGGTTCCAGCGTGCGGAATACCTGCGCGACCACGGCATGGTCGATCAGGTCGTGCACCGGCACGCCCTGAAGGACACGATCGCCAACCTGTGCGGTCTCCTCATGAACCAGGAGCCCGGAGCGCAGCCGGCCCGGACGGCTACGCCGGTCCCTGAGCCCGTCTGAGGCGCCACACCCCGCTCCCTTCCCTTCGCGACACGACGTTCGATCATGGATTCCTCCGACGCGCTGATGGCGCGCTTCCTCGCCCTCCACCCGCGCACGATCGACCTGTCGCTCGGGCGGATCGAGCGCCTGCTTGCCCGGCTCGGACATCCCGAGCGCAAGCTTCCGCCGGTGATTCACGTCGCCGGCACCAACGGGAAGGGCTCGACCATCGCCTTCATGCGGGCGATTCTCGAGGCGGCGGGGCTGGCGGCCCACGTCTACACCTCGCCCCACCTCGTGCGCTTCCACGAGCGCATCCGCATCGGCGCGATCGGCGGCGGCCACTTCGTGCCCGAGGACCAGCTCGCCGATGCCTTCGCGCGCTGCGAGGCCGCCAACGAGGGCGAGCCGATCACGGTGTTCGAGATCACCACGGCGGCCGCCCTGCTGCTCTTCTCCGAGCAGCCCGCGGACGTGCTGCTCCTGGAGGTCGGCCTCGGCGGCCGGGTGGACGCGACGAACGTGATCGACAGTCCCGCGGCCGCGGTGGTCACGCCGATTGGGCGCGACCATGCGGAGTACCTCGGCGACACCGTTGAGGCCGTGGCCACGGAGAAGGCCGGGATCTTCAAGAAGGGCTGCCCGGCGATCATCGCCGCGCAGGACTACGCCGAGGCCGATTCCGTGCTCTGCCGCCTCGCCGAGGCCGCCGGGGCCATGCCGATCCGGGTCGGCAACCAGGATTTCTCGGTCCATGCCGAGCGCGGGCGCCTCGTCTACCAGGACGATCTCGACCTGTTCGACCTGCCGAAGCCGCGCCTGAACGGCCGGCACCAGTTCACCAATGCGGGCACGGCGATCGCTGCCCTACGCGCGGCCGGCTTCGGCGATATCGGCACCGCCGCCATCGAGGCCGGCCTGAACTCCGTCGAGTGGCCCGGACGCCTGCAGCGGCTGAACCGGGGACGCCTGTCCGAGCTCGTGCCGCCGGGCGCCGAGCTCTGGCTCGACGGCGGCCACAACATCGACGGCGGGCGCATCCTCGCCGCCGCCATGGCGGATCTCGGCGAGCGCTCCGACGTGCCGCTGGTTCTCATCGTCGGGTTGCTGGGTACCAAGGACGCGGAGGGGTTCCTGCGCAATTTCATCGGTCTGGCGCGGGTGCTCGTGGCGGTTCCGATCGCCGGCCAGATGGCGGCCAGACCCGCCGACGAGGTGGCGAGCATCGCGGCGGAGGTCGGCCTGAACGCGCAGTCCGCGCCGAGTGTCGAGGCCGCCCTGGAGAGCCTGGCCGATATCGCGTTCGAGCAGCCGCCACGCATCCTGATCTGCGGTTCGCTTTACTTGGTGGGCGCTGTGCTGACCGCGAACGGGACGCCTCCCACCTGATTTTCCTTAACTTTTCCCGGGGTTCGCTCACGACCACGTCAGCTCTGCTGTGTGACCCTGGCGCTACATCTTGGCTGTGGAAACTGCAGTAGGTTCTCCCTCGATCGGGCATATCGCTGGGGATCAAATAATGAAAAAGCTTCTTACGTCTTTCGCGGCCTTCACGGCCCTCACCGCGGCCGCTTCGGCCGCTGACCTTCCGCGTCGCGCGGCGCCCCCGGTGTTCGTGCCGGTGCCGGTGTTCACCTGGACCGGCTTCTACGCCGGTTTCAACGCTGGTTACGGCTTCGATGCCTCCAGCAACAACCAGCCGACCGTCATCGGCGTGAACGGCGCCAGCACCCTGGTCCTGCCGGGCACCACCGCTGTCGTCGCCTTCCAGAACGGCCAGAGCAACGACGGCTTCGTCGGCGGTGGTCAGATCGGCTACAACTACCAGTTCACCCCGGGCTCCGGTGTCGTGATCGGTGTCGAGGCCGACGCTCAGTACGTCGACTTCGGTCGTGAGCGGAACCGCTTCTCGGCCACCGGCCCGCTGGCCGCCCAGCAGGTCTTCAACCCGGCCGGCATCTCGGGCCTCGACTACTTCGGCACCGTCCGCGGTCGCCTCGGCTACGCCTTCGACCGTGTCCTGTTCTACGGCACCGGCGGCTTCGCCTACGGTTCGGGCGGCGGTCGCGACTTCGGTCTGACCAACCGCAGCCGTGACGACTTCCAGACCGGCTGGGCTGCCGGCGGCGGTATCGAGTACGCGCTTCCCACCGACTCGTTCCTGAACTTCTTCAAGTCCTCGGCCGTGNCGTCTCGGGCCTCGACTACTTCGGCACCGTCCGCGGTCGCCTCGGCTACGCCTTCGACCGCACCCTCGTGTACGGCACCGGCGGCTTCGCCTACGGTTCGGGCGGCGGTCGCGACTTCGGTCTGACCAACCGCAGCCGTGACGACTTCCAGACCGGCTGGGCTGCCGGCGGCGGTATCGAGTACGCGCTTCCCACCGACTCGTTCCTGAACTTCTTCCGCTCTTCGGCCGTGACGCTGAAGATCGAAGGTCTGTACGTGAACCTCGACCAGGGCAACCGCAACAACGGTGTCTTCGCCGTCAACAACGCCGGCCAGGAAGTCAGCGTCACCAGCCCGGGCGTCGTGCTCGTCAGCAGCGGCCGCCAGGTGCGCGACACCGAGTTCGCCGTCGTCCGCGCCGGCCTGAACTACAAGTTCGGCTCGTACTAAGCCGACACTTCGGGTCTCGAGACGGAGAAGCCCGGCCGCAAGGCCGGGCTTCCTTCGTTTGGGGCTTCACCCTGTGAGGCGCTCGCGCGGATGCGGGATTCCCGCCCGCGAAACGAAAAAGCCCGGCATCGCGCCGGGCTCTTTGCATTTCAGGACCACGCCGCGGCCGCCGGGTCGGCGACCAAGCGAGCCAAGGGCTCAGGCGCTGGCCTGGATCCAGCGGGACAGATCGCCCTTCGGTGCTGCGCCGACCTTCTGGCTCGCGAGCTGGCCGTCCTTGAAGATCAGCAGTGTCGGGATCGAGCGGATGCCGTACTGGGCGGCGATTCCCGGGTTCTCGTCGACGTTGACCTTCGCGATCTTCACCTTGCCCTGGAGATCCGCCGAGATCTCCTCAAGGGCCGGGCCGATCTGGCGGCAGGGGCCGCACCACTCGGCCCAGAAATCCACTACGACCGGCTCCGCGGACTGGAGAACGTCCTGCTCGAAGCTCGCGTCGGTCACTTTCACCGTCGCCATGGGGAAACTTCCTTTCCGGTTCCGCGCCTGCGGACCCACCTCTTCGCCGTCATCGCGCCGCGAGACTGTGCGCTGTCGACCAGACTTGGCGATGGCGTGGGGAACGGTCAAGGCATCCCGCACGGTAAGCAGGGCTGACCTCCATCCGGAACGGGGATTGTCCACGGCCCCCACGCCAGCCCACGCCCAAGCGATCCGCACCGTCCCAACCCTCGTCAAAGCGTGTCCGTCGCCCCATGTCCCTCTCGTCCCTGCCCCGGCGGGCCGATCGGCCGGCCGACGGGGCTCGATCCGAAGCCGGTCCCGGGACCGGCATGGAGGAACATCCGACGTGAAGCGCACCCCGTATCGCCTGCTCGCCACCGCAGCCCTCCTCAGCCTCGGCACAGCCGTCCATGGGCAGGAGCCGGCAGGGACCGAACCCAGGCAGCCCCGGGTGGGCGGCGATGCCTTTGCGGCACCCACCAGCCCGGCGACCGGCAACAGCCCGGCGGAGACGGAAGCACCGAACGCGCCTTACAAACCCCTCCTGCCGAACCAGACCCGGGCCCCGAAGCCCGAGGTCGCCACCAAGGTGAAGACCGAGGTGGTGGCCAAGGGCCTCGACAGCCCCTGGGCGATGGAGTTCCTGCCGGACGGCCGGATGCTCGTGACCGAGAAGGCTGGCAAGCTGCGGATCGTCGCCAAGGACGGCACGCCCGGTCCGGCGATTCCGGGGGTGCCGAAGGTCGACGCGCGGGGTCAGGGCGGTCTGCTGGACGTCGCCCTCAGCCCGAGCTTCCCGGCCGACCGGCGGATCTATCTCAGCTATTCGGAGCCGCGCGAGAAGGGCAACGGCACCAGCGTGCTTCGCGCCAAGCTGATCGAGGAGAACGGCGTCGCCCGTCTCGACGAGGTCAAGGTGATCTTCCGGCAGATGCCGACCTATGACGGCGACAAGCATTTCGGCTCGCGCCTCGTGTTCGCGCCCGACGGCAAGCTGTTCGTCACGGTGGGCGAGCGCTCCGACAAGGCCACCCGTGTCCAGGCGCAGGATCTCACCAGCGGGCTCGGCAAGGTGTTCCGCATCGACACCGACGGGAATGCGCCCAAGGACAACCCGTTCTCGGGCGGCGAGAAGGCCAAGCCCGAGATCTGGTCCTATGGACATCGGAACGTCCAGGCGGCCGCCCTCGACCCGCAGGGCCGGCTCTGGACCGCCGAGCATGGCCCGAAGGGCGGCGACGAGCTCAACCGGCCTCGCCCGGGCGTGAATTACGGCTGGCCCGAGGTCACCTACGGCCTGGAATACAGCGGCGAGAAGATCGGCGAGGGCAGGACCCAGGCAGGCGGGACCGCGCAACCGGTCTATTACTGGGATCCGGTGATCGGGCCCTCGGGGATGGCCCTCTATACCGGTGACGCCTTCCCGGACTGGAAGGATGCCTTCCTCATCGGTGGCCTCGTCAGCGAGGGCCTCGTCGTGGTGAAGCTCGACGGCGACAAGGTCGTGACCGAAGAGCGTATTCCCCTGCAGGCCCGCATTCGGGATGTCCGGGTCGGCAGCGAGGGTGCGGTCTACGCCGTCACCGAGGGAGCGGACGGCAAGATCCTGAAGCTGACTCCTGGCAGCTGAGCCCCCCATCTCAGCCCGGCGGCCCGGCGGCATGGCCGCCGGCCTCAAGGTGACGGGATCAGGCGGAACCGCATCCGCTCCAGGGTCCGCCCGAAAGCCGCGGGCTCGTCCAGGGCGCGCGCTAGGACAAGCCCTCCTTGGATCGCCGCGATGGCCTCCTCGGCGAGGTCGGCCGCCGCCTCCGGGCCGTGTCCGCTCCGCCGCAACGCAGCGGCCAGGGCATCGCGCCAGGCCGCGAAGTATCCAGCGATGCGCGCGCCGAACCGATCCCGTCCCCCCGTCAGGGCGAAGGCCCCGACGAGGCAGGCCCGGCCGCCGGAGCGAAAATAGGTGTCGGTTTCCGACAGCATCCGGGTGATCGCCGCACGCGGATCGGCCTCTTCGCGCAGCGGCGCGTAGATCCGGGTCTCGAACCATGCCTCGATCGCCGCAAGCACGGCCTCCGCCATCTCCGCCTTCCCCCCCGGGAAGGCGTGATAGAGGCTCCCCTTACCGAGACCGGTGCGTGCCCCGAGAAGCGCAAGGCTGGCGCCCTCGTAGCCGCGCTCCCGGAACACCTCGGCGAGGACCGGGATCGCAGCCGCCCGGGCGCCCTCCCCCTGTCCCATGCCGAGATCCCTAAAGACCAAGCTCTGTCAGGCCCGGGTGATCCTCCGGACGCGGCGCGGAGCGGTCCCACCGGAACTTGCGCTCGGTTTCGGGGATGGCGAGATCGTTGATGCTGGCATGGCGGTCGCGCATCAAGCCGTTCGCGTCGAAGGCCCAGTTCTCGTTGCCGTAGGCGCGGAACCATTGCCCGGACGCATCGCGGAATTCGTAAGCGAACCGCACCGCGATCCGATCGCCGCCGTGAGCCCAGATTTCCTTGATCAGGCGATAATCCAGTTCGCGCGCCCACTTGCGCTGGAGAAAGGCGACGATGGCGGGGCGACCGGAAAAGAACTCCGCCCGGTTCCGCCAGCGGCTGTCCGGCGTGTAGGCGAGCGCGACCTTCTCGGGGTCGCAGCCGTTCCAGCCGTTCTCGGCGGCACGCACCTTCTGGATTGCGGTTTCCCGGGTGAAGGGCGGCAGCGGCGGACGCGCTTCGGACATGACGGCATCTCCCTCGTCCATGATCGACGCCTCGGCATCTGTACCGATCGGTACAAACGCCTGCACGAATCGTCAAGCGTGTCCGAGGATCGTGAGCCAGACGATGGTCGTGACGATCGCCAGCAGGGTCGAGAGCATCACGGCGGCGGCGACCACGCCGGTCTCGGTCTTATAGCGCGAGGCCAGCAGATAGGCGTTGATCCCCACGGGCATGGCCGCGAACAGGGTCGCCACGCCGGCATAGGCCGGCGGCATGGTGAAGACATGGAAGGCCAGCACCCAGACCGCGAGGGGATGGATCACGAGCTTCAACCCGGTGATGACCATGGCGCTGGGCAGGTCGTGCAGGACCCGGTAGCGCACGAGCCCGGCTCCGAGGGCGATGAGCGCGCAGGTCGAGGCTGTCCCCGCCAGGGCGTCGACCAGGGACTTGACCATTCCGGTGGGGGCGAGCCCGAGCCCCTTGAGGGCGAGTCCGGCGATGAGCGCCAGGAAGATCGGATTGCGCAGGAGAACCAGGGCGAGACCGCGCAGGCGCCTCAGGATCGAGGCCTGCCCGTCCGCCTCGATCAGGAAGGTCGCGCAGCCCATCATGAGGGGCAGGTGCACTGCCAGCAGCATGAAGAGTGGGAAAGCCCCCTCCTCGCCATAGGCCTGGAGGATCATGGGCACGCCGATGAAGACGGTGTTCGACTGGCTGGAGGCGAAGCCGTGCAGGATCGCGCCGCGCCGCTCCACGCCCTTGCGGCGCAGGCTGAGGAGGGAGCCGACCAACCAGGACAGCCCGGCGCCGCCGAAGTAGCTGACCCAGTAGGACGGCGTGATCTCGCCGGTCAGGCCCGGGCGCGTCAGCGTGGAGAGGATGAGAGCCGGAACGGCGATCGAAAAGACGTATTCCGACAGGCCGTCGCTGACCTTGTCGGACAGGAAGCCGGCCAGGGCCGCGATCCAGCCGATCAGGATCAGCCCGAAGATCGGGGCGACGAGCGACAGGATGGTCATCGAAGGCGAGCCGGTGCTCCAACGCGAACGGTCGCCGTACGCGCTGAGCGTGCGGCGACCGTTCGGGAACCTGGACGGAGGCGTTGTGGGGGACCGCCGGCGGTGCGCGCCGGAGTGATTCGATCCCGCCGAAGCCTCAGGCGGCGGCGGGGGCCTCGACTTCGGCGAGCTTCTTGTGCAGCTCGCGCTTGAGGAGGCGGGCCGTCTGCGACAGCTCGATCTCGCGGGCCTTGATCAGGAAGGCGTCGAGACCGCCACGGTGCTCGACCGAGCGCAGGGCGTGAGCGGTGACGCGCAGGCGCACCCGGCGCTTGAGCGCGTCCGACTGCAGCGTGACCTGGCACAGGTTCGGCAGGAACCGGCACTTGGTCTTGCGGTTCGAGTGGCTCACGAGGTGGCCGGTCTGCACGGCTTTGCCCGTGAGTTCGCAACGGCGCGACATTGTTCTATTTCCCGTCTCGTTCCGCATGTCCGACAGGCTGGCGGGAAACCAGAACCGCGTCGCGGCAAACGGCTTCTCGCACGCCACGCCCGGTGGAGCGGCGTTCTCGTTGAAGGCGCGAGCCTATAGGGGACTGTGCCCCTTGGCGTCAAGGCCCGAGGCGATCTTTCGCGCCGTTCCGCGGACCGGCGGCCCGCGGCGTGCAAGCCTGGCTGTTCCGTGCCCAACGATGTGTTAACCATGAAGACGGACGATGCCGGCGAGATGTCTCCGGTCCGTTCGACCGGAGACCGACAGCCAACCCCGAGTCCCCAGCCATGTGCGGCACCCGCAAGCGCCCCGCCCCGCTCTTCCTCCTCGGCGCCAGCCTGCTGACGCTCGCGGCCCTGCTCGCCGCCCCGGCGGCGGAAGCCCGCGCCAAGGCCGGCCGGTCGGCCTCCAAGACGGCCGCCGCCGTCACCGTAGACTACGACATCGCTCTGGCCGGCCTCACCATCGGGAACGCCCAGGTGGCCGGCACCTTCGAGGGGTCCGGCTACCGGATGGACGTCTCGGCGCGCCTCACGGGCCTCGCCGGCGTGGTTACGGGCGGCATGGGCTCGGCCCGCGCCAGCGGCGCCATCGCGGCGGCGCCGCAGCCCAATACCTTCGCGATCGCCACCAAGACCACGAATTCCGGAATCGCCGTGCGCATGGCGCTCGCCCGCGGCACCGTCACCCAGGCGGAGATCACCCCGCCCCTCATCGACATGGGCGACCGGGTTCCGATCACCCCCGCCAACAAGCGCGGCGTCATCGATCCGGCGAGCGCCCTGATGATGCCCGTGCAGGGGCGCGCCGACCCGATGGACCCGGCCAACTGCAACCGGACCCTGCCGATCTTCGACGGTGCGACCCGGTTCGACGTCGTGCTGAGCTACGGCGAGACCCGCAGGATCGCCAAGCCCGGCTACAATGGTCCCGTCCTGGTCTGCAACGCGCGCTACACGCCCATCGCCGGCCACCGTCCGGATCGGCCGGGCGTGAAATTCATGGAGGACAACCGCGAGATGTCGGTCTGGCTCGCGCCGGTTGAGGGCACCCGCGTGCTCCTGCCCGTGCGCATCGCGGTCCGAACCACCGTCGGCACCAACATCATCGAGGCGACGCGCTGGACGCAGACCGGCGGACAGCAGGGCAGCACCACGGCGTCGGCGCCGGGCACTCCCGTCACGCAGGCCAGCCTGGCCCAGTGAGACGGTGCGCCGAATCGCGAATCGCCCGGCCCTGCGCGCTGGTCGTGCTGCTTGTCCTGACGGGCGGCGGGGCCTTGGCGCAGGCGAGCCTGTCCACGGGCCCGGATTGCGGCGGCGATGCCTATTCGTCGGCCCAGGTGATCGAGAACCGCCCGCCCCGGCGCGGCCCCCTCACGGCGGTGCCCGACACCCTCTGCGCCGATGTCGCACCGCAGGGGGGCCAGCCCCCCGTCGAGATCGGAATCTACCCGAGTCTCGGCACACCCGGCATGCCGCCACGGGATGGCAGGCGGGGCGATGGCGACCCATATGAGGCGCAGCCGCCACGGCAGCGCCGACCCTGACGGCGCCGCGGCGGTCTCCCCCGTTCCTGAGCCTGCCGGCCTCGCCGAAGGGACCGCCCCCACCTCATGATCCGCCCCTCCCTCTCCCCGCAGGCCCGCGCACGCGGCGTCACGGCGGTGCTCGGGCCGACCAATACCGGCAAGACCCATCTGGCTATCGAGCGCATGCTCGCCCATCCGACCGGCATGATCGGCCTGCCCCTCAGGCTGCTCGCGCGGGAGGTCTACCTGCGGGTCGTCGCCAAGGTGGGGGTCAACAAGGTCGCCCTCGTCACCGGCGAGGAGAAGATCAAGCCGGACCGACCGCGCTACTGGATCTCCACCATCGAGGCGATGCCGCGCGACCTCGACGTCGCCTTCGTGGCGATCGACGAGATCCAACTCGCCGCCGACATGGACCGGGGCCATGTCTTCACCGACCGCCTGCTGCACCAGCGCGGGCGGGAGGAGACCCTGCTCATCGGATCGTCGACGATGCTGCCGCTGGTGCAGTCGTTGATCCCCGGCGTCCACACGACGACGCGACCGCGCCTGTCGCAGCTCACCTTCGCGGGCGAGAAGAAGCTCGGCCGACTGCCCCGCCGCTCGGCCATCGTCGCCTTCTCGGCCGAGGAGGTCTACGCCATCGCGGAGCTGATCCGGCGCCAGCGCGGCGGCGCGGCGGTGGTGCTCGGCGCGCTCTCGCCGCGGACCCGCAACGCGCAGGTGGAGCTCTATCAGTCCGGCGACGTCGACTACCTCATCGCCACCGACGCGGTCGGCATGGGCCTCAACCTCGACGTGGACCACGTCGCGTTCGCGGCGAACTGGAAATACGACGGCACCCGCTTCCGCAAGCTGACCCCGCCCGAGATGGGACAGATCGCCGGCCGCGCCGGGCGCCACCTCTCGGACGGCACCTTCGGCTCGACCGGACGGTGTGCGCCCTTCGAGCCCGAGATGATCGAGGCGCTGGAGACCCACGACTTCGAGCCCCTGCGCGTCCTGCAATGGCGCAATCCCGACCTCGACTTCTCCTCCCTGAAGGCGCTGCAGGAAAGCCTGGACGAGCACCCGCGCGAGAAAGGCCTCACCCGCGCGCCCATGGGCGAGGACCAGTCGGCCCTCGAGATCCTGATGCGCGAGGACGACATCCGCGACCTCGCCAACAGCCCCGCCAACGTGCGCCGGCTCTGGGACGTCTGCGGCGTCCCGGACTACCGGAAGGTGCATCCGCAGACCCATGCCGACCTCGTCGCCCAGCTGTTCCGCTTCCTCATGCGCGGCATGGCGGGGCGCATCCCCGACGACTGGTTCGCCAAGCACGTCGCCATGATCGACCGCACCGACGGCGACATCGACGCGCTGTCCCAGCGCATCGCGCAGGGGCGGACATGGACCTTCGTGGCGAACCGTCCGGATTGGCTCGTTGATCCAGTGCATTGGCAGGGCGAGACGCGTCGGGTAGAGGACAGGCTGTCTGACGCCCTGCACGAGCGCCTTGCGAGCCGTTTCGTCGATCGGCGCACCAGCGTCCTGATGCGGCGCCTGAGAGAGAATACGATGTTGGAAGCTGAGATCACCGCCGGCGGGGACGTCACCGTCGAGGGCCAGCATGTCGGCCATCTGCATGGCTTCCAGTTCGTTCCGGATCCCGGTGCGGAAGGACATGAGGCCAAGACTCTGCGCAGCGCGGCCGAGAAGGCGCTCGGCGGCGAGATCGAGGCCCGCGCCGAGCGGTTCTCGTCGGCCGCGGACGCCTCCCTCGTGCTGAGCCACGACGGCGTCATTCGCTGGACCGGCGATCCGGTGGCCAAGCTGACGCCGGGCGACAAGCTGTTCGAGCCGCATGTCCGCCTGCTCGCCGACGAGCAGCTGACCGGCCCGGCCCGCGACAAAGTCGAAGCCCGGCTCGTCGCCTGGCTCAAGGCCACCGTGGTGCGCCTCCTCGGCCCGCTGATGGAGATCGAGACCGCAGCGGACCTCACCGGTCTCGCCAAGGGCATCGGCTTCCAGGTGGTGGAGTCCCTGGGCGTGCTGGAGCGTGCCAAGGTGATGCAGGAAATGCGCACCCTCGACCAGGATGGACGCGGAGCCTTGCGCCGCCACGGCGTCCGCTTCGGCGCCTACCACATCTTCCTGCCGGCCCTGCTCAAGCCGGCGCCCCGGACCCTGGCGGCCCAGCTCTGGGCCCTGAAGAACGGCGGCCTCGACCAGCGCGGCCTCGACGAGATCGCCCATCTGGCGAGCTCCGGCCGGACTTCGATCAAGGTCGATCCCGAGATTGCCAAGGGCCTGTACCGCGCGGCCGGCTTCCGGGTCTGCGGCGAGCGCGCCGTGCGCGTGGACATCCTCGAGCGCCTCGCCGACCTGATCCGGCCGGCCATCGCCTACCGCCCCGGCACAACGCCGGGCGACGCCCCGATGGGCGCGGCCGACGGCGACGCCTTCGTGGCGACGGTGGGCATGACCTCCCTAGTCGGCTGCTCCGGCGAGGATTTCGCCTCGATCCTCAAATCCCTCGGCTACGCACCCGAGACCCGTCCAGGCCCGGCGATCACCGTGCCGCTGCTCCCGGCGGCGGCGACCCAGCCCATCGTTCCCGCCGCGACCGCCAGCACCGACCCTATCGGCCCCGAGACGGCAGCCGACGAGAATGCTCCGGCCGAGGCCGCGAGCGAGATGGCGCCCGAGAGTGGGACCGACACGACTCCGGCCGGCGAGAGCGCGGCATCGGCCGAGATTGCCGAGCCCGAGATCGCCCCCGGCTCGACCGAGGATTCCGTTGCCGCCGACGCTCCCGAAGAGGCCGCCGGGGCCAGCCCGACCCAGGAGACCTCGTCTCAGGACAGCCCGCCGCGGGACGATGCGGCCGACGCGGTCGCCGAATCTGCCGAAGACGCTGCGGCACAGCCCGTCGCCGACGCCGCGGCTGTCGCCGAGGCGACGGAACATCCGCCGGAGAACGCCGACTTCGCCCAGCCTGAGGACGCCTCCGCGGAGGCTCAGGCCGAGACGGCTGACGGCGAGATGCCGTCCGACGTTTCCGCGGCCGAGATCGCGACCGTCGAAGTCTGGCGGCTTCAGCGTCACCAGCGCCATGCCAACCCGCGTCAGAATCGTCCGCGTGGCCAGAGCCGCGACGGCGGCGCCCCGAACCGCGCCGCGGGCGAAGCGCGCCCCGACCATCGCCGTCCGGGCGGTGGAAGTGGCGAGGGCCGCGACCGTCCGCGCAGTGGCCCGCCTGGGGATCGGCCTGAGGGGGGACGCCGCGGCGGCCCCGGCGAGGGGCGTCCGGATGGGGGGCGGCCGCAGCGCCGCGAGCGCTTCGAGCCGGGCCGCACGCGACCCGAGCGTCGGGACGAACCACGGGCGGCGCCCCGCGACGAGCCGCGTCCGCAGCGGCGCGAGCGGGCTCCGGATCCGGATTCGCCGTTCGCCAAGCTCGCCGCCCTGAAGGCGCAGCTCGAGGCTGGGACCGACCGCAAGCGTTGAGGTGGAATGAAGCCGGGACGTCAGCGGCTCGACAAATGGCTGTGGTTCGCGCGCTTCGCGCGAACCCGATCGCTCGCGGCACGCCTCGTCACCGATGGCTATGTCCGGGTGAATGGAAAGCGGGTCGATGCGTCCGCCACCGCCGTCGCCCTCGGCGATGTGGTGACGGTCGCCGCGGCGCACGCCACGGTGATCGCCCGGATCCTGGATCTCGGCGAGCGGCGCGGCCCGGCGCCGGAGGCCCAGCAGCTCTATAGGATCGTGGGGAGCGACCTCGAATAGGCCGCCCGCCCGTGTCGCCCGCGCGACACCGGAGACACGGTGGTGCAGGAGGCCCGCCGACGCGCTTGTCAGCCCCTCGGACAGGGTCTAGAGCCAGCGCGACTCCATCTTGCCCATGCGACCCCGCATCACCGCCACCCCGCATTAAGGCATCCGTGCAACGATCTGCGCGAGCGACCATGCATCGGCATCGGGACGCTCCCGGCGATGCCCGGATCAAGGACTGAAGGCCCCATGACCTACGTCGTCACCGACAACTGCATCAAGTGCAAGTACATGGACTGCGTCGAGGTCTGTCCGGTGGACTGCTTCTACGAAGGCGAGAACATGCTCGTCATCCACCCCGACGAGTGCATCGATTGCGGAGTCTGCGAACCGGAATGCCCCGCTGAGGCGATCAAGCCCGACACCGAGCCGAAGCTCGAGACCTGGCTGAAGGTGAACGCGGACTACGCGCGGACCTGGCCGAACATCACACAGAAGAAGGACGCTCCAGCGGACGCCAAGACCTGGGACGGCGTTGCCGGCAAGTTCGAGGCGCATTTCTCGGCCAATCCCGGCACCGGCGACTGAACGCCGCGCGGGGGTTCGGTGCGGTCCGTCATGGACGACGCGCACCTGACGGAGCGTTCACGAAGAGGCTGTGGAGGGCTGGCCCGCGGTCGCCCATCCCATGGCCTAGCGCCAGCAATCCTTTGATTCGTCGGCTGGTTTGTGTTATGACAAATGCCTGCCGTCGTTCGTGCCCGACGTGCTGCCTCCAGCCACCACTTGATGGGTCTCACACTCAGCTGTGGACTGGGGTCGCATGCGATCGATCGCTGAAGGCTCAGGTGCTTTCGGCGAACGCTCTCTCGTTGCGCGATCATCGGCGTGCCCGGGAACCGGCGGCTGTGCGTCACTGATGCAGATCCTTCGGATAAGGGGCTGAAGCCGGGTGACCCACCCCGGATTACAGGGTTCGGCGCGGCGTTCAAGGCCGCGCAATGTTCTGGAGGCGCTTCTCGCATGACCACAGCCAAGAAGACGACGGCAGGCCGCCAAGGCTTCAAGACCGGCGAAGCGGTCGTGTACCCAGCCCATGGTGTCGGTCGCATCACCGCCATCGAGGAGCAAGAGATCGCCGGCTATAAACTTGAGCTGTTCGTTGTGTCCTTCGAGAAGGACAAGATGGTCCTGCGCGTCCCCACCGCCAAGGCCAACAGCGTCGGCATGCGCAAGCTCGCCGAGCCGGATCTCGTGAAGAAAGCCCTGGATCTCCTCACCGGCCGCGCCCGGGTCAAGCGGACCATGTGGTCGCGTCGCGCCCAGGAATACGAGGCCAAGATCAACTCTGGCGACCTCCTCTCGGTCACCGAAGTGGTGCGCGACCTCTATCGCTCCGAGGCTCAGCCCGAGCAGTCCTACAGCGAGCGTCAGCTCTATGAGTCGGCCCTCGACCGGGTCGTGCGCGAGATCTCGTCGGTGAACCGCATCACCGAGACCGAGGCCTTGAAGCTCATCGAGCAGAGCCTTGCCAAGTCGCCGCGCCGCGCCAAGGGCGAGGCCGAGGCGGAAGGCGAAGCCGAGGGCGACGACCTGCAGGAAGAGGCGGCCTGACCGCCAGCCCCATCGTCCCGGACGCGGTCCGGGACACCCCGTTTCCCGAAGCCCGGCGCGCACGCGCCGGGCTTTTTTCATGGTCGAGACGGCGACGCGTCACAAGCTCACGAGACCGTGTGAAGCAAGCCGCCTGCGGAACCATCCCGGCGACTTCGGGTTGTCGCGTTGCCAGTCACAGGTCCTCTGCCCGATTACCATCGGCGACGTCGACTTGTGGTCAGAAGCACACGTTTCATCGAGGCGGAGGCGGGAATGGCGGACATCGCAGGGATACGGCGGCAGTTCATACGCACGGCGATGGAGGCGCCCTTCCTTGCGCGGGATGAGGAACGGGGTCTCGCCGTCCGGTGGAAGGACGAGCGCGACGAGCGAGCCCTGCATGGGCTGATCTCGGCGCATATGCGTCTCGTCATCGCGATCGCCGGGCGCTTTCGGCACTACGGCCTTCCTATGGCCGACCTCGTCCAAGAGGGCCATGTGGGCCTGATGGAGGCGGCGGCCCGCTTCGAGCCCGAGCGCGAAGTTCGCTTCTCCACCTACGCCACGTGGTGGATCCGGGCCTCGATCCAGGACTACATCCTCCGCAACTGGTCCATCGTTCGCGGTGGCACGAGTTCCGCCCAGAAGGCGTTGTTCTTCAACCTGCGTCGCCTGCGCGCTCGCCTGATGCAGTCGACCGAAGAGCATGTCGGCGACGAGATCCACCGCCGCATCGCGACGGCCATCGGCGTGTCCCGGGAGGACGTGGCCCTGATGGACGCCCGGCTCTCGGGCCCCGACATGTCCCTGAACGCGCCGGTTGGCGAGGAGAGCGAAGCCTCCTCCGAGCGCATGGACTTCCTCGTCGACGGAGCCGCGCTTCCGGATGAGACGGTCTCCGCGACGGTGGACGGCGAGCGCCGTCTGATCTGGCTGAACGAGGCCCTGACTGTTCTGTCCGAACGCGAGCTGCGCATCCTCAAGGAGCGCCGTCTCGCAGAGGACCAAGCGACCCTCGAGGCCCTTGGTCATCGGCTCGGCATCTCGAAGGAGCGGGTCCGTCAGATCGAGAATCGCGCTCTTGAGAAGTTGCGACGCGCCCTGGCCGAGCGCTTTCCCCAGACCGGTGGCAACGTCTACGCTTGAAACGTTGTCGGCGCTTCGCGAAGCCCCGCGAAACGTGGGCTTTCGCGGGATGCGCGGACCAGCTTAAAGCACTGTCCACGCTCACCATGCGGGCCTGACTGGGGCAATGACCGCAGTTGGACGGATCGGCTAATCGTGAACGATGCGGCGCACGGTGTCGCGGAGGCGGCGACGCCCGCCGCCCGGGATTGGAATGATGCCGTGCCTTGCCCCGGTGCCGGTACGGCAGTCTGGCGGATCGACCTCGCACTTCGCATGGCCCTTCCTCCCGAACAATCCGCTTGGCTCTCGCAGGAGGAGCAGGACCGCGCCGACCGTTTCCTGCGGGCCGAGGATCGTGCGCGCTTCGTCGAAAGCCACGCGGCGCTTCGCTTGATCCTAGCGGGATATGGGGATCGGCGGCCTCAGGACCTGATCTTCGCGCAGGAACCCGGCGGACGGCCGGTCCTGGCGTCACATCCTCGGGCAGGCCTCCACTTCAACCTGTCGCATTCGGGATCTCTTGCACTGGTGGGCATCTCCACGGCCACCCCGATCGGTGTCGACGTGGAGGCGATCAGGCCGGTTGGCGACCCGCTCACGATCGCGCGCGCCCATTTCCATCGGAACGAGATCGCGGCCCTGACACAGGTGCCGCAGTCCCGCCAGGGGCCGACGTTCTTTCGGCTCTGGACGCGGAAGGAGGCCGTGGTGAAGGCACTGGGCACCGGCCTGATGGGCGCGCTCGACGGCTTTGACGTCAGCGCCGGTGATCCTTCCGGCCCTGCCATCGCCTGGGAGGATATGGACCCCGTGGCCTCCGGATGGTCGCTCTCCGACCTCGACCTTGGACCGGAGGCGGCCGGTGCCGTCGCTATCCCGCTGCCCGGCCAGTCCTGCCACCGATACCACCTCCCGAAGGACTGGGCCGCGCGGGCTTGAGAACGGCCTCGTCCGACAATTTCCCGCAAGGAAGCGCTTGCGGCCCGGAGGAGGGCTCGCTATACGTCCGCTCGCCGGCCCACCAAGCCGGCGTTGTCGGAGTGTAGCGCAGTCTGGTAGCGCACCACGTTCGGGACGTGGGGGTCGCAGGTTCAAATCCTGCCACTCCGACCAGTATCATCAAGACCCTGTCTTTCCCGAGATTATCGAACATCAGAAGCTGTCCGGCTTTTCGTGCGGATTATCCTGACGGGAGCGCCTCGCGACGTCACGATCTCGGCCGATCGACGTCCCTCTTCGCCTGAAAATTCGGCCCGCGCGTTCGCGTAACGGGCAAGCCCCTGTCCGCTCGGACTGTCCGTCTGGAGTGAGGCGATCGCACGTTGGGGGTACGTCGGGGTCGTCCGCCGGAATTCAGCTCCGCGCATACGGACGATTCAGGTCTTTCCCCGCATCCTATGCGGCGGCCCTCGGCATTCCCGACGGCGCCCAGGCAAGCAGTGGTCGGGCGAAGGGTGATCGGGCAAGCGTGACGGACTTATCGGACAGATCCGTCGCGCAGCCGACGGTCGATGGAGTCGCCGACCGCTTCGGACCCCGTGCGCATGGCATCGCGGCCTGGCCCTTCGGACCACCCCGTCCCGCTCTGGTCGTTCCGCCCTTGACGAATCGTGCCTGGCCTCGCCTGCGTGTCGTCACGCTGGTCCATGGCTCGTGCGACGGGCCGCTCGCCGCCACCCGGGCGTCCGTGGAGGCTCAGGGCTATCCGAACCTCCGCCACGACCTCATCCCGCCGGCAGAGGGCGCGGTGCAGTTGCCCGTCATTGTCGCGGACGAAGGGTGGGACGCTCTTCTGGTCCTCCGGCCGGGGGATCTTCTGGCCCCGGATGCGCTCGCGGCCCTCGGCCTGCAATTCCTTCTCAGTGGCGCCGATGTCGTCGTCGGCCTGCGAGTCGTCTTCGATATGGGACCACTCGGTCTCGACGCACCGGCGGCGCCGCCGGGGACGCTCGTCGATCCCGCGCCGCCGGACGGGCCGCTCGCTCCCTTCACCGGCGGCGAGGTTCTGCTCAAGCGCTCCTGCGTGCAGGCCGCCGGCGGCCTCGACCCCGAGGCCGCACATCCGGTAGCCGCCCTCTGGCCCCGCCTCGTCCGACAGGGCGCCGCACTTGCACGCGTGGGCCGACCGGTGCTTCTGCACTATGCGCCGGGCAGCGTTGCGCCCGCGATGGCCTCCGGCCTCTCAGTGGCCAGCCTGACCGACCAGGGTCAGCTCGGCGGCGCCGGGATCGCCCACCGGCGCCTGTGCGATGCGCTTGCCCTTGCCGGCCACTCCGTCAGCGATCACTGCCTCGGGGCAGAATCGCCGCCGGCCGCGGCCGAGTGGGTCGAGCGGTTTCCGCAGACGGAGCATGCCCTGTCGCAGGGTGGCTACGATGTTGTCCTGGCGGGCAACCTTCATGGCGCGACCCGCCGCACCACGATCCTGGGGCGACTCGCCCGCACCGTTCCGGTCGCCGCCGTTCTGCACGATCTCTTCCCCGTCACCGGGCGCTGCGCCTCCCCGTCCGGCTGCCCGATCATCGCCGACGGATGCGACGCCCGCTGCCCCTCACCCAACGCCTATCCGCAGTTGCTGCCGCAGCGGATCGCCGGCGTTTATGCGGAAAAGCAGGCGATCCTCGCGGGACCCGAGGGACCCTTCCTGCTCGCGGCCTCCGACTGGTCGGAATCCGCGGCGCGCGCGCTGGCGCCGGAGGGGACACGCGTCCACCGCATCGACCTGGCTTTTCCGACGGGGGTGTTCCGGCCCGGATCGCGGGAAGCCCTGCGGCGCGAACTCGGCTTGCCGTCCGGTGACGTCCTCGTCATGTTCGCCGCCGTGATCGCGGACGCGCCCAGCAAGGGGACCACCGAGCTGACCGCGATCCTGCGCCGGGTCGCCCGGCCGGGGCTCCGTTTCGTCGCGGTCGGGCGGCTCGACGATCCGGATTCCCTGGGAATCCCGGATTTGATCGCGGCGGGTCCCATCGGCGACGAGGCGACGCTGGCAGCCTGGTACGGTGCCTGTGATCTCGCCATCACGGCGAGCCGCCAGGAGACGTTCGGCCAAACCCCCGTCGAAGCCGGGCTGTGCGGAACTCCGACCGTCGCCTATCGCACGACCGGTCTCGCCACCGCCGTCCTGGACGGGGTCTCGGGCCGCCTCGTCTCACCGGACGGGGGCGCCCTCGAGGACGCACTCCGAGCGCTGATCGCCGATGCTTCCGAGCGCAGACGCCTGGGAGCCCTGGGGCGGATTGCCCTCGAGAGCCGCAACAGCCACGCCGCCTGTGCGATGCGCCTGAACGACGTGTTCGTCGCGCGCGGGATCCTGCCGGCCTCGGCCGGGGCCGGACGTCTCCGCTTCGCGCCGGAGATGCTGTCGACCTTCGCGATGGCGTTGGACCGCGCGCCCGGACGTACGGGCCTGATCCCCGGCGACGCGTCGCGGGGAGTCCGCTTGGCCCGGCGGGCCAAGCACGCTCTCGTGGGACGCGACATGCCGCCGTGGCTGCGCCGGCTCCTCTACGCGGTCGCGACGCTTCGGAGAACGTTCCGGCCCGTTCCCAGCGGAGAGGCGCGATGACCGTGCCGTCCGAGCCGCGCCGCCTCTATCTCGATCACACCCATCTGCGCGGGCACGTCACCGGGATCGAGCGCGTCGCCCTCGACCTGTTCACGTCCGACACGCTCCATCCGCACCCTGTCACCACGGTCCGGGCGCGCGGGATCGCCGGCATGATCGCGGCCCAGCATCTCGGCCTGCCCCTACGGGCCCTGCGCGATCCCTCGGCCCTGTTCCTCTTTCCGGGGTTCCCCCCGGGGCCGCTCTCGGTCCTGCGCCGTCGCCAATGCATCACCTATGTGCACGACACCTTTCTGCTGACGCGCCCAAACGACCTCAGCTGGAAGAGCCGCCTCTACATGGCGCCGAGCTTCGACTTCGCGCTGCGCTTCGGGCGCACCTTCCTCGTCAACTCCCGCACCACCGGAGAGGCGGTAAGGACCTTCTGCGCCCGCGAGGCCCTAGTGGCCCTGCTGCGGCCGGCCGTGCGCGATGTATTCGGACTCACCGACCTGCCCGCAGGCCCGCCGCCCGCCCCCGGCATGCCGCTTCGGCTGCTCTGCATCGGGACCATCGAGCCGCGGAAGGACTACCCGTCCGCGCTCGCGATCGTTGCAGCCCTGAATGCGGGTGGGGTCGCGGCGGAACTCCATGTGGTCGGCCGGGTCGGCTGGGGACACCATGCGTTCCTCGCCGCACCGCCGCCGTTCCTCACCCTGCACGGCTATCTCGACGACGGGGCCCTGCGCGGCCTCGTCGCCCGGTGTCATCTCCTGCTCTCGACTTCGAAGGCCGAGGGGCTCGGGTTGCCACTCCTCGAGGCTCAGCACGGCGGGCTTCCGGTCGTCTCACCGCACGGACCGGTCTTCTCCGAAGTCCTGGCCGGCTCCGGTTTGCAGATCGAACCCTCCGATCCGGAGGGTGCCGCGGCCGCGATCCTCGCTTGGGTCGAGAATCCCGCATTCGCAGCGGTCCCGGCGGCCGCCCGGGCCAACGTGGCACGCTGGAACCGCTTGGCCGCCGGGGACGCGGCGTGTTTCTCGACATTTTTAAAGGTCGGCCCATCCGCCTACGAGGTCGCGGAAGATCGGCTCGTACAGCCATCCAATCATGACCCAGCATGACGTCGGGCGCAGTTGTGCACAGGCAAATGACGAAGGTTCGGCGGACTACGTAGATCGCAACCTGTCATCAAGCCTGTTCTTGCCAATATCATCTCGAATCCCGGCTTGGACGAGAACATCGTGGGGTGCGGCCATCGCGACGCACAGCGCATCAGCTCCCTTGGCATAGGTTCTGCGCACACGACGTTGTTGAGGACGTTTCGGTGGGCGCCTGTTCCGTTTCGAAACAGACCGGCGACGAAACTGGAACAGAGTTGTTCGAGGCGGAAGACAAGAACCGCGCGAGCGGCGACCCGGTCGGGAGACGAGACAGATGTTCGACTTCGGAAGCCCGGTCCGTGGCGAGCCGGTGATCCTCGAGACCAGAGTACCGAGCGGGCTCGACAGTGGCCTGATCCTGCGTCGCCTGTGGCGCGGCACCGGCGTGATCCTGCTCGGCGGGCTCGCGGCCGTCATCCTCGCCGTGGTGCTGCTGAACGCCGTGACACCGACTTACACCGCCGTGACGCAGATCCTGGTCGATCCGGCCGATCTTCCGGTGATCCAGAACGACTTGAGCAACCGGCAGCCCCAGGCGGATAGCGGCGTCTCGATCGCCGAGAGCCAGACGTGGGTGATGCAGTCCGACAACGTCCTGCGGCGGGTCATCGACCGCCTCGATCTGACGCGGGACGAGGAGTTCGTTCCCGCAGCCTCGACAAATCCTCTGGTGCTGAGCCTCAAGGCGCTCCTCGGCATGGAGCCGCCGCCGGCGAGCCGCGAGCCGGTCAATCTCGCCCTCGACAACCTGCGCCTCAAGCTCGGCGTGCGTCGGGCCGAACGGACATTCGTCATCGACGTCTACGTCCAGACCCGGGACCCGGAGAAGTCGGCCCGGATCGCCAATGCCATCGCGGACGCGTATTTCGCGGAGGATGCGGCAGCGCGCACCGATGCGGCGCGCCGTGCCTCTGAGGCCCTGTCGGGCCGTTTGACGACGCTGCGCCAATCGGTCGAGGAGGCCGAGCGCAGGGTCCTGCAATATCGGGTGACGAACAAGCTGGTGACGTCGAGCGGGCGCCTCCTGAGCGACCAGCAGCTCAGCGACCTCAACCAACAGCTCGTCACCGCGACCCTGAAAATGGCCGAGGCCAAGGCCCGCCTCGATCAGGCGCGGCACATGCGCACCGGCGAAGCCGGGACCGCCCTGCCGGAGATGCTGCAATCCCTCGAGATGCAGAACCTGCGGCAGCAATACGCGACGCTCTCGCGCAACACCGCAGAACTCGCCCAGCGCCTCGGCGACCGCCACCCGGCCATGGCCGACCAGTATGCGCAGCAGCGCGATCTCCAACGCCTGATCCAACGCGAGAAGGAGCGCATCATCGACACCTCGCAGAAGGACTACGACCGGGCCGTGGCGAGCGAGTCCGCCGTACGCCGGAGCCTGGAGCGGGCCAAGACCGAGACGGCGGGCAACGATCGCGCCAATGTCGGCCTGCGCGAACTCGAGCGCGAGCTCGATGCCCGGCGGTCGATCTACGAGGCATTCCTGCGCCGCTCACGGGAGACCAACGAACAGGAGCGCGTGAACAGCTCCAACGTGCGGGTCATCTCGACGGCGACGCCGCCGCGGAGCCGAGCCTGGCCACCCTCCCCCAAACTGGTGCTGCCCCTCGCCCTGCTACTGGGCATGGGTCTCGGCGCCGCCGCCGCTCTCTGGCTCGGGGCCCGTCGCGACCGACGCGTGATGACCCGTCCGCCTCGGACGAGCGGGTCAACCGGGGCCCGCAGCTTCCGAGCTGTCGATGCCTGAACGCAGCGCCGTCCGCCACGCCCCCCACGATCGATCCCCTCAAACCTCCCCCGCGCCAGCCTCCCCCGAGGCGCGATGGATCAGCCCCGGGTTCCCGTCGCTCATCCTCGGGGTGCGCACGGGACAGGTCCCAAAGGCGATGACATGAGCGTTCGCTTATTCGACATCACGTTCACGCCCGGATCGGCCTCCGACATCCTCGCGACCTCGGCCCGCCAGCCGGCGACTCGGCCGCGCATGATCGTCACCGCGAACCTCGATCACATCGTTACGCTGTCGGAGAACGCGGCGTTCCGGAAAGCGTATGAGGGCGCCGTCGCTCACACCCTCGACGGCATGCCCCTCGTCTGGCTCGCCCGGCTCCGCGGGGGCCGATCGGCACAGCGGGTCACGGGCCACGACCTGATCGCGGCCGCCTTCGCTGCGCCATGGCCTGCCGGCCAGCAGATCTTCCTCGTCTGCTCGACGGAGGCCGTCGGGCTCCACCTCACCGAGCGCCTGGTGGCGGAGGGGATCCCGCGCGCGTCGATCGCCTTCACGGTGCCGCCCTTCGGATTCGAGAACGATGAGACCTATGGGGCGCAACTCTGTGCGGCCGTGCGGGCGCACGGGACGACCCTCCTGGTCTTCGGCGTCGGTGCGCCGCGCTCGGAAATCTGGGTCGACCGCCAAGGAAATGCCCTCGGCGGTCCCGTGGTCCTGGCCGTCGGTGAAGCGCTGAACGTCGCGGCCGGGCTGGTGCCCCGCGCGCCCGCCCTGATGCAGCGCTTCGGGCTCGAGTGGTTCTTCCGGTTCTGGCACGCGCCGCACCGGCTGTTCCGCCGCTACTTCGTCCGCTCCTGGGGGCTGATCGGAATTGCCCTGCGCCGATCGCTGCTCATGACATCCCGCCGGCGTCCCCATGCTGCCCGGCCGCGTCCGACCCCCAACGCGCGGCGCGCGCCCGATACGCCCTGAAGCGTCGAGGAGGTATCAGGCCGCGGCGAACAGGTGCGGATGCCGCAGGCGTAGGGTCAGGATCAATGCCAGGGTCTTGATGTCGGTGACCTCGCCGCGATCCGTCATGGCCGCAAGTTCGCTCAGGGCCATCTCGCGAATGGTGATGTCCTCATGCTCCCCGGCAAGGCCGCCGCCGGGACCGACCCGGTCGGGCGCCTCGTACGGGGCCAGGAACAGGTCCATCTGCTCGGTCGAGATTCCCGGCATGCTCCAGCCGCAGGTCACCGGTTCGAGGGCACCGAGACGCAGGCCGGTCTCCTCGTAGGCCTCGCGCCGTGCGCCTTCCTCGGGCTCCGACTCGTCGAGGAGGCCGGCCGGGACCTCCAGCACGGAGGTGACCCCAGCCGCATAGAAGGCCGGGGTCCGGAACTGCTCGACCAGCAGGGCGACCCGCCGGGTCGGGTCGTAGGGCAGTACCGCTGTCGCCCGTCCGTGATCCTCGATCTCGCGCGCCAGGCGTGTGCCGTCGTCCATCGTCACCTCAGCGACGAGAAACCGGCTCCAGCCGTCGTGCACGATTCGGGTGCCGCGGATAATCGGCGCCATTCTGCTCTCCCCCGTCGGATCGCCGAGGCTGCGGCGACCGGATGGGAGGGCCCTAACAGGGCGTTGGCGCATCAATGAGGCGTGAGGCGCGTGTTTTCGGCAACAATCTCGGGGATTGTGCGGCCTCTGCGGATCGTAAACGTCATCCGATCCGCGTCCCGCGCCTGCGCGAGGAGGGTGTCGCCCTCCTCCCTGACTAGGTGCGGAATGTCGATCACCGCCATCGGATCGGTGCACGTCACCACCAGGACGGCGCCGGACCGCATCCGGCGCAGGGCTTTCCGGGTCCGCAGGGCCGGCAGGGGGCACTTCAAGCCGGTGAGGTCGAGATGCTCGGTCTCGCTGCCTCCGTCCGTCATCGGCAACGCATCCCAGCCCGCAGCTTTCCCGCTCACCGCTGCTCTACCCCCTGAAGGAATGAAAAATCCCGCCGACGGCTTTGACCGTCGGCGGGATCATGGACGTCCGGTCCGGGCGCTAAGCGCACCCGGACGGCGAGACGTCAGTAACCGTAGCCGTAGGCCGGATAGCCGTAGCCATAACCGTAAGACGGGGCGGCATAGTAGCCATAGGCGGGCGCGCCGTAGCCATAGCCGTAGCCCGTTCCGACGTAGCCGCGATCGTAGTAGCCGTAGCGCGGGGCCTGACTGGCGGCGATGGCGCCACCGATGATGCCGAGGGCCGCACTGGCCGCGAGCGCGCCGCCAACGCCGGGCCCGCGACGGTAGCCACCGTGATAGCCCCGGCCATAGCCACGATAGCGCACGGTTTCGATGGCCGCGCCGCCACCGACCTGGGCGGCGCTGAGCATCGGCATCGGAGCGGCCTGAGCGGCGGTGAAGGAACCGGCCGAAAGACCGATGGCAGTGGCGCCCGCGAGGGCGAAGGACAAGATGCGCGACATGCGAGCGTTCTCCGTCACAGGAAGAGTTAGTCCTGGAAACGGCAACATTGGCGATCCGTTCCCGATTCGCGACAGTCAAGCCAGGATGGCGGGTGTTTTCGAGCACCTTCGCGCTTTTGCCGGCGAATGTGCCCGGCTGCGACGGCGCGAGTCGTTCAGAAGACGCATTCGGTGAAGGCAGGCTCCACGGAGCGCTGCCAGCGGCCCTCGTAATCGGCGAGGCGCTCCTCGGCGAGGGAGCGTCCGGCGGCGACGATGGCCTCCAACGGCTGCAGGAAATGGGTCTCGTCCCGACCTTGAGCGTCGCGTCGCGCCCGGGCGGAAAGCCCGGCGCGGGCGATCGTCAGCGCCTCGGCCGCCACCGCCCCGAGGGATCGACCCGCGATGCGGGCGGCCAGACCGAGGCGGGGAACGGTGGCGCGCAGCCCCTCCCGGTCGCAGGCGTTCCAGTTCTTGGCGATGTCCCAGGCCGCCGCAAGCGAGGCTTCGTCGTAGAGCAACCCGACCCAGAAAGCAGCCTGCGCAGCGATCATCGACGGACCGCCCACATCGGATCCGCGCATCTCGATGAAGCGCTTGAGCCGGACCTCCGGGAAGGCGGTCGAAGCGTGGTTGGCCCAATCCGACACCGTCGCGCGCTCCCCCGGCAGCGTCGCGAGCCGGCCGGCCATCAGGTCGCGGAACGAGGCACCGGAGACGTCATGGTAGGTCTCGCCGCGCTTCACGAAGTACATCGGCATGTCGAGCAGCCAGTCGACGTAGGACTCGTAGCCGAAGCCGGGCTCGAAGGCCCGCGGCAGCATGCCGGTGCGGTCGCCATCGGTGTCGCGCCAGATCTCGGACCGGCGCGACAGGAAGCCGTTGGGACGCCCATCCGTGAAGGGCGAATTGGCGAAGAGGGCGGTCGCCACCGGCTGCAGCGCCAGGGCGACGCGCATCTTGGCCACCATGTCGGCCTCGGAGGCGAAATCGAGGTTCACCTGCACGGTGGCGGTACGCAGCATCATGTCCAGGCCGAGGCTGCCGACCTTGGGCATGTACGCCGCCATGATCTTGTAGCGGCTCTTCGGCATCACGGGGGTTTCCTCCCGCGTCCATTTCGGACTCATGCCGAGATCGAGGAAGCCGATGCCGAGACCGTCTGCAACCCGGGTCGTCGCCTCGAGATGCGTCCGCAACTCCGTGGCCGTCGCGTGCACGTCGGCCAGCGGTGCACCGGAGAGCTCGAACTGTCCGCCGGGCTCCAGGGAGATGGCGCCGCCCTCGGCACCGGCGAGACCGATCAGGTGGCCGGCATCCTCGATCGCCTCCCAGCCGGTCTCGCGGCCGAGCCCCTCCAGCAGCGCCCGGATGCCCTTCTCACCTGCATACGGGACCGGGCGGTGTCCGTCGCGGTAGAAGGGCACCTTCTCGTGTTCGGTGCCGATCGCGAAGCGCGCGCGCGGCTTCTCGCCCTCCGCGAACCAGGCGATGAGCTCGTCCCGCGTGGTCAGGGGCGTCGTATCGGACGTGTCGCGCGCCATGCGCTGCCTCTTCAGGAAGGTCGTTCAAAGGAGAGGCGCGCCGGACCGCAGCGGCGTGGCCCCTTACATCGGGTCAACGCGCCTCATAGGCCACGGGACCCGCGCGAACAACGCGGGCAAGCGACGCCTCAGCGAGCGTCGCCGAGCACCGCCTGAACCAGGGCCAGCACCGTCACCGCCGCCGTGTCGGCCCGCAGGATGCGCGGACCGAGGGAGAGGGCCACCGTGTTCGGACGTTCCAGGATCAGGGCGCGCTCGTCCGGTGAAAACCCGCCCTCGGGTCCGACCAGAACCGCGAGAGGCGGGGCGGCTGCGGGATCGGCGGCCTGCCGGAGAGCCAGGATCGGATCCGAAACCGGGGCGTCCTCGTCGCAGAACACGAGCAGGCGCAAGGGGTTGAGGTCTGCGAGCGCCGCCGGGAGCTTGGCCGCCTCCTGGATCTCCGGCAGTTCGAGGATGCCGCATTGCTCGGCGGCCTCGATGGCGTTCGCGCGCAGGCGATCGACATTCAGCCGCTCGCTCTGGGTATAGCGAGTGTAGACAGGGCGAAGGGTACCGGCCCCCATCTCCACCGCCCTCTGGGCCAGGTAGTCGAGCCGGGCCGACTTCAACGGCGCAAACAGGTAGTGAAGGTCCGCGCGTGGCGGCTGCTGGCGTGTGCGCTCCCGCACGATCAGGTCCGCGCTCTTGCGCCCGGTCGGGGCGATCTCTGCGCGCCATTCGCCGTCGCGCCCGTTGAACAGGAGAACTGGATCGGAGGGCCCGCGCCGCAGGACGTTGAGGAGATAGTTCGCCTGCGCCCGGTCGAGGGGCAGCGTCGCTCCGACGGAGAGGTCGGCCGCGACGAAGAGGCGTGGGGCGGTGAAGTCATAAGCGGCCATACCCGGCGTGGTCGCGTGGGGTGAGTCGGCTGTCAACGGCGCGGTCCCGAACCGCAGCGGCTGATGCAAACCCGCAACACGCGGCAACATTGCGCCGTAAATCCACCTTCGAATGCGACCCGGCGTTTGCGGCTCGAAAGACGCCACATTCCTATGCCGAAACGAAACCAAGACCGAAAGGCGCGAACTCTTGTGCGCTTCCGGGCACGCATCAGGCCATTCCGCATCCGGTCGCCGGGCTCACCCCCATCGGATCGCGGATGGGGGGAGAAAGGATCTCAAGGCATGTCGTTCAAGACCATCGCGACGCTGGCCGTCGCCCTCGCCGGCACGGCGCTCTTCAGCGAACAGGCCTTCGCGCAGTCCGCCGAGTGCGGCGAGATCCAGCAGACCCTCCAGGCCCGCAAGGACCTGATCGGCAAGGCGAACGCCGCGTCGAACTCGAAGAAGAAGATGACGCCGGCCGAGGCCTGCACCCTGTTCGGCAAGCTCCAGGCCAACGGCACCGCCGGCCTGAAGTGGATCACCGCCAACAAGGAGTGGTGCTCGATCCCGGATTCCTTCGCGGAAGGCTTCAAGGCCGACCACCTCAAGGTGTCGGGCATCAAGACCAAGGTCTGCACCGTCGCGGCCCAGGCCTCCAAGATGGAAGCCCAGGCCCGCGCGCAGGCCCAGAACGGCGGCGGCGGTGGCCTCCTCGGTGGCCCCGGACTCACGGGCAGCCTGAAGATGCCGCAGGGCGCCCTCTAATCCGGTGCTGAAACCTTTCCGGACGAGTCGGCCCGACGCGCCCGTGCGTCCATGGACGGCGTGAGCTCCCCGCATGCGGACCGCCGCGTCGCCGATGCGGTGGCGGGACATTGGGTCGACCGGATCGCGCCGCGCTGGTCCCGGCCCTACCTGCGCCTCGCCCGTATCGACCGGCCGATCGGATGGTGGCTCCTGCTTCTGCCCTGCTGGTGGTCGGCCTCCCTCGCGGCCATCCGGTCCGGTGCCGCTTTCCCCGACCCGGTCCATCTGGCCCTGTTCTTCGTCGGCGCCGTCGCCATGCGGGGTGCGGGCTCGACCTACAACGACATCGCCGATCGGGACCTCGACGCCCAGGTGGAGCGCACCCGCTCGCGCCCCCTGCCCTCGGGCCAGGTCCGGGCGCGCCAAGCCGCCGTCTTCCTCGTGCTGCAGGCCCTGATGGGCCTCGCGGTACTGCTCCAGTTCAACGGTCCTGCGATCGGCGTCGGCATCGCCTCGCTGGTCCCGGTGGCGATCTATCCCTTCATGAAGCGCGTCATGCCGGTGCCGCAGGCGGTCCTCGGCCTCGCCTTCGCGTGGGGCGCGCTGATGGGCTGGGTCGCGGTGTTCGCACGCCTCGATGTCCCGGCCCTGCTGCTCTATGTGGGCACCATCGCCTGGGTGATCGGATACGACACGATCTACGCCGTACAGGATATCGAGGACGACGAGATCGCGGGCATCCGCTCCTCGGCCCGCTTCTTCGGGCGCCGGATGCGGGGGGCGATCGGTCTGTGCTACGGCACCAGCGTCGGCTTCGTCGCGCTCGCTGCGGTCCTGGCAGGCGCAGGCCCCGTGGGCCTGCTCGGCGTCGCCCTGTTCGGCGTCCATCTCGGGCGACAGGTGCTGCGCCTCGACACGCGCGACGGGCGCGGTGCCCTGACGCTCTTCCGCTCCAATCGGGAAGCGGGCCTGATCCTATTTCTCGGCCTCGCGGCGGATGCCGCCGTGACGCACATCCTCTGAGTCTCGCTCGGGATCCGGCGACCCGGCTCAGCAGCGGGCGCCGGAGATGATCTCGTTCTCGCCGCGATGGATCAGGGGACGAACCGGCAGCGCGCCGGTCTTGCGGCGGACGAGGAAGCGCGGGCGGCGGCCGTTGAGAAGGCCGTGACGGCGGCGGGTCCGGGTCCGACCCAGGGCCACCGGGCCGAGCTGGTTCGAGACGCTGGCGAGTTCGCCGTCCTCCTTGACGATCATCCGTGGCAGGCCCGACTTGGCGGCGACGTCACGCCAATGTGCCACGACCTCGTCCTCGCAGAACGGTCCGAGGCGGGTGACGACCCGGCCGATGGCGTCGACGAGGAGGAGGTCGAAGCGGTCCTCGCCGCAAGCATCCGAATCATCCTCGGCGTAGGCGAGGGCCACGCCGGCGGGCCGCCCCGGGCCCAGGCGGTCGATCACCGGGAGACGCGACAGCGTCAGAACGGGGGCAGCGCCGACGAAGGTGGCATCCGCCGACATGTCGTTCATGTTCGCGAAAGTGTTCATGGATCGTACACCCTGTTGGCGCCGGCAACCTCTAAGGGCTACCCGTCTATGACAAGCAGATTTACGTCTAACCTCCTCAGGTCAGCTTAAGAGTGAGCGTTAAGCGAGTATGGACAAGGGTGAAGCACGTGGAATGCTCAACGCTTCCTTGCTTCGATCTAAGAGATTTGTCCGTATCGACATCTGCGTCGCTCTCCTTGTGACAACCCGCCCGGCATCCTACAACGAAGGAAGCACCGCCCTCCATGCATCCGTGCCGGGGCGACGGGCTCTTCAACAAGCGCCCAGCCTGACCTCCTGAACCGTATGGAGACGCATGTCCGATCCGATCCCCCCGGAAGCCGCACACGCCCTCGTTCCCGCCCTGCGCGAGACGATCCGCGAAGCGGCCGCCCTCGCGTTGCCGTTCTACAAGGCAGGCGGGCAGACGGGGGCGCGGGTCTGGTCGAAGGCGGGCGGCTCGCCGGTGACGGAAGCCGACGTGGCGGTGGACACCTTCCTGAAGGTTCGCCTCAGCGCGATGCTGCCCCGAGCAGCCTGGCTCTCGGAGGAGACCAGCGACAATCCGGTGCGGCTCGATGCCGGTCTCGTCTGGATCGTCGATCCCATCGATGGGACCCGCGCCTTCATGTCCGGGCATCCCGATTGGTCGATCGCCGTGGCGCTGCTGTCGGCCGGGCAACCCGTCCTCGGCTTCGTCCACGCGCCCGTGACCAATACCTTCTATGAAGCCATCGCGGGAGGGGGAGCCACCCGCAACGGACAGACCATCACCGTCTCCGGCCAGCGCGCCGTCGAAGGGGCTCGCGTCACCGGTCCGAAGCCGATGATGGACCGCCTGGCCCGGGGCGCCGGGACGAACGGGCAACAGGCCGAGCTCGTCTCCGTCGAGCGGGTTCCGTCCCTGGCTCTGCGCGTCGCGCGGGTTGCCGAGGGCTCCATCGATGTCGGATTGGTCTCGCCCCATGCGCGGGACTGGGATCTCGCGGGCGCCGACCTGATCCTGCGCGAGGCGGGCGGCACGGTCAGCGATCTTCAAGGCCGTCCCACGACCTACAACCGTCCGGATCCGGTGCATGGAGAACTCGTGGCCGTATCCCAGACCTTGCGAAACGATGTCGTGGCGGCGCTGACAGCCCGCTGAAAACGCCGGCGGAGGCGGCGCCCGGGTGTCTCGAAACAGGAAAGCCCAGCACCTGGGCGCTGGGCTCGATCGTAACGTCGGCTCGATGACGAGGCGCGTGGTCCGCCCCGACAGGATCCGGGCGGCCTCGGATCAGTGATGCTCGCGGAGGGCGACCGCCTCTGGGGCCATGCCGAACCGCTCGGCCAGATGCCAGCGCAGTTCGCGGGGCGAATGGTAGTTGTAGGAGGTGTCGATCAGATGGCTGAGGTCGACGGTCTTTGCCTCATGAGCCATGGTTTGCTTCAGGTGCCCCACCTTGAAGGTCGCCGCATCGGTGACGGGCGAACGGACGCCGCGGCGTCGGGTATATTCAAACAACATATTTTTCTTGTGTACTTTCAATAACGTGCAGGTTTTGCGTGCCGTGTCTCGGACGCATCGGGCCGGTTGAGCCGCGCGCGTCGTTGGTGTTGCGGGATATGCCGGATGCTAAACCCCTTCTCCCCAGAAGGGTGTCGGTCACCGGCGGCGGAGGCTTCGTGGGAAGCCCTTCAGGGTGACGCCAGCCCGGGGGCTGGCGCCGGGAGCATCAGGCCGCCTGGAGGTTACCAGCCGAGTCCTTGCCGCTGCGCTTGTCGGTCTGAATCTCGTAGGAGATCTTCTGACCCTCGATGAGGTTGCGCATGCCAGCGCGCTCGACTGCGGAGATGTGCACAAACACATCCTTGCCGCCGTCGTCAGGCTGAATGAAGCCGTAGCCCTTGGTCTCGTTGAACCACTTTACAGTGCCGGTATTCACGAAATAGATCCTCGTATCGTTCGTCGATCAACAGCCTGCGTCTGCTCGACACAAGCGGCAGATCCTCTTCGGTAGGCCTGACGGAATCAGCAGGACGTGAGACGCTTGCGGTACAAGATCCCAGCTCACCGATACCCGCTATCTCTCATGTAGTCCGATCATGCGGCGGCAACAAGGCGTTCTACCCGACGGAAACGACCCCGGTTCGGAGCGCCCCTAACGGCCCCCCTGTGTTATTTGCGTGGCCCAGCGCATATAAGAGTTCCTGAGCAAGCGGTTAGGCGATTCATGGCGGGCATCTCGGTTTCCCTCGAAGGGGCGAACATCCAGCTTTCATTTCAGAAGGACGATCAGGCCACGGCCGTCGTGATGGATGCCCGGGCGGCTCGCGCCCTGGTGCGGGCGGTGGGCCAGCTTCTCACCGCCATCGACGAACCCGACGACAGCGATCTACCCGAGGACATGTCCGACGAGGGGATTGCGATGCTCGACGTCACGTCGTCGGCGATCGAGATCGGTACGGACGAAAAAGGCCAGGCCGTCGTGGCCCTCCAGGCTGGCGCCCTGCCCCCGTTTCAGCTTCGCCTGACGGATGAAGAGGCCCGTCACGTGGCGACGAGCCTCTCCGAAATCCTGAGTGCACCGCGCGACGTGCGCGCGTCGCACGGGGACCACTGACCCCCCTACATCCGGACGCCGGGATCGGTCGGACCGCCCGGCAGGTAATCCGGCTCCGAGCCCGGGCCGGCCGGCTCGTCGATCCCCGGATCGTTGACCGGATACGGCGTGCGCGGCCCCGTCGGTCCGATATCGGGCTGCTCGTCCGGCGGGGGCGGCGTCGGCAGATCGCCCGGAATTCCACCCGGCAGCGGCTCGGGAATCGGCAGGCCGGGATTGGCCATCTCGTGATTGGCCATGCGAAGCCTCCTGTCTGTCTGAGGGATGTGCGGACCAACACGGCCGAGCGCGGCCAGGTTCCCGCGCCCGAAGGGCCCGTCCGTTACCCGTGCGGAACCCGCATCTCACGGGACCTGTTCAGTGCCATATCTTTCGCATTCCGGAGACAATCCATGTCTGACATCAGGCAGGCCAAGGTCTTAATCCTCGCCACCGATGGCTTCGAGGAGACCGAGCTCACCGTCCCGCAGAGCAGGCTCAAGGAGGTCGGCGCCACCGTGCACGTCGCGGCGCCGCAGTCCCGCACGGCGAAGGAATCCATTCGCGGGTGGGACAAGACCGATTGGGGCAAGAACGTCGCGGTCGACAAGGATCTCGAGTCCGTGTCACCGCAGGACTACGATGCCCTCGTCCTCCCGGGCGGCCAGATCAACCCGGACAAGCTGCGCCTGGAGCCGAAGGCCCTCGCGGTGATCCGCAGCTTCGTGGATTCCGGCAAGGTGGTCGCTGCCATCTGCCACGCGCCTTGGCTGCTGATCGAGGTCGGCGCCGCGAAGGGACGCCGGATGACCTCGTTCGAATCGATCCGGACGGATGTGGTGAATGCGGGCGCGGACTGGACGGACGAGCCCGTCGTGACCGACCGGGGCCTGATCACGAGCCGCAACCCTGGCGACCTCGACGTCTTCTGCGCCAAGATCATCGCGGAGATCCAGGACGGCAATCACGCCAGCCGCGCCGCCGCCTGACCGATCCACGATCCCGTCGTCGACGGTCGCACGCCCCGGATTCGGGCGTGCGGTTCGTGGCATGGCCGGCTGACGGGTAGTCGGGACTTTGGTCCTAGCGCTTGACGGCCGTCTTCTGCACCTTCGCCTTTTCGGGCGCCGCACCGGCGAAGAGTTCGGAAAGGTGGCGCTGGTCGAGGGTCTTGGCAAAGTCCGCAGCCGGCTCCGCCAGGACGGCAGGCTCTGCGTGCCGCGGCGTGATCGATCCGGTGGTGATCGGGTCGGGAAGCTCCGCCTGAGCGCGGAGCGGAAGGGTCGGCTCGCGCTGCAGGCGCAAGGTCCAGTGAGCGGCGGTGGAGAGCGCAGCGACCGCGAGGATCGCCTTGATGCCGCCCGTCAGGAGGCGTCTCATAGTGGTCTGGCCCGAAACTACGCAGTGGCACACGACCGGTTCCCCGGCCAATCCCTACACTTGCCGAGGATCCTTAACGAACGCGACCGGGATGCAGCCGAAGACCGTCCCGGGATGAGACGGGGCCGATGAGGTGGGCCTTGCGCCAAGGCTGCGGTTCCTGTTCCCCGCGTCCCTGACACGCCTGTCGCCACCCGGCCCACTAGGCCTCACAGGAACCATGCAGAGAACTGGTCCGCACCGCCCCGTCACGACAAGCCCCGCTGCCATGCCAAGCCCGAGAGGGTTCGCGAAACCATCGAGCGCCTCGGCAGCAGGGACCGCCGATGTAGGCGGCGCCGATGGAGCCGGCAACCGGCTTCCCCCGCGTCATGACGGCTGCGACGATCCGCACGCCGCCGCGAAGGCTCGCAGGCGGGCGCTGTCACCCGCCTCGTCCGCGCCGGACAGACGCGCATAGAGGTCGGCCGCGCCGGCGAAGACCTGGCGCCCGGCGGCATCGTCACCGAGGAAATCGGCGATCTCGTGCATCTCGGCGACCCAGCGCTGGGCTTTGGGAAGCATGTCGGGCAGGCCGCGGGCGAAGCGCGCGAGGAGAGCCGGCTCGGTTTCGGCGAGCTCCGCCCGCAGGGCTTCGCCGGCGCCCGCCCGTTCGGCCCCCAGCACCATGAGGGCGGCCAGAGCGGTGAGGCCCTTGTTGATGACCGCATAGGCCATCTTCAGGCCCGAGGCCGCGCCGATACCACCAGTATTCATCCTTAGGTCGACACCGAGGTCGCGAAGAGGTCGCGCGGATTCGGCGGCATCGCCCGACACGTGAAGGCGCGGACCGGGGGTGCCGGGTTTCGGCGGCAGGCCGATGATCGCACCGTCGAGGAAGGCCGCCCCGGTCGGCGCGACGATCCCGGCGATGCGTCGGACCGTCACGACGTTCACCGCGTTGCAATCGACGTAGACGGGCTTGTGCGCCGCAGCCGCGAGGATCGGCGCCAGAGTGATGGCGAGGGCCTCGGCATCGGCCGGCGGGACGATGGAGAGCAGCAGGTCGGCCCGCATCAGGCCGGGCAGGTCGGTGTCGGTCATGCCGGCGGCGAGCGCCCGCGCCCGGGTCCCCGGGCTGCGTCCGTCGAGGACGGTCAGGACTTCGGCGCCGTTCCCGGTCAGGCGCGCTGCGAGCGCGCTCCCCATCGCGCCGGCGGCCAGGATGGCGATCGTCGTCATGGGCACGGACCTCCGAAAACGAGAACGACCGCGCCGCGGCTCTCGGCCGGGGCGCGGTCGTTCCAGGGACGCAAGATCCGGGCGAGGCCCGCGGGCCGCGCCGGACGCCGCCTTCAGCTCAGGGAGCCGCAGAAGCGCTGGATCCGGGTGCAGGCCTCTTCGAGGGCCGCGTTGGAGGTGGCGTAGGAGATGCGCAGGTTGGGGCCGAGGCCGAAGGCCGAGCCGTGGACCGCCGCGACGCCCTCCGCCTGGAGCAGCTCCACCACGAAGTCCTCGTCGGTCGCGATGGTCTTGCCCGCCGGGGTCTTGCGCCCGATGGTCTCGGCGCAGGACGGATAGACGTAGAACGCGCCCTCGGGCGTCGGGCACTTGAGGCCCTTGGTCTGGTTCAGCATCGACACCACGAGGTCGCGGCGGGTGTGGAAGGCCTTGCGGAACTCGGCGAGGTGGGCCTGCGTCCCCTCGAGGGCCGCCACCGCGGCCCATTGCGAGATCGTCGAGGCGCCGGAGGTCTGCTGGCCCTGGACGAAGTCCATCGCCTTGATCAGGTGCTCGGGACCGGCGGCGTAGCCGATGCGCCACCCGGTCATGGCGTAGGCCTTGGAGACGCCGTTCATCGTCAGCGTGCGCTCGTAGAGGCCGGGCTCGATCTGGGCCGGGGTGACGAATTCGAAGTCACCGTAGGTCAGGTGCTCGTACATGTCGTCGGTGAGCACCCAGACCTGCGGGTGGCGCATCAGCACGTCGGTGATCTTCTTCAGCTCGTCGCGGGCATAGGCCGCGCCGGAGGGGTTCGAGGGCGAGTTGAGGATGATCCACTTGGTCTTGGGGGTGATCACCCGCTCCAGCTCCTCGGGCTGCAGCTTGAAGTCATGGGCCATGTCGGTCTCGGCGAAGACCGGGGTGCCGCCGCACAGCACCACCATCTCCGGGTAGGAAACCCAGTACGGACGCGGGATCACCACCTCGTCGCCGGGGTTCAGGGTGGCGAGGAGGGCGTTGTAGATGACGTGCTTGCCGCCGGTGCCGACGATGGTCTGGGACGGCTTGTAGTCGAGCCCGTTCTCGCGCTTGAACTTCTTGGCGATGGCCTCGCGCAGGGGCACGATGCCGGAGACGGGCGGGTACTTGGTCTCGCCGCGCCGGATCGCCTCGATGGCCGCATCCTTGATGTGCTGGGGGGTGTCGAAATCCGGCTCTCCGACGGAGAGGCTGATCACGTCCATGCCCTGCGCTTTCAGCTCGCGCGCCTTCTGCGTCATCGCGATGGTCGCGGACGGCTTCACGCGGGACAAGGCGTCGGCCAGAAAGCCCATGGGTGGTCACTCCCGTCTGTTTTCGAAGGTCGGATCGAGCGGCGCGGACCCTAGTCGCGCCGTCGCGCACGGGCAAGGGAGATGGGCGAGGGAGATGACCCTCGCCGCATCGATCCCTCCTTGCAAACGGCACCGGCGCGCAGCGAACGCAAACCGCCGCGGCTCCGGGAGGAGCCGCGGCGGTGAGGCCGTCGGGGGTGGTCCCGCGGGCCCGGCGCTGCCGGGCCGGGTACGGACCCGTCAGATCCCGCCGAAGACCCAGCGCAGCTTCGACAGGAAGCCGCCGCCGGAGCGCGTCTCGCGCACCTCCGCGGGCTCGTCCTTGACCGGGGTCGCCGCCGCATCGGCCTGGATCAGGCCGAGGGCCGCCGTGTCGGTGGTCTCGCGGTCGATCAGGATGAAGCCGCCGGTGTCGCGGTTGGCCGTATAGGCGTCCACCGCCACCGCCCGGTCGAGGGTCAGGGTCACGTCGGCGATGTCGTTGGCGGTCAGGCGCGCGGCCGGCTCGGGGTTGCCGGTCTCGGGATCGATCCGGGTCCGGATCGTCGTGACGACGGCGTTCACCGTCACGGTCCCGATCTTGGCGAGCAGGGTGGCGCCGGGCAGCAGCTCGGTCTCGGCCGCCCAGAACAGGCGGGCGTCGAGGCTGTCCGTCACCCGCATCGGGGCGTCCGCGGTGACGATCACCGAGCCGCGCGAGGCGTCGATCTCGTCGGCGAGCACCAGGGTCACCGACTGGCCCTCCACCGCATGCGGCAGGTCGCCGTCGGCGGTGACGATGCGGGCGATGGTCGAGGTCCGGCCCGAGGGCTCGACGATGACGGCGTCGCCCGGGGCCACGCGGCCGCTGGCGATCAGACCGGCGAAGCCCCGGAAATCCGAGTTCGGCCGGTTCACCCACTGCACCGCCATGCGGAACGGGGCGGCCTGCTCCTCGACGCGGACCGGGACCTCTTCGAGGTACTGGAGCAGCGGGGTGCCGGTGTACCAGGGTGCGGCGGCGCCCGGCAGCACCACGTTGTCGCCGTTCTTGGCCGAGAGCGGGATCGCCCGGATCTCGCTGAAGCCGAGGGGGCCTGCGAAGGCGTTAAAGGCCGACAGGAGCTCCTCGAACCGGGTCTGCGACCAGCCGACGAGGTCCATCTTGTTCACGGCCAGCGCTACGCGCTTGATCCCCAGCAGGGAGACCAGAAGCGCGTGCCGCCGGGTCTGCCGGGTGAGACCCTGGCGGGCATCCACCAGGATCACGGCCACGTCCGCCGTGGAGGCGCCGGTGGCCATGTTGCGGGTGTACTGCTCGTGGCCGGGGGTGTCCGCCACGATGAAGGAACGCTTGTCGGTGGAGAAGAAGCGGTAGGCGACGTCGATGGTGATGCCCTGCTCGCGCTCGGCCTGGAGGCCGTCCACGAGGAGCGCCAGGTCGATCTCCGCGCCCTGCGTGCCGTGCTTGCGCGAGTCGCGCTGCAGGGCCGTCACCTGGTCGTCGAAGATCTGCTTGGTGTCGTGCAGCAGGCGGCCGATCAGGGTCGACTTGCCGTCGTCGACGGAGCCGCAGGTGATGAAGCGCAGGACTTCCTTGTTCTGGTGGGCGGACAGGAACGCGTCGTAGCCGAAGGCTTCGGGTGACTGGTGGATCGTCATCTTAGAAATAGCCCTCCTGCTTCTTCCGCTCCATGGCGCCCGCACCGTCCTTGTCGATGACCCGGCCCTGGCGCTCCGAGGTGCGGGCGGCCAGGGTCTCGCCGATGATCTCCGGCAGGGTCGCGGCGCCGCTCTCGACGGCACCGGTCAGGGGATAGTCGCCCAGCGTCCGGAAACGGACCGACACCTCCTGGGGCGTCTCGCCGGGGTTCAGCGGCAGCCGGTCGTCGTCGACCATGATGAGCTGGCCCTCGCGCTCCACCACCGGGCGGGGCTTGGCGAAGTAGAGCGGCACGATCGGGATCTGCTCCTGCTCGATGTAGAGCCAGACGTCGAGCTCGGTCCAATTCGAGAGCGGGAACACGCGCAGCGACTCACCGCGCTTCTTGCGCATGTTGTAGAGGTGCCAGGGCTCGGCGCGCTGGCGCTTCGGGTCCCAGCGGTGCTGCGCCGTGCGCAGGGAGACGATGCGCTCCTTGGCGCGCGAGGCCTCCTCGTCGCGCCGCGCGCCGCCGAAGGCCGCATCGAACTTGTGCTTGTCCAGGGCCTGGCGCAGGGCCTGGGTCTTCATCACGTCGGTGTGCACCTCCGAGCCGTGGCTCACCGGACCGATGCCGCGGGCGAGACCGTCCTGGTTGGTGTGCACGATGAGGTCGAGGCCGAGTTCCTTCGCGCGCTGGTCGCGGAAGGCGATCATCTCCTTGAACTTCCAGGTGGTGTCGATGTGCATCAGCGGAAACGGCAGGCGCCCCGGCGCGAAGGCCTTCAGCGCCAGGTGCAGCAGCACCGAGGAATCCTTGCCGATGGAATAGAGCATCACCGGGTTCTCGGTCTCGGCGACCGTCTCCCGCATGATGTGGATGCTCTCGGCCTCCAGGCGCTGGAGGTGGGTGAGCCGGGCGGACCGGCTCGCCCCTTGGGCGGTGGCCGCGTGGGTGGTGAGGGGGGCGGCGCTCATCGGGCCATCTCCAGGGCGTTCGAGGTTCGGGTCGTTTCGAAGGCGGCCGCTTCCTGGCCGGGCGCGACATTCCGTTCGGGCGATCGCTCTTCGGGTGGCTGCTCTTCGGGGGCGTGGACGTGCAAGCCGCATTCCTTCTTGGACGCCTGTTCCCACCACCAGCGGCCGGCGCGCTCGTCCTCGCCGACGCGGATCGCCCGGGTGCAGGGCGCGCAGCCGATGGAGGGGAAGCCGCGATCGTGCAGCACGTTGTAGGGCACGTAATTGTCCGCGACGAAGCGCTCGACGTCGGCGCGGGACCAGTCGGCCAGGGGGTTGATCTTCAGGAGGCCGCGCCCCTCGTCGGCCTCGGCCAGGGGCGTGTCGGCCCGGTTGGCCGACTGCCCGGCCCGCAGGCCCGTGAGCCAGCCGGCGGCCCCTGCGAGGGCCCGGCCCAGGGGCTCGACCTTGCGGAAGCCGCAGCAGGCCTGCCGGGCGGCGACCGAGTGGCGGAACCCGTTGATGCCGGACTCGGCCACGAAGCGCTCCTCGGCCTCGCGCTCGGGTGCATAGGCGCGGATGCGGATGCCATAGGCCGATTCGGTCTCGGTCCAGGTGTCGTAGGTTTCGGGGTAGAGCCGCCCGGTGTCGAGGGTGACGATCTCGGTCCGGCCCTTGTGCATCGCGACCGCGTGCGTGAGCGCCTGGTCCTCGATGCCGAGGCTGGTGGTGAACACGAGCCGGCCCGGCACCGTCGCCTCGATCAAGGCGATCCGGGCCTTCAGGTCGCGGCCCGCCATCGCGGACGCGAGGTCCCGCGCCGCGTGTTCCAGTTGAGAGCTCATGAGAGACTTCGCGATGTACCGTGGTGGAGGTGGCTTGATGGCGAATGTGGCGATGTGACTTGTCTGGCACCTGAAATGTTCGCTATAACGAACGCTGTCAAGGCATGGCGGCCATCGATACCGGGCAACTCCCCGGTGCCGCGCCCCCCTTGCCGAAACGGGCCGCAGGGGCATTCTGTTGCTCGACGAAGGAAATTCCTTCTCATTATGCGGCCACGATGTGCCGACCAGCACGTCGCCGCGTCTCACGAACCCGCGAGGCCAGCTTGGATTCGATCGACCTGAAGATCCTGGCGCTGCTGCAGCAGGACGCCACCCTGTCCATCGCCACCATCGGCGAGAAGGTCGGCCTGTCGCAGACGCCCTGCTGGAAGCGCATCCAGCGGCTGGAGGCGGACGGCGTCATCGATCGGCGCGTCGCCGTGCTCGATCCGGTGAAGCTCGGCCTGGGCCTCACCGTCTTCGTCTCCATCGAGACGGCGGATCACTCGCGCGAATGGCTGGAACGCTTCGCCGAGACCGTCTCGGCCATGCCGGAGGTGCTCGAGTTCTATCGCATGGCCGGCGACGTGGATTACATGCTCCGCGTCGTCGTCGCCGATATGCGCGCCTACGATACGTTCTATAAGCACCTCATCGCGACTCTACCCCTCAAGAACGTGACCTCCCGGTTCGCGATGGAAAAGGTCAAGTCCACCACCGCCCTGCCCCTTCCGGCCCCGCCCGCCAACGGACGCTTCACGCCGACGCTGTCGGTGGCGGCCGGGGAATAAAATTCTCTTTCGCCCTGCACACGCAGGCAGCTCCTTCTACCGTGACGTCGTTCTGTAAAACGGACAACCCCGTTGACAGCCGGCCTCTCAGGACGACATGGCTTCCCACATGGCACGACACGCGATCATTCCCCGCACGGCTCCCTTCGGCGACACCGAACGCGCGAGCCTCGACGCCGTCCTCGGCGCCGCCTCCCCGATTCAGCGGGCCTGGCTCGCGGGCTTCCTCGCCGGCCTCGACGCCAGCGGTGCGCCGCAGGCCGCCACCGTCCCGGCCGCGCCGCCCAAGGCCGCCGAGCCGCTGACCATCCTGTTCGCGAGCGAGTCGGGCAACTCCGAGAAGCTCGCCGGCGACATGGCCAAGCTCGCCCGCAAGAACGGCTTCAAGCCGAAGGTCCTCGACTTCGCCGATCTCGACATCGCCAGCCTCGCCAAGGAGAAGCGCATCGTCGCCATCGCGGCGACCTGGGGCGAAGGCGAGCCGCCGGCCCGGGCCGTGCGCGCCTACAACGAACTGATGGCCGACGGTGCGCCGCGCCTCGACGGCGTGTCCTTCGGCGTGCTGTCCCTCGGCGACACCTCCTACGCGGAGTTCTGCGCCATCGGGAAGGCGCTCGATGCCCGCTTCGAGGCCCTGGGGGGCACCCGGGCCCATGACCGCGCCGACCTCGACCTCGATTTCGAGACGCCGGCCGCCGCCTGGATCAAGGATACCCTCAAGGCACTGGCGCCGCCCCCGAGCGCCGACAACGTCGTGGCGGTGGACTTCGCCGCGCGCGCTGCCGGCGACGAGGACGAGGAGGCCGAGCCGAGCCGCGAGCCCCGGGTCGTGGAGGTCATCGACCACGTCAACCTGAACTCGTCGCGCTCCGACAAGGAGACGATCCACCTCGCCCTCGAATTCGAGGACGGCGCGCCCGCCTACGAGCCCGGCGATTCCCTGGAGATCTATCCGGAGAACGACCCGGCCCTGGTGGACGAGATCCTGGCGGCCACCGGCCTGTCCGGTGACGCGGCCCTGCGCCAGGCCCTGCTGGCCGAGCGCGACATCACCACCCTGTCGGCCACCACCGTCGAGCGCTTCGTCAAGGCGACGGGCCATGCCGAGGCGCAGAAACTCATCGACAGCGGCGAGGCCAAGGCCTGGATCGAGGGGCGCCACCTCATCGACCTCATCCAGAGCTTCCCGACCACGGTCACGGCCGAGCACCTCACCACCATCACCCGGCCCCTGCCGCCGCGGGCCTATTCCATCGCGTCCTCCCGCAAGGAGGTGGGCGACGAGGTCCACCTCGTGATCGCGGCCGTGCGCTACGAGACCCACGGCCGGGCGCGCAGCGGCGTCGCCTCGACCCACGTGGCCGACCGGATCCGCAACGGCGCCAAGCTGCGGGTGAAGCTGAAGCCCAACCGGCACTTCCGCCTGCCGCAGGACCCGGCCACCGACATCATCATGGTCGGCCCCGGCACCGGTGTCGCGCCGTTCCGCGCCTTCGTGCAGGAGCGCCGCGCCGTCGAAGCGCCCGGCCGCTCGTGGCTGTTCTTCGGCGACCGGCACTTCACCCACGACTTCCTGTACCAGCTCGAGTGGCAGGAGGCCCTGGAGGACGGGTCGCTGTCGCAGATCAACGTGGCCTTCTCGCGCGACCAGCCCGAGAAGGTCTACGTGCAGGACCGGATCGCCCAGCACGCCAAGGAGGTCGTCGCCTGGCTCGACGGCGGCGCCAGCTTCTACGTCTGCGGCGATGCCACCCGGATGGCCAAGGACGTGCGCAACGCCGTGGTGAAGGCCTTCCAGGACGTGAAGGCCCTCAGCCCCGCCGAGGCCGAGGCCGCCGTCGCCGCCCTGGAGCGCGCCCACCGCTACCAGCAGGACGTCTACTGAGACCCCTCCCTCCCCCTTGTGGGGAGGGACCAAGGGTGGGGGTGGTGCAGGATCGAGCGCTCGCGGTGCCTCCTGCACCACCCCCACCTCCAACTCCTCCCCACAGGGGGGAGGAGAGTTCCCGAACCGGATGCCCGCCATGGCCGACAAGACCACCACCCGCACCTACGAGACCCCGCCCACCGACCGCCCGATCTCGGAAGCGGAAGCGGCGCGCGCCGCGGGCCTGGCCGCCAACGAACACATCAAGATCGCCAGCGGCTACCTGCGCGGCACCCTGGCGGACGGCCTCCTCAAGCACGCCACCGGCGCCATCTCCGAGGATGACGGTCAGCTCGTGAAGTTCCACGGGATGTACCTGCAGGACGACCGCGACATCCGGGCCGAGCGCACCAAGAAGAAGCTCGAGAAGGCCTACAGCTTCATGATCCGCCTGCGCATCGCCGGCGGCGTCGTCACCCCGAAGCAGTGGCTGGCGCTGGACGAGATCGCCACGACCTATGCGGGCGGGGCGCTCCGGGCGACCACGCGCCAGACCTTCCAGTACCACGGCGTCATCAAGTCGAACCTGAAGCGCACGATGGCGGCCATCGACGCGACGCTCCTCGACACCATCGCGGCCTGCGGCGACGTCAACCGCAACGTGATGGCGGCGACCAACCCGGCCCAGACCGGCGCCCACAAGGCCGCCTACCAGCTCGCCAAGGACATCTCGGACTCGCTCCTGCCCAAGACCAGCGCCTGGCGCGAGATCTGGCTCGACGGCGAGCGCGTGGTCGGCGGCGAGGACGCGGCGGAGATCGAGCCGATCTACGGCAAGACCTACCTGCCCCGGAAGTTCAAGACCGTGGTCGCCGTGCCGCCCTCCAACGAGGTCGACATCTTCGCCCACGATCTCGGCTTCATCGCCATCCTCGACGAGAAGGGTGGGGTGACGGGCTGGAACGTCACGGTGGGCGGCGGCATGGGCATGACCCACGGCGAGACCGACACCTTTCCGCGCACCGCCGACGTGATGTGCTTCGTGGCGCCGGAGGATGCCCTGAAGGTGGCGGAAGCCGTGATGACGGTGCAGCGCGACTGGGGCAACCGCAAGGTCCGCAAGAACGCCCGCCTGAAGTACACCATCGAGCGCTACGGGCTCGCCGCGTTCCGGGCCGAGGTGGAGACGCGCGTCGGCAAGCCGCTCGCCGACCCGAAGCCCTTCGCCTTCACGGCCAACGGCGACCGCTACGGCTGGACCGAGGGCGACGACGGGCGCCACCACCTCACGCTCTACGTCGCCTCGGGCCGGATTAAGGACTACGAGAACGGCCCGCAGCTGCTCACCGGCCTGCGCCGGATCGCCGAGATCCACGAAGGCGACTTCCGCCTCACCGGCAACCAGAACGTCATCATCGCCAACGTGCCGTCCGAGAAGCGGGCGGAGATCGAGGCCCTGGTGGACCAGTACGGCATGCTGAAGGGCGCCAGCGCCCTGCGCCGCAACTCCATGGCCTGCGTCGCCCTGCCGACCTGCGGCCTGGCCCTGGCCGAGAGCGAGCGCTACCTGCCGAGCCTGATGGACGAGCTGGAGGCGAGCCTCGCCTCCCACGGCCTGCAGGACGACGAGATCACCATCCGGATGACCGGCTGCCCCAACGGCTGCGCCCGGCCGTTCATCGCCGAGATCGGCCTCGTCGGCCGCGGGCCCGAGCGCTACCACCTCTATCTCGGGGCGGCCTTCGACGGCTCGCGCCTCGGCAAGCTCTACGCCGAGGATGTCACCGCCTCCGAGATCAAGACCCTCCTCGACCCGCTCTTCGCCGCCTATGCCCGGAACAAGCAGGCCGGCGAACGGTTCGGCGATTACCTGATCCGCGACGGCTACGTGACCCGGACGACCAACGGCCCGGATTTCCACGACAGCACGGGCGCGCTGAAGAGCGCCGCCTGATCCCGGAGCGCCCGGGCTCCGTGACGCCGGGAGGCCATCCCCCCCCGGCCACGGACCCGGCGGCAATCTCCGCAAGACCAGAATAGTTGCGGCGCACCATCGGACAGTGCGGCGCGGGGACGCCCAAAGCTAACGGTCAAGCTCGAACTTCGTTAACCGGGAGCGCAACCGTTCCCGTGCCGGCCCGTTGTCTGATGAGACAGCCGGGGAGGCCCTCATGGCCAAGCATGAGATCTTGAATTTCTTCGAACATCGGCGCGACGGCGCCTGGGTCTGCGTGAAGCCCTTCACGTTGACGACCAAGAGCAGCAGCGTCGACATCCGCCAGGGCATGCGCTTCGACTACGGCAAGCGGATCGGCGGCGTCGATCTGGCCGAGTACCTGGAACAGCTGGGCTCGCAGTTCGGATCCTGATCCGTTCCGATCCGGTTCCAGCCCGAAACTGTCCGGCGCCGCGCGGTGCCGGGCCGCGTCGTGCGTCGGCAGGCCATCGGCGAGGGACGGTAGGGCGCGGCGTGTTTTTGACGCCAGCGTGGCAACAGCCTAGTTAAACGCCATGACCCGTACAGCGGCCCTCGTCCGCGACATCCCCGACGAAGCGGCCCCCACCACGCGCTGCCGCATTCTCGCGACGGCGGAAGAGGCGTTCCGGCTCGTCGGCTACCAGAAGACCACCGTCGCCGACATCGCCAAGACGCTGCGGATGAGCCCGGCCAACGTGTACCGCTTCTTCGAGTCGAAGAAGGCGATCCACGAGGCCGTCATCAAGCGCCTGATGGACGACACGGAGCAGCGGGTGGCCCAGGCCGCCGCCGCGCCGGACCGGACGGCCGCCGCGCGGATCGCCGGGGTCGTCACGGTCATGCATCAGGCCTGTGTCGAGCGTTGCGAAGCGAACCCGCGCCTCCACGAGATGGTGGAAGCGGCCATCACCGAGAGCTGGGACGTCTGCCGCGCCCATGTGGACCAGATCGGCTCGGTCCTGCGCGAACTCGTCCAGGCGGGGGTGGCGGCCGGCGAGTTCGACGTCGCCGATCCGTCGACCGCGGCGGCCTGCATCCATACCGCCGTCATCCGCTACTGCCATCCCGCCCTGGTCAGCCATTACCCGGACGCGGGTGCCCCGCCCCTCGAAGCGATGATCGCCTTCCTGCTGGGAAGCCTGCGCGCCAGGAGCTGAACCCCTATCGCATCTCCGCGACGATGCCCTGCGCCACCACGCGGGGGTCCGCCGCTTGGGTGATGGGACGCCCCACCACGACGTGATCGATCCCGATCCGGCGCGCCTCGCCGGGCGTCATGACGCGCTTCTGGTCGCCCGCCTCGGCGCCCGCCGGCCGGATGCCGGGGGTAACGATGGCGCGGTCCGCCCCGATCCGGGCGCGCACCGCCGGGGCCTCGGCGGCGCTGCAGACGATGCCGTCGATCCCGGCCTCCGCCGCCTGGCCGGCGCGCCGGGCCACGAGATCGGCCACCGGCAGGGCATAGCCCGCCTCCACCGCATCGGCATCGTCGTAGGAGGTCAGCACCGTGACGGCGAGAATCCGGGGGCCGTTCGCACCCCGGCCCCGGATCGCCGCCCGCATGGTCTGCGGATAGGCGTGGACGGTGAGAAAGGTGGCGCCGAGGTCGGTGAGGGCCCGGACCCCTTCCTCCACGGTGTTGCCGATGTCATGGAGCTTGAGGTCGAGGAAGACCTTGTGGCCGGCGGCGGCGAGGCGCGGCACCAGGGCGAGCCCGCCCGCATAGGCCAGCCGGTAGCCGATCTTGTAGAAGGTCGCCGCATCGCCGATCCGGTCGACCAGACGCTCGGCCTCGTCCACGGTGCCCACGTCGAGGGCGACGATCAGGCGGTCGCGCGGGTCCACTAATGCGGTCATGGGGCTCTCCAGTTTCCCCGCGAGCGATCCCGCGCAGGCCCGTTCCTGTCAACGGGCGATCCCGCCGGGGGGAACGCCGTCAACGGGGCGCCATCGCTCGCGACACCTCGGCCTTCAGGACCGGCAGCAGCTCGGCCTCGTACCAGGGATTGGCCTTGAGCCAGCCGCTGTTGCGCCAGGAGGGATGGGGCAGCGGCAGAACCCGCGGCGTGCCGGGGCTCGCCAGGATCTCGCGCCAGCGCCGGACCGTGTCGGTGAGCCCGGCCTTGGAGCGGCCGAGATGCCAAGCCTGCGCGTATTGCCCAATTACCAGGATGAGTTCGAGGTTCGGCAGGCCGGCGAACAGCTCGTCCCGCCAGCGCTCGGCGCATTCCCGGCGCGGGGGTTTGTCGCCCCCCTTCGCGTCGTAGCCGGGAAAGCAGGCCCCCATGGGTACGATGGCAAGGCGGCGCGCGTCGTAGAAGGCCGCTTCGTCGAGGCCAAGCCAGTCCCGCAGGCGGGTGCCCGAGGGATCCATGAAGGGGATGCCGCTCTTGTCGGCTCGGTTGCCGGGCGCCTGGCTCGCGACGCAGAGCCGGGCCGAGGCCAGGCCCTGGACGATGGGGCGCGGCTCCTGCGGCAGGGGCGCGCCGTAGTGCGGCGCATCCCGGCAGATCCGGCAGGCGCGCAGGCGCGCCACGGTGGCGTCGAAGGGCGTCTCGGTGGGCTTGATCTCGGAGAGCATGATGCCCTCCGAGATAGGCGGCGTCGGAGCCGCGGGCGAGAGCCCGTGTCGTCGCGCCGGCTCAGGCCCCCTTCAGGCCGCTGAGGTCGAGGGGCAGCGAGCGCAGGCGCTGGCCGGTGGCGGCGAAGATCGCATTCGAGATCGCCGGGGCGATGACGGGCACGCCGGGCTCGCCGATGCCGGTGGGCGCCGCGGTGGAGGGCACGATGTGGACCTCGACCACCGGCATCTCGCTCATCCGGGTCGGCTCGTAGGCGTCGAAGTTCTTCTCCTGCACCACGCCGTCCTTGAGCGTGATCTTGTTGCGCAGGACCGAGGACAGGGCGAAGCCCACGGCGCCCTCGACCTGGGCGCGGATCACGTCCGGGTTGACCGCGATGCCGACATCCACCGCCGCCACGATGCGGTTCACCTTCACCTTGGCGTCCTCGGCCGTCACGTCCGCCACCATGGCCACGTAGGAGCCGAAGGATTCGTGCGCCGCGACGCCGAGGCCGCGATTCTTGTCTCGATTTTTGTCGGCGCCCTTCTTCGGATCCCAGCCGGCCTTCTCGGCGGCGAGCTTCAGGGTGGCGGAGAGGCGCGGCGCGCCCCCCAGCAGCCCGAGGCGGTAGGCGACGGGATCGGCGCCGGCCGCGTGGGCGAGCTCGTCGATGAACACCTCCATCGCCTGGGCGGTGTGGGTGTGGCCCACCGAGCGCCACCACAGCACCGGCACGCCCTCGCGGGCGTTGTGGACCTCGAAGCGGTAGGCGGGCAGCGCGTAGGGGGTGTCCGAGGCGCCCTCCACCGTGGTCGCGTCGACGCCGTCCTTCACGATCATGGTCTCGAAGGCGGTGCCGATCATGATCGACTTGCCGATGGTCCGGTGCTCCCAGCCCGTGATCCCGCCCTTGGCGTCGAGGCCGGCGCGGAGGCGGTGGACCACCATCGGCCGGTAGAAGCCGCCGGCCATGTCGTCCTCGCGGGTCCAGACGAGGTGGACGGGAGCCTTGCCGCCGGTGGCGCGGACGATGGAGGCGGTCTCGGCGAAGTAGTCGGCGCCCGGGGTCGCGCGCCGGCCGAAGGAGCCGCCGGCCCATTGCGTGTGCAGCCGGACCTTGTCGGTGGTCACCCCGAGCGTGGCCGCCACCACGGCCTGCTCGATCGTCTGGAGCTGGCAGCCGGCGAAGACGTCGTAGGTGCCGTCCGAGGCCTTCTCGATGGTGGCGTTCAGGGGCTCCATCGCCGCGTGGGCGAGGTAGGGGAAGGTGAACTCGGCCTCCAGCACCTTGGCCGAGCCGGCGATCGCGCCGGCGGCGTCGCCCTTCTTGGACGCGACGAGGCCGGGCGTCTCCAGGCGCTTGCGGTGATCAGCCAGGATCGCGTCGGACGAGCGGGTCTCGGCCGCGCTGTCGTCCCAGGTGATCTTGAGCGCCTCGCGGCCCTTCATGGCCGACCAAGTGTCACGCGCCAGCACCGCGACGCCGGTGGGGATCGTGAGCACGTCGACCACGCCCGCCACCGCGCGGGCGGCCTTGTCGTCGACGGTCTTCACGGTGCCGCCGAAGCGGGGCGCATGGGCCACCACCGCGGTCAGCTGCCCGGGGCGGCGGATGTCGAGGGAGTAGATCGCCGTGCCGTCGGTCTTGGCCACCGAATCGGTCCGCGGCACCTTCTTGCCGATGAGGGTGAACTGGCTCGCCTCCTTGAGGCGCGGTTCCTTCGGCACCGGCTGAGCCGCGGCGGCTTCCGCGAGTTCGCCGAACCGGGCCTGCCGGTTCGAGGCCGCGTGGCGCACCGTGCCGGATTCGACCGTGATCTCGGAGGCCGGGACCGTCCAGCGCTCGGCGGCCGCCGCCACCAGCATGGCGCGGGCGGCCGCCCCCGCCTTGCGCAGCTGGACCCAGGAATTGGCGATGGCGGTGGAGCCGCCGGTGCCCTGGACGGGGCCGAAAGCGAAGTTGTTGTAGAGCGTGGCGTCGGCCGGCGCGAAGGTGGTGCGGATGGTGGCCCAGTCCGCATCGAGCTCGTCGGCCAGGATGGTGGCGAGGCCGGTGGTGTTGCCCTGGCCCATGTCGAGGTGCTTGATCACCACCGTCACGGTGTCGTCGGCGGCGATCCGCACGAAGGCGTTCGGCATCGGCGGCAGGGCCGAGAGGTCGGGGCCGGGGGCGGCCTGGGCGAACTTCGCCGGGTCGAGGGTGAAGCCGATGACGAGGGCCCCGGCGGCCACGACGCCTCCGCCCAGGAAGGCGCGGCGGGACGGCACGGGCGGGGCGGCCTGACGGACCTTCAGCATGGGGGGCTCCAGTTCAGACGCGAGAGTCGGAAAGATCGGGAATTCGGGGTCGCGGCGGGCCTGAGGCTCAGGCGAGGGTTCGCGCCGCCTCGTGGATCGCCGCGCGGATGCGCTGGTAGGTGCCGCAGCGGCAGACGTTGCCGTCCATGGCCCCGTCGATGTCGGCATCGGTGGGCTTCGGGTTCCCGGACAGGAGGCCGATCGCCGACATGATCTGGCCGGACTGGCAGTAGCCGCACTGGACCACGTCGAGGCCGCGCCAGGCGGTGCGCACCGCTTCGGCGACCTTGCCGGAGACGCCCTCGATGGTGGTGATCTGGGCCGCGCCCACATCGCCGATGCGGGTCTGGCAGGCGCGGACGGGCTGGCCGTCGAGATGGACCGTGCAGGCGCCGCACTGGGCGATGCCGCAGCCGTACTTGGTGCCGGTCTGGTTGAGGTGGTCGCGCAGCGCCCAGAGGAGCGGCATCTCCGGGTCGGCATCGACCTCGTGGGAGACCCCGTTGACGGTGAGTTTCAGCATCTCGGCCTCCCGATCGCAGTTTGGAACGAGGCTAAGCGTTGCTTGATCGTAACCATGTGCGGCAGCACACCCCGGCAGACCGCATTCCATCGCCGCACCGTGGCCAAGCGCCCCTGAAATCCTTGCCGGAATCCTGTTCACAGGCCGCCGCCGTGATGCGGATTCCGACAATCCGCCCGGTTCCGGCAGGCGCTTCTTAACATATCCGGCGCAGGTTCCGAGCGGTTGTATCCCGGCCTCTCCGCGGTCCCGATCTCGACCGCGACGCCCCCTCCGACTCCTCGCGACGGTGATGACCGACCTGACTGCCGAGATGATTCAGCGCGGCCGCGGCCCCTCCGCCCAGGAGGCGGCCCGTCGACGCGAGGTGGCGCGCGACATGCGATCGGCGCGGGAGAAGCTCACCTCGACGAGCGGGCTGGAACGTGCCTTCGACTACGAGCTGATCCGGGTCTACGCGCAGTACCGATCGGGCGCGGTCATCCCCCTGGCGCTGCTCGGCCTCGCGGTGGCGGGGATCGCGGCGGTCTGGACCCCGCCGGCCCTCGCGGCGGGCTGGGGGCTGTGCCTCCTGGCGACGGTGACGGTTTCCAAGCTGCTCACGCGCCGCTTCCTGGCCCAGGACCCGGACCTCGTCTCGGTGCGGAGCTGGCGCCGCACCTTCATGGCCGCGGAGTTCCTCCAGAGCACGGCCTGGGCGATGATGGTGCTGGTCGGCGCCTCCGGGGCGCGGACCTTCGTGCTGTTCGGCCTCGTCATCGTGGCCGCCATGGCGACGATGCTGGCCGCGACCCTGCCGGCCGCCGCCGGGACCGCCCTGGTGCCCCTGTGCATCGCCGCCCTCTCGCTCCTGGCGGTGTCCCAGGACATGAACACGATGATGCTGGTCACCATGGTGGTCGGCGCGCAGCTGTTCTTCCTCGGCCTCGGGCGCCGCGTCTACGCCTCGACGGTGGAGGCGCTGCAATCCCAGGCGGAGAAGGATTCGATCTTCGGCGAGCTCGAGCAGGCTAAGGCCAATTCCGATGAGGCCCGCCGCCGCGCCGAGGAGGCCAACCTCGCCAAGTCCCGCTTCCTGGCCACCATGAGCCACGAGCTGCGCACGCCGCTCAACGCCATCCTGGGCTTCTCCGAGGTGATGAAGAACGAGGTGTTCGGCGTCCACGTCGCGCCCTCGTACAAGGAATACGCCTCCGACATCCACGACAGCGGGATGCACCTCCTCAACCTGATCAACGAGATCCTCGACCTCTCGCGCATCGAGGCCGGGCGCTACGAGCTCAATGAGGAGGCGGTTCAGCTCGGCCACGCCGTGGAGGAGTGCCGCCACATGATGAGCCTGCGCGCCCGCGGCAAGAACCAGGTCGTCCACGAGTTCATCGACGGCAGCCTGCCCCGGCTCTGGGCCGACGAACGGGCCCTGCGCCAGATCGTGCTGAACCTCCTCTCGAACGCGGTGAAGTTCACGCCGCCGGGGGGCGAGATCACCATCAAGGTCGGCTGGACCTCGTCCGGGGGCCAGTACGTCAGCGTGAAGGACAGCGGCCCCGGCATCCCCGAGGACGAGATCGGCACCGTGATGTCGTCCTTTGGACGCGGGTCGCTGGCGATCAAGACGGCCGAGCAGGGCTCGGGTCTCGGCCTGCCCATCGTGAAGGGCCTCGTCGACCTGCACGGCGGCAATTTCCAGCTGAAGTCGAAGCCGCGCGAGGGCACCGAGGTCGTGGTGATCTTCCCCGCGAGCCGCGTGATGGAGACCCTGCCGGCGCTGGAAGTGCCGAGGGAATCCCAGGCCGCCCCCGCCGAGAAGCGTGCCCGGGCCGCCTGAGGGCGTCAGCCCGCGCTGCGCTCCGAGACCCCGGCCTGGGCGAAGGTCGCCATGTCCCGGTGGCAGGCGAGCGCGCCCTTGAGGAGGCCCAGGGCCAGGGCCGCGCCGGAGGCCTCGCCGAGGCGCATCCCGAGGGCCAGCAGCGGCACGAGGCCGAGGCGCTCCAGCACGTCCGCATGCGCCCCCTCCGCCGAGACGTGCCCGGCGAGGCAGTGGTCGAGGAGCGTCGGGTCGAGCCGGTGCAGGAGCGCGGCGGCGGCGGTCGCCACATAGCCGTCGAGCACCACCGGCACCCGCTGCAGGCGGGCCGCCAGGATCGCCCCCGCCATGGCGGCGATCTCGCGGCCGCCGAGGCGCGCCAGGATCTCCAGGGGATCGTCGAGGTGGCCGGCATGCTGGGCGAGGGCCGCCTCCACGGCCGCGACCTTGCGGGCGAGCCCCGCCGCGTCGACGCCGGTTCCGCGCCCGACCCAATGGGCGGCCTCTCCCCCGTAGAGGGCCGCGTAGATCGCCGCCGCCACGGTGGTGTTGCCGATGCCCATCTCGCCCAGCGCCAGGCAATCGGTCCCGGCGGCCACCGCCTCCATCCCGAACGCCATGGTGGCGACGCAGGCCTTCTCGTCGAAGGCCGGCCCGACCGTGATGTCGCCCGTGGGCATGTCGATGGCGAGGTCGAACACCTTGAAGCCCAGGCCGTAGGCGGCGCAGATCTGGTTGATCGCCCCGCCGCCGGCCGCGAAGTTGTCGAGCATCTGGCGGTTCACCGCATCCGGGAAGGCCGAGACGCCCCGGGCGGTGACGCCGTGGCTGCCGGCGAAGACGCAGACGAGGGGACGGTCGAGGCTCGGCTGGCCCTTGCCCTGCCAGGCGGCGAGCCAGGAGACGAGATGTTCCAGGCGCCCCAGGGAGCCGGCGGGCTTGGTCAGGGTGGCGTCGCGCTCGGCCACCATCGCCACCGCGTCCCGGTCCGGCCCCGGCAGGGATTCGACGAGGCGGCGGATGTCGCCGAAGGGGCTCTCGGGGGCGGTCGTCTCGGAGGTCATGGAGCGATTCCGGTGGCCGGCCCCGGTGCCAGGATGGCGGGCCGCCCGTCGCGGGAGCTATAACGCTCCGGGCACGGGTGGTGAAGGCGAGGCAGGATCGCGATGAACGAGGAGGCCGAACCCGCCTTTCCGGGGGCCCGCCTGGCCTACGACCTGGCGGGCTGCCTGCGCTTCTACTCCCGCCTGCCCGTGCCGGCGCTGCCCGGCGAGGGCGACCCGCACGCGGTCCCGGACTTCCGCACCCTCCCCCGGATGCTGCCCCTGGCGGGCTTCCTCCTCGGCCTGCCCGGAGCCGGGGTGCTGCTCGCCGCCTGGGGCCTCGGCCTCGGGCCCTTCCTCGCCGCAGCCCTCGCGGTGACGGCGGGCGTCCTGGTGACGGGGGCCCTGCACGAGGACGGCCTCGCCGACGTCGCCGACGGATTCGGCGGCGGGACCACGCCCGCCCGGCGCCTGGAGATCATGCGCGACAGCCGCATCGGCGCCTATGGCGGCGTCGCCCTGATGCTGTCCCTGGCCCTGCGGATTGGCGCCCTGGCGACGCTCCTCGACCGGGTCGAGCTCCTGGCGGCGACGGCCCTGCTGCTGGCCGCCGCGGTCTCGCGCAGCGCCGCCCTGGCGCCCCTCGCCCTGCTGCCGCCCGCCCGTGCGGACGGCGCCGGCGCCGCCGTGGGACGTCCGAGCCGGCGGACCCTGGCCACCGCCGGGGCCCTCACCCTCCTCGTCGCCCTGGTGGCCCTGGTCCTCGGCCTTCCGGTGCCCGGCCTCGTCCTGATGCTCGGCCTCGGCCTCGGCGCGTCCCTCGCGGTCACCGCCCTGGCGCGACGGATGATCGGCGGGCAGAGCGGCGACGTGGTCGGTGCCGCCCAGCAGGCGGCCGAGATCGCCGCCCTTATCGGTCTCCTGGCGGCGGTCCCCGCCTGATCCGCGGCCGGACTTGATCCGGACGCCATGGCCCTGGCATGGACAGGGGCGATGACCCAGCTCCGCCCCAAACCCTCCAGCCCCTGCACGAAGCTCTGCCTCCTCGATGCGGCCACCGGCCTGTGCGAGGGCTGCGGCCGGACCCGCGACGAGATCGCCCTCTGGGGCTCGATGTCGGAGCCCCAGCGCCGGGCGGTGATGGCCACGCTCGACGCACGCCTGCGGAACGCCTTCCCGACCCGGGTCCCGGCCCCGGCGGCGTCATGATCCTGGTCGGACTGCTCATCCTGGGCGGCGCCCTGGCGGTGCTGCTCCTGTCCGATGACACCCAGCGCATCGCCGGGATGGAGCCGGACCAGTTTGCCCAGCTCGCCATGAGCGCCGGCCTCCTCGCCGTGGTGGCGGCGGGATTCTGGCACCAGTTCCGGGGCCGCATGAGCGCGAACCTGACGGCCCTGCTGCTCTGGGGCGCCCTTGGGGCCGCCCTGGTGGCCGGCTACGCCTACCGCGACGACGCCCGGATCATCGGCGACCGGATGCTCGGGGCCTTGCGCCCCGGCAGCGCGGTAACGGGGTCGGACGGCACGGTGACGATCACCCGGCGCAGCGACGGCAACTTCCACGTCCGGGCCGAGGTGAACGGCCAGCCCCAAGGCTTCCAGTTCGACACCGGCGCCAGCTCCGTGGTGCTCAGCGCCGAGAGCGCGGCCGCCCTCGGCATCCGCCCGGCGGAGTCCGAATTCAGCGTCCGGGTCTCCACCGCCAACGGCGTCACCGTGGCGGCCCCGGCCTTCCTCGACAGCCTCCGGGTCGGGGGTATCGTCGCGCGGCGGGTCCCGGCCCTGGTGAGCCGGCCGGGAGCCCTGCGCGAAAACCTCCTCGGCATGAGCTTCCTCGACCGCCTCGCTTCCTTCGAGGTCCGCGGGGACCGGCTGGTGCTGCGCGGCCGCTGAGGTTCTTCGCCGAAGGAGACGCCGCCCGGCCGACGGGGCGGGCGGCGTCTTCGCGTCTCCGACCCGGCCGGTCGCGTCTCAGAACCGGTAGGTGAAGCTGCCCTTCACCGCGTGGTCCTGGGCGCGTTCGCCGACCTGGCCGGTATAGGCCACGCCCAGGGTGGTGGCGCGGTCCACCCGCACGTCGAGGCCGGCCTCGGCCACCAGCGCGTCCCGGCCGATCGGCGTGCCGGCCACGAGGAAGCTCGGACCGGTGCCGAAGCCGAGGAGCGCCTTCGGCACCACGTCGCCATAGGCCCGGCGATAGCCCATCAGACCGTGCAGAGACACCGGCGCCCCGGAGCCCAGGCCCAGGTCCAGGCTGGTCTGGCCGCGCACGCCCACCGTGGAGGTCGCCACCTCGGTGGTTTGCGCCGCGCCGGTCAGGGCGGCGAGCCCCCCGGTCTCGGCGAAGCGGTCGCGCCCGATCGACACGTAGGCCCCGCCCACGAAGGGCTCGAGGTAGGTCGGCTGCAGGGCGGACGCCTGGAGCGCGAGCGCCGGCGCCGCACCCAGCACGATCCGGTATCCGATTTCGCCGAAGCCCTGCACGGTGGAGCCGCCGATGCGGGCCGTGTCGCTGTCGGAGACGCCCGCGAAGGTCACCGCCCGGCGCAGGCGGCTCGCCTGGTCGGCATAGACCGCGCCGAGGCGCAGGGCGAAGGCCCCCCGCGCGAAGCCGCCATAGACGCCGCCGAAGCCGCTCTCGATCGTGCCGGAGGCGAGCCGTCCGGCGCTGTCGAGGCTGGTGAGCGTGTAGCCGCCCGTGAACCCGAGGCGGAAGCCGGCTTCGAGGCGCAGATCGGCGCCGAGCACGAAGCCGGAGGTCTGGCGCGCCAGGGACGCGGCGTTGCCGTCACCGCGGGCCTGGCCGAAGCTGCCGAAGCCCTGACCCCAGAGCCCGAACACCTGCGGATCGAGCCCCCGCATGGGCACGGGCACCACCGGGGCGGCCCGGCCCGGCAGGTCGGCGGTGTAGGTCGCCGGAAGGACGCCGTAGTCGGCGGCCTCGCCTGCGCCCCAGCGCAGGCGGTCGAGGATCGCTTCGCGCACGAAGAAGGCGGTCTCGAACTGGGCGCCGGCCGCGCTGGCGTGGATGTCACCGGTGAGCGCCCCGAAGGCGGCGCGGGCCTCGGGCGTGCTCAGCCCGACGGTGCGGCCGTAGAGGGCGGCGCCCGCCCCGGCCGCCTGGATGGCGTCGGCGACGCTGCCCTGGTTGCGGGTCTGGGCGATGGTGGAGAACGCGACGTCGTTGCGGGTCAGGGTCAGGTCGACCGCGTTCGCGCCATAGCCCAGGGTGGGCGTCAGGAAGGCGAAGTTGGCGGTGACGCCGGAAAACTGGCCCTGCACGCCGCCGCCGGCGGTCAGGACGGTGTAGCGGGTGCGCGGATCGTAGGCGCCGTCGGCCGCCAGCACCTGGACGGTGCCGCCCGACAGCGTCGCGGTGCCCGCCACGGCGAGGCGGTCGGCCTGGCCGGCGGCGTTGGCCTCGACCCGGAGGGTGGTGCCGGCGGCGAAGGCGGCGTTGCCGGCCACGTTCAGGGTGCCGATGGAATTGCCCGGCGCCACCACGGCCCCGGACTGGGCCACGAGCCCGCCCACCGTGCCGGTGCCGCCGAGAAGACCGCCCGTGCCCACCGTGACGGTCCCCGCGATGGTGCCGTTGGCATAGAGGGCCCCGGTCTGGCCGACGGTGACGTCGGTGGCGACACGGTCGCTCGCGGCCATCGACAGCGTGCCGACGACGTTCCGGAAGTAGCCGGCGGCGCTGTAGAGGTCGATGCGCGCCCAGTAGCTCAGCGGCATGCCGTAGAAGGCGCTGAGCGCGTTCGTCTCGGTGTTGACGATGATCTGATTGATCGTGCTGTCCTGGAGCGCGCCATAGAGGCCGCCTTTCGGCGCGATCTGCGCGGCCGCGCTGCTGCTACCGCCATACAGAGGCGCAAGCAGAATGGCGGCATCCGGCCCGCCGGCAGGTGCGGCTTCGCGCGGCGCCTCGGCGAAGGTGAGGACCGGCAAACCATAGGTCAGGCGCGACTGGTACAAGGCCTGATTGGCGGCGGACGGGAGATAGGGGTTGCCCCCCGTGTTGGCCGCGCTCGTGGCGCAGGTCGCGACGGCGGCGCCGCAGCCGGCCGACAGGTAGCTCTGGAGTTCTCCCTGGGCCTGGGTGAAGAGCGAGGTCAGGTTGATGGCCGTGCCGGTGGTGGCGGCATTGTCGATATAGGCCGGGTTGGTGAAGGCCTGCGCGAGATTATAAGCCGAGAAGGCGCGACTTCCGATGATGTCGAGCGGATAATGGACGCCGAGCACGATGCGGCTGTCGCCGAATTCCGAGCCGCGCATGAGCATGCTCTGGTAGAGCGACGGCGTCAGCATGCCGAGCAGAATCGAATCGGTAATCCCGTAATTGGTGTGGCCGCTGGGGAACGAAGGGTTGGTGGTCAGGCCATTGATCGAGGTCGGATCGAACGGGTCGATGCCCTTCGGACGGACCTGGACCGGGCGCGAACTCCCGTAGACGTCCTGTCCGGCTTGCGTGTTGGTCACGCCGGCAGCGATATCGAGGACGCTCGTCGTCGTGTTGGGCAGCCCGTTGAAGCGGGGCAGCGTGTATCCGGCAGGCGCGACGGCGGGAACCGGGACATAGCCGGCCGGCGTCACGCTCGGGTTGTTGGCCGCACCGTTGGCGAAGTAGTTCTTCGCGACGCCCAGATCGGAGCTGGTGAACTTGTAGGCCCGGTTCAGGAAATTAAAAGTCCGGGCCAGCGGTCCCGTCGTGTCCGTGCTGGCGCGGATGCCCTGCTGATAGAGCGGACCCAGCACCGGGCCGTAACCACCCACCGGCTGGATCGGGTTGATCGTGCCCGGCATTCCCGGATTGCTCTGGATGGCCTGGAGCGGGAGGCCGCCGGCCAGATTGTCGGCCGGTCCGAGCTTCACCACCGATCCGTCGACCAGGGTGATCGAGCCGAGGAAGGGGGTGCTGCCCGGCAGGGCCTTGCCGCTGATGGCGAGGGCGCGCTGGTCCGGCGTCGACTGGTTGTTGATGGCGATGGCTTGCGAGAGGTTGCCTTGCAGCGTCGCCTGGCCAATCGCACTGGCGTTCAGGGACAGGAACGGTGCGAGCAGGTTCAGCACATTGGCATTGGACGGCGTGATAGTCGCGGTCTGTGCCTGCGCCGAGGCTATACCCGATGCCGCGAGAATGATGGCCGCACTCGAAACACTGTATTGGAATCGCATCGTTCGCCCCATCGAATCCGCTGGTCGGATCGATGGTTGAAATACCGAAAACTACAGCCGCAAATTGTTCATAATGATGTCACAATCTAAGCTGTGATCTTGCGTGCCATATCAGCAACGACCCCAATGCACTTCCTGAATATTGCGCCAGCAAACAAGAAGACGCCCGCTTCTAGTTATAAAGGCCCGGACGGGGAGGCTCAGGCGGCATCCTGTGCCCCCTCCCTGTCCGGAATGGCCGGATCGGAAGCCTGACCGCCGCGGGAGACCCGATTCACTGCCTCCCGCAGGGTCGCGAGGCCGGCCTCGGGCTGGAGGCCGAAGGTGGAGAGATGCCGGCGATAGGCGCGCGCGCCCGGGCGGCCGTTGAACAGGCCGAGCATGTGTCGGGTCACCGCGTGCAGGCGCACGCCCTCCTGCAGCATTCCGGCGAGGACGGGCTCGAAGGCCGCGATCGCGGCGAACGGGTCGGCCGCCGGGGCGGGCTCGCCGAACAGGACCGGATCGACGTCGAGGAGGATCGCTGGGTCGCTGTAGGCGGCTCGGCCGATCATGACGCCGTCGACCTCCGCCAGACGGGCGACCGCGTCCGCGAGGGTGGCGATGCCGCCGTTGATGGCGATGGGCAGCGTGGGATGGGCCCGCTTCAGCCGGGCCACCCGCGGATAATCGAGGGGCGGCACGTCGCGGTTCTCCTTGGGCGACAGGCCCTGGAGCCAGGCCTTGCGGGCATGCACCACGAGGCCGTCGACGCCGGCCGCGACCACGGCGTCCGCGAGGGCGTCGAGGGCCCGCTCGGGGTCCTGGTCGTCGACGCCGATGCGGCACTTCACCGTGACCGGCACCGACACGGCCGCCTTCATGGCGGCGACGCAGTCGGCCACCACGGCGGGTTCGCGCATCAAGCAGGCGCCAAAGCGCCCGTCCTGAACCCGGTCGGACGGGCAGCCGACGTTGAGGTTGACCTCGTCGTAGCCGAAATCCTCGGCGATGCGGGCGGCGCGCGCGAGGTCGGCCGGGTCTGAGCCGCCGAGCTGCACCGCCACCGGGTGCTCCAGCGCGTCGAAGCCGAGCAGCCGGTCGCGCGGACCGTGGATGACCGCCCCGGTGGTCACCATCTCGGTGTAGAGGCGGGCGTGCCGCGACAGGGTGCGGTGGAAGGCCCGACAGTAACGGTCGGTCCAGTCCATCATGGGGGCGACGGAGAAGCGGAGGTCGCGGGCGATCATCCGGCGGACATAACGGTCGGCGCCGCCGGCTTCAACGCGGGGCGGCTCCGCTCAGTGGTCGTGATTGCAGTCCGGCCCGTGCACGTGGCCGTGCGCGCCGTGCTCTTTGGCAGGGTCTTTGGCATGATCGTGCGCGTGGGCATGATCGTGCCCATGGGAATGGGTGTGCGCGTGATCATGGCCGTGATCATGGTCATGCCCCGCATGGGTATGGCCGTGGTCGTGATCCGCGTCGTCGTGCGCGTGGTGCCCGTGATCGTGATGATCGTGGCCGCACTGGCTGTGGTCGTGGGCGGCGCGCTCGGGCTTGAAGGCGCGGGTGACCGGCGTGGCGGCGCAGCCCTGGCCGCGCACCAACTCGGCGGCGCTGCGGGGCACGTAGAGCACCTCGGCGGCGATCTCGGCCGGCACGTGGCTGCCGCCGAGCTGCCAGGCGAGGCGCAGGAGCCGGGCCGGGTTCTCGGCACGGACCTCGAGGAGCGGCTCGCCGGCGGCGCGGATCGCGACGAGGCGCCCGTCCTCCAGGCGCAGGGCGTCGCCGTCCTCGAAGGCCGCCGCCTTGGCGAGCGTGAGGGTCAGGCTCAGCCCGCCTTCCCCGGTCAGGCTGTCCGGGGGGGCCTGCCGGGCAGCATGGTCGAGCACGATCGTGTCGACGATCGCATCGGCGCGGACGGCGACCTTGCGGACGATGGCGGTGGCGCGCTGCATGGAGTCCTCGCGGCGGGATGGGCGGACGGCGCCGCCCGGATGGGCCCTGATCGGCGCATCACTAGAGGGTTTTTCGACGAAACGGAAAGGCGGGACGGAACCTGAGCCGTTTCGCGTGCATTTCTCGCGCGGAATGCTTAAGCTCGGGCGGCACGAACATCACGGCCGAAGGCCGGGTCACGACGACGCACAAGGGAGTCTCGGAACCATGAAGAAGCTCATTGCCGCCACCCTCGCGGGTGCTCTCGCCCTCTCGGTCGGCGCCTGCAACACGCCGCAGGACCGCGCCCTCGGCGGCGCCGGCCTCGGCGCCCTCGCGGGTGCCGCCATCGGCGGTGCCGCCACCGGCCGCGCCGGCGGCGCGCTCGCGGGTGCCGCCATCGGCGGTGCCGGCGGTGCCATCGTCGGCGCCTCCACCGCCCCGCGCTGCCCCTACGGCACCTACCGCGACGCCTACGGCGACGTGTACTGCCGCTGAGACCCGGCAGCGCGCGGCCCGGAACGGCCGCGCCGGACCATCAGGCTCCCTCTCCCCCGAGAGGGAGCCTTTTTCGTGAGACGGCGAATCACGCGCCTCGGGCGGCGTCCCGCGCGATCCAGGCCAGCATGCCCGCCGCAGCCGCGCGGCCCGAGGCGAAGGCCCCCTGGAGGAGGTAGCCCCCCGTCGGGGCCTCCCAATCCAGCATCTCGCCGGCCACGAAGGTGCCGGGCCGCCGGACGAGCATGAAGCCGGCATCGAAGTCGCCGAAGCGGACCCCGCCCGCCGTGGAGATCGCCCGGTCGAGGCCGCGCGGCGCCAGGAGACGGAGCGGCACCGCCTTGACCAGGGCCGCCAGGGCCTCGGCGGCCACGGGCAGCGGGTGCGCCGCCTCGCGCAGGAGGCCGATCCCCACGGGCGTCAGCGCCGCGGCCTTGCGCAGGCGGTTGGCGAGGGAGAGCCCGGGTTTCGGATCGCGGAGCGCCCGTGCCAGCGCGGCCTCCTCCACGTCCGGCCGGAGATCGATCTCCAGCCGGGCCTCGCCGCGTTCGGTGGCGGCCCGGATTCGATGTGCGAGGGCGTAGATCGCCCCGCCCTCGATCCCGTCGGCGCTGATCACGGCCTCGCCCCGCACGCGGATCCCGTCGAGGCTGAGGGCGATCCGCTTCAGGGGCGTGCCGGCGAAGCGCGCGGAGAAGACCGGCGACCAGGCCACGGTGAACCCGACATTGGCGGGCTTGAGCGGCGCCACCGCGACACCGTCCCGTTCGAGCAGGGGCACCCAGGCGCCATCGGAGCCGAGGCGGGGCCAGCTCGCGCCGCCGAGAGCCAGGAGCACCGGGCGGTGCGCGGCCTCGACCCGTCCGTCCGGGGTCTCGAAGACTGGCCCGCCCGCGTCCGACCAGCCGGTGAAGCGGTGACGGGTGCGGATGCGGACGCCCAGCCCGTCGAGGCGCTGGAGCCAGGCCCGGAGCAGCGGCGAGGCCTTGAAGGCCTCGGGAAAGACGCGGCCGCTCGACCCGACGAAGGTCGGCTGGCCGAGGTCGTCGCACCAGGCGCGTAGGGCGCTCGGCGGAAACGCCGCGATCGCCCCGGCGAAGGCGTCTTCAGCCGGCTGGTAGCGCGCCAGGAAGGCCGGCAGCGGCTCGGAATGCGTGAGGTTGAGCCCGCCGCGTCCGGCGATGAGGAATTTTCGCCCCACGCTCGGCATCCGGTCGTAGAGGGTCACGGCGTGGCCGGCCTGCGCCAGCACCTCCGCCGCCGCGAGGCCGGCCGGGCCGCCCCCGATCACCGCGGGGCCGCGAGCCTCGCGGCCGTTGCGTTCGCTGTCAGTCATGCGCTTTGGGAAGCCGCCGGGGGCCGGCCCTGTCAAGCGTGACGGCCCGATGCCCTTGATTCGCCCGGTTCAGAGTCCCAACTGCGCCTCATCGGCTGCGGGCCCCTCTGGCGGGATGCTGCATGATGCGTTCCGTGATGTCGGAGCCGATGCTTTCTCTCCTCAAGAAGCATCGACGGTCCTGCGTCATGGTTGATTTTCTGTATTACGAGTGGCTCGGCAAGCCCGTGTGGATGTGGCTCGGGTTCCACGCCCTCGTGGCCGGGTTGCTGGCCTTCGATCTCGGACTCCTGCATCGCGACAAGAATCATGAGATCGGCGTGAAGGAGAGCCTGCTCCTCACGCTGTTCTACTTCACCCTGGGCATGATCTTCGGCGGCTGGGTCTGGTGGTATCTCGGGCCCCAGGCGGGCCAGGAATACGTCGCCGGCCTCGTGGTCGAGAAGTCGCTGTCGATGGACAACGTTTTCGTGATCGCCGTCATCCTCACGGCGCTCGGCATCCCCCGCGCCGCCCAGCACCGGGTCCTGGTCTGGGGCATCCTCGCGGCCGTCCTGCTGCGCGGGCTGATGATCGGCCTCGGCGCGGCCCTCGTGCACCAGGCCGCCTGGGTGCTGTCAATCTTTGCCGCCTTCCTGATCTTCGCCGGCCTCAAGATGCTGCTCTCGAAGGACGAGGAGCCGGGCGACATCCGCGAGAACCGGGCCGTCCGGTTCCTGCAGCGGGTCCTGCGCATCACGCCCGAGCTGCACGGGCAGCACTTCGTCGTGCGCAAGCCCGACCCGAAGACCGGCAAGACCGCCCTCTGGCTGACGCCCCTGGCCCTGGCGCTCATTCTCGTGAACGGCGCCGACGTGATCTTCGCCGTCGACAGCGTGCCGGCGATCTTCGCCATCACCACCGACACCTTCGTGGTCTACACCTCGAACATCTTCGCGATCCTCGGCCTGCGCGCGCTCTACTTCGCCCTGGCCGCAATGGTGGACCGCTTCGCCTATCTCAAGACGGCGCTGGCCTTCATCCTGATCTTCATCGGCGGCAAGATCGTGGTCGCCGACACCTTCGACCTCGTCCATGTGCCGCCGTGGGTCTCCCTCGCGGTCACCGTCGTGTTCCTCATCGCGGGCATCGCCTACAGCCTATGGCGCACCCGCGGCTCGGTGACGGAAGAGGCGCACGGGCATGGCGGCGGAGCGGTACAGCACCGGGCCTGAGCCGGCTTCCAGAGGTGAACCGGGATCTCCCGGCTCACCCGAGCGGGATCGCAGGCCGCACGCCCGCGAAGTGCCCGTCGGCCCTGGCGCAGGCGCCTTCCTCTCTAGAGGCTCCGCGCCCACCCTTTTCCGCAGGAGGACGCGAGCGGAAGCGCGCCCTCTCGTCCCCTACCGTCCCGGCAGCGCCGCGATCAGATCCCGCAGGGTCGTGATCGTCGAGGCGTCGGCGACACCATCGATGCGGGCCGGACGGAAGTGGCGCTGGAACGCCGTCACCATCGCGCCCATGCGGGCATCGAAGGTGGCGCTCACCGGCAGGTCGTAGCCGTAGAGGGCGAACATCGCCTGCAGCGCCTCGATCGGCGGCCCGGCATCGCCCTGCGCGAAGAAGCGGCCGTCGCGGATCGGGGCCGGCGGCACCCAGTGGCCGATGCCGGCGCGGGCGAGGGTCTCCCAGGGGAAGTGCTCGCCCGGGTCCTCCTTGCGCTCGGGGGCGATGTCGGAATGGGCGAGGATCCGGTGCGGAGCGAGGCTCCAGCGCTTGGCGAGATCGCCGCACAGGGCGATCACGGCCTCGATCTGTGCCGGGGGGTAGGCCGGCAGGCCGCCCGCATGGCCACCATTGACGATCTCGACGCCGAGGGAGCGCGAATTCACGTCGCTGAGCCCGGCCCAGGAGCCCTGGCCCGCGTGCCAGGCCCGGCGCCCCTCGGGCACCATCTGAACCACGCGGCCGTCCTCCAGCACCACGTAATGGGCCGAGACCTCCGCCACGGGGTTGGCAAGGCGCTGCAGGGCGACGGCCGCGCTCTCCATGCCGGTGTAGTGCAGGATGAGGAGATCCACCGGGCCGGACCGCCGCTCGCCGTGATTCGGCGACGGGTGGACGCTGGTGGCGACGGCGCTCTCGGGCGTCGGTTTCACGTGAGGCCCCGCTCGGTGCTGATCCGGTCATAGGCGGCGTTGATGGCCGCGAGCCGGCGGGTGGCGATGGCCACCGCCTCCGGCGGCAGGCCGCGCGCGATGGCCCGGTCGGGATGGTTCTCCCGCACCAGGGCCCGGTGGGCGGCCTTAAGCCCGGCATCGTCGACGTCGTGGTCGAGGCCGAGGACGAGGTAGGGATCGTCGGAGAGCCGGACGTGGCGGGCGGCGATGCGGCGGAACGCGGCCTCGTCGTAGCCGAAGGTCGCCGCCACCGCCCGCAGGTAGCGCTCCTCCGCCTCGTGGATGGCGCCGTCGGCCTTGGCGATGTGGAACAGGCCGTCGAGCACGTCCTCCAGCAGGGCCGGCTCGTCGTGGAAGGTGGTGGCCAATTGCCGGGCATAGGCCTCGAAGCCGTTCGCGGTGCCCTTGGCGAGGTCGAACAGGCGCTGCACGCCGGGCCGGGCGCGCTCGTCCACCTGCACCACCTTGGCGAAGGCCTCCACCTCGGCCTGCGTCACCACGCCGTCGGATTTGGCCATCTTGGCGGCCAGGGCCACGAGGCCGGTGGTGAAGACCACGTCGCGCGGCGTGGTGCCGAACAGCGCGCCCTCGCGGTCGACCAGGAAGTGCCCGGCCACCCCGCCGACGAGGCCGCCGAGGGGACCGCCGATGGCGAGGCCGAGGCCGGCCCCGCCGAGCTTGCCCCAGATGCCCAGGGTCATCGGACGACCCCGCGGGCGCGGGGAACGGGGCTGGCAGGGGCAGGGAGCATGGACGGTATCGACACGGGTGGGATCGACTTCGGCGCGAAACGAAGCGCGTCCTTACACCGGACGGCTCCGTTTCGGCGAGGGGCGATCGCCCGGGTCGTTCGTCCCCTCAGCGCCGGGCGCAGAGGCCGACGAGGCCCTGGCTCTCAGTGGGGCAGGCCGCGCTCAAGGTTCCGTCGGCGCCCGCCGTCACGATGGCGCTGCCGCCCTTCAGGCAGAGGGCCGAGGCGAGGATCTCGGTGCCCTCGCAGGTGATCGCGCAGCCCGAGGCCGGGCAGGTGTCCTGGCGCACCACCCGGAACGGGGATGCGGGTGCGGCGGCCGCCAGGGCGGCCTGACCGGGCTCGCCCTTCTGACCCGCCGGGCCGCGCTCGCCGGCCGGCCCCTTCGCGCCCGTCTCGCCCTTCGGTCCGGCGTCCCCCTTCGGACCCGTCTCTCCCTTGGGGCCGGGTTCCCCCTTCGGTCCGACCTCGCCCTTGGCACCCGGCTCGCCCTTGACACCCAGCTCGCCCTTGGGCCCCAGGGGACCGGGCAGGCCAGCGACGCCCTGCGGGCCGGCGGGGCCAGTCTCGCCCTTGTCACCCGTGTCGCCCTTCTGCCCCGTCTCGCCCTTCGGGCCGGGCTGGCCGGCGGGGCCGCAATTGGCGATGACCGCCTCGCGCTCGTCCTCGCCCGCCTTCAGGGTGGCGATGCAATTGGTGGGCACGTAAGGCAGGCGGAAGACGAAGCGGCCCCGGCTGTCGGCGATGATCGAGATGTCCTCGTCGAGCACCACCACGGTGCCGGGCTTGCGCACGCTGCCGGAGATGCGCAGGTCCCCGTTCTCGAAGCGGGCATCGTAGACCTGGATCGGCTGCGACACGACCTGGGGCCGGCGCGCCTTGGCCTCGCCCCGGGGCTGGGCCGCCGTCTGCGCGGCGGCGGGGAGGCCGCCCGCGACGGTGATCAGGCCCGACAGGACCACGAGGGCACGAGCGAAACGCATGGAGTTCTCCCGGCTGATCCGCGTCTTGTGCGCGGCAGGTGAGGAGTGCTGCCCTGCCCTCGCTATAGGGTCAAGCGCGGCGGATCGGCCGGCCCGGAAACCATCGTCCACAAGCGTCCACAGCCGTCCACAGGCCAAGTCCCTATGAGCAGGCGAAATTCCGAATCCCCCCGGAAACCGATTGAGTGTGTTCCTGTTTTGTTCTTAGCGTAGCGGGATGGAGCGGAGCCGATGAGACAGAGCCCTGAAGACCCTCCCGATGCCGAGACCGAGACTTTGCCGGCGGATCCGCCACATCCGGATGCCGCGAATCCGGGTGCGCCCCCGGATCTGGCGGCCCTGCGCGCCCTCGTGGCCGATCGCGGAGGCGCATCCGTCCTCCGGGGCGCCCTGCCCCTCGGCATCCACGACGTCGATACGCGCCTCGCACAGGGCGGCCTCGCCCTCGGTCAGTTGCACGAGATCGCCCCGGCGCAGGCGGGCGACGAGCCGGCGGCGCTGGGCTTCGCCCTTGCGCTGGTGGCGCGCCACCTCGCCCGGGTGCGCGGCGAGGCCCTGCTCGTGGCGGGCCGGGGGCATCCCCTCCCCTACGGGCACGGGCTGGCCGGGCTCGGCCTCGATCCCGGCCGCCTGCTGCTGTTCGAGGTGGCGAGCGACGGGGACGCCTACCGGGCCCTGGAGGAATCCCTGCGCGCGCAGGGGCTGGCGGCCGTGGCGGGCCTCATCGATGCCGCCCTGCCCCTCGCCCAGAGCCGCCGGCTCCACCTCGCGGCGGCCCGGACCGACCTGCTTCTCCTCATCCTGAGGCCGCCGGAGGCGGAGAGCCCCAATGTGGCGGCGACACGCTGGCGGGTCGCCGCCGGCAAGGCCCTGCGCGACCGCTTCGGCTGCATCGAGCGGCCGTGCTGGCAGGTGACCCTCGACCGGAGCCGCAACGGGCGGACCGGACATTGGCTTCTGGAGTGGGATCATGCCGCGCATCGTTTCGGTCTGGCTGGAGCACTGGCCGGTCACGCGGCTGAGGCGGGCGCAGGCGGCGTCCGTCCCGAGCGGCGCGCCCAGCGCTCGGGCTGACGGCGACCGCGACAGCGGCCCGATGGTCGTGGCCGCCATGGAGGCCAACGGCCTGCGCCTGGTGGCGGTGGATTCCGCCGCCCGCGCCCTCGGCCTCGTGCCCGGTGAAACCCTGGCCCGGGCCCGCGCCCGGATCGGGACGCCGGTCGCCGTCCATCCGGCCGATCCAGAGGCCGACGCCGCCGCCTTGCACCGCCTCTGCCTGTGGGCCAAGCGCTACACGCCCGTCGTCGCTCCCTACGGCCCGGCGGAGGGCGGCGACGGGTTCTTCCTCGACATCGCGGGGGCGAGCCACCTGTTCGGCGGCGAGGCCGCGCTGGTGGAAGACCTCGCCCGGCGGCTGTCGACCCGCGACATGCCGGCCCGGATCGCCCTCGCCGACACGCCGGCCTGCGCCTTCGCCCTGGCGCGCCACGGCGGGGGCGGCCTCGTGGCCCCGGGCTGCAACGCGGAGGCCCTGCACGCCCTGCCCGTCTCGGCCCTGCGCCTCGATGGGGCCACGGCGCAGGCCCTGGCCCGCCTCGGCCTGCACCGGATCGGCGACCTCGCCACGGCGCCCCGGGCGCCGCTGGCCCGGCGCTTCGGCGAAACCCTGCTGCTGCGCCTCGACCAGGCCCTCGGATACCGGCCCGAACCCCTGGTCACCGCCGAGGACCCGCGCGAATTCCAGGCGGCGCGCGGCTTTCTCGAACCGATCGGGCAGCCGGAGACCATCGTGGCCACCGCCATGGGTCTGATGGAGGGCATCGCCCCCCGGCTGGAAGCGGCCGGCCTCGGCGCCCGGGCCGTACGGCTGACCCTGACCCGCGTCGATGGGATCCTGCGCAGCCTCGACCTCGGCCTGAGTCTGCCGACCCGCTGCCCGGCCCAGATCGGACGCCTGCTCGCCCTGCGCCTCGACCGCCTCGGCCCGGCCCTCGATGCCGGCTTCGGCTTCGAGACGGTGGGCCTCGAGGTCACCGCCACGGGCCCGATCGCGGCACGCCAGACGGCCCTGATGGAGGCCCCCGGCGGGGGCGAAGGCACCGAGCATCTGGGCGATGCCCTGCGCCAGCGCCTCGGCCGGCGGATGATGCGCCTCGGGTTTCGCCAGACCCACCTGCCCGAGCGGGCCGAGGCCGTGGAGCCGTGGCGCGCGAGCCTCCCCGCGCAGGCGGGCCGACCCGATCCGGGAGCCCGCGCGCCCCTGCCGCCGCGCCCGCTGGTGCTGCTCAGCCGGGGCGAAGCGGCCGAGGACGTCATCGCGCTGGCCCCCGACGGGCCGCCGCACCGCTTCCGCTGGCGCCGGCGCCTGCACCACGTCGCCCATGCGGACGGACCCGAGCGCATCGCCGACGAGTGGTGGCGGGCGCCGGGTCCGCTGCGGGACTACTACGTGGTCGAAGACGAGGCCGGCCGCCGCCTCTGGGTCTATCGCGAGGGCTTCCCCACGATGGAGGCGCCCGCGCGCTGGTTCGTGCACGGGCTGTTCGCGTGACGCGACGGGAGTACCGCGCCGGGGCGATGCCGCGCCCCGCAACCTGTGATAGCACTCCGCGCGATCGGGCACGCCCGTCCGGGACGGAAACGCAGGGCCATCGGAATGATCCCCACCGGACGGGCGTGGAATCGGGTGCGGCCGTTCGCGGCGGCGCTGCTGGGGATCGTCCACGTCCCGATCTCGGACGCCGCGTCGGACGCTCGCGGCCGCGCCGCCTTCGTCGCGGCCCATCGCTGCGAAGTGGTCGCGCGGCTGAGCAGCATCCACCTGCGCGGCCCGCGCAGCACGTCCCGGGATCGGTTCCTCACCGTGAGCATCGTCCGAACGGATCAGCGCTACGTGCAGTGCATCTTCTTCGACATGGATACGTGGATGCGCTGCGAAGCCGCGTCGGGCGGGTGTGCGCAGGGGCCGGAGGCGTCTGGCGATGCCCTGCCCGACTCCGCGAAGGCGGCCCTTCACCGGCTGGGCTTCGTGCAGCTCCGGCGGAACGAGAACTATGAGCGGGAGATTTCGCTGGGCACGCCGCCCGACTTCGATGCCGCGGCCGATGTCATGATCGGCGCGCTCTCCGATGCCTACGACGCGCGCGCACCCACGCCTCTGGAATTCCACGCACCGCGTGCGGTCCTTCCCCGCGATGCCTGTCCCGGGCCGGTCAGCGAAAACCAGCCGGCCCGGGACGCGGGGGCCTACTCCGCCGCGTCGACGTAGAGCTTGCCACCCTCGGCCTGGAACTCGGCCGATTTCGCCGCCATGCCAGCCTCGCGCTCGGCCGCGCTCAAGGGCGCGGCCTCGCCCAGCACCTGGCCGGCCGCCTCCATCGCCAGCACCTCGGCGCGCAGGTCCTGCGTGATCTTCATCGAGCAGAACTTCGGGCCGCACATCGAGCAGAAATGGGCGACCTTGTGGGCGTCCTTCGGCAGGGTCTCGTCGTGGTAGGCGCGGGCGGTGTCGGGATCGAGGGAGAGGTTGAACTGGTCCTCCCAGCGGAAGTCGAACCGGGCCCGCGACAGGGCGTCGTCGCGCAGCTGCGCCGCCGGATGGCCCTTGGCGAGGTCGGCGGCATGGGCCGCGATCTTGTAGGTGATCACGCCTTCCTTGACGTCGTCGCGGTTGGGCAGGCCGAGATGCTCCTTCGGGGTGACGTAGCAGAGCATGGCGCAGCCGAACCAGCCGATCATGGCGGCGCCGATGCCCGACGTGATGTGGTCGTAGCCGGGGGCGATGTCGGTGGTCAGCGGGCCGAGGGTGTAGAACGGCGCCTCGCCGCACTCCACGAGCTGCTTCTCCATGTTCACCTTGATCTTGTGCATCGGCACGTGGCCGGGGCCCTCGATCATGGTCTGGCAGCCCTTGTCCCAGGCGATCTTGGTCAGTTCGCCCAGGGTCTCCAGCTCGGCGAACTGGGCCGCGTCGTTGGCATCGGCGATGGAGCCGGGGCGCAGGCCGTCGCCGAGCGAGAACGACACGTCGTAGGCCCGCATGATGTCGCAGATCTCGTCGAAGCGCTCGTAGAGGAACGATTCGCGGTGCCCGGCCAGGCACCAGCGCGCCATGATCGAACCGCCGCGGCTGACGATGCCGGTGACGCGGCGGGCGGTGAGCGGCACGTGGGCGAGGCGCACGCCGGCATGGATGGTGAAGTAGTCGATGCCCTGCTCGGCCTGCTCGATCAGGGTGTCCTTGAAGACCTCCCAGTCGAGCTTCAGCGGGTCGCCGCCGACCTTCTCTAGAGCCTGATAGATCGGCACCGTGCCGATCGGCACGGGCGAGTTGCGTACGATCCACGAGCGGATGTTGTGGATGTTGCGGCCCGTCGAGAGGTCCATCACCGTGTCGGCGCCCCAGCGGGTCGCCCAGACCAGCTTCTCGACCTCCTCGGCGGCGGACGAGGTCACGGCGGAATTGCCGATGTTGGCGTTGATCTTCACGAGGAAGTTGCGGCCGATCGCCATCGGCTCCACCTCGGGGTGGTTGATGTTGGCCGGGATGATGGCGCGGCCCCGGGCGACCTCGTCGCGCACGAATTCCGGCGTGATGAAGGCGGGCAGGGCGGCGCCGAAGCTGTTGCCGTCGGCCAGGGCCGCCTGGGCGCCCTCCAGCATCGTCTCGCGCGCCAGGTTCTCGCGGTGCGCGACGTAGATCATCTCCTCGGTGATGATCCCGGCGCGGGCGAACTCGTACTGCGTCACCATCTGGCCGGGCGCGGCCTTGCGGATCTCGCGGGTGGCCGGACACGGGGCCACGAGCTTGTCCTCGGGCACGAAGCCGTTGTCCTCGGGCTTGACCGCGCGCGGGGTCACGGTGGCGTAGCCGCGCCGGGCGATCCAGGGCTCGCGCACCAGCGGAAGGCCGGCCCCGAGGTCGATCCCCGCATCCGTCTCCGTGTAGGGACCCGACGGATCGTAGACCCGCACCGCCGCCTCCTTCGGATCGCTCAAGGTGATCTCGCGGAACGGTACCCGGATGTCGTCGTGCCCGGCCACCGCCGCGTAGACCTTGCGCGAGCCCATGATCGGGCCGGTGGTCACCGTGGGCGCCTGCCCCTGCGGCAGATCCTTCGGAAGAACGGGTGCATTCATCGGGTTCGCTCCTGGCGTGGGAGACGATCCGGACTCGCGAACGGCGGTGTCGGATGGGACGACGCCTGAACATGCGCGCCGCGTCTTGGAATTCCCGTCCCTCCGCCGGTACGAACCGGATCAGGTTCAAGGGTCAGGGCGTCGCGCCCAATCTCAGCCCCCGCACTCGGAGCTCCCCTCGGAATGCTTCCAGATTCGAGGTCGGCGGCCGTTTTGTCAATCGCCGGCCCGACGAACTGAGACGGAATAGGGCCTGAAACGAACTTTATCGTCAGGCCCCGCGTTCCTTTACCAGAAGTTCGATCCTCGGGATCGGCATGCGAACGACAGGTTCTCCCATGAAGCGCATACTCCTGGCATCGGCCGCCCTGGTCGGGGCCCTCTCGATGATTCCCGCCTCCGCGGACGCACGTCCGGGCGGCGGCGGCGGTGGTTTCCGTGGCGGTGGCGGCGGCTTCCACGGCGGCGGCCTGGGTGGCGGCGGATTCCGCGGCGGCAACTTCGGCGGCGGTGGCTTCCGCGGTGGTCTCGCCCAGGGCGGCGGGTTCCGCGGCGGCAATGTCGGGGGCAACTTCGGCGGCGGCGGGTTCCGCGGCGGCCTCGCGCAGGGTGGCTTCAACCGCGGCGGGTTCAACCGCGGCGGGACCATCGGCGTGGGCGCCGGTGCCGTCGGTGCCGGGGCGGGCCTCGCTGCCGGCAACGGCTTACGGGGTGATCGCGGCGGCTTCAACCGCGGTGGGTTCAACCGGGGTCGCGCCTATGCCGGGCGCGGCTACGGCTACCGTCGCGGCTATGGCGGCCTCGGGCTCGGCCTGGGTCTCGCCGGCGCCGGGATCGGCTACGGCCTCGGCAGCGCCTATGGCGGCTACTACGGCGACGACTATTACGCCGGCGGCTATGCGCCGGCCTATTACGGCGGTTACGCGCCCTATGGTGGCGGCTACGCCGCGACGGGCTACGAGGCCACCCCGGAGGTCGCGACCAGCGGCGAGGACGTCGCCTACTGCGTCCAGCGCTTCCGGTCCTACGACCGCCGCACCGGGACCTATCTCGGCAATGACGGTCAGCGCCACGCCTGCCCGTAACGGCTGACAGGCTCCGGGACGATCAGAAGGGGCTCCGCCGCGCGGCGGGGCCCTTTCGCGTCCGCAGGGCACTTTGATCGGGGGCGCGGAGGCCGGACGCGTCGGGCCTCACGAGCCCTGCAGGCTCTCGGCGAAGTCGTCCGGCACCTCGCCGAAGCTGCCGAGGATCGTGGCGCTCTCCAGTTCCCCCGTCTCGTCGTCGGCCACGACCTTGATCGCCGCCGTCCCGGGAAAGCGGGCGGCCATCGCCTCGGCCTTCTTCAGGGCCCCGCTCTCCGTCACCGCCACCTCACGGTCGCCCGGCGAGAGCCGCTTGCGCTTGAGCACGAAGGTCTGCACCAGGAACGTCGTCTTGAGGGCCATCGCAGGGTCTCTCCACCGGGCCGCGCCGGATCGCGTCGGATCCGGATACCGAGCGCACCTAGCACGAAAGCCCGGTTCCCACGCGACCCGAACGCCGCGGACAGGCCCGGGCCGCGCTCCTCCGCTCAGGCTGTCGGTTCGTGTGGTGCCTCGAGCCGCTGGATCAGGCGCCCCCCGTCCCAGAGCTCGACCGAACGGCCGTCCATGAAGGCCCGTGCCCGCTCCAGCGCCTCCGCCTCGGTGCAGCCCGCGAGGGACTTGGTGCGAAGGACGCGGCCGGCATTGTTCAGCAGCAACACGCGGTAGGCCGACGGCGGCGTCCCCTGCCCCGGCGCATCGTCCCGCATGCCCCCCTCCCGCCTCGACGATCGCGACGGGCCGGTGCGTCGCCCCGAATTCAAGACGAACCGCGCACCGGCTCCGCATGCGTCGCAAGAGTACGGCTCGGCTCGTTAACGTACACACCGCATCGGCAAATCATTCCACGATGGGTTCAAGTCTTCCGTTCGCGGTGGTCGCCCCGCACGAGCGGATCACCACAGGCGCACCAGCCGGAAACCTGCGATCACATCTGCGAGATCGATGCCGAGCAGGTCCGTCAACAGCAGGCTGGCGCGGAACAGCGGCCGGGTGAAGGCGGCGGAGACGAGGAAAAGACCCAGCAGCACCAGCCCCGAATGCCGGGCCATCCGGTCCACGAAGGCCCAGGGCGGGGATGGCGGCGAAGCCGGCGGCCCGGAGAGCCAGGGTCGGACGATGCCGTAGCCGTCGAGCCCTGGGATCGGCATCAGCCCGAGCACCAGGGCTGTGCCCTGGAACAGCACCGAGACGGCGAGCACCGCACGCAGCGTCTCGGCCCCCGGACTGGCCAGGGCATAGAGCAGCGCGAGAACGACGAGGAAGAGGACGCTCATCGCCGGGCCGGCGGCGGCCACCGCCGATTGCCGTCCCCGGCTCAACCCGGCCTCGGGCGGACCGCCGACGCGGCCAGGCAATCCCACGTCGCCCGGAAATCCCACGCCCCCCGGAAATCCCACGCCCCCCATGACGGTGAAGAGCGCCGGCAGCAGCATGGTCACCACGGGGTTGGGGGCCCGCAGGGGATCGAGGCTGAGCGCGCCGGTCGGGGGCAGGCCCCAGGACAGCGCGGCCCGGGCATGGCCGTATTCGTGCAGACACAGGCCCAGCACCCAGCCGGACATCAGGAACACGAAGGCGGCGCCCGAGCCCGCGAGCGCCCCGGCGCCGATGCCGAAGCCGACTCCGCAGAAGATAAGCCCGATGAGGAGCGCGTTCGGGCTCAGGCCGGGACCGCCCATACCCTCCGCGCGGCCGGACGCGTCCCTCATGCCACGCCGCGCCGGACCGGTGCGGGCGCGGCGGACCGGTGACGCGTCGTCAGGAGGCGGCTTTGGGGCCGGAGGCCGCTTCGGGGAGGGACGGGCGCGGGAGCATTCACGCGACGCAACATCGCTGGTGACACGCCAAAGTCCAGCCCTACCTCTCGGGGACGCCCCAGTGTCCCCTCCATCCCCAGGGTCCGGCGCGGTTCGGCGCCCCGCCACGACGGTCCGGGGTCGTCGCTCGGTCGCGGCTTCCCCTTCATCGAGCGCATGCGCCTTCTCGCTTCCCTCGTGGCCACCGCCATCCTCGGTCTCTCCGTCCTGGCCGTGACCCTGCTGACCGTCTTCCAGCGGCACCTGATCTATCCGGGCGCCTTCCGCAGCCGAGCGCCCGCCCCCGCCCGGCCGGCCCCCCCCGGGCACGGAGGCGATCAGCCTGCCCACGGCCGACGGCGAGCGGCTGTTCGGGTTCTGGCGCGCGCCGGAGCCGGGCTGTCCCGTGGTGCTCAGCTTCCACGGCAACGGCTCGCGTCCGGAGCCCGGTGCGGCGCGCTTTGCCGGCGCTCCCTGGCGCGGGGCGGGCTGGGGCGTCCTCGCCATCGCCTATCGCGGCTATCCCGGCTCGACCGGGAGTCCGAGCGAGGCGGGGCTGATCGCCGACGGACAGGCGGCCTACGCGATGGTCCAGGCGCGGGTCCCCGGAACCCCGGTGCTGCTGCACGGCCACTCCCTCGGGGCCGCGGTGGCGGTGGCCCTGGCCGAGGCCCGGCCGCATCTCGGCCTCTATCTCGAGGCGCCCTTCGACTCCCTCTCCGCCATCGTCGCCGGGCGCTTCCCCTTCCTGCCGACCAGCCTGCTCCTTCGGGACACCTTCCGGTCCGATGCGCGCATCGCCGCCGAGGGCGGTCCGATCGTCATCGTCCACGGCCGGGACGACCCGGTGGTGCCCCTCGCGCATGCCGAGCGGCTGGCGGCGCAGGCCGGTCCGCGCACGCGCCTGACGGTCATCGCCGGCGACCACGTCTCCATTCTCGGGACCCAGGACCGCGAGGCCGCGGCCGTGTTCCAACCGAACGACCCCGCCCACCGCCGGCCTGTTCCGGCAGCGGTCCACTGACGCACGCATCCGACGGGAGACACCCTTGGGACGACGAGCCCGACTCTGGCGCGACGACGACCCGGCGACGCACGGTCCGCAGGCCAAGCCTCCGGTGATCTGCCCGCTCTGCGAGCGGCCGATCCCGCCCCATGCCAAATCGAGCCTGCACCACCTGACCCCGAAGCTGAAGGGCGGGGCGCGGGCCAGCACCGTGCGCCTGCACCAGATCTGCCATTCGGCGATCCATGCCCGCTTCAGCGAGGCCGAGATCGCCCGGCGCCTCGCCGACGTCGATGCCCTGCGGGCGGCGCCCGAGATGGCGGAGTTCCTGGCCTGGGTCCGCACCAAGCCGGACGACTTTCACGCCGCGACCCGCATGACCCGCGACCGCCGGGGCGCCAAGCGCGACCCGCATTGAGGCGGCGAGGCGTGGCAGCACGCGGGCAAGGCGCGGCCCAAACCGGAGCCGGTCACGGCCCGGCATTTACCCTCCGTTCGGCATGATCCGCGGGCGGTCCTCGCCGTATCGCCATCCTTAAGACCTGGCGCCGAAGGATCGGGGTCCTGTGGGCGGGGGCGGATCATGGCGGCGGTCGCGGTGGGACAAGGCATGGCGGAAGGAACGGTGGACGGAACGGGGCAGCGCGCAGCGGGATTCCCGCGGGATGCCGCCCGGCTCGCCTGGGTGGATGTCGCCAAGGGCCTGTGCATCATCCTCGTGGTCATGATGCATGCGACGCTCGGCACCGGGATCGCGATGGAAGGCGAGGGCTTCCTGCACACCGTGGTGGCCTTCGCGCGCCCGTTCCGCATCCCGGACTTCTTCCTGCTGTCGGGCCTGTTCCTCGGCCGGGTCATCGACCGCGACTGGCGCCTGTTCCTCGACCGGCGCCTCGTGCACTTCGTCTACTTCTACGTCCTCTGGGTGCTGATCCAGTCGACCTTCAAGTACGGCCCGATCACCGACGGAGCCGGGCCGGGCGCCTTCGTCGCCCACCTCGCCCTGGCGGTGGTCGAACCCTACTCGACCCTGTGGTTCATCTACCTGCTGGCGGTGTTCTCGGTGCTGACCAAGGCGCTGCGGCCGGTGCCGACGGCCTGGCTCCTCGGCGGGGCGGCACTGCTGCAGGTCCTGCCGATCCATACCGGTTTCGAACTGATCGACGAGTTCTGCGACCGCTACGTCTGGTTCCTGGTCGGCTACCTCTTCGCCGCGCGCATCTTCACCTTCGCCGATCTCGTGCAACGCCACGCCCGCGCCGCGATGCTCGGACTGGCACTCTGGGCCGTGGTCAACGCCGCGATGGTCTTCGTCCCCACGGGCTTCCCAGCCGTGCCGGTCCTGGCGAACCTCCCGGGCCTCGCCCTCGTCCTGAGCGGCGCCGGCGCCCTCGCGATCGTCGCCATCGGGGCCCTGATGTCCCGGGCCGGCGGGCCGGTGACGGCGGCGCTGCGGGCCTGCGGCCAGCGCTCGATCGTGATCTACCTCGCGTTCTTCCTGCCGATGGCCCTCACCCGCACGCTGATCGTGCGGTCGGGGGCGATCACCGACATCGGCTGGGCGAGCCTCGTCGTCACGGTGGTGGCGATCCTGGTTCCGCTGGGCTTCGAGCGGATGATCCGTCACACGCGCCTGTCGTTCCTGTTCGTGCGACCGCGGGCATTCCACATCGTCGGCGCCCGCCCGCGGCCGGGCGCTCCCGCCCTGCGCGCGGTCTGAGCCCTCAGGCCGCGGCCTCGACCCGCGGCCGGACGAGACGGTCGAGGAAGTTCCCGATCTCCGCCCGCCGGCGGGCCGGCTCCAGCAGGTCGGGGCCGAGCCGGTGGCGGGCGATCCGGTCCCGGTGTCCCTCCGGGTCCGCGTGGATGCGGCAGAGGTCCGCCGCATAGGCCTCCACCGCCGCGCGGTCGGGCAGCGCGCCCGCCTCCACCACGTCCTCGGCGCTGAGGCGCAGCATCGCGGCCAGGGCGTCGAGATCGAGTTCGGGGTGGTACTGCGTGCCCCAGAACACGCCGGCCCCGTGCCGGATCTCGATCGCCTGGACCGACAGGACCGCGTTGCCCGCCAGCACCGTGGCGTGGGCCGGCGGCGTGATGACGGCGTCGAGATGCATGGCGGGGGCATCGAAGCGCTCGCCCCGCCCGGCGAGGAGCGGGTGCGCCCGCCCGGCCTCGGTGCGCACGAGATCGCGCGAGAATCCGTATTCCGGACCCTTCGGGTTGCGGGCCGCATGGCCGCCGGCCACCACCGCGGCGACCTGGACGCCCCAGCACGAGCCGAAGACCGGAAGCCCGGCGCCGAGGGCTTCGCGCACGAGGTCAATCTGGCGCCGCACGGCGTCGGACGCGTCGCAGACGTGGAGCGTCGATCCCGTGAGGAAGAGGGCGTCGAAGGCGGCGAGCCGCGTCCCGGGGGACAAAGCCGCATCGGCGTCGGCCGGGGTGATCAGGGTGCAGTCGACCCCGGGTGAGATCTGGCGCAGGACCTCCGCATAGGCTTGCGCCGAGGTGACGCCGGTGGCTGAGACGTGATCGGCCCGTCCGGACCGGTCGTTCCCATCGGCCACGAGGAGGTGCAGCATGGATGCGGTCCCATCCGGCCCCGGGGCCGGCCAAAGGGACGGGGAACGATCCCTGCCTGCCCTCGTTCCCGTCAGGCGGGACGCCGGATCGCCGCATGGCGGTCGGCGGCGATTCGCACCGAGAGCCCACGATCGGAGGCTTCGATGGCCACGCCACGTCCCGCGACCGCCCCACTCGGTCGCGACCGCCCTCGGTGGGCCTCCCTGGGTCTCGCCCTCGCCGGTCTGGTACCCGGCCTCGCACCGGCGCCCGCCGCGGCGCAGTACATGGCCCTGACCGCCCCCGCGCCGAAACCGGCCGCGCCCGAGCCGCCGAAGCCGGTTCCGCCGCCGACCCGCGCGGCGGAGCAGGCCTTCGACGGACACCTGCCGAACCAGCGCACGGGACACGGGCGCGAGCGCGTGGTGCGCGACATCTGCATCGGCTGCGACCGCTGACCCCGATCGATCAGGTGTCCGCGCGGGCGCCTCGCGTGATCGCCTCCACCATGCCCTGCGACAGCCGCACGAACTGGCCGGTGCCATGCCCGCGCGCATCGAGGAGTTCGGCGAAGACCGGCTTGGCCGGCTCGTAGGCCAGGGCGTCGCGGGACCGCGGCCTTCGGCGCTTCTCCCGGAGGCGGTCGGCAAGGGCGGCAGGAACGAACGGATCGCGCAAGTCCGGCAGGCTCCTCGTCATGGCCCGCGCGGGTGGGAATCCGCCGGGCGAGGCCCGGGCTTAGGTCCAGGGTGGTTGCGGGAAGCTTAAGGCCGGGCCGCCCGTCACGCTCAGAACCCGCGATCACGGAACCGTATTCCCGCGGCCGTGGTTGGGTCTGCCGAACAGGGAGAAAACTTGATGTCTGACAGCGTGTTGGCGACCGTGACCGTTCCGTCTCTCAGGGCCGCCCGCGTGGCACGGGATCGTCTGTCGCGCGCCGGCTTCGCCCGCAACAGCATCGAGATCGACCGCGTGGACGACGACGCCTTCGAAGTGTCGATCGCGACCCGGCCGGAGAACCATGCCCGGGCCGAGCGCATCCTCAGCGGCTCGCCCCTGGGCAACGACCTGCGGGCCGCAGGACAGGCCGCGGCGAGCCGCTTCCAGGACAATCGCGGTCTCGCCCTCGGTCTCGCGGCCCTGGCGGGCTTCGCCCTGTTCGGCCTGATGCGCCGGGACTAGAACCACCCGCAAGACCCTTGCTCCGCCGGCTCCGGCCGGGGGAGCCGACCGGAGTGATGCGTGGCGAGCCGTTACGGGCTGGAGATCCGAGCGGCGAACAGCAGCGACGCGGCGGGCCTCGCCGAACTCCTGCGCGGCTCCGGCCACCCCGCCGCGAGCGAGACCCTGGCCGAGCGGATCGAGGCCCTGCGGCACGGCTCGGGCGCGGCCCTCGTCGCGGTCGACTGGGGTCCGCCGAGCGGCCTCGTCGTCCTGCACTGGTATCCCTCCCTCACGGCCAGCCTGCCCACGGCGCAGATCACCACCCTGCTGGTCGATCCCGAGGCCCGACGGCGCGGTATCGGCCGCCTTCTCCTCAAGGCGGCCTCGCAGGCGGCGCGCTCGGCCGGATGCGGCGAGATCCAGTTGCTGGCCCGCCCCGACCAGGCGCATCTGCAGGCCTTCGGCGCCGCCACCGGATTCAGCGATCACGGCTCCGTCTCGGTCCGGCCCCTGCGCAAGAAGGCGTGAGCAGGCCCACCGGGTTGCGGGGGTCGAGCGGGCGGCCGCTCCCGCCGCCCCGGTCGCCCCCTGAACATCCGGTGCACGAACCGCGCGGGCCGTCGAATTTCCCCTGGTTTTTCAAGGCTTTGAAAAATCAGCCGGTTAACACCCCTTAAACCCGCCGCAATTACCGTGCGCAAGCAGGGTCGCTCGAATCGCGAACGAACCTTGGGGCAGACGGGACGCATGGCGAAGGGACGTGGAGGCGCGGGCAGGGGGGAGCCGAACTTCGACGTGCCCGAGGGCCGTGTCGGGGACCCGGCCGATCTCGATCTGCGGCTCTCGCGCGCCGATCGCGCGGGAGGCGGCGTGGCACGAGGCGAGTCAGGTTCACGGGGCGGCCGCGGCGCGAAGAGCCGTGCCCCCGCCCCATCACGGGCGCTGCGCAAGGCGCCGCGCCGGGCCCGCCGCTCGATCCTCGGCCGGCTCGTCTACGGCGTCCTCGTCCTCGGCCTCTGGGGCGTGATCGGCATCGCGGGGCTCGTGGCCTACCACGCGTCGCAGCTGCCGCCGATCGACCAACTCGCGGTCCCCAAGCGCCCGCCCAACATCGCCATCCTGGCGAGCGACGGTTCGCTCCTGGCCAATCGCGGCGAGACCGGCGGCCGGGTGGTCGGCATCAAGGAACTGCCGCCCTACCTGCCGCGTGCCTTCGTGGCCATCGAGGACCGGCGCTTCTACAGCCATTTCGGCGTCGATCCCGTCGGCATCGCCCGCGCGGTCGCCCAGAACGTGACCCGCCGCGGCGTGTCGCAGGGCGGCTCGACCCTGACGCAGCAGCTCGCCAAGAACCTGTTCCTCACCCCGGAACGCTCCGCATCGCGAAAGATCCAGGAGGCGATCCTGGCCCTCTGGCTGGAGCACAAGTACAGCAAGGACGAGATCCTCGAGCTCTACCTCAACCGCGTCTATTTCGGCGCCGGCGCCTACGGCGTGGAGGCCGCGGCCCAGCGCTATTTCGGCAAGCCCGCCAAGGCCGTGACGCTGGCGGAGGCGGCCATGCTCGGCGGCCTCGTGCAGGCGCCGTCGCGCCTGGCGCCGAACCGCAACCTGCCCGCCGCCCAGGCCCGTGCCGCCCAGGTGCTCGCCGCCATGGAGGAGCTGGGCTTCGCCAAGCCCGCCGACGTCAAGCTGGCGCTCGCGACCCCGGCCCGGCCCGCCGGCGTACGCGGCGGCGGCTCGGCCAACTACGTCGCCGACCTCGTCATGGATGTCCTCGACGACTTCGTGCCGAAGTTCGAGAGCGACATCGTCATCGCCACCACCGTCGAGACCGGCCTTCAGGCCGCCGGCGAGAAGGCCCTGGTGGACGAGCTGAACCAGAAGGGCGGCCGCTACAACGTCGCCCAGGGCGCCCTCGTCTCGATGAAGCCGGACGGGGCGATCCGCGCCCTGGTGGGCGGGCGCGACTATGCCCAGAGCCAGTTCAACCGCGCCACCACGGCCAAGCGCCAGCCCGGCTCGTCGTTCAAGCCCTTCGTCTACCTCGCGGCGGTCGAGCACGGCCTGACCCCCGATTCCGTGCGGGAGGACGCCCCGATCAGCATCAGGGGCTGGAGCCCGGAGAACTATTCCCGCGATTACCGGGGCGCGGTGACCCTGCGCGACGCCCTCGCGCTCTCCCTCAACACCGTGGCGGTCCGCCTCGGCCAGGAGGTCGGGCCCAAGACCGTGGTGCAGACGGCCCAGCGCCTCGGCATCTCCTCCCCGCTGCAGGCCAACGGCTCGATCGCGCTCGGCACCTCGGAGGTGACGCCCCTGGAGATGGTGGGCGCCTACGCCGCCTTCGCCAATGGCGGCACGGGGGTGATCCCCTACGTCATCGCCAGCGTGAAGAGTGCCGACGGCAAGGTGCTCTACCGGCGCAAGGACGGCGGCCTCGGCCGCGTCATCGACGCTAACGCGGTCTCGATGATGAACGCCATGATGCACGAAACCTTCGTGAGCGGCACCGCCAGGAAGGCGGAGGTTCCGGGCTGGGATCTCGCCGGCAAGACCGGCACCAGCCAGGACTTCCGCGATGCCTGGTTCATCGGCTTCTCGGCCACCCTGGTGACCGGCGTCTGGCTCGGCAACGACGACGGCGAGCCGACGAAGAAGGTCTCGGGCGGCAACCTGCCGGGCGAGATCTGGAAGGCCTACATGACCGTGGCGCTGAAGGGCCAGAGCCCGGTGATGCTCCCCGGCGCCAATCGCTGGCGCAACCGCGGCCCGTCGTCCGAGCCCGCCGTCACCAACAGCACCCCGGGCGGCCTGATCGGCGCCCTCCTGGGCGAGCCGCAGGCCGCCGCCCCGCCGCGCCCGGCCGCCCGCCACGCGGATGCGAGCCGCGGCCCGAGCCAGGACGACCGCAACTTCCTCGAGAAGCTGTTCGGGGTCGGCGAGTAGCGCCGGCTCCGGATCCCCTCCAATCGTTGCTGCGGGGTGACGGGTCCGCGCTTCGCCCAGGCGCAGCGCGAGCCGGCGGATACAGTCCTGGCTCCGGTCCAGCCGGATCAATGTCAGTCGTCCGCTCCCCAGGTCAACCCGTGCTGCGCCTGGAAGGCGGCCAGCGTCGAGACGGAGGCTTGCCCATCGGCGAGGGCCACGTAGCCGTCGGGCCGCACGAGGTAGAGGGCGTCCCGGGCAAGACCGACGCGCTCGGCCTCGGGGCTCCAGGCGCAGACGTGCAGGCACAGACCCTGCTGACCGCACCAGCGCGCCAGGTCCGGCGCCGCCGCCCCGTGGACCCGCACCCGCCATTCCGGGTCGTCCACGTCCGCGCCCGGCACCCAAGGCAGCCGGTCCCCGCCATGGACCCGGCCCGCCCGGCCGGCGCTGAGCGCGCTGTGCCGGTAGGCCAGGGCGATCTGCGCGATCGTTCGGAACAGGTAGCGCCGGAGGGCCGGGGAACCGGCGACGAGCCGTGCCAGCAGGGGCGCGAGGGTGGTCCGCCCGAGCTGCGCCAGCGGGGTCTCCGACGTCGCCAGGGTAAACACCCGGTCCGTCGTCGCGACGAGCCGGCGGGCAAAGCCGATCCGCTCGGTCTCGTAGGTGTCGAGCAAAGCGTCGTCGGCCCGCCCCCGGAGACAGGCGGCGAGCTTCCAGCCGAGATTCATCGCGTCGCCGATGCCGGTGTTCATGCCCTGCCCGCCGGCCGGGCTGTGAATGTGTCCCGCATCCCCGAGCAGGAAGGCGCGCCCGTCGCGAAAGCGGTCGGCGACCCGGTGATGCACCCGGTAGGTCGAGAACCAATTCACGGTCCGCGGCGCGATCCGCAGCCGCTCCAGCGCCGTGACGGCGATCTCGTCGAAGGTCAGGCGCTCGCCGCGACCGGCCTGATCGTCGCGCATCGTTCCGACGAGGCGCGCCCGCCCGCGCTCCGCCAGGGGAAACACGGCGAGGAAATCGGCGGCCCCGTCGAGGTTGAGATGGATCTCGCCGTCGATGGCCGGGCCGTCCGCGGCGAGATCGGCGACGTAGAAGAAGCGATCGTAGGTGCCGCCCGGGAACCCGATGCCCAGGGTCTCGCGCACCGTCGAGCGGGCGCCGTCGCACCCGGCCAGATAGGCGGTCGCCACCTGGGCCGGCACTCCCTCGGCCGTGCGCAGGGTGGCGACGACGCGCGCCCTGTCCTGCGTGAACCCGATGAGTTCGGTGCCTCGCTCAACCCGGATCCCGGCCGCGGCGAGACGATCGATCAGGAGCCGCTCGTGCGCGTCCTGTGGGTAGATCAGCAGGAAAGGATAGGGCGTCGGGTTCCGCGGGTCGGCCGCGAAGGCCACGCGGGCGCGCCGGGTGCCGGCGGTCCAGACGTTGACGGCCGGCACCCGGTGCCCCGCGGCGACGACCGCCTCGGCGACGCCGAGGAGGCGGTAGAGTTCGAGGGTGCGCGCCTGGATTCCGAGCGCCCGGGAGGCGGTGCCGGGCCCCGCTGTCCGGTCGATGATCCGGACGCGGATGCCGAGCCGTGTCAACCACAGGGCGAGGACCAGGCCCGTGGGCCCGGCGCCCACGATCAGGACTTCCGTGCGTTCCATGGATCGTCATGCCGACCCGGATCGCCGGGCGCGGCCCGGCCTGCCGGCGCATCGTAGCATCGCCCCGGGGGCCGGCCGCAAGCCTGCCCAACGGGCTTAGGCCATCCCGAACCGCCTACCAGTAGAGCTGAAACCGCCCGATGAAGCTGTCCGCGTCGATGGTGCGGCCGCCCTGCACCGCCGACGGGCTGGTATGCGAGCGGACGTAGTCGGCGACCACGCGGATGTTGCGGTCGGGGTACCAGTTCAGTCCGACCGTGACGTCGCGCTCGATGCCGCCGCGAATGCCGGCATCGTCGAGGTCGATGGCGCTGAAGCGGGTGCCGAGTTCGAAGACGCCGATCCCGCCCCGCGAGACACGGTCGGCCTCCGCCACCTGCACGCCGGAGAAGATCGCGTAGGTGGCACCGTAATCGGGGGCGAGCTTGTAGGCGCGGCCCTTGCCGTTCAGGATGAGGCTGGCCTGGACGTAGCCGCCCTGGAAGCCGACCGTGCGGGCGCCCCCGAAGCGCTCCACCTCCGTGCGGATGTACTCGGCCTGGACCAGGAACGGGCCGTCGCGATAGGCCGCCTCGAGGCCGATGCGGCGGACGCCCGACGCGTCGCGGATGGCGCCGGTGTCGACGAAGTCGCGCTGGTACAGGAACGCCTCGGACCGGCTCGACAGCGACAGCCCCTGCCCGTCGCGGGGCAGATCGCGAAAGCTTCCGGCGAGGCCGAGATGCAGCACCCTGTCGTCCTCGTGGATCGGCGCGTAGGTGGCGCGCCCCGTGGCGGCGACGCCCTCGCTGCCGACCCCGGTATTGGCGTTGCCGCCGAAGACGCTGGCGACCACCGTCCAGTCCTCTCCGTGGCGGCCGAGCGCGAAACCGAAATTGCGGGCCGGCGCGAAGGCATCGGCGAGCGAGCGCTCGGTGAACAGGGTGTTGTTGTCGCCGGTCAGCTGGTCGAGGCTGAAGGGCTCCTTCATGTTGCCTACCGTCAGGAGGGTGTTCGCGAAGCCCGTATAGGCGGCGGCCGCGTCATTGATCGGCCGCATCGGGTCGGCGAAATCGTACTGGAGGGCGAGCTCCAGGCTCTTGCCGAGGGTGAGATAGCTCTCGATCCAGGCCCGGCGCACCGCGAAATTCTCCGGGAAGGGCTCGGGAAAGCCGGGCTGCCGGATGGCCGCCGCCCCGTAATCGAGCTGCAGCTTGCCGCCGATGCGCAGCTTGGCGACATCGGGGAAGCGCAGGGTGATGCCCTTCTCGTCGATCGTCAGGGTCTCGCCGTTGGGCTGGTCGGGATTGCGCGTGTCGGGCCGGCTCTTGTCGGTCTTGGCGTCCTCGGACAGCGCAGGGGTGCCGGCGAGGCAGCACAGGCCGAGGACGACCGGATCCAGCCATCGCACCATCGCACGCATTCCTCACAGGGGCCCGGCGCGGACCGTCCGCGCCGGATCGTCCCCGGCCATTGGCCACAACTTCGCCCCGGCCGCTACAGCATCGGCAGGCTGCGCGGGCGCGGACCGCGCGGGAAGGCCGCCTCGAGGGCGGCGCGATCCTCCGGCGTCAGGCCGATCGACCCCGCCGCCGCGTTCGCCCGGGCCCGCTCGGGCCGCGCCGTCTTCGGAATGGTGAAGGTGCCCTCCTCCCGTGTCAGGAACGCGACGGCGATGGCCCGCGCCGTGGTGCCGTACGCCTCCGCCAGGCGGGCGAGCACCCGGCCTCCGGCGCTTCCGGCCTCGGGGAAGTCACCGCTCCCGAAGGGCGAATAGCCGACCAGGGCGACGCCGTTGCGTCGGCACCAGGGCAGCACCGCGTGCTCGATGGCGCGCTCCTTCAGATGGTAGAGCACCTGATTGCAGGCGATCTGGCCCGGCCCCGCGATCGCCAGGGCCTCGTCGAGATCGGCGACGTCGAAGTTGCTCACCCCCCAGGACCGGATCTTGCCCGCCTGCTTGAGGGTGGAGAAGCCCGCGATGGTGTCCTCCAGCGGGTAACGGCCCGGCCAGTGCAGCAGGTAGGCGTCGAGATGGTCGGTGCCGAGGCGCTTGAGCGAGCGCTCGCAGGCGGCGACCACCCCCGCCCGGCTGGCATTGCCGGGCACCACCTTCGACACCAGGAACACCTCCGCGCGCCGGCCCGCGATGGCCTCGCCCACCAGGGGCTCGGCCTCGCCGTACATCTCGGCGGTGTCGATATGCGTCAGGCCAGCGTCGAGGCCCGCCCGCAGAGTCGCGACCGCGGCGGCGCGGTCCGCCTGGTCGAGGTGCCACGTGCCCTGTCCGATGACGGGCACCGCCGGCCCCGCCGTCCCGAAGGTTCTACTCCGCATCCGCCTCGCGCTCCCAGAATGGTGATCTCCTCTGGCAACGCATGGCGGCCACACCGGTCCCCGATCCGCGGGCCTGCGTCACCTTGGCCTTACTCGCGCCATCATGGGGCGATGATCAGGACGGGGTTCGAAGCTCAGCGCGCCAAGGGGCGCCGCCGCCTCCGGACCCATCCCCGAAGGGGTCCATCCGTTGCGCAGCGCTGCACCCTCCCCCATCCTGACCGGATCGCCGCGGCCGGCCCCCGCCGGGGCACCGCACGAGGGACGCCGCTGATGCTGCCGCAGCACCGCTGGTTCTGGCTCCTCATCCTCTTCGCCTGCGGCGGCGCGGGCCTCCTCTACAACGTGCTGTTCGCCGGCGGCGCGACGCCCCTCGCCGGCCTGACCTACGGCCTGGCCGTGGGCGGTACGACGCTCGCCTTCGACCGGGGCATGATCCTGGGCGGCCTACAGGCGCGGATGCGCCGGATGCCGGCGAAGCTCTACGTGCCGGCGGCCGAGCTCGCCTACGTGCTGATGATCGCCGCCGGGATCGCGCTGGGCGGGTTGCTGGTCTGGGCTCTCGGACTCACCGACGACGACCTCAGCCACGCCGTGCGGATCACCCCGCGGGTGCTGGCCTACTGCCTCGCGGTCTCGGCGATGCTCGTCTTCGTCATCCGCATGCGCGATCTCATCGGCGGCGAGGTGTTCGTGAACTTCCTCGTGGGGCGCTACCACCAGCCCGTGCGGGAGGAACGGATCTTCCTGTTCCTCGACGTCGTCGGATCGACCGCCTTCGCCGAAACCCACGGCGACCTGAAGGCCCAGGCCTATCTCGGCGCGGTCTTCGCGGCCCTCGCCGAGCCCGTCCGGCGCAACGCCGGCTCCATCGACGACTATATCGGCGACATGGCGATGATCACCTGGCCGATGGCCCGCGGCCTGAAGGATGCGCGCTGCGTCGCCTGCGTGTTCGACGTGATGGACCGCCTGGACGCGGAATCCGAGGCCTGGATGGCGCGGTTCGGCACCGTGCCGCGCCTGCGCGCGGCCCTGCACGGCGGCTCGATCGTCACGGCGGAAGTCGGAGTCGACCGGCACAAGATCGCGTATTTCGGCGATGCGGTGAACGTCACCGCGCGCATCGAATCCCTGTGCCGGCCCCTCGGCACCGAGGTCCTCGTCTCGGACGACCTGCTGGCCCGGATCGCGCGCCTGCCCGCGGGCATCCGCGCCCGAGCCCTCGGCGCCCACGCCCTGCGGGGGCGCGGCCAGCCCCTCAGCGTCTCGACCCTGGAGCGCGTCGGGACGGAGACGGTGGAGTCCGGCGTACCGCCGCACGCGGTCGCCGCGCAGTGAGCGGGGCCGAGCCGACCCGGTCCATCGTCGTCTACATCGACGCGGATGCCTGCCCGGTGAAGGACGAGACCTACCGGGTCGCCGGCCGATACGGGCTGCACGTCTATGTCGTCGCCAACAGTTTCCTGGCGCTGCCGCGGGAGCCGTGGATCGAACGGGTGGTGGTCAGCGACGGGTTCGACGCCGCCGATGACTGGATCGCCGAGCGAGCCCGGCCCGGTGCCATCGTCGTCACCGCCGATGTGCCCCTGGCCAGCCGCTGCGTGAAGGCGGGCGCCGACGTGCTCGCCCCCACCGGCAAGCCCTTCAGCGAGAGCGGCATCGGCATGGCGCTGGCCACGCGCAACCTGATGCAGGACCTGCGCGAGGCCGGCGCGATCACCGGCGGGCCGAAGCCGTTCTCGGCCCGCGACCGCTCGGCCTTCCTCGGCGCCCTCGACCGCACCGTGATGCGGCTGAAGCGGGGCGGCTTCGGCTAGGCTTCCGAATCCGAATCGTCGACCGCTGCGGCAGAGCCGATGCCCCCACGATCAGGCCTCGCGGCGGCGTTGCGCCGTGCGGCCCCGGCCTAGAGCCCGGCGGCGGCCTTGAGCGCCGCGTTGATGCGATCCTGCCAGCCCGGACCGTCCTTCTGGAAATGCTCGAGCACGGCGCGGTCGAGGCGCAGGCTGACCATCTCGCGGGCGCCGGGCACGACCGAGGCCGGGGCGGCCGGCGTGGCCGAGATCGTCTTGGCCGTTCCGATGGGCTTGGCGGTCTCGACGGGTTTGGTGGTGGCGGCCTTGAAGGCCGCCTCGGCGGCCTGTCGCGGGTCGCTCGGTCGACGGGAGCGGTCGAATGCCATGGCTTCTCCTCCGCCGGGCCGTCTCAGGACCGCTTGCGCTTGGGCGCGGGCGGCGGGGCGGCGGCCTTCGCTTCGGCGTCGGCGGCCTCCTTGGCCAAGCGCAAGGCCCGCAGCTTCACCGTCCGCTCGTCCACGGCCTTCACCGAGGCGAGATGCTCGGCCATGGCCTGGGCGCCTTCCTTGGCCATCCGCTCGGCCCGCTCGGCGCGCTCCTCGGATCGGGTCCGGGCGTCGGTCTCGTCGCTCATCGCATTCCTGTCCTTGAACCCTCCCGCACGCGCTCGGCGCGGCGTCGCAGATGCCCGTCGGCGCGGCCGCGTGGGCGGTCCGGGCGCCGGATTTCGGTGACCGATCAGGTCGTGACGCGCGCCGGACTCAGCCGGGAGACGGCAATCGGGCGGCACGAGAGGCTGTCCACACACCCTTGACGCGGATCGGCTCCGGGCGGGATCGTCGGAGGTTTAGCACGCCGGGCGCCGAAAAGGCCAACGTTTCCCGGCGGCTGCAACCGCTTGTCCTCAAGCTTCGCGTTTTCGAATACGCAGGGGCCGCTCAAAACACCGAGATCAGCACGATGCCGGCGACCATCAGGGCCGCACCGCCGAGCCGGGCGGGCCCGGCCTTGACCTGCTTCATGCCGACCCAGCCGAAATGGTCGAGGGCCACCGAGGTCAGGAGGTTGGCGGTGATGAGGAGGCCGTTGAAGGCACCCGCCCCCACTTTGTCGACGAAGAGCAGGCCGCCGAACACCGCCACCGCCCCGGTGATGCCGGCGAGCGGCATCCACCAGCGCACGCCGGACACGTCCTGCCGGGTGGGCAGCGGGGTCGGGCGCACGAGGAACACCAGCACGAACACGAACACGACGGGCAGGAAGGAGACGGAGGCGGCGAGCCAAGGGTTCACCAGGGCGCCGCGCAGCTGCGAATTCCAGACGACGCCGACGGCCTGCAGGATGCCCGCCACCACGATGAAGGGATAGAGCAGCTTCGGGTTGAGCCCATGCCCGCCGTCCTTGTCCCCGCCCGTGTCGGCGGTGGTGCGGGCGATGAAGAACACGCCGACCGCCATCAGCAGACCGCCGAGCCAGGGCATCAGCTTGAAGCCGCCGCCCTGGAGCCCGAACAGGCCGAAGGAATCCATGGCGAGAGAGGCCAGGATGTTGGCCGTCAGGGTCAAGCCGTTGAAGGGCCCGGCCCCGACCTTGTCGATGAAGGCGAGCCCGCCGAACACCGCCACCGCGCCGGCCACACCGCCGAGGGGCGCGTACCAGGGCATCTTGCCCAGGGTCTCCAGGGTTGGGAGCGGTGTCGGCATGACGAGGAACAGCGTGGCGAACACGAACACGATGGGCAGGAACGAGACCGAGGCGGCGAGCCAGGGGTTCACAAGCCGGCCGCGCAGCTGCGCGTTCATCGAATTGCCCAGCGCCTGCAGGACGCCCGCGACGAGGATGAAGGGATAGAGCAGTGCGGCGTTCACGGGGGACCTTGGGCTAGGGACTTTGGACCGGAGACTTCGGGCTGAGACGCAAGGGAGCTAGACGAGGAGCAGGCCGGCGAGCGCCAGCAGCAGCGCGGGCGGCATGACGAGCAGGCCGAGCTTGAGGAAGCGCCAGAAGCCGACGTCCTGGCCCTCGCGGCGGATCGCGGTCAGCCACAGGATGGTGGCCAGCGACCCCGTCACCGAGAGGTTCGGACCGATGTCGACCCCGATCAGCACCGCGCCCGCGACCGTGTCGGGCACGTGGGCGGTCTGCACCGCGGCACCCGCGATGAGGCCGGCGGGAAGGTTGTTGACGAGGTTGCAGAGCACCGCGATCAGGGTGCCGGCGCCCCAGGCGGTCTCGACGGGCGAGGCGGCCGCCGCCTGCTTCAGCGCATCGGCGATCATCCGCAGGACGCCGGTCTTCTCCAGGGCCTCGACCAGCACGAACAGGCCGGCGACCAGGGGCAGCACGCTCCAGGACACGTCCTTGGCGACCTCGACGAGGCCGCCGCGCTTCATCAGGAGGACGGCCGCCGTGGTGAGGCCACCGGCCACGAAGGTCGGAAGGCCGAGATCGAGCCCCAGGGCGGAGGCGCCGATGAGGACGCCGCCGGTGGCCACGATGCCGAGGCCGGCGACGAGCCCGGTCCGCGACAGGCGTACCATTTCGACATCGGTGGCGACCTGCTGGTCGCGCAGAACGGAATTCTGCGTCAGGCGAAGGGTGGCGTAGGTGGCGACGATGGCCAGCACCGAGGGCAGCGCGAACATCGCCAGCCACTGCGTCAGCGGCGGCATGTGCTCGGCGAAGACCACGAGGTTGGCCGGGTTCGAGATCGGCAGCACGAAGCTCGCCGCATTGGCGATGAAGGCGCAGATCAGGAGGTAGGGCAGCGGGTTCTCGACCTTGGCGGCCTTGGTGGCGGCGTAGACGGCCGGGGTCAGCACCACCGCGCAGGCATCGTTGGAGAGGAAGACCGTCACCACGGTGCCGACGACGTAGATCAGGGTGAACAGGCGGGTGGCCGAGCCCTTGGCCGCCCGCACCGCGATGCCGGCGAGCCAGTCGAACAGGCCCTCCTTCCGCGCCACCTCCGACATCAGCATCATGCCGACGAGGAAGAGATAGACGTCGGTACCCTTGAGGACGCCCTCCCAGGCGGTCCCGGCCGGCATCAGGCCGAACACCACGAGGGCGGCAGCGCCCAGGACGGCCCAGATCGCCTCCGGCCAGGAGAAGGGACGGGTGATCACCCCCAGGGTGGCCACGGCGGCGATCGCCCATGTGACGAGGTTCGGGGTCAGCGTCAGCGCACCCATCGGGTTCGGAATCCTTGGTCGGAAAGAAAGTCGGGCAGGGCGGATGCGCCCTACCAGTGGCGCCCGTTGCGGTTCGGGCCGAGCTGGGTGCCGAGGATGCCCCGGTCCGGCCAGGCGCCGACGGAATCCGCGTCGCTGCCGAGGCCCTTGGAGCGGACGAGGGCGCCGACGTCGCCGGCCGGCTCGATCTGGTCCTGGCCGACGCCGCCTTCGGAATCCTGGGCGCGGACGGTGAGGCGTCCCGCGCCGGGGGGCCAGTCGACCGTGGCGCGGAAGCGGCGCTCGCCCTCGGCGCGCCGCATCGGGCGCCAGGGACCGCCGTCGATGCTGAACTCGCAGACCGCCGTCCGGCCGGCACCGAGCACCAGGGCGCGGATCTCGGTGGTGCCCGAGACGATGTGGTCCTCGGCATGGGCGAGGCGGCGGTCGGCCGGCGCGGTGATCACCACGAAGGGCCAGCCCTGCGCCAGTTCCTTGAAGCGCCAGCTCACCACGCCCCGGTCGATCGCCGCGATGGTGTAACCGACCGGCCCCTCCTCGATCTGGCCCGTCGAGCGGGTCACCGCGTAGATGGTCCGGCCGTCATTGGCGAGTTCGTTGTAGTGGGTGTGCCCCATCTCGACGAGGCGGATGCGCGAGCCGTGCACGAGTTCTGCGACCGTCGCAGCCTCGCCCTCCCCCGTCAGGTCGGCGGGGTAGCTGTGCATGAACAGGGCGCAGTCGTGCCCTTCCGCCTCGGCGGCGTCCGCCTCCCGCCGGAGCCAGGCGACCTGCCCGTCGCCGAGGCGAAAATCCGGTCCGCCGGAGCCCGGCCCGCACATGTCGAGGAACAGGCAGCGGGTGCCCGACACCGTCACCGCATAGGGCAGCCGCGGCACGCCGAGGCCGGCATAGAACGCCGCGAGGCTCCCGCCCTCCATGTCGTGGTCGCCGGTGATGACGTGGAAAGGCCGGCGCAGGCGGTCGAGTTCGGCGCGCACCAGGGCGTACTGCGCGGGCGTGCCGTTGTCGGCGTTGTCGCCGGGCAGATAGACGAAGTCGACCCCGTCCACGGCGTTGATCTGGTCCACGATGGCGTGGAGGTCGCGGGCGTTGTCGGCGTCCGCATCGGTGAGGTGCAGGTCGCCGATATGGGCGAAGGCGAGGATGTCGTCGGTGGCGGCCATGGGGGTCAGACCGCCGGCGCGGGGACGGGCGTCAGGCCGCCACCGTCGGCACCGGAGCGGCCGGGCTCGTAGCCGCGCGTCTCCGGCATCGCGAAGAGGTAGAGGGCGAAGCCCAGGCCCGCGATGGCGGCCAGGGACAGGAACGCGGTTGAGTAGCCCGCCGACACGATGATCAGGCCGGCGAGGGTCGCGCTCAGCGCCGCGCCCAGGCTCTGGGCCGTAGCGACGGCCCCCTGGGAGACGTTGAACCGGCCCGTGCCCCGGGTCAGGTCGGCGACGATGACGGGGAAGAGGGCGCCGTAGATGCCGGCGCCGACGCCGTCGAGGAGCTGGACGCCCACGAGATAGAACGGGTTGTCCGACAGGGTGTAGAGCACGCCCCGGATCGCCAGGACGCCGAACGCCGCGAGGAAGATCGGCTTGCGCCCGATCGCATCGGCCTTGGCGCCGACGAACACCGCCACCGGCACCATCACCAGCTGCGCGGCCACGATGCAGATCGCGATCAGCGAGGTGGCGTTGTCCTTGCCGGAGAGCTTCGTGAGCAGCTGCCCCACCGAGGTGAGCATCGCGGCGTTCGAGAGGTGGAACAGCGCGGCCAGCACCGCGAAGAGCAGCAGGTACTTGTTCTTCAGGAGCGCGGTGAGGCCCGACGGTTCCTCCTCGCCCTCGGTCCGGGCCTGCGTCTCGGTCTGGTCGAGACCGCGGGCGAGATCGTCGTCGATGGAATTGGACGGCACCATCAGCATGGCGCCGATGCTGCACACGGCGAGCAGCGCCATCAGCCAGAACACCACGATCGGTCCGAAGAAGTAGGCGGTACCGCCGGCGATCGCCGCCGAAGCGGCGTTGCCCGCATGGTTGAAGCCCTCGTTGCGGCCGATGCGCTTGGCGAACAGCTTCGGGCCGACGACGCCGAGGGTGATGGCGGCCAACGCCGGCGGGAAGATCGCCCCGGCGATGCCGGCCACCGATTGCGTGGCGGCCACCACGTAGAAATTCGTGATGAAGGGCAGGACGAGGCAGCTCAGCGTGACCGCGACGGCCGCCGCGATGACGATGGCGCGCTTGTGATTGGTCCGGTCGATCAGCGCCCCGGCTGGCGTCTGGGCGATGAGGCCGGCGATGCCCGCGATGGTCATGACGAGGCCGGTGGTGGCCTCGTTCCAGCCCTGGTCCGGCCCCCGCACGGCGATCAGGTAGATCGCCAGGTAGGGACCGAGCCCATCGCGGACGTCGGCGAGGAAGAAGTTGAGCGCATCGAGCCCCCGCAGGACACGGGCCGACGGGTTTCGCATCGGAGCGGTGCGGGAGGAGAGCGGCTCGGCCATGAGGGGCCCTTCCGGACGTTCGAGCAGGACGATGTGAGATCGGGCTCGCAGGGGACCGGATTCCTTGCCCCCACCAGCGGTGGCACAAGCGTGCGCGCCGATGATTGTTCCTGGGGCGGGATTAAAATGTCCGTGATGACGTAAGTGGCTGCGAAACGTCAGGTTTCGGAGACACCGCCCGCCCCGCCGCGGAAGCGCCGGCGGACGCGTCCGGCCCCGTCGATGAATTCAAAATGCGGCGTTCGGTTGAGGGTGTGCAGGCCCGTGCCCGGGAAGCGCGGCCCCGCACGCAGGATCATCTCCACGCTCTGGGCGTAGCCCGCCGCGTCGAGGCGCCGGATCCGCGCGAGGCCGAGCGCCCCGCCATAGCCGTCGCGGCAATCCTGCACCGGCCGGAACAGGGCACCGTCCCGGGCGACGATGCGGCCGCCGGACCGGGCGGCGGCGATGTCGATCAGCACCGGATTTCCGGGATGCGCGGTCCACGGCCCGCGGAAATCCGGCGCGGACCAGAGGTGCAGGCTGTCGGAATACGATCCCCAGGCGGCGAAGGGGCCGTCATGCTCGCCGTCGTCGCGCACCGTCGCGAACAGCCACCAGCGGCCGTCGTGCCGGAGAAGAGTCGGATCGCTGGCATTCAGGCCGGAGATCAGGGTCGCCTCCCTGACCCAGCCGCCGGGGAAGGCGGTGGCGCGGTAGAGATCGAGGGTTCCGGTGGCGCCGCTCTCGGGCACCATCCAGTAGGCACCGCCCTCCGCGAAGACGAACGGATAGGAGAGGTGGTGGGCGGCCTCCAGCACCGGCACCGGTGTCCCGAGGGGGCCGTCGGCGCCGAAGCGCACGGCCGAGATCACGCCCTTCTGCAGGACGTGGCTGTAATCCTCCACGAACAGCACCGTGCCGGCGGCATCGGCGATCGGGAACGGATCGGCGTAGAAGCGGCGCCCGTCGTCCGGAAGCGTGTGCCATCCGGTCTCCGGATGGGCCTGGAGGTCGATGAGGTCGGGACCGGCGAGCCGGCGCCAGCCGACCCGCCAATGGGGCGCCCAGGTGCAGAGGGCGTAGAGCCGGCGGGCGGCCATCCGGGCACAGGTGCGGGCGGCCCGGGCCGTGAGGGCGGCCGCCGTGAAGCCCGTCGGCGCCGGGCTCGGGATCGGGACACCCTCGGGCGCGAGCCGCGGCCCCGCTCCGCCGAGGGCGGCCAGGATCAGGCTCGCGGTCCGAACGAGAGCATCCTCGAAGGCGGTGAGCATGATGCCCCGCGCCTCGGTTCCGACCCGGCCGGAGGCGACGATCCGCCCGTCCTCGGTCAGGCTGACCACGGGCGGGCGCCCGGCCATCAGCGAGGCGAGCAGGGCCGCCTCGCCGCAGGCCCCGTCGAAGGCGAGGCGCCAGACCGGCACGCCCGGCGGACCCGCCGCGTCGCCGCAGAGGTCGAGGACGAGGTCGGGCATTCCGTCGGCCGGGGCGGCACCGGCCAGGAGGTCCGCGCGTTCGACCCGCAGGGCCGGCCCGTTGCGCGGCAGACTTCGCAGCATCGCCTCGAGCCGGAACAGCAGCGCGGCGTTGGGCGGCAACGCGCCTGGTCCCGGCGACAGGTCGAGGGACACCGAGAGCCCGGGGCGGCGCAGGAGGCGTTCGATCAGCCGGAGGTGCCAACGGCGGCACATGCCCCCGTCGAGGCGAACGCTCAGGCGCATGGAGACGGATGTCCTCAGACGAGGGAGTGGTGCGGCCCTCCGGCATGGCGCCTCCGGCGGGAGGCGTCAATCCGCGCGTTCGCGCGCCCGAACCGGGTTCCACCGCGGCCAGCCGAGGAGGCGCTGTGGCGCGAAGGGCGCCACCGGAACGGCGGGCGCGGCGCCGGTGGCGAGATCGGCCACCAGGCGCCCCGTAATCGGCCCCGTGGACAGGCCGATATGGCCGTGGCCGAACGCGAAGATCAGGCCGCGATGCCGGGGTGCCGGGCCGATCACCGGCAGGCCGTCCGGGGTCGAGGGGCGCGCGCCCATCCAGGGGCGGTTGTCGAGGCTCGCGCCCAGGCGCAGCGTTCCGCCCGCCTCCTGCGCAGCGGCCTCGATCTGGACGTAGTCGGGGGGAGCCTCGCGGGCATTGAGTTCGACGCCGGAGAGGACGCGCACGCGCCCCTCCCCCATCGGGGCGATGATCGAGCCGGCGCCGGTGTCGAGCACCGGGCGGGTCAGCGGCGGGCTGTCGGGATGCAGGGCGTAGTGGGCGTGGTAGCCGCGCTCCGCCGCGAAGGCGAAGCGGTAGCCGAGGCCGCGGGCGATCTCGCCGGAGGCGGCGCCCGCGGCCAGGACGACCTGGCGGGCCCGCACAGTGCCGCCGTCGTGGCGGATGCACCAGCCCTCCCCCTCGGGCTCGAGGTGCGTCGTAACCATCCGGAGCGTTCGTCCGCCGAGCCCGAGATAGAGGTGTTGATAGGCTTCCAGCAGCCCGCCCGGATCGCTCACGGCGCCGGTCTCCGGCAGGAGCATGCCGTGGGCATAGGCCCGGATCAGGGCTGGCTCCGCGGCGCGGATGTCGTCCGGGTCGAGGATCTCGAAGGAGACGCCGTGCCGGCCCAGGATCGCCCGCTCCAGGGCCGCGCCGGCGAAGGCGGCGTGCGTCCGGTAGAGCTTGATCCAGCCGCAGCGGCGCAACAGGTGGCCGGCGCCCGCCCGCTCGGCCAGGGTGAGATGCGCGGGCAGCGCCGCGCTGGTCAGGGGCAGCAGGGACGCGGCGGCCCGCTCCCAGGCGGAGGTTCGGGCGGAGGCCAGGAAATGCGCCGTCCAGGGCAGCACGCGGGCGACGTGGGTGTGGCGCAGGCGCAGGCCCCGGTCGGCGTTGCGCAGGTAGGTCGGCAGCTTGGCCCAGAGGGCCGGGCTCGACATCGGAAAGATCGAGCCCCGGCTGATCACGCCGGCATTGCCGTAGGAGGTCCGGGCGCGCGCCTCCCCGGGATCGCAGAGCAGGACGTCGAGGCCCCGGTCCCGCAGGGCGATCGCCGAGGCGAGCCCGACCATGCCGCCGCCGATGACGACCACATCCGCCTTCATTGTCTCGACGCTCATCGGACCTCGTCCCATCCCTGCCGGCGGACTGGCGCGTATCAGGGTGCGGCCCGTTGATCGAGACCGCCCGCACGCACGCCAGCCCCTCGTCCGCCGCGAGGCCGGCCCGCGCGCGGCTCAGGATGCGCCGCGTTCCCCCGCATGCTCCTGCTGGCGGTCGACCTCGTCCCGGATGCCGCGCCCGGCCATCAGGATCTCGACGAGGAAGGCGCAGACCGCGACCACGGTGCAGACCAGCGCCACGCCGAAGCAGGCGAACAGGATCGAGGCGGTCGCGGCATCGCGCAGGGCCCCGACGAACAGGGTGAGCACGGCGATACCGGTCATGACCGCGCCGGTGGAGGCCAGGACCACGGCGCCGTCCAGCACGAAGGAGCGCCGCCGCAGATACGACAATTGCCGGGAGAGGCGGACGGCCTCGTGCGGGTCGGCGGTCCGCAGACCGGCAGCCGCCGCATCGACCTTGTCGGCGACGCGGCCGAGGCGCGTCGAGAAGACGTTGAGCAGGGTCGCGAGCGCCGTCAGCAGGAACGCGGGCGCGAGGGCGATCTGGATGACGTGGGCGATGTCGTCGGGTGCGACGGGCGTGGGGGACATGAAGGCCTGATAGGGCAATGCGCGACCGACCGGAATACGCTCCGGTGCCCCCGAGGCGACGGGGGCAGCGTGTCCCAAGGCTCCGATCCCCGATCCTGCGACGCGACCGGGAAACCGCCCCCCGACAAGACGGTTGACGCTTACATTGGATCTGTTCTAATTCGTAAGTAGCAGCGGCGGCACGCCGCGCAGGATGGAGATCACCGACATGGCGAACGCGAAGTGCGAGAGCTGCAAGTTCTTCGACGAGCACAAGGTCAACGGCGCCGCCGCGGCGGCCGACGAGGGCCTGTGCCGGTTCAATCCGCCGGTGAGCCAGCCGGGTCCGTCGGATCACGGCCTGTGGCCGGTGGTCGGCTCGGCCGACTGGTGCGGCCACTTCGCGCCCGAGATGACCGCCGCGGAGTAAGCGGCGGCGTCGATCCCGCTTCGACCATCCCGAAGGCCAGCCGCGAGGCTGGCCTTTCCCGTTCCGGGTCCTGCGGTTTCGGGTAGCGCCTCGGTTCAGCGCGCCGACCGCGGCGTCACGCACCGGCCTCGGCGTCGTCCGGGAAGGCCAGCACCTCCAGGGGATCGCCGACGCCGCGCAGGGGAAAGGTCCCGAGGGACACGAGCTGGTGCCCGTCGCTGGAGCGGGCCGCGAAGGCGCCCGAGAACAGCACGCTGACGTCGAGGACCTTGGTCAGGCTCTCCAGCCGAGCCGCCACGTTCACGGCGGGCCCGATGATCGTGAAGTCCAGGCGCGAGCGCGAGCCGATGTTGCCGTACATCACCGCACCGACATTGACGCCGATGCCGTAGCCGAGACGCGGCTGCCCGCGCTCGGCCCGCGCCGCGTTCAGCGCCCGCATGGCGGCGCGCGCCTCCAGGGCGGCGGATTGCGCGGCGGTGCAGGCGGCCGGCGTGTCGAGGTGGAAGATCGCCAGCAGGCCGTCGCCCATGAATTTCAGGATCTCGCCCCCGTGCCGCTCGATCGGCAGGGAGATCGCGTCGAAGTAGTCGTTCAGCAGGGCGATGACGTCGTCGCGCGGCCACAGCTCAGAGATCTCGGTGAAGCCCCGCAGGTCGATCACCATGATGGCGGCCTCCACGGTAACGCCGCTGCCGCGCCGGGTCGCCCCGTTGAGGATCATCTCGCTGGCATGCGGTCCGACATAGGTGTCGAGGAGCAGGCGGGTCAGGCGGTTCTTGTGCCGGACCTCCGTGACCACCGACAGGGCCGGCAGGAGCGAGGCCAGGAGATCGAGGTCGTCAGGCGCGAACCCGCCGGGCCGATCGGCCGAGAAGGTGACGATGTGGCTCTTACCGAGGGTGTAGTGCAGCGGCCAGGCGACGTAGTCGGTCAGGCCCTCCGCGCGCAGGTCGCGGTAGATCCCGTAATCCGTCGCCGGCTGCGCCGGCTCTTCCAGGCGCTTCCGGACCCGCTCCGCGCCGTTGAAGATCTCGGCGGCCGGGCTCAGCTTGAACTGGTCGGTCTCGACGATGCCGTACTCGAAGTTCTGCAACGCGGCCGCCTCAAGGCCGGTCCGCCAGAGGATGCGGGTTCCGAGCCACAGGGGATGATGCGTCCGCAGGTGGATCGTGCCCCGCGCCACCGGGATCCCGGCTTCGCGCAGGCGCCGGCAGAATGCCACGAAGATATCGTCGAGGAAGCGCTCCCCCCGGGTTCCCGCCAGGAGCCAATCGAGCATCTCCCCGCGCAGCTGGGCCCGTGCGAAGCGACGGGTCTCGTCCTGGTGCAGGGGACTGTTCATGGCCGCGCCTCGCTGCCTGCTGTCGCCGTCCGAGCCGGGTCCGGCGTGCCGGGACCGGCCGGTAATTCCGCGATCATGGAGCCGTCGGCCCGCGCGCACCAGGGCGCCTCGACATTAAGGCGCGGTCACGCCGATGCCCTGTCACGCCGAGATCTTTCGGGGATCCACGCCCGGCTCCTCCGGCTCGACCATCCGGCGCCAGCGCCCGGGGCTCACACCCGCCTCGCGGGCGAAGACGCGGGTGAAATGACTCTGGTCGGCGAACCCGCAGGCGAGCGCGATCTCGGCCAGCGACGGGCCGGCCCCCCGCATCAGGGTCTTGGCCCGGGCGATGCGCTGACGGACGAGCCAGACATGGGGCGAAACCCCGAGGGACTGTCGGAACGCCCGGGCGAAGTGGCTCACGGAGAGGCCGCACGCCACCGCGATCGCCTGCAGGCTCGGCGTGTCGCCCAGCCCGGCGCGCAGGCGGTCCTGGGCGCGGCGCAGCTGCCAGGGGGCGAGCCCGCCCCGGGCCGGCTCCGCGGCGAGGCCCGGATCGGCATGGAGGCCGATCAGATGCGCCCCGATGGCCCGGCCGATCTGCAGGCGAAACACGGCTGCGCCGCGATCCGGCCGATCGAGCGTAGCGGCGGCGCTGGCGGCGAGGTCATGGATCGTCGGGTCGACCAGGACCCTGCCGTCGACCGGCTTCAGAGCCTCGAGCGGATCGATGTCCCCGAGGCCGATGCTCGCGGCCACCTCGACGAGGATCCGGCGCGACAGCCAGATCTGCACCGCGACGCCCCGATGGCTGGCCGGGGGCCTGATGCGGCGATCGAGGAGCGTGACGGCGCTGGCGCAGATGCGCTCGGGGGCGGGTCGGAGGGGACCGCCCGCCGGCCAGCCCCCGTCATCGGCCCGCTGCACGCGGATCAGCAACCCCTCGCCGTAGGTCTGCGGCTGCGGTGCCGTCGTTCGCCCGACGGCGGGGAGCTCCGAGACCACGATGCCGTCCGTCTCCGCATCCGGCGACCGGGTCGTGCGAACGGGTTCGGGACCGGGCTCCCGCGGGGGTTCGACCGCGCGCGGGCGCTGGCCGGGCTCCAGGGCGGGCCGCCGGCGGCGCGGCAGCGGCGGAATCGCGAGCCGGGCCGCAGGGGTGTCGGCTGACCGATGCATCCTCGTCTCCACAGCAGACCTTCGGGTGAGGACACCCTGCCGGCGGGACGGGGCAACGGTCTTTCGCAGACTTGCTCGGCCGTTACGCGATCCTGCTCTTTGCCGGGCGCCTCAGGGCGCAAGCTGCCGGTATTCCCCCGGCGTGCAGCCCGTCACCCGCTTGAAGGCGGTACTGAAGGCGGCCTGGCTCGAGAAACCGGACGAGAGGGCGACATCCACCAGCGGCAGCTTGCGCTCGGCCAGGAGCCGGCGGGCGCGCGCCAGCCGCTCGGCGCTGACGAAGCCGTAGGGCGTCTTGCCGGTGACGCGCTTGAACAGGCGCGCGAAGTGGAACGGGCTGAGGCAGGCGGCGGCGGCGAGTTCGGTGACACTGAGGTCGCGATCGAGGTTGTCGCGGATGAAGGCGATCGCCCGCTGGATGCGCTCGGGACAATCGTGGTCGCCGCAGACCGGATCGGCCCGGTCCGGACGGTCGTGGCCGTAGGCCTGCGCCACCCGGGCCGTGAGGGCGAGGGCCGCAGCCTCCACCATCATCCGGCCCGCCGAGGATTCCCGGACGAGTTCGCTGAGGATCGACAGCCCGATCTGGCGGATCAGCGGATCCGGCACATCGGCGAGGTAGCGCACGGTGTCGGCGCGGATGCGGGCATCGCCGTAGAGGTTCGCCAGGGCCGCGAAGCGCTCGGCCGGCAGGTAGATGTGCAGGATCTCGGTCAACGGGGCCGAAATGTTGATGTCGTCCTCCCCGACGCCGACGGGGCAGAGCCAGATCGTGCCCGCCTCGACCGCCGTCCGCTGGCGGAGACCGGCGCCCTTGCGGCTGACATGCGCCCCCGGAACGCGGCGCGTCGCCAGGGTGATCTCCATCTGGGTCGGTACGATCGCCGGCAGATCGCCGGCCGGATGCGAGCGCAGCTCCGCCGCGACCCCCTGCCACTGCCGGCCCCGGGAGGTCGCAAGCAGGCCGGCCTTGGGAAACTTGTGGGCGCTGTGCCGGTGCAGATCCATGCCCGCACCGTGCAATCCTTGCGTCGGGCGCGCCATTATACAGGTGTATCGGAGACCCCCGGGCGCGGTCCCGCTATCCTGTCGGACCCCGGTGGATGAGGTGCATGCGGCACGGTTTCTCGCGGCAACGGTTTGCACGCCCGACGGACTCGCGACAGGCGCTGCCGCCCCAGGTCTTCTCCCGCTGGCCCAGCCGCGCCTCCGCCTCGGCCCATGACGGTCCCATCGGCATCGACGATCTTCCGGCCTGGATGCTGGCCGCGCCGCCGGGGCGGGGCCGGGCCCGGGCGACGGCCATCGGCACGGCGGCCCTGCTGATCCTGCCATCCATGGGCCTCGCCGGCCTCGCGGGCTGGGCCGCCGCGGCCTGGGGCGGGGCGCCCGCCCTCGTCCTCGGCGCACTCGCCCTCGTCGCCGGGGGCGCGGCCCTCGCCGTGGCGGCCCGACAGGCGCAGCGGTACCGGATCGGCGAGACGCGCCTGGAGGCCATCTTCGAGCGGTCCGGCATCTCGATGTGGCGTGAGGACTGGACGGCGGCGGGCGAAGCGGTGATGGCCCTGCGCCGGGCCGGCACGGTGGACATCGAGTCCCACTTCGCGAGCCGGCCGGAGGCGCTTCGCGCCCTGCGCCGGCAGGTCATCGTCACCGACGTGAACGGCTTCACGGTTGAGGAGACGGGCGCCTCCGGGAAGGACGCCTATCTGGGTCCCCTGGACCGCCTCCTGCCGGACACCGACCAGACCTTCGTGCAGTGGCTGGTGGCCTTCGGCCGGGGCGACCGCTTCTTCCGCTCGGAAGCCCACGTGGTGCGCGCCGACGGCAGCGAGATCGACATGCTGTTCACCGCCATGCTGCCCCGGGACCTGGCGGGCTTCTCCGAGATCGTCGTGACGGCCCTCGACGTGACGGCCTTCAAGCAGGCCCAGAAGCGCTTCGCCCGGGCCGACACCGAACTCGCGCGCGCCTCCCGCATCACCACCGTGGGGGCGCTCAGCGCCTCCATCGCCCACGAGGTCAATTCCCCCCTGGCGGCCATCCTGGCCAACGCACAGGCCGCCACCCGCTGGCTGCGGCGCCCGGTGCCGGATATCGGCGAGGCCGCGGCGGCCCTCGACGACGTCGTCACCGAGGCGACCCGCGCCCGCCACGTGATCGCCCGGACCCGGTCCTATCTCGGCAACGCCCCGCGCGCCTCCGCCCCCGTGGACCTCCTCCAGGCGGCCCGCGACGCGAACCTGCTCGTCGAGGGCGAACTGCGCCTGCACCGTGCCGCCGTCCACATCGCGGCCGAGGGCGCGATTCCCTGGATCGACGCCGATGCGATCGGCCTGCAGCAGGTCTTCGTGAACCTGCTCCTCAACGCCGCCCAGGCGATGGCGGAGGGGGACGGACCGCGCGACGTCACCGTGACGATCCGGGCCACGGGCGAGGCGGTGACGGTCGACGTCACCGATACCGGCCCCGGCATCGCGCCCGAGCGGCGCGCCCACATCTTCGAGCCGTTCCACTCGACCCGGGCGGGCGGGATGGGCATGGGCCTCGCCATCTGCCGCAACCTCATCGATGCCCATGGCGGCGACATCTGGGCCGATGCCGCGCCCGGGGGCGGGGCCGCCTTCCACTTCACCCTCCCGGTCGCCGGACCCGCCCATGGCTGAGCCCGCCGCCGGAGATTCCGCCACCCGGAACGCGGCCCCGCGGGCGCCCGTCGTCGCCATCGTGGACGACGACCCGGCGATCCGCTCGGCCCTGTCGCGGCTCGCCCGCTCCCTCGGCTACGCCCCCGCCTCCTTCGCCGGGGCCGAGCCGCTCCTGAACGCGGCGGACGATGCGGGGATCGCCGTCGTCGTCACGGACGTGCAGATGCCGGGCGTGAACGGTCTCGACCTCCTGCGGCTCCTGCGCCTGCGCCGACCGACGCTGCCGGTCATCGTGATGACGGCCTATCCGAGCGAGTCGAGCCGTGCGCGGGCGCTGGCCTCCGGCGCCTTCGCCTACCTTGCCAAGCCCTTCGACGCCGAGCAGTTCGAACACTGCCTGGGCAGCGTCCTCGGCATCACGCGCCACCCGTGATACGCAGGTGCCTCATCCGTAGAAGATGCACCTGGCTGGCGCGTATCTTGTAAGCTTGCCCAGTGTATTTGCTTTCCTTGGAAAGATGTCCGAAGCGACCGTCCACATCGTCGACGATGATCCGGCCCTGCGTTGCGCGCTGATGCGTCTGTGCCGGTCGAGCGGATTGCTTGCGGTTGGTCACGGAGACGCTGCCGCACTCGCCGCGACACGGGTCCGGACGGCACCGGAATGCATCCTCCTCGACGTTCGTCTTGCCGGGGAGAACGGCCTCTCGGTCCAGGAGGCCCTGCGTTCGGCCGGCAGCACCGTGCCGATCATCTTCCTGACCGGCTTCGGCACCATCCCGATGACGGTGCGGGCGATGCGCGGCGGCGCGGTGGAGTTCCTGACGAAGCCGGTGGTGGCTGAGGTCCTGCTCGATGCCGTGCACCGGGCCCTCGAAGCCGATGCGGCGGCCCTGGAGGCCCGCCGCGCCCGGGAGGCTTTGGCCGAGCGTCTGCAGGCCCTGACCCCGCGCGAGCTGGACGTCATGCGCTGCGCCATCGGCGGCCTGATGAACAAGCAGATCGCCGCCGAACTCGGGATCACCGAGATCACCGCCAAGGTCCACAAGCGGCGGATGATGGAAAAGATGCAGGCCCGATCCCTGGCCGACCTCGTGCGCATGGCCGACCAGATCGGCGTGGCGGCGACCCGCCAGCGCTAAGGCACGGCGCGAAGGTGCAAAGCGAAGCCGGATTCGACAATCCCATCCCCTCCCCCGGCCTCCAGATGCGAGCGGGCCGGCACCCGGGCCGGCGCCGCCTGCCGGGCGAGGCGGTCGGCACGGGATGATCCGGCTTGGCGGCCATGACACGGGAGGACATCGAATGAGCTGGCACAGTGCGGAGGACCCGATCCCGGGCGACCGCTTCACCTGCGACGCGATCAAGACCCTGATCGTGCCGCGCTCGCGGGACCTCGGCTCCTTCGCGGTCCGGCGTGCCCTGCCGTCGACCGAGTGCCGGATGGTCGGCCCGTTCATCTTCTTCGACCAGATGGGCCCGTCCGAGTTCCTGCTCGGCCAGGGCATGGACGTGCGGCCCCACCCGCATATCGGCCTGTCGACGGTGACCTACCTGTTCGAGGGGGAGATCCTGCACCGGGACAGCCTGGGCACCGCGCTGCCGATCCGGCCGGGCGCGCTGAACTGGATGACGGCCGGGCGGGGCATCACCCATTCCGAGCGCACCGGGGCGGACCTGCGCCGGACCGGCTCGACCCTGTTCGGCCTTCAGAGCTGGGTGGCGCTGAGCCGCCAGGACGAGGAGACCGCGCCGGCGTTCGAGCATTACGAAGCCGAGGCGCTGCCGATCCTCGGCGGCGAGGGCAAGACCGTCCGGTTGATCGCCGGCGAGGCCTTCGGGGCGACATCGCCGGTGCGGACCTCGAGCCCGATAGTCTATGCCGACGTGAGGCTCGAGGCCGGCGCAGTGCTGCCCCTCGACCCGACCTACGACGAGCGTGCCATCTACACGGTCTCGGGCGCCATCGACATCGCCGGGGATGGGTTCGGCCCGGGCCAGCTCCTCGTCTTCCGGCCGGGCGACCGGATCAGCGTGCGGGCGACCGAGACCGCCCGCTTCATGGTCCTGGGCGGCGAGCCGATGGACGGCCCGCGCCATCTCTGGTGGAACTTCGTCTCCTCCCGGCCCGAGCGGATCGAGCAGGCCAAGGAGGATTGGCGCCAGGCCCGCTTCGACACCGTGCCGGGGGAATCCGAGTTCATCCCCTTGCCCGAGCAGCCGGCCCCGGTGCGCTACCCATGAGCCGGATGCCCGCGCCTCAGACCCTCTCCGGTCGATTCCTCCGGCGCCCTTCGCGCGCCGGTCCCCTCTCCTGGAAGGAGAGGGACAGGGCGAGGTGTGTGACTTCCGCGGATGGGGCACTGCCCTCACCCCAACCCTCTCCCCATGGGAGAGGGGGCCTGTCCCGACCGGTCCAATCGACGCGATCGACCGGAAAGAACGTTCAGTAGCCGAGGGCGCAGCCGTCCTTGCGCGGATCGGATCCGGCGGCGCGCATGCCCGTCGCCGGGTCGACCCAGATGATCTGGCCGCCACCGATCGGGACCGGGGCCGGCACCGTGACGTGCCCGCGCGCGGCCAGCCCCTCGGCGAGCCCGGCGCCGAAGCCACCCTCCAACTCGATGCCGCCGCCATAGGCGAAGCTGCGCGGCGCATCGAGGGCCTCCTGCACGTCGAGGCCCCGGTCGATGATGCCGGTGAGCAGCTCGACATGGCCCATGGCCTGGTAGTGCCCGCCCATCACGCCGAAGGGCGCCACCATGGCGCCGTCGCGCATCAGCATGCCGGGGATGATGGTGTGCATCGGGCGCTTCGAGGGCGCGATGGTGTTGGGATGGCCAGGCTCGACCCGGAACGAGAAGCCGCGGTTGTGCAGCAGCACGCCGCTCTCCGGCGCGGTGATGCCGCTGCCGAAGCCCTGGAAGATCGAGTTGATCAGCGAGATCGCGTTGCCGTCGCGGTCGACCACGCAGAGGTAGACCGTGTCGGTGTGCCGGATCTCCGGCCACAGCACCGGCGCCTGCGCGTGGGCCATGTCGATGGCGCCGTGCGCCCGCGCCTGCCAGGCCTGGGAGAGCAGGTGCTCCACCGGCACGGCGTTCACGACCGGATCGGCGAAGAGCGCGTCGCGGTGGTGGTAAGCCTGCTTGCAGGCTTCCGTGAAGAGGTGGACCCGGTCCAGTTCGGACAGCGCGCCGACGTCGTACTGCGACAGCACGTTCAGCATCATCAGGGCGGCGAGGCCCTGGCCGCTCGGGGGACATTCATAGACGTCGTAACCCCGGTAGCGGGTCGAGATCGGCGTCACGTATTCGGGCGCCGCGTTGGCGAAATCCTCCAGCGTGTGCAGGCCGCCGAGTTCGCGCAAGGTGCGCACCATGTCCTCGGCCACCGGGCCCTCGTAGAAGCCGGGGGCGCCGTGCTCGGCGATGCGCCGCAGGGTGGCGGCGAGCTTCGGGTGGCGCATGATCGTGCCGACCTTCGGCGCCTCGCCGTCGACGAGGTAGGCGGCGGCCGAGCCGGGATCGGCCCGCAGCTTGTCGCGGTTGCGCGCCCAGTCGTAGGCGACGCGCGGCTGCACCGGATAGCCCTCCTCGGCGTAGCGGATCGCCGGCTGCAGCAGCTCGCCCAAGGTGCGGGTGCCGTGATCGGCGAGCAGCCGCGCCCAGGCCGCGACGGCGCCCGGAACCGTGACGGCGTGCGGCGAGGTCGCGTCGATCGCCACCTGGTTCTCCACGTACCAGGCGTCGTGCGCGGCGGCCGGGCTGCGGCCGGAGCCGTTCAGCGTGACCGGCACGGCGGCGCCCTTCGGCGCGTAGAGGGCGAAGCAGTCGCCGCCGATGCCGGTCATGGCCGGCTCGACCACGCCCTGCACCGCCACCGCCGCGATGGCGGCGTCAACGGCGTTGCCGCCGGCCTTCAGGACCTCGATGGCGGCCAGCGAAGCGAGGGGATGGGAGGTCGCGACCGCGGCGTTGGCGGCATAGACGGGCGAGCGGCCCGGTTTCGAGAAGTCTCTCACGGCGTCGGGTCCTTGGGGGTCAGGAATAGCGGGTGTCGGCGACCCAGTGGCCGGGGGCGACCTCGACCAGGCCGCCGATGGCATCCGGATCGGCGGGGGGCAGGAGGGAGGCGGCGCGCAGGCGGGCGCGCTCCTCCACGGGGTTGGGCACCGGCACGGCGCTGAGGAGGCGCCGGGTGTAGGGATGGCGCGGATCTTCGTAGAGGGCATCGGCCTCGGCGAGTTCCACCACCCGGCCGTGCCAGAGCACGGCGACGCGCTGGCAGAGGTAGCGCACCATGCGCAGGTCGTGGGAGATGAACAGGTACGAGATGCCGAGCTCGTCCTGCAGGTCCTGCAGCAGGTTGACGACCTGGGCCTGGATCGAGACGTCGAGGGCGGCGATCGGCTCGTCGGCGACGATGAAGCTGGGTTTCAGCGCGATCGCGCGGGCGATGCAGATGCGCTGGCGCTGCCCGCCGGAGAACTGGTGCGGGTAGCGCCGGGCGAAGCGCGGATCGAGTCCGACCCGGGCCAGCAAGCCCTCGACCTCGTCGCGGCGCTCGCCCCGGGCCATGCCAGGCCGGTGCAGCCGAAACGGCTCGGCCACGTAGTCGCCGATGCTCATGCGCGGGTTGAGGGCCGCGTAGGGGTCCTGGAACACCATCTGGATGCGAGCGCGCATCCGGCGCATCTCCCCGGCGGAGAGCTTGGCGAGGTCGGCGCCCTCGAAGGCGACGGTGCCGGCGCTCGGCGGGTTCAGCATGGTGACGGCACGGCCGATGGTGGACTTGCCCGAGCCGGATTCCCCCACGAGGCCCAGCGTTTCGCCCGGCCGGATGTCGAAGCTGACATCCTGGACCGCCCGGAACACCGCGCCCTTGCCGCCCCACCAGCTGCGCAAGGGGTAGTGCTTGCTCAGGTTGCGCACCGAGAGCAGCGGATAGTGGTCGGCGGGCTCGGGCCTCATCGTGCGGCTTCCTCGGCGGCGAGGCGCGCCGGCAGGTCGTACCACGCCGCCACGAGGTGGCCCGGGGCGGCGCCGGGGGCCTGGGCCAGGGGCGGCGCCTCGGTGAGGCAGCGCGACGTCGCGTACGCGTTGCGCGCGGCGAAGGGGTCGCCCGGCGGCGGATGGCGCATGTCCGGGGGAGCGCCCTCGATCTGATGCAGGCGCCGGCGCCCGGCCCGGCCGCGGCTGAGGTCGGGCAGCGAGCGCAGCAGACCGAGGGTGTAGGCGCTGCGCGGATCGCGGAAAAGGTCGTCCACCGGGCCGCGCTCGAGGATGCGGCCGGCATACATGACCTGCACGGTGTCGGCGATGCCCGCCACCACGCCGAGATCGTGGGTGATCCAGATGATCGCCATGCCGATCTCGCGCTTGAGCTCCTGCACCAGACCGATGATCTCCGCCTGCACGGTGACGTCGAGGGCGGTCGTCGCCTCGTCGGCGATGAGGAGCTTGGGGCGGCACGACAACCCGATGGCGATCATCACCCGCTGGCGCTGGCCGCCGGAGAACTCGTGCGGGTACTGGTCGAGGCGGGCGCCGGCGTTCGGGATGCGCACGAGGTCGAGGAGGTCGCGGGCCCGGGCCCGCGCCGCCCGGCCGTCGAGGCCGAGATGGATGCGCAGGGGCTCGATGATCTGCGCGGCCACCGTCATGCCGGGGTTGAGGGAGCTCATCGGGTCCTGGAAGACGAAGCCGATCTGCCCGCCGCGCACCTTCCGCAGGTCGCGCTCCGGCAGGCGCAAGAGGTCGCGGCCGGCGAACAGAACCTGCCCGCCGGTGATGCGGCCGGGCGGGCGCGGGATCAGCCCCAGCATCGCCAGCACGTGCACGCTCTTGCCGGAGCCGGATTCGCCGACGATGCCGAGGGTCTCGCCCTCCTTGAGCGCATACGACACGCCGTTGACCGCGTGGACCGCGCCGCCCTCGCTGTCGAAGGCGACGCCGAGGTCGCGGACGTCGAGCAGGGGCTTCGGGCTCTCCGGAACCATGGTCAGGTCCTCTGCCGGGGGTCGAGGGCATCGCGCAGGCCGTCACCGAGGAGGTTGAAGGCCAGCACCGCAAGGAAGATTGAGGCCCCGGGCCAGATCGCCATCCAGGGCGCCTGCTCGAGGAAGTTCTTGGCGACGTTGAGCATCGAGCCCCAGGACGGCTCGGGCGGCTGCTGGCCGAGGCCGAGGAAGGACAGGCTGGCCTCGGCGATGATCGCCGCCGCGATGGTCAGGGTCGCCTGGACCAGGATCGCCGGCACGATGTTGGGCACGATGTGGCGGATGGCGATCCGCCAGGGCGAGTTGCCGACGGCGCGGGCAGCCTCCACGAACTCCTCCGCCGCCACCGCCTGCACCTGCGCCCGGGTCAGGCGCACGAAGGTCGAGGTGGCCGAGAGGCCGATCGCCACCATGGCGTTGGACAGGCTCGGACCGAGGAAGGCGGCGAGCGCGATGGCGAGGATCAGGAACGGGATCGCCAGGAGGGCGTCGGTCAGGCGCATGATCGCCAGGTCGACCATGCCACCGGCATAGCCGGCCAGCAGGCCGAACGGCAGGCCGAGCGCCACCGCGAGAGCCACCGAGGTCAGGCCGGCGCCGAGGGAGGCCCGCGCCCCGAAGACGATGCGCGAGAGCACGTCATGCCCGACCTCGTCGGTGCCGAAGGGATGCGCCCAGCTCGGCGGAGAGCGGATGGCGCCCCAATCGGTGGCGATGGGATCGTAGGGCGCGATCCCGTCGGCGAAGATTGCCATCAAGATCAGCGCCACCACGATGACGAGGCCCACCATGGCGGTGCGGCGCGCTTTCAAGCGCGTCCAGAATTCGCGGATCGGGCTCGGCTCGGCGCGGAGCGCGGGCTCGGCGGCCGGCAGGGCGATGTCGGGCGGGGCGATGGCAGCCTTGGTCATCGGGCGCCACTCCCGTCGATCGGTTCCTGCCAGGCGATCACGCGCTTCCCTCCCCCTCGTGGGGAGGGATCGAGGGTGGGGGTGGCGCCGTTAGCCTTCGCACTTGGAGGGTCACCCAGCCTTCTACTCCGCCCCACAAGGGGGAGGAGAGACGCGCTCGATATCCCCGCGATGCGGTGCTCCTGCACAACGCCCATGCTCACGCGCGCCTCAGCTTCGGGTTGACGAAGGCCGCGAGGAGGTCGGCCGCGAGGTTGAGGAGGACGTAGGTGGTGGCGGTGCAGATCACGACGCCCTGCACGGTGGCGTAGTCGCGGTTGAACACCGCATCGACCATCAGCTTGCCGAAGCCCGGCACCGAAAACACCTGCTCGGTGAGCACCGCGCCGGAGAGAAGCTGCCCGAATTCGAGGGCGCCCAGGGTGATGATCGGGATCGCGGCGTTGGGCAGGGCGTGGCGCAGGATCAGGCGCAGGGGCGAGACGCCCTTGGCCCGGGCGGTGCGGACGTAGTCCGAGCAGAGCACGCCCAGCATCGCCGCGCGGGTGTGGCGCATCATCACCGCCGCGATGGCGTTGCCGAGGACGAAGGCCGGCATCGCCATGGAGCGCAGGTTCTCGGACAAGCTCTCGAAGGGCGAGACGTAGCCGGACGCCGGGAGCCAGCCGAGCTGCACGGAGAACAGCAGGATCATCAGGATGCCGAGCCAGAAATTCGGCACCGACAGGCCCCAGAGGGCGATGCCGTTGGCCAGGGTGTCGGCAGCCGTTCCGCGCTTGACCGCCGACAGGATGCCCATCGGCACGCCGATGACGAGCGCCACCAGCATGGCGAGGCAGGCGAGTTCGAGGGTGACCGGCAGCTTCTCGATGACGAGGTCGAGGACCGGCTTCTGCAGGCGGATCGACTCGCCGAGATCGCCCTGCAGCACGCCGCCGGCCCAGAGGGCGTAGCGCACGGGCAGGGGCTGATCGAGGTGGTACTTCTGCCGGATGAAGGCGATGACCTCGGGGTCGCGCTCCTCGCCGGACAGGGCCGTCGCGGTGTCGCCCGGCAGCAATTGCTGCAGGGTGAAGATGATCATCGAGGCGATCACCAGGGTTGGGATCGCGAGCGCCAGGCGCTGGACGAGAAAGCGCAGCATCGGCCGCCCCCCCGCCTCAGTTGAGCGTGAGGCCGGTGAAGCGCACGAGGCCGTCGGGATAGGGCGTGAAGCCGGTGAGCTTGGTGCTGTAGGCCCAGAACAGCTTGCGGTGGAACAGGTAGATCAGCGGCCGGTCGGCCATCACCCGGTCGGCGAGCTGTTTCCAGGCCTCGGCGCGCTGGCCGGGATCGACCGTGGCACGCTCGGCGCCGAGCGCCGCGTCCGCCTCCGGGTTGCAGTAGCGGGCGTAGTTCAGGGGCGTCTTGCAGGCGAGGAAGCTGAAGGTGTTGCCGTCGGGATCGGGCCGGCCGCTCCAGGAATAGAGGTAGGCGTCGAAATTGCCCTTGTCGGCGGCGTCCAGCGCGGTGGTGAAGTCGGTGGCCTGGAGCTTCACATCGAAGCCGGCCTCACGGGTCATCGCCTGGATGACCTGGCCCACCTGGGGCGCCTCGTTGTTGGCGTAGACCGTGAGGGTCACGCTCGGCTTCGGCACCCCGGCCTCCGCCAGCAGGGCCTTGGCCTTGGCCACATCCCGCTTCGGGATCGGATACGCCTGCACGTAGGCCGGGTGCTTGGGCGAGACCCACTGGTTGCCGGGCAGGAACTCGCCGCTGAACACCACCTGGTTGAGGGCGTTGCGGTCGATGGCGAGGTCGAAGGCGGCGCGCACGCGCGGGTCGGCCACCGCCGAGCCCGCCCTGTTCGGGTTGAACACGATGGACTGGAAGCCGAGCTCGATGGTCGAGCCGATCTTGAGCTTCGGGTCGCGGCTCACCTGCGGCAGGTCGGTCGGGGTCAGCCGCTCCAGCAGGTCGAGCTGGCCGGCGCGGAGGTTCGTCAGGCGCACGGTGCCGTCGGGGATCGGCCGGAACTCGATGCGCTGCAGGTGGATCTGGTCCTTGTTCCAGTAATCGTCGAAGCGCTCGACCACGATCCGGTCCTGCGGCACCCGCTCGACGAACTTGAACGGCCCGGCGCAGACGGGAGCCGTGGAGAACTTGTCGCCCAGGCGCTCGGCGGCCTTGGGAGAGACCATCATGCCGGCGCGGTCGGTGAACTGCGCCATCAGGGGGGCGAACGGCGTCTTGAGGAGGATCTTGAAGGTCAGGTCGTCGACGACCTCGACCCGGTCGATCGGTGCGATCTCGCCGCGCCGCTGCGATCCGGGCAGCTTCATGTGCCGCTCAAGGCTGTACTTGGCCGCCGCCGCGTCGAGCTTCTCGCCGTCGTGGAACAGCACGCCGGGCCGCAGGGTCATGGTGAGGGTCTTCTGGTCCTCCGACAGGCTCCAGCCGGTGGCGAGCTGCGGCACCGGCTTCAGGTCGGGGCCGATATCCACGAGCTTGTCGCACAGGGCTGCGAAGACCATGCGGCCGGCGAAGGTGCGGGCCAGCGTCGGGTCGAGGGCGTCCGGGTCCTCCATCAGGCCGAAGCGCAGGGTCTGGGCCTGCGACGCCCCGACGAGAACGGGCGACAGCGCGGCAATGCCCGCGACGAGGCTGACAGCGAACAGACGCAGCATCAAGCTTCCTTCAGAACAGGGATCGGTCCGGATCGCGGATCGGTCGCACCCGAGGGCCGATCGGCACGAGCCGGGAAGACGTTCGAAAGTGCATACATTATCCGTGCCAGCGGATGCTGGCGCAAGCGCGGCCGGTTACCAAACCGCCACTTGCCCATCGCGGCGCGGATCGCTGGCGCCGACATAGCCCTCGGTGCTCGCGTCCCCCATGCGCCAGATGAACTGGCCGGCGCCGAAATCCTGGTAGCTGTCCTGGATCACGTCGACCCGGTGGCCGCGCTCCACGAGGCCCTGCAGGGTCGCGGCCGGCATCGTCGCCTCGGCGTTGATCTCCCGGCCCGCGTTGAAGCGCCAGCGCGGCGCGTCGCAGGCGGCCTGCGGGTTCTGGCCGTGGTCGATCATCCGCACCAGGGTCTGCAGGTGGCCTTGCGGCTGCATGTTGCCGCCCATCACGCCGAAGCTCATCACGGGCGCGCCGCCCTGCGTGAGGAAACCCGGGATGATGGTGTGGAAGGGCCGCTTGCCCGGCGCCACCACGTTCGGACTGCTCGGGTCCAGCACGAAGCCGTAGCCGCGGTTCTGCAGCGACAGGCCCCATTCGGGCACGACCACGCCCGAGCCGAAGCCCATGAAGTTCGACTGGATGAAGCTCACCATCATGCCGGATTCATCGGCCGCCGTGAGGTAGACGGTGCCGCCGCGCACCGGGTTGCCGGCGCCGAAATCCTGCGCCCGGCGCGGGTCGATCAGCTTGGCGCGGTCCGCCAGATAGGCGGGGTCGAGCATCGCCTCCGGGCTGACCTCCATGCTGCGCGCGTCGGCGACGTAGCGGTAGGTGTCGGCGAACGCGAGCTTCATCGCCTCGATCTGCAGGTGCTGCGCCGCCGGCCCGTCGGGGGCCAAGCCCGCGAGGTCGAAGGAGTCGAGGATGCCGAGGGCGATCTGGGCGGCGATGCCCTGCCCGTTCGGCGGGATCTCGTGCAGGGTGTAGCCGCGGTAGTCCTTGGCCGTCGGCGTCACCCATTCGGGCCGGAAAGCGGAAAGGTCCGCCACCGTCATGGCGCCGCCATGGGCCGCGGCGTGGCGGGCCATGGCCTCGGCGATCTCGCCCTCGTAGAAGGCCCGCCCCTTGGTCTCGGCGATGGCCCGCAGCGACCGGGCGATGCCCGGCAGGGTGACGCGCTCGCCCACATGGGGGACGCGGCCGCGGGGCAGGAAGGTTTCGGCGAAGCCGGGCTGGCTCACGAGATCGGCGACCGTCGCGGCGGCCGCCCATTTCTGCTGCACCACGACCGGCGCGAGGTAGCCGCGCTCGGCGATCTCGATGGCGGGCTGCAGGAGATCGGCGAAGGGCAGCGTCCCGAAGCGCTCGCTCAGGGCCACCCAGGCCGCGACGGCGCCCGGCACCGTGACGGAATCCCAGCCCCGCATCGGCGGGCGCTCGGCTGCCCCGTATTTCCGGGCGAAGTAGTCGGGGGTCCAGGCCGCCGGCGCCCCGCCCGAGGCGTTGAGGCCGTGCAGCGCCTTGCCGTCCCACAGGATGCAGAAGGCGTCCGAGCCGAGGCCGTTGCTGCAGGGCTCGGTGATGGTCTTGGCCGCCGCCGTGGCGATGGCGGCATCGACCGCATTGCCGCCCTGCCACAGCATGCGGATGCCGGCCTGGGCCGCGAGCGCGTGCGAGGTCGAGACCATGTTGCGGCCGAAGATCGGCATCCGCACGGTGGGGTAGCCGGTGGTCCAGTCGAACGGCTTCATCGGATCGGGGTCTCGCGCATCGGGGGATCCGGCGATGATGGAGACAAACGCCGGGTCCGCCAAGTCGCGGGCGAAGCCCCGGCCGGTGGCGGATGTCAGGGAATGACCCGCTCCGCCCGCAGGCGGGCGAACAGGTCGAAGAACGCGTCGTCGGTGGCCTGGTAGTCCAGGAAACCGAGGCGCCGGCTCTTGCTCATGTCGGTGACGACCTCGATGGGGCGGCCGAGATCCGCATCCGTGTGCCAGGCCGAGGCGAGGCGCCCGAGATCGGCCTCCTTGAGGCCGTGCCGGGCGGCGAGTTCGGCCCAGAGCGGGGCGGCGCCGTCCATCTGCTGCTCCAGGGGCAGGACCGTGCCGTCGAAGGGCGCCGGCTGCACGCCGAACCAGTCGGCGATCCGGCCCCACATCCAGCTCCAGCGGAAGACGTCGCCGTCGACGATGTTGAAGGCCTCGTTGCGGGCTGCCGGCGTGGTGGCGGCCCAGGCGAGCTGGCGCGCCAGGATGCGCGCATCCGTCATGTCGGTGAGCCCGTTCCACTGGGCGGCCGAGCCCGGGAAGCGGAACGGCCGACCGGTCTCGCGGCAGAGCGTGGCGTAGACCGCCAGGGTCACGCCCATGTTCATGGCGTTGCCGAGGGCGTAGCCGATGATGGTGTGGGGCCGGTGCACGCTCCAGCCGAAGCCGTCCCGTGCTGCGGCGGCGAAGACCTCGTCCTCCTGCGCGTAGTAGAAGTTCTCGACGTCGAGGCGGCCCTGCTCCTCGCGGAACGGCGTGGCCGGCAGGGTGCCCTTTCCGTAGGCCTCGAACGGCCCGAGATAGTGCTTGAGGCCGGTGACCAGGCCGACATGCGCCACGCCGCCGTTCGGCCGAAGGGCGTCGAGGAGATTGCGCACCATCGTCCCGTTGACGCGGATGTTCTCCGCCTCCGTCTCCTGGCGGAGCCAGGTCGTGATGAAGACGTCGGTGGGGCGGACCTCCGCCAGCGCGCCGCGTAGGCTCTCGGGGTCGAGGAGGTCGGCGGCCACCGGCGTGACGCCGGCCAGGTCGGCGGGCGGGCGCCGGGCGAGGCCGGCCACGGACCAGCCCTCCGACACCAGGTGACGGGCGAGGTTGTTGCCGACGATGCCGCTGACGCCGGCGATGAGGGCCGTCCTGGTCATGGAAGTCTCCGTCTTGATCTGAGACCGACCTATGGAGACAGTCCGCCCCTGACCAGACGGCACCGATTGGAGTCATAGGCACCAAACGGTAACCAGCAAAGGGCGACGACCATGGAGAGGCTGAGTGCGGACGAGACGTGGCGCGAGGACTGCGCACCGCGCCGGGTGCTCGACCTGTTCGCGACCAAGTGGACCAGCATGGTCCTGCATACGCTGCACGCCCGCCACGGCGGGGCGGCGCGCACCGGCGTGCTCCAGCGCAGCCTGCCCGGCATCTCGAAGAAGATGCTGACCCAGACCCTGCGCGACATGGAGGCGAGCGGCCTCCTCACCCGCCACGTGGCCGGCACGGTGCCGCCCGCCGTGGACTATCGCCTGACCGCGCTCGGGGGCCGCTTCGTCGAGCCGGTCGAACTCCTCTACGCCTGGGGCCGCGCCAATGCCGACGCCCTCGACGACCTGAAGCCCCGGCCGACCTCCCGCCGCTGACGGGCGGACGCTCAATCCGGCAGGCCTCCTGCATGGGGGCCGTCCGTACCGTAAACAGGAACGGAGACGACGACACGATGGCGACGCGATCCAAGGTGGCCTTCATCGGCACGGGCGGGACGATCGCGTCCCTCGGCTGGGATTCCCTCGACGTCCTCGACTACACCGCCACCGGGCAACGCCTCGCGGCCGACGCGATCCTCGAGCGGGTGCCCGAGGCGCGCACCGTGGCCGAGGTGGTCGCGGTGCCGTTCCGCGCGGTGGAGAGCCCCGCCATCGGCTTTGCCGAGTGGCGTGCCCTCGCCGCCCTCTGCGCGGAACTCGCGGAGGCCCATCCCGACCTCGCCGGCATCGTGATCGGGCACGGCACCGCGACCCTGGAGGAGACCGCCTACGCGCTCGGCCTCACCCTGACGGTGGCCTGTACGGTGGTCCTCGTCGGGGCCCAGCGCCCGATCAGCGCCCTGTCGAGCGACGCCGGCCTCAACCTCATCGCGGCCCTGCGGGTCGCCGCCGATCCGGCCTCGCGCGGGCGCGGGGTGCTGGTGGTGCTCAACGACGAGATCCAGGCGGCCCGCGAGGTGACGAAGACCTCGGTCGGCCGGCTCCAGACCTTCCGCACGGCGGATTTCGGCGTCCTCGGCCACGTCGATGGACCGCATGTCCGCTACTACCGCCGCCCCGAGCGACGGCACGCCCCGGGCACGCCCTTCACCCTGGAGGGGCGGGCCGCCCTGCCCCGGGTCGACGTCGCCTACGCCTATGCCGACGCGGACGGCACCGCCGTGCGCGCCTTCGTTGCAGCCGGCGCGCAGGGACTCGTCTCGGCGGGCCTCGCCCCCGGCATGACGCCCCCGGGCGAGGCCGACGCCCTGGCCGAGGCCGTGGCCGCCGGGGTGGTGGTGGTCCAGTCCACCCGCGCCGGCAGCGGCGTGGTGCCGGTCACGACCCGCCTGCGCGAACGCGGGATCCTCAGCGCCGACAACCTGACGCCGCAGAAGGCGCGGATCCTGCTCGCGCTGGCGCTGACCCGCACCCGCGATCCGGTCGACATCGCCGCGATGTTCGCGACCTACTGAGCGGCAGGGCGCGCCGTTCGACGGGTGCGGATGGCGCGTGCGGCGTGCCCAAACGCGTCGACGCCGATCGCCCGCAGAGGGCACGCGAAGACGCGCAAACGGAAGGCGGAGCGTCGCCCGAACCACCCGCGCCCGCGCCTATTCCAGCGAAGTCTGTGACCTTTCGGCGTTTCGGCCGTTGATGAGACATGCCGAACCGGTCGCGACGGCGTGACCGGCCATCCCGAACCATCGACGCGAGGTCCTTTTCATGAAGTCATTCGTCATCGCCACCGCCCTCCTCCTCACCCCCGTCGTCCTCGCGGGCACGGCGCAGGCCCAGGGCACCATCCGTGGCGCCGAGCGCGGCGTCGAGGACGGCAACCGCGCGGCCGGCCCGATCGGCGGCGTGGTGGGCGGCGCCGTCGGCGCGGCCACCGGCACGGTCGGCGGCGTCCTCGGTGTCGATCCGGATCGCCGTGAGGACCGGATCGAGCGTCGCGAGGAGCGTACCACCATCACGCGCGAGCGCCGCGACCGCTAAGCCGACCGCCTCGGCCCCGTCTCGGGGCCGAGGCCTTTCCGGGCCTGTCAGCCCAATCCCCGCCGGACCGCATGCGCCCCAATTCCGATCCGCACGCCCACCTCCTGGCCACCGCCCGGGGGTTGTTCCATGCCCTGCACGACGCCCTCGCGCGCCTCGGGCCTGTGCCGGTCGAACCGCCGACCCACGCCCATGTCGCGGACCGCCTCGCCCTCGAGGTCGTGAACCAGCAGATCTCGACCCGCGCCGCGGCAGCCATCTGGGCCCGCGTCGAGGCCGCGGCGCAGCTGCGGAGCGTGGCCCCCCGCGACCTCTTCGTCGAAGCCCATGCCGAGACCCTGCGCGGCTGCGGCCTCTCGGGCGCCAAGGTGCGGGCGGTCCAGGCCATCCGCGCCGCGGACGAGGCGGGCCTGTTCGGCCCCGACCTCGCCACCCTGCCCCACCCGGACCGCGCGGCGATCCTGCGCAGCATCAAGGGCGTGGGCCAGTGGACCGCCGACATGATCGGCATCTTCCACTATCACGACCCGGACATCTGGCCGGCCGGCGACGTCGCCGCCGTCGGCAGCCTCCGGCGCCTGACCGGCTGCACGGACACGCAGGCGTTCACGCGCCCCTTCGCACCCTATCGCTCCCACCTCGCCCGCGCGATGTGGCGGGTGCGTGATCTGGTGCCGGCCCCGACCCGCGCGGCCTGATCAGCGCGCCCCGAGGGGCGGCGTGCTCGCCGGCAGCCGACGCAAGGTCGTCGCCTGCTCGAAGGCGTAGGCGAGACCGAGGAGCTTCGCCTCGCTCCAGGGCTGGCCGAGCAGGTCCATGCCGACCGGCACGCCCTCGGGCGCCATCGCGGTGGCGGCCGAGAACCCGGCGGGGACGTCGATGGCGGGGAAGCCCGTCAACCCCGCGACGATCCCGTTGCGATCCGCCTGGTTGAGTTCGCCGATGGGCACCACGAGCCGCTTCTGCAGCGGGTAGACCAGGGCGTCGAGCTTCTGCGCCGCGAAAACCTCGGTGACATGCGCCTTCAGGGCGGCGATCCGTCCGAGACGGGCCCTGTACTCGGGCTCGGCCATGCCGTCCTGGCGCGCCTCGGCGGCCGTCAGGAACGACTCCAGGGCGGCGCGGTGGAACCGGCCCGAGGCCAGGATGCCGGCGAGATCCTTGTGCGGCGCATTCGGGATCGTGGCCAGATAGCCGTTCATCAGCGCCTTGTACTCGTAGGTCTGAACGTCGTCCTCCCGGTTGAGGGCGTCGGCCTCGAAGGCCGGATCGTCGATCCGCACCAGGGTGGCGCCCGCCGCCTCCAGGGCGTCGAGGGCCGTCTGCATGACGCGGTTGACCTCCGCGTGCTCCGGCTTGGTCCCGAACAGGGCCCGGACGACGCCGAGGCGGGCGCCCTTGAGGGCGTCGGGCTTCAGCGCATCGGCGTAGCTCCGCGCGACCTTACCGATCGCCGCGGCCGTGAGGGGATCGGCCGGGTCGGGGCCGGCCATGGCCTGCAGCAGGGTCGCCGCATCCGCCACCGTGCGGGTGATCGGCCCGATGGCATCCTGCGTCTTCGAGACCGGCATGATGCCCGCGAGGCTGATCAGCCCCTGGGTGACGCGCAGGCCCACGAGGTTGTTGGCCGAGGCGGGCGAGCGGATGGAATTCACGGTGTCGCTGCCGAGCCCCCCGAGGGCGAAGCCGGCAGCCAGCCCCGCGCCGACGCCGCCGCTGGAGCCGCCGGGGGTGCGGGTCAGGTCGTAGGGATTGCGGACCTGTCCCCCCAGCGAACTCACCGAGACCCCGCCGAGGGCGAGTTCCTGCATGTTCGCCTTGGCCAGCACGATGGCGCCGGCGGCGCGCAGGCGGGCCACCGCCGTGGCGTCCTGCGCCGGCTGCGCGCCCGCCAGCGCCGCCGAACCACCGGTCGTCGGCAGTTCGACGGTGTCGTAATTGTCCTTGAGGAGCAGGGGGACGCAGCCGAGGGGCTTGGCCGCGCCCGCCGTGCGATCCGCGTCGTAGGCCTCGGCCTGGGTCAGGGCCTGCGGGTTCAGCGCCCGGATCGCCGCGAGCTTCGGACCGGCCTGATCGTAGGCGGCGATGCGGTCGAGATAGCCCTGGACCAGGTCGCGGCAAGTGATCCGCCCGGAGGCGAGGGCCTCGCGCGCCCCCGCGATCGTCGCTGCCTCGACTCGGAAAGGCGCCGAAGCCGGGTCCTGCGCCGCGACGGGGGCGGCTTGGGCGAGGACCGCGGCCGCGAGGGCGAGGACGCAGGCAGGTCCGGGATAAGCGATCTTGGGCATTGGATTCCGATACGGATCGAAGAGGCCCGCGATCAGGCAGGTTTCGGGCCGGAATGGTCAAGGCGCTTCGTTGACGGCGGGCCGCTCGCGGGTGATCCCGTCGCCCGGCGATATGCCCCGGCCCCGAGGAGATCCGACTCCATGCCCTCCCCCCTCCTTCTCGTGACCAGCCTTCCCGCCGCGGACGAGGCGGCCTGGCGGGACGCCCTGGGCGCCGCCATGCCGGGGGAGCGGATCCAGACGGCCTCCGCGGGCGCCCCGGCGGACGCGGCGGAAGTCGCCATCGTGGCGAACCCGCCGCTGGGGTCCCTCGCGGGCCTGCCGAACCTGCGCTGGATCCAGAGCCTCTGGGCCGGCGTCGACCGCCTCGTCCTCGACGACACGCTGCCCGACGTGCCCGTGCGGCGCCTCGTCGACCCGACCCTGGCGCGCGCCATGGCGGAGGCGGTGGCGGCGGCGGTCCTGCACCTGCACCGCGACTTCCCGCTCTATGCCGCCCAGCAGCGTGCGGGAACGTGGCACCAGCACCCCGTCCGCTTAGCCGGCGCGCGCCGCGTGACGCTCCTCGGCCTCGGCGAGATGGGCCGGGCCGCGGCCGACCTCCTGCGCGCCCTCGGCTTTCCCGTCCGGGGCTGGAGCCGGTCCGGCACCGCGCACGGGACGATCCGGGTCGCCAGCGGCCCGGACGGCTTCGTACAGAGCCTCGCGGCGGCCGACATCCTGGTCAACCTGCTGCCCCTGACCCCGGACACCCGCGGCATCCTGAACGCCGACGCCTTCGGCCACCTGCCGCCGGGCGCCGCCCTGGTGAATTTCGGGCGCGGCGCGCACGTGGTCGAGGACGATCTCCTCGCCGCCCTGGCGACGGGCGCCCTCGGCCACGCCATCCTCGACGTCTTCCCGGAGGAGCCCCTGCCCCCGGATCACCGCCTCTGGACCCATCCGGCGATCACGATCCTGCCCCACGTCGCGGCCCCGACGAACATGGCCTCGGCCGCCGAGCTCGTCGCCGAGGCGGTGGCGGAGTTCCGGCGCACCGGCCGTGCGCCGGCAGGGATCGACCGGAGGCGGGGCTACTGAGGGCCTGCGCCCCCGCGCCACCCGCGTGCGGCGCCTCGGACTCGACCGGAGCGGGGGACGCGGACACGCTTCGTCACGCTGGCGGCAACGGCGCGACAAACGGGCCGGCTATCTCCCGGTTCGAAGCGGCCATCGCCGCTCCGACTTCGGAGACAGACCCATGAAGACCACGATGTTCGCCCTCCTCACCGCCGGCCTGCTCGCGGCGGCCCCGGCCCTCGCCGTCGACGGACACGCAACGCGTCGAACCCCGAGCAGGTGAAGCCGAACCTCGGCACCGTCTCCGGCGGACCGAACCACAGCGACGATCCCCGGGTGCGGGAGACGCAGGACAAGGGTCCCGACGGCAAGCCGCTGCATTCCGACACGGACGGGCATGCCCACGGCCACGGCCACGGCAAGAAATAGTCCCGCCGCCCCGGCCCGACGCCGCCCCCGCTTCCCGCAGGCTCACCCGCCTGCGGGAAGCGGGGGCGAGGGGCGAAGACCCTGGCGCTGCCGGAGGCCGTGAGGACCACCCGCGGCGGCGGCGCCAGGGGAAAGCCCCGACGATGATGAGCGCGAGGGAGCCGCCGTTGCCGCCCAAGGGAGAAGCCGCGTTCGGTGCGCGGGGAAGTCGCCGGCCAGCGCGTCACCGCGGCGTCGCCGTCATGGGCGCCGGTGGCGGGGACATGGGCGCCGGTGGCGGGGACATGGGCGCCGGTGGCGGGGACATGGGCGCCGGTGGCGAGGACATGGGCGCCGCTGGCGAGGACATGGGCGCCGCTGGCGAGGAGGAGTCCCACCCGGGTGACGCGCAGGTGCGCCGGGGCGAAGATCGACAGGGCGGTGGTCGGCACGGAAGGGTGCGGACCGGCGCCGGGCTCGGGCAGGGGCCGGCACACCCCGACCACCGGGCGCGCCGGCTCGAGGGGACGCACTGGGGCGGCGCCGCGTTTACACCGGACAACCACGGCGCGATCATAACCCATCCGAACGGATCTCCCATGACCACGAACAGACGCAACGCCCTCAGGGTCGCGGCCGCGGCCGCCGCCGGCACTGCCCTTCGGTCCACCGGGGCGACCGCCGGGGAAGCCGGGACGGCCCCGGGCGGCGCCGCGCCCCGGCCGCTGTTCGCCCTGCCCCCGGTCACGATCCCCATCGTCGGCAGCGCCGAGGTCTTTCCGGTGCGGCGGATCTACTGCATCGGGCGCAACTACGCCGCCCATGCCCGCGAGATGGGTTCGGACCCGACGCGCGAGCCGCCGTTCTTCTTCCAGAAGCCCACGGACGCGATCCAGGTCGTGCCCGTCGGCCACGTGGCCGACCACCCCTACCCGTCCCTGACCCGGAACTACCACCACGAGCTCGAACTGGTGGCCGCCCTCGCGTCGGGAGGCCGCAACATCCCGAAGGAGGCCGCCCTCGACCATGTCTACGCCTACGCGATCGGCCTCGACATGACGCGGCGCGACCTGCAGCGCCGCATGGGCGACCAGAAGAAGCCCTGGGAGATCGGCAAGAGCTTCGACCAGGCGGCGCCGATCGGGCCCCTGCATCCGGTCTCGGCCCTCGGCCACCCGGTGCGCGGCGCCATCCGCCTCAGCGTGAACGGCACGGTCCGCCAGGACGCCGACCTGTCGCAGATGATCTGGTCGGTGGCCGAGCAGATCGCCAACCTGTCCGAGGCCTTCGAGCTGAAGGCCGGCGATCTGATCTATTCGGGCACGCCGGAGAATGTCGGGCCGGTGGTGCCGGGCGACGTGCTCCTCGGGCAGATCGCCGGCCTGCCCGACCTGTCGATCCGCATCACCGACCGGGCCTGACCGCCCGTCGTCGGCGCGATGACGAAACCGCGCGGCTGAATGGCCGCGCCGCGCGTTGATGCCCCGACACTCGCGACTTGGAGCCGCATCGATGACCGAATCCCACACCGTATCCACAGCCGATTGGGCCGGGATCGTCGCCCAGGGCTACGCCGACGCGGCGGCACCGCCGCTGACGCCGGAATTGCTGGAGACGGTTCGGGAAACCCTGCGCGGGGCCGGCCTCGACCGTCCCCAGGCGGAGTCCCTCGATGCCGCCACCGTGGCGCGGGTCAACGAGGCCCTGGACGCCTTCGAACTCGAGATCAACGCCGTGGTCGGGCCGCGCGTCGCCGCGCTGCCGGCCGGTGCGCCGCCGTCCTTCGTCCAGCGCTCGGAGGCCGGGCGGCCGCTGCGCGCGTTCGGCGGCCAGTGACGCGCGACCAAATTCACTTCCGAATTTTTCTCATGTGCTGCTATGGGGAGGCCTATAAGAACACTGCGCAGAATCTGGTATTTTGAATACCAAAGGGGTAGGATGAACGCATGAGCGCGCATGACATCGGCGAGGTTCGCCGCTTCGAGCACCCTGGCAAGGGACGCAACCGAGCCAGGCCCGTCCCCAAGGGACGGCAGGTCGAACCCGTGGCCAAGGTCGAGATCGAGCGCCTGCTGGGCGATCGGTCGCGGCAGCGCGACCTGCTGATCGAGCACCTGCACCTCGTCCAGGACACCTACGGGCGGATCAGCGCCGCCCACCTGGCGGCCCTGGCCGACGAGATGAGCCTGGCCTTCGCCGAGGTGTTCGAGACGGCGACGTTCTACGCGCATTTCGACGTGCTCAAGGACGGCGACGCCGATTTGCCGGCCCTCACCGTGCGCGTCTGCGACAGCCTCACCTGCGCGATGTTCGGCGCCGAGCCCCTGCTGGAAGCCCTGCGCGAGACCCTCGGCAGCGGGGTGCGCGTGGTGCGCGCGCCCTGCGTCGGCCTGTGCGACCACGCCCCGGCGGTCGAGGTCGGCCACAACTTCCTGCACAAGGCGGACGTCGCCAGCGTCACGGCGGCCGTCGAGGCCGGTGACACCCACGCCCACCTGCCCGCCTATCCCCATTACGACGCCTACCGTGCGGGGGGCGGCTACGCCGTCCTCGACCGGCTGCGCTCCGGCGAGCTTGGCATCGACGCCATCCTGCAGGTCCTCGACGATGGCGGCCTGCGCGGCCTCGGCGGCGCCGGCTTCCCCACGGGGCGCAAGTGGCGCTCGGTGCGCGGCGAGCCCGGTCCCCGCCTCATGGCGGTGAACGGCGACGAGGGCGAGCCCGGCACTTTCAAGGACCAGCTCTACCTCAACGCCGATCCGCACCGCTTCCTCGAGGGCATGCTGATCGGCGCCCACGTGGTGGAAGCAGCCGACGTCTACATCTACCTGCGCGACGAGTACCCGATTTCCCGCGAGATCCTGGCCCGCGAGATCGCCCGGCTCCCCGCCGGCGGCCCGCGCATCCACCTGCGCCGGGGTGCGGGCGCCTATATCTGCGGCGAGGAATCCTCGCTGATCGAGTCCCTGGAGGGCAAGCGCGGGCTACCGCGGCACAAGCCGCCCTTCCCGTTCCAGGTTGGCCTGTTCAACCGGCCGACCCTGATCAACAACGTCGAGACGCTCTACTGGGTCAGGGACCTGATCGAGAAGGGCGCCGATTGGTGGAAGAGCCACGGCCGCAACGGCCGGGTCGGCCTGCGCTCCTACTCGGTGTCGGGGCGCGTGAAGGAGCCGGGCGTCAAGCTCGCCCCCGCCGGCCTTACCATCCGGGAGCTGATCGAAGAATATTGCGGCGGAATCAGCGAGGGGCACCGCTTCGCGGCCTACCTGCCGGGCGGCGCCTCGGGCGGCATCCTGCCGGCCAGCATGGACGACATCCCCCTCGATTTCGGCACCCTCGAGAAATACGGCTGCTTCATCGGCTCGGCCGCCGTCATCGTCCTGTCGGACCAGGACGATGTGCGCGGCGCGGCCCTGAACCTGATGCGGTTCTTCGAAGACGAGTCCTGCGGGCAGTGCACGCCCTGCCGCTCCGGCACGCAGAAGGCGCGCGTGATGATGGAGAACGACGTGTGGGACACCGATCTCCTCGGCGAGCTTTCGCAGTGCATGCGCGACGCCTCGATCTGCGGCCTGGGCCAGGCGGCGTCGAACCCGCTCACCACCGTGATCAAGTACTTCCCGGACCTGTTCCCGTCGCCGCAGCGGATCGCGGCTGAATAGCGATCCATCCCCGATCCGACGGCGCGGCTGCCCCCTCGCGGCAGCGGCCCGACCCCGATTTTCCTGCGCCATGACTGGAGCGGAACCATGAGCAGCGGCACACAGAACAGTGGTCTCAGCGGAGCCCACGCCACCACCCCCACCGGCCCCCAGGATGCGGGCGGCAAGGCGGACGGCGCCAACCCGGGCGCCGGGAGCACCTATTCCGAGGGCACCCAGTCGGGCGGCCAGGCGGGTCCGGCCCCGAGCGGCACCTTCGGCCTCAAGGAGATGCCGGCCGGAATCCCGGGCGTGATCTTCGAGTTCGACGGGCAACAGGTCGAGGCCGCCCCAGGCGAGACGATCTGGGCCGTCGCCCAGCGGCTGGGCACGCACATCCCCCACCTCTGCCACAAGCCCGCCCCGGGCTACCGGCCGGACGGCAATTGCCGCGCCTGCATGGTCGAGATCGAGGGCGAGCGCGTGCTCGCCGCCTCGTGCAAGCGGGTGCCGGGCGTCGGCATGAAGGTGAAGTCCGCCTCGGAGCGGGCGACCAAGGCCCGGGCCATGGTGATGGAGCTCCTCGTGGCCGACCAGCCGGCCCGGGAGATCTCGCACGACCCGACCTCGCATTTCTGGGCGCAGGCCGACCATGTCGCGGTCACCGAGAGCCGCTTCCCGGCCGCCCAGCGCTGGGAGGGCGACTGGAGCCACCCGGCCATGCGGGTCAACCTCGACGCCTGCATCCAGTGCAACCTCTGCGTCCGCGCCTGTCGCGAGGTGCAGGTCAACGACGTCATCGGCATGGCCTACCGTTCGGCGGACGCCAAGGTGGTGTTCGACTTCGACGACCCGATGGGCCAGTCGACCTGCGTCGGCTGCGGCGAGTGCGTCCAGGCCTGCCCGACCGGCGCGCTGATGCCGTCGGCCTACCTCGACGACAGTCAGACCCGCACCGTCTATCCCGACCGCGAGGTGGACTCGCTCTGCCCCTATTGCGGCGTCGGCTGCCAGGTCTCCTACAAGGTCAAGGACGACAAGATCGTCTACGCCGAGGGGCGTGACGGACCGGCCAACCAGAACCGCCTCTGCGTGAAGGGCCGCTTCGGGTTCGACTACGTCCACCACCCCCACCGGCTGACCAAGCCCCTGATCCGCCTCGACAACGTGGCCAAGGATGCCAACGACCAGGTCGATCCGGCCAATCCCTGGACCCATTTCCGCGAGGCGACCTGGGACGAGGCGCTGGAGCGCGCCGCCGGCGGCCTCAAAAAGATCCGCGACACCGTCGGCCGCAAGGCGCTGGCGGGCTTCGGCTCCGCCAAGGGCTCGAACGAGGAGGCCTACCTCTTCCAGAAGCTGGTACGTCTCGGCTTCGGCTCGAACAACGTCGACCACTGCACCCGGCTCTGCCACGCCTCCTCGGTGGCGGCCCTGATGGAAGGCCTGAATTCCGGCGCCGTCTCGGCCCCGTTCTCGGCGGCCCTCGACGCCGAGGTCATCGTCATCATCGGCGCCAACCCGACGGTGAACCACCCGGTGGCCGCGACCTTCATCAAGAACGCGGTCAAGGAGCGCGGCGCCAAGCTGATCATCATGGATCCGCGCCGGCAGGTCCTGTCCCGGCACGCCTACAAGCACCTCGCCTTCAAACCGGGCTCCGACGTGGCGATGCTGAACGCCATGCTCAACGTCATCGTGACGGAGAAGCTCTACGACGAGCAGTACATCGCCGGGTACACCGAGAACTTCGAGGCGCTCAAGGAGCGCATCGTCGAGTTCACGCCGGAGAAGATGGCTCCGGTCTGCGGCATCGACGCGGAGACCCTGCGCGAGGTGGCCCGCCTCTACGCCCGCTCCCGGGCCTCGATCATCTTCTGGGGCATGGGCGTCAGCCAGCACGTCCACGGCACCGACAACTCGCGCTGCCTGATCGCGCTCGCCCTCACCACGGGCCAGATCGGCCGCCCCGGCACCGGCCTGCACCCCCTGCGCGGCCAGAACAACGTCCAGGGCGCCTCCGATGCCGGCCTGATCCCGATGGTCTATCCGGACTACCAGTCGGTGGAGAACGAGACCGTCCGCGACCTGTTCGAGACGTTCTGGGGCCAGTCCCTCGATCCGAAGAACGGCCTGACCGTGGTCGAGATCATGCGCGCCATCCACACGGGCGAGATCAAGGGCATGTTCGTCGAGGGCGAGAACCCCGCGATGTCGGACCCCGACCTCAACCACGCCCGGCACGCGCTCGCCATGCTCGACCACCTGGTGGTGCAGGACCTGTTCCTGACCGAGACCGCCTTCCACGCCGACGTGGTGCTGCCGGCCTCCGCCTTCGCCGAGAAGGCGGGCAGCTTCACCAACACCGACCGGCGCGTGCAGATCGCCAAGCCCGTCGTCCCGCCGCCGGGCGACGCCCGCCAGGATTGGTGGATCCTGCAGGAGCTCGCCCGACGCCTCGGCCTCGACTGGACCTATACCGGCCCCGCCGACATCTTCACCGAGATGGCCCAGGTGATGCCCTCCCTGAAGAACATCACCTGGGAGCGGCTGGAGCGCGAGGGCGCCGTGACCTACCCGGTCGACGGTCCCGATCAGCCCGGCAACGAGATCATCTTCTACGCCGGCTTCCCCACGGCGAGCGGGCGGGCCAAGATCGTGCCGGCCCACATCGTGCCGCCGGACGAGGTGCCCGACACCGAGTACCCGATGGTGCTCTCCACGGGCCGCGTGCTGGAGCACTGGCACACCGGCTCGATGACCCGGCGCTCGGGCGTCCTCGACGCCCTGGAGCCGGAGGCGGTGGCCTTCATGGCGCCGAAGGAGCTCTACCGCCTCGGCCTGGAGCCCGGCGACACCATGCGCCTGGAGACCCGCCGCGGCGCGGTGGAGCTCAAGGTCCGGTCCGACCGCGACGTGCCGGTGGGCATGATCTTCATGCCGTTCTGCTACGCCGAGGCCGCCGCCAACCTCCTGACCAATCCAGCCCTCGATCCCATGGGCAAGATCCCGGAGTTCAAGTTCTGCGCCGCCCGGGTCGAGGCGGTCCGGCCCCGGCAGATCGCCGCCGAGTAGGGCGGGCGCCCCTCACCACGCGACGGCCGGGGGCCGGAGGCGACGCGCATCGGCGTCGCCTCCGGCCCCTTTTTCGAGGGCGGGGCGGCCTTCGCCTGGGGAAGGCCCTGAACCGATGCCAAGGTTGGCCGTTGGTCCTCGCCGACCGCGATCCGAGGAGCCTCGATGTCCCACAGTCCTGATTCCCACGCCGGAGAGTCGGTGGCCGTCACCTTCCGGGGGCGCGGCTTCGCCCGCCTGCGCGGCCAGACGCTGTCCGTGCTGGTCTGCCCCCGCTGCTCGCAGCGCAACGCACCGAAGGTCGCCGACAAGGGCTACTGCCACTGGTGCGCCTACGAGCCCTCCCGCGAGGACATCGAGCCGGCCCAGGCGGCCTGAGCCGGCGCCTGCGCCTTAAACCCTGCAGCGCGGACAGGAACAGCCGCGGCTCCCGGATGCGCGGGGCGTCAGACGGGATGCCGGCCCGTCCGTAGCGATGGGGCCCCGGCGGCCTGGTGTCGTCCCCGCCGCGTCCAGAACCATCGGCGTCAGCGTGGCGTTACCCGAGGCGTGCATCACGCCAATCATTCGGGAGAAACGCCATGAAGGCCCTCGCACTCGCCCTCGCCGGCACCTTCGCCAGCACCCTCGCCCTCGGGTCGGTCGCCTTCGCGGCCGAGGGCGGCTCCGGCACCACCCGGTCCGGGACCATGAACACCACCGGTCCGAACGATGCCGGGGCCGGCTCCTCCCCGGGCGCGGCCGGCAGCGGCCCCTCGACCGGGGACAAGAGCCGGTCCGGCACCTCCAACAGCACCGGCGCCAACGATGCCGGATCCGGCGCCTCGCCGGGTGCCGCGGGCAAGGGCACCGGAGCGCCCACCCGCTGATCCGCGACGCGGCGCGCGAGGGCGCGCGCCGCAGGCTCGCCCCGGGCGGCCCGGCACCCCATATCGGTGCCGCGCCGCCCGGCGGCCGCGCGGACGGGAATGGACATGGCTGGCCTCAAGGACAAACGCGGCTTCATCGACAAGGATCGCCTCGACCTCTCGGAGCGCAAGGCGGTGGAGTTCTGGATGAAGCGCTGGGGCGTCACCCAGGACCAACTCGCCGCCGCCCACCGCAAGGTCGGCCGGATGACGAAGGACATCGCGGCCGAACTGGGCAAGAAGCGCTAGCGACCGGCCCGCGCCCGCCCGCGCGCCCCTATCTTCCCGCGCAGGTCATGCGCGCGGGTCACCGCGCCGAACGGGAGCCGGCTTCGATGCCACGCTACTACTTCCATACGCATATCGGGGACGATGTGGTGGTGGACCCGGACGGCCGGGACCTGTCGAGCCCGGACGCCGCCTGGGCCGCGGCCCAGATCCTGGCCCGGCAGCTCCTCCAGGGCGCCGACAGCGACCCGCAGCTCCTGCGCGCGGTGCTGTTCGTGGAGGACCAGACCGGAGAGATCGTGCTGGAGTTTCCCCTGATCGAAGCCCTCGGGATCGAACCCCTGTCCGACCCGCCGGACGGTACGCGGCACTGAGGCCGTCGGAGCGCCCCGGCGCGCGATCGATTTGGAGCAGGGGCCGAGACGGGCCAGGACAGGTCTCGTCAGGAACAGCGTCTCGCCGGGCACCCCGTTCCAGGACTCTGCGAGTCCTGGCGGAGTCCCGCCAGCGTCTTGGTCACGGTCACGTGAGTCCCGCGCGGCGCGATCGGCTGCCGATCCACCATCAAAAGCTTGCGAGGGTGGTCTTAAAAGCACAGCCTTCACGTTCGCACATTCGATTCCACAACGCGCATTGCGCATTTCCCATGGTCGTAACAGCATGCTCCGCAGCCGTGCCGTCCGTGCGCGGAGAGGAAGCGCAAGACGCCATGTTCGCCTACGTCACGATCCATCTTGCGTGCTTCGCGCTCGTGCTGGAGATGGCCGGCCGCGCACCGCTCTGGCCCGACGAAGTGCCGGTTAGCCCGCGCCGCTGAGCGCCAGCAGCCCGCGCAGCTAGGCGCCGATCAGCCAGAGCGCTCCCCAGCCCAACAGCCCGACCCATCCCAGTTCCAAGACGGCAAGTGACCCCAGAACGATGGGGGTCAGGTAATCGCGGGGGGGCTTGCCTTCTGCGGACGTGGTGTCAGCCGTCGCGGCCAGGGCTTGTTCCGCCATGAGCATGTCCGATGTGAGAGGTGGATGTGTCCGTAACGCGGTCCCGTCGGAACCGTTTCAAAGTTTATCCAAAATTGGGTTCAAGTTCCGCGCCGGGCAACCATTGCGGCAAAACTGCGACACGAACCGTTTTCGTACGCGGGTGCTGTCCCTCGACAATCTCCACCGGTCCATCGGGCGGTTTATCCCGGTTGATTGCGGCGGCGCTCTTGCGGTTGTGATCGCGACCGACCCGCGGCTCGTCGCCAGCGCGCCCTCCGAGCAGGTGGTCGCGGGGCGTCGGCTCCCCATGCGACACCGCACGAGGTGTCCTGCCGGGGGTCAGCGAAGGTCGTGGCGGCCCACGCGTCGAAACCGGAGATCCCCCACCAGGCGGCCCGGCCCCGGCGATGCCGTGAGGCCCCCGCATCCGGCCGGACCGGAGGGCGCACCACCGGGGCGCGGCACCTGGACTTGCCCGCGTCCGCTTGCCCCCTGAGCCCAGGGCGCTACCCTGTCGCGCATCAGGTGCGATCGAAGGCGCCGCGTGCGCCTCCGTTCCCGGACAGCGCGCGACGGGGCACAGGCAGGAAGGGACCTGGGATGAGAGATGAGGTTCGGTACCCGCAGGTCATTCCCATGGTGCAGGCCGTGCTCGACACCCTCCGGGCGGGCATCGCGGCGGAGGAAGCGGCCGCGTCGGAGCTCGCCGCACTGGCCGACACGATGCGCGACGCGCAACCGGAGACGGCGACCGCGATCCTCACGACGAGCCGCAACCATGCCATCAAAGCGCTGGCGCTGCGCGGCAGGCGGGCGGCGCTCCTGGCAGAGTACGGTCTGGAGTCGATGTGATCTCCGCGCGCCGCACCGGCGCGGCGGCCGCGATCTCCGGCAGGCCCCGGGCGTAGAGCTTCGCCACGGCGGACCAGAAGCGCCCGGCATCCTCACCCTGGAGGAGGCGCAGGCGCCGATCGATGGCCTCGCGCGCCGCCTTCGCCATCGCGTCCAGGTCTTCGGCGGCTTCGAGCAGCAACGACATCGCGGCATCCTCATGCTGTGACGCACCATGGGGAACGTCCGCGCCGCACGAACCGATCCCTCGCGGGAAAGGCGGGCGCCCAACGGCGCCGCCGGACACCCGCGGGCCGCCTTGTCGGCCGAGCCGAATGTCCGTCCCGACGAGGACCCGGCGCGGGAAGCCGCCCGGTCCCGGGCCCGAGGGGGAACGACCCGACGACGCCTTGGCCCGGGAGGCCGACGGTCCTGGTGCCGGTGTGCGTGGGATCCTGGAGCGGAGAAGTCGGACCGCCTCGTCGGACGGCGGAGCCTGAAGGGCTTGCGGCGCAGAGCCGGGGAACAGCCTGCCTGTCTCGACCACCGGATTCGGCTTGAGTTTCTGAGCGGTCGACGCGTCTCAGAACATGGGTGCCCGGACAAATCGTCGACGAATTCAACGAAACCAATGGCCGAAGGCTCAGGTGCGGGACAACGGGTACCTCTGATCTGCGAGGGCTATTTCCCGAGCCTCCCGCACGTCTGTCCGGCGACAACGGGCAGAAAATCGCCAGATCTCGTAGGTGCAGCAATCGATCGTTTGATCGACAGTGCGACCCTTTTGATGACCTGACGGCCGGAACGATAGGCGAGCTTACTCCACCAGGGATCAAGGTCGTCGCCCTCAGAAGCGGGCGCGGGATCGTCGCCGGCCAGCGCGACACAAGGCGCGGCATGGCGCTGAACCGACACCGGCGTACCCGTGAGCCCGATACTCACGTCTTGCTTGACGAGCAACGTGAATCGGTCGTCAAGGCGCGCGTCGGTGACGAACTCCCGGTAGGCCGCCCGGCTCCAGCCCAGCGTCGCCACGAACACTCGGGAGGGTCGGGCGCTTTTCGGGAAAGGTTTCGCGTCGCCGGAAGCGACGACTCTGAAGCAACATTGCGGCGCCGGACATGTGTTCGCTGTGGACGGAATTAACTCAGGTTATTTTTCGCCTACTATCGCGAGGGCACGGTTGTATTGCACGAAAGACACAGGTTGCGATCGTAACGAATCGGCAATCCTCTGCTTGGTATACAAAGTGAATTCTACCGGACTATTGAGACTTCCGACTCGGTGCGAGAGCGCAGAGCGCTAGTTACGCTTCAGCCACAATTCCCATGGGCCCTCGATGAGCGATCCAACACACAAGCCACCCCACGCAGTCGCAGGTGGCTTGAAGGCCGAAGCAGCGATGGGCCTCCAGCCTGAGAAATCGTCGAGCCCGATGCGGCGACTGGTCGAATACGTTGTCGACAGCTTTCGTGACTTCAGCGAAGCGCACGGCCTCCGGTGGGATCAGATCAGGCTCCAGCAAGCGGACGTGGCCATCACGGTTGCAGAGATGGCGCGCAGGCAACTTGAAGCGGACCGGATCGCGATTCAGCCAGTTGCGCCCAAGGTTCTGGTGCCCCTCATCGAGAAAGCCTCGCTGGAGGCGCCGGAGGGTGAGATGGTCCAGCGATGGGCGAGCCTCCTCGCCAGAGCGGCGTCTCCCGGAGGTCTTCCCCCACGGCTCATCCAGATCATCTCTGAATTGGAGGTCCGACAGGTGGCATTGCTTGAGCGCGCCACCATCAACGGCTTCGAAATGTTCAAGAATCCCCGACAGGTGCTTCGGGATTCGGCCGTCGAGCTTGGATCGAACCAGATTGAGGCGATCATCGACAGCGTTCTTTGCGACGATGACGCGACTCCCGAAAGCATCATCGAAGCCTTTGTTTTTTCGCTCGAGCGCCCGGGCGCCCTGTATCTGGCCAGCTCCGTGTTCAGCGACCGGACGGAACGGTATGACTTGCGCGTTCCGGACCTCGATGTCGTCGAACGGGACATCGCGATCTGCGAGAGCCTCGGTTTGATGAAACTCGTTCGGGTGCCGGTGTCCTTCGATCTCAACGAGGACCGGTTCCAGGGCCAACTGTCGTTCTGCCATCTCACGGCACTCGGCATCGAACTCGTGGAAGCCTGCGCGCCACAGGTCGTCACGACCCTCGAAGCGACGCAGAATTAAACATCTGGTCCAGCGATCGGCGATTCTGATGAAGCCCAAACCGCTTCAAACTGGACGTTGATCTGGATCTACTTCCCCGAGGATGTGATCCAGAAGGCGAATTCGACGCAGATCGGCTTGCTAAGTGCCCGATCTGGAACAAAGTGGGCGGCCCCCCTTCTGGATGCTGATCACCTCTAGGCTGGTTCCGTCACGCCACAAAGCCTTAACTCTTATAGAAACAGAACGTAGATATGAAGGTCCAACCATTAATGACCTTTCTAGACCGATGCTACCAAACCGCACTAAGCTTTGTTTTTCTGAACCTGCGTATTTGGTGGTTTATCCGTCGCCCAAATCATCATGGAGTCCTCGTGATGATTTGGTTTCAAGATCAAGTTTTGTTAGTGCGCAACTCCTACCAGCCGTGTTGGTCGGCGCCCGGAGGGGCAATCGAAGCGTCGGAAAGTTCGATTGAAGCAGCCATTAGAGAATGCAAAGAAGAAATCAAACTTGATATTAATCAGACCGAATTGGTATTTATTCGAGATATTGAGTATAATTTTCGGTCTCGCGCAGACAAAGTAAGTTTGTTTGAGTGGCACCCAAAGGACAGGCCCTTTATAAAAATCGATAACCGCGAAATTATTGAAGCAAGGTGGTTCTCGCCGAGCAGCACTCATACCTTAAATCTTATTACCCACTTGTCGTCATATATCAAAGACACACGTTTTATGAAAAACTAAATATGATTTCTCATATTTGAAACTACACTTGCATTCGCGTCCATATCCATTAGGAATTTCTGACTAGACATTAATAACAGTATTCCAGTTCATAATATAAAATAAAGGATATCACTCAGCAGAGCATGCGATCAATTCCTACAATTATCGCGCACTATAATAATCTTTTTATTTATCTTATAGCACAAACCCTATTTAAATTTGTCGTGCGCGCGTTCCATGCTCCGATCGGCCCTATCACGGCGTTGAAGACGTCGGCCATCGGCGGGCAATGAAGGGGATCTCGTGGCCGCGGTGGACGCAGATCTCGCCGCGGAGCGAGCCTCGGCCTGGACCTCGGTCGATCCCGAGCCGCACACCGGGTCCATCGCGTGACCTGACCGGCTGGCTTTGGACCGGGCTGATTGAGAGGATCAGCCAGGACCGAAGGAACTCAACATGAAGCGAGGTCCGTAGACGTGTGGTGACACGGTGTCATCCAGGCAGGCGGCTGTACGCGGACCCAATGACGATGGCCCGCCCGAGGACGAACATGCAGGCGCCAATGATGGCCAGAACGCGACACAGGCGCTCCCGCCGATGCAGTGCTTGGAGGAGGAGGTAGAACAGGACGTAGGCGGCGGGCACCACCAAGACCCACGCCATGATGGTGATGACCAGCGACTGGGACCGGTCCAGATCGTAGCCCAGCAGGGCGGCTAGCGCGAAACCGCCGAGCACCACCAGGAGCACAACGGAGCCGGGCGGAATGGGCCCGAACTCGGGATCGAACCAGACCGTCCTCAGCCAAGCGTTGAGCCGGCCCATGCCCTGGAAGACAGACTGAAGGCGGCGCAGCCCGAGAACCTCAGGCGTCACGAGGAAGAAAGCCGCCAGTTCGAGGAGGGCGACGAGGAGGTCTAGCTGCGGAGGCACGGGCCGGCATATAGGCGCGGCCAGCGCTGGGACCTAGGGGCGCCCTCACGTTCGGCCTGAGGCCCACCCGGGGCACCCATACGGGGGGAAAGCCCGCCGCTGCGTGTCATGTATGCCCCCTCGCATGAGTGACCCCGTGGGTAGTTGAGAGCTACCGTGAACCGTCCAGAAGTTTGTCGATGCCAGAGTATTTTAGTATCAGTTGAGACCGAAGCTGATCCCTCATAGGCACGCTCTCTATTTCTGCTATCATTTCCCGGGCTTCCGCATTCAACCGATCCAATCTAAGCTTCTCAAAAAACTCGCTCATGGACTTCTGTGCGTTAGTTGATTGGACAAAAAACCGCACCGATATGGCGTCTATTATCGCACCACTAGCGACTTTCACGACTGTTCCAGCAATGTCACTCGAAGTGTGCGAGACGAACGCAAACAGGAGAACGCTAAACCCTATTGATGCAAATATTATACTGAACCAGAAACTAATATTCGCACGGGCAAGCGCCTGTAACAGCTGCGCTGGGCGATCGGTATTAGGCGCCCGGGGTCATCCCTAGGTCGATCCTCGGAAGTTTGCCCACCGCCTCCGCCATCGCCCTCACTGTCACTTCGCCGTAAGCATCACCCGCCGTCCGTGCCGCGTGCCCCTGGATAACATCGCGCACATGCGGGTCCATTCCGGCCTCCCGCGCGACAGTCTTGAAGCGATGGCGCCAAGCATGGTTCGAGGCCACCCTCGGGTCCGGCACCACGTCCCGCGCGAACTCCGCCAGCCGGTTCTTCAGCCCCTGGAGCGGTCCCAGCACGTCGCCATCAAGCGCCGGCCTCAGGAACAGGTGGCCGCCCTTGGCCCCCGCAATGAACCGCCCGAAGCCTAACTCGATGAGGTGCGGGTGCAGGACTACCTCGCGCCTCTCGTTGGTCTTAACCGTGCCAGCCTCGGGCGTGATGGTAGCGACCCAGTGCGGACCCTCTTGCCTGATGTCTGCCTTACGGAGCTGGGCCAGCTCGCCCACCCTCGCCCCGGTGTAAGCTTGAAGCCAGGGCAGCCAGCGCTTGGCGGCAGTGGTCTCAGGCCTCTCCTTGCGGCTGCCCTGGTGTGCTGAGGCTGCTCTGAGGATCGCCGCCGCTTCCTCATGGGTAAACCCCTTGGACCGGAGCTTCTGCGGCTTGCCGAGCTTGATGGTCAGCCCCGTGGCAGGGTTCGAGGTCATCCTTCGGTTCGCAACGGCCCAACCGAAGATGGTCTTCAGGCCCGCAAGGTCGCTGTCCTTCACGGTCTTCGGGGAGATGGCCTTGCCGGTTCGCGGGTTGATGGTGGCGAGGCGGTGGTTCTTGAACCGGACGATATCCTCGGAGGTCACCCGGCCGGCATCGTCATGCTTCAGGAAGGCCACGAGGTTGGCCATCGTGTTCCGGTAGCTCTCGTGGGTGCTGGGCTTCCGGCCCACGGCTTTCTGTTCGGTCCACCAATCCTCGACCAGCTTGGTGAAGGAGCCTTGGCGAAAGCAGCCGGAGCGGGGCGCGGCTCGGCCTGCGGCGTCTCGAAAGCGGGAAAGCGTGCAGCCTTCGGGTCGGGGCTGTAGTCGCCCTCTGCGTTCCGGCGTCGAGCCGCAAAGGCATCACGCAGAGCAAGCACGAAGGCGTCGAGGAGGATGGGCCGCGTCCCGGCGTCCACGCTGGAGATACCTTTGGCAAACAGCAGGCGGTCCACGAGCCGGCCTATGAGAGGCTCAAGGTCACTCCCCTCCCCGCTCAAAGTGGCCGCATCCAGCTTCGCCAAAGCAGACTCGAAGCCCGCCCCCTCCTCCTCTGGTGTGCTCCGGTCGCGGACCCACCCACCCGGCGTATGAGTCACGGCGATGGTGCGATCCCCGCCGCCGTCCGCCCATGCACGGTAGAGGTCTCCGGCCAGCGCTGTGGCCTGCTTGTGACTTGGCGTGACCGGACAGGAGTTGCGAAGGGTGGCATAGAACTGCTCAACGACAGAGGCAGCCTGCCCTTACCGAACTTTCGCCTCGCTGGGATCGCGGGTCTTGAGCGAAAAGCGGACCATCGCCATGCCCGGCGTGATGGTGATGTGGGTGGTCTCGGAACCCAAAGGCACCGAGAGGACGCGGCCCACAGCGAGAGGCCGAACGTCAGCAGGAATGCGTTGTTTGAACTGCTGGACGGAGGAGTCTGACCGCTTCATCGGACGAGGGAGCCTGAGGAGCATGTGGCACACCGTTGTGGCACGGTCTGCCTGTCTCAACTACCTGATCCGGCCTAAGTTTCTGAGGGGTAGACGCTTCTCAGAAAATTGGTGCCCAGGAAAGGACTCGAACCTTCACCTCTTGCAAGACTGGTACCTGAAACCAGCGCGTCTACCAATTCCGCCACCTGGGCTCGCCGGGGCCGCTTGCGGCGCCGACGCGGGTTTCGTTTAGGCGGGGCGGGGCCGGTCGTCAATCCGGATCGCAGCGGATTTTTCGGCCGGCCCGTCGATTGTGGTTCAGGCCTCGCGGCGCCACTCGCGGATGTCGACGAAGCGCCCGGCCACGGCCGCCGCCGCCGCCATGGCGGGGGAGACGAGGTGGGTGCGGCCGCGGTGGCCCTGGCGGCCCTCGAAGTTGCGGTTCGAGGTCGAGGCGCAGCGTTCGTTCGGGCTCAGGCGGTCGGCGTTCATGCCGAGGCACATGGAGCAGCCCGGCTCGCGCCAGTCGAACCCGGCCGCCTTGAGGATGCGGTCGAGGCCCTCCGCCTCGGCCTGCTGCTTCACCAGGCCGGAGCCCGGCACCACCATGGCGGAGACGTTGGCGTGGACCTTCCGGCCCTCCACCATCTGGGCCACCGCCCGCAGGTCCTCGATGCGGCCGTTGGTGCAGGAGCCGATGAAGACCCGGTCGAGGGTGATGTCGGTGATCTTGGTGCCGGGGGTCAGGCCCATGTAGCTCAGGGCCTGCTCCTTCGACTGGCGCTTGTTCTCGTCCGCGATCCGCGACGGATCGGGCACGGCGCCGGAGATCGAGACCACGTCCTCGGGGCTGGTGCCCCAGCTGACGATGGGCGGCAGGTTGGCGGCGTCCAGGCGCACCTCGCGGTCGAAATGGGCGCCTTCGTCGGTGACGAGGCTCTCCCAGTAGGCCCTGGCGCGGGCGAAGGCTTCGCCCTGGGGCGCCTTCGGCCGGCCCTCGACATAGGCGTAGGTGGTGGCGTCCGGCGCCACCAGGCCGGCCCGGGCGCCGCCCTCGATCGACATGTTGCAGATGGTCATCCGGCCCTCCATCGAGAGGGCGCGGATGGCCGAGCCGGCATACTCGATGACGTAGCCGGTGCCGCCAGCGGTACCGATCTCGCCGATGATCGCCAGGATGATGTCCTTGGCCGTCACGCCCGGCGGCAGGGTGCCGTCGACGCTGACGCGCATGTTCTTCGCCTTCTTCTGCAGCAGCGTCTGGGTGGCGAGCACGTGCTCCACCTCCGAGGTGCCGATGCCGTGGGCGAGCGCCCCAAAGGCGCCGTGGGTCGAGGTGTGGCTGTCGCCGCAGACGATGGTCTGGCCCGGCAGGGTGAAGCCCTGCTCCGGCCCGATCACGTGGACGATGCCCTGGCGGCGGTCGAGGGCGTCGTAGAACTCGATGCCGAAGTCGCGCACGTTCTCGGCCAGCGCCTCGAGCTGGATGCGGCTCTCCGGATCCTCGATGCCGAAGCGGCGGTCGGAGGTCTGCACGTTGTGATCGACCACCGCGAGGGTCTTCTCGGGGTGGCGCACCCGGCGCCCGGCCACGCGCAGGCCCTCGAAGGCCTGGGGGCTGGTGACCTCGTGGACGAGGTGGCGGTCGATGTAGAGGAGCGTGGAGCCGTCGGGCTCGACATCGACGACGTGGTCGTCCCAGATCTTGTCGTAGAGGGTGCGCGGCGCGGTCATGGCGTGGCTGTTCTGGTTGTTCGTCGGGAAACGGAGGTCGGTCTCCCTTTAGTAGTGTTCCAAGGCGTGCAGCGAAAGTGGGGGCCCGGCTGCGCCCGGCGGATGGCAGCCCGGAGGCGCCCGCATGGGGCGGCGCGCGGGCCGCCGAAGGTCACTGGACCGGTCCGGACCTGCGGCCTAAAGCTGTCGGCGCGGAGCCGTTCAGGCTTCGACCGGATCCCGATCGTCGCCGAGCCCCCCCATGCCGCCCATCGACATCCTGATGCTCAAGGCGATGCATCCCGACGTCATGGACGCCGTCGCCGAGCGCTTCACCCTGCACCGGCTCGACACCGTCCCCGATCCGCAAGCCTTCCTGGCCGAGACCGGCCCGCGCATCCGCGGCCTCGCCACGGGGGCCCAGGCGCCGGTGGACCAAGCCCTGCTGGCGCGCCTGCCCGGCCTCGAGATCGTGGCGAGCTTCGGCGTCGGCTACGACACCATCGACACGGCGGCGGCGGCCGCCCAGGGCGTCGTCGTGACAAACACCCCGGACGTCCTCACCGACGAGGTGGCCGACCTCGCGCTGGGCCTGCTCCTGGCCACCGTGCGCCAGATCCCCCAGGCCGAGCGCCACCTGCGCGCCGGGCACTGGCCGCAGCGGACCTATCCGCTGACCCCGACCCTGCGCGGGCGCACCGTGGGCATCCTCGGCCTCGGGCGGATCGGTCGGGCCATCGCCCGGCGCCTGGAGGGCTTCGGCGTCGCCATCGCCTACCACGGACGCCGGCCGCAGGCGGACGTCGCTTACGCCTACCACCCCACCCTGCGGGGCCTCGCCGAGGCCTCCGACGTTCTGATGGTGGTGGCGCCCGGCGGGCCGGAGACCAACGGGATCGTCGATGCGGCGGTGCTGGAGGCGCTGGGGCCGCAGGGCTTCCTCGTCAACGTCGCCCGCGGCAGCCTCATCGACGAGGCGGCGCTGATCGGGGCCCTCCAGGCGGGCACCATCCTGGGCGCCGGCCTCGACGTCTTCGCCCGCGAGCCGCACGTGCCCCCCGAGCTCGTGGCCATGGACCACGTGGTGCTCCTGCCCCATGTGGGCTCGGCCTCGGTGGAGACCCGGGCGGCCATGGGCCGGCTCGTGGTGGACAACCTCGTCGCCTGGTTCGACGGACGCGGCCCCCTCACCCCGGTGCCGGAGACGCCCTGGACGGCCCAGGCATGATCGGCCCAGAGAGGATCGACCGAGGCATGATCGGCGGAGGCATGAGCCGCGCTTGCCGCATCGCCGCCCTGGCCCTGGCGCTGGCGACACCGGCCCTGGCGCAGGAGACCGCCCCGCCCCAGGAGGCGCCCGCATCGAGCGCCGCGCCGGCGCCCGCCGCGCCCGAAGTGCCCTTCGTCGAGACTCTGCCCCGCGACATCGCCGGGGTGCCGGGCACCTGGGACCTGTCGCGGGACGGCAGCACCCGGCGCTGCGTCCTGACCCTGGCGGGCGCGAGCGGTCCGGCCGGCCGGCGTCTGTCCTTCCCGGCCGGGTGCCGGCGGGCCCTGCCGATCCTCAACGGCGTCGCCGGCTGGCTCTTCACCGACGGCAACCTGCGCCTGGTCGACAAGGACGTCCGGCCGGTGCTGCAGTTCAGCGCCCGGGTCGATGCCCGCAGCCTCGTGGCCGCCGCGGGCGACGAGCATTTCAGCCTGGTGCCGCTCCAGATCGTCGCGATGGTGCCGCCGACCGACGCGGTGCCCACCAGCCCCGGCGCCGGCTACGCCGGTGCCGGCTCTGCCGGTGCCGGCAGCGCCGCCCCGGACGCGCGCAGCGCCCCGGCACCCGAGGCCGCGCCGGCGGGCGACGCCCCGGCCCCCGGCACCTACGCCCTCGACCGCTACCGCGAACAGGACGTCTGCCGCATCGAGCTGACGCCCGGCACCGCGCCGGCGCCGGTGCGCATCCTCGACCATTGCCGCGACGGCGGCCTGACGGTGTTCGATCCGGTCTCCTGGCGCTTCGCCAACGGGCACCTCACCCTCAACGCCCGCCGCGGCCACATAGTGAACCTGGTCGCCACCGGGGACGGGCGCTGGCGCCGCGACCCGGAGGTCGGCACCACCTTCGTGCTGCGCCGGGTCGAGCCCGCCGCCCCGTGAGCCCCCTCCCCTGAACCCCGAATCCAGTCCCTTGCCCCGCCGATCACCCCCGATGCCGCTGACCGTCGCCGCCCTCTACCAGTTCGTCGCCCTGCCGGACGTCGCCACCCTGCAGGCGCCGCTCCAGGCCCTGTGCACGGAACTCGGGATCACCGGCACCCTGCTGCTGGCGCCGGAGGGCCTGAACGGCACGGTGGCGGGCCCGGACGCGGCCATCGACGCCTTCCTCGCCGCGCTGCGCGAAGGCCCGCTCTTCGGCGGCCGTCTCGCCGGCCTCGACGTCAAGCGCTCGCAGGCCGAAGCGCCGCCGTTCCGGCAGCTCAAGGTCCGGCTGAAGCGCGAGATCGTCACCTTCGACGACGGCGCCACCGACGCGGCCACGGGGGCCGGCACCCCCGTGGCGCCGGAGGCCTGGAACGCCCTTCTCGACACGCCCGGCCTGCTCCTGATCGACACCCGCAACGCCTTCGAGGTGGCGCTGGGCAGCTTCCCCGGCGCGGTCGATCCGGGCATCACCCGGTTCAGCGCCTTCCGCGCCTATGTCGACGGCCTCGATCCGGCGGCGCATCCCCGCGTGGCGATGTTCTGCACCGGCGGCATCCGCTGCGAGAAGGCCGGGGCCTACATGCGCGCGAAGGGCTTTCCCGACGTGCGCCACCTCGAAGGCGGCATCCTGCGCTACCTGGAGACGGTGCCGGAGGCCGAGAACCGCTGGACGGGCGACTGCTTCGTGTTCGACGGCCGGATCGCCCTCGGCCCCGCCCTGGTGGAGCGGCCCGACCACGCGCCCGAGACGTTGATGTCCGAGCCCCGGATATCCGAGCCCCTGATCTCCGAGACGCCGCGATGACCGATCTCTCCGCCCGCATCGACGCCCTGGAGATGCGCCTCACCGAGCAGGACGTGGTGATCGACGACCTCAACGCCACGATCACGGCCCAGTGGCGCCAGATCGACGCCCTCACCCGGCAGATGGCCAAGCTCGTGGAAGAGGTGGAGCAGGCCTCCCACCGCCCGGCCTCCGGCGCCCCGGAGCCGCCGCCACCGCATTATTGACGGGACGGTCGCCGCGGGATCCCTCTCCCCCCTGCGGGAGAGGGTGGCCCGCGAAGCGGGTCGGGAGAGGGGAGCGCTGTTTCCGGAGAGGTCGACCCCTCTCCCGCCTGCTCCGCAGGCACCCTCCCCCGCAGAGGGGGAGGGATGACCCGCGATGCGCGACGGCTCGACGTCCCCTACCCCACGACGCTCGCCTGGCTGACGAACTTCGTGGTCAGGTAGGCCTCCAGGGCCTCCGAGCCGCCCTCGCTGCCGTAGCCGGAATCCTTGACGCCGCCGAAGGGCGTCTCGGGGAAGGCGAGGCCGTGGTGGTTGATGCCCACCATGCCGCTCTGGACCCGTGCCGCGACCTCGACGGCGCGGGAGGCCGAGCGGGTATAGGCGTAGGCGGCCAGGCCGTAGGGGAGCCGGTTAGCCTCGGCATAGGCATCCGCGTCGTCGGAGAAGCGCTGGATCAGCGCCACCGGGCCGAAGGGCTCCTCGTTCATGATGCGGGCGGTGGCCGGCACGTCGCAGAGCACCGTCGGCGCGAAGAAGTTGCCGCGGTTGCCGATGCGCTGGCCGCCGGTGCGCAGCTCGGCGCCCTGCGCCACCGCGTCCGCGCAGAGGCTCTCCATCGCCTCCAGGCGCCGGGCGTGGATGAGCGGACCCATGGTGGTCTCGGGGTCGAGCCCGTCGCCGACCTTGCGCCCCTCGGCGAAGGCCACGAAGCCATCGCGGAACCGGTCGTAGACGGACTCGTGCACCAGCATCCGGGTCGGGGCGACGCAGACCTGACCGGCATTGCGGAATTTGTTGGCTCCGAGCACCGCCACGGCGGTCTCGACGTCGGCATCCCCGAACACGATCGCGGGCGCGTGGCCGCCGAGTTCCATCGTCGCCCGCTTCATGTGCCGGCCCGCCAGCGCGGCGAGCTCCTTGCCCACCGGGGTCGAGCCCGTGAACGACATCTTGGCGATGACGGGGTGCGGGATGAGGTAGCCGGAGATCGCGGCCGGATCGCCGTAGACCAGGGAGAGCACGTCGCCCGGGACGCCGGCGTCGAGGAAGGCCCGGATCATCGCCGCGCAGCTCGCCGGGGTGTCCTCGGGTCCCTTCAGGATCACCGAGCAGCCGGCGCAGAGGGCGGCCGCCACCTTGCGCACCGCCTGGTTGATGGGGAAGTTCCAGGGCGTGAACGCCGCCACCGGGCCGACCGGCTCGCGCAGCACCATCTGCACGACGCCGTCGGCGCGGGCCGGGATGATCCGGCCGTAGGCGCGGCGGCCCTCTTCCGCGAACCAGTCGGTGACGTCGGCCCCCGCCAGGATCTCCACCCGCGCCTCAGCCAGGGGCTTGCCCTGCTCCAGGGTCATGAGGCGGGCGATGTCCTCCACACGCGCCCGCAGGAGATCGGCGGCCCGGCGCAGCACCTTGGCGCGCTCGTAGGCCGAGACCTTCCGCCAGGCCGCGAAGCCCCGCTCGGCCGCCGCCAGCGCCCGGTCGAGATCGGCCCGCGTCGCCACCGCCAGGGTGCCGAGGGTTTCGCCGGTGGCCGGGTTCAGCACCGGCAGGGTCTCCGCGCCGGCCCCGTCGGTCCAGGCCCCGGCGATGTGCAGCGTCACGTTCGGATACGTCATCGGCGTCTCCCGCATGGCAATCGAGCGGGGTTGTCCGCCCTTCGCACGCAGGCCGCAACCCTTATCCGGGAGGGCCGGGGCGTCGTCAGGCGGCGATGCGCGCGGCCACGGCCTGGGGGCCGGTGACGATCACCGGGCCGCCGCGGCGGGCCTGGAGCGTGCCGCCCTTGGGGACGACCTTCCAGCCGTCGCGGCAGCCGTCGATCGGCTCGGAGACCACGACGAGGCCGGTCTCGGTCTGGCGGTAGTACAGGCTGGGCGGGCTGCTGTCGCAGGCCCAGCGGAAGGCCGTGAGGGTGTCGCCGTCGGTGACGACGGCAGTGAAGCGCAGGGGCTCGGTCGCCTCGGCCGCCCGCATCAGCTCGCGCACCGTGGCCAGGGTCTTGTGCATGGCGCCGATCGGGTCCTCCGCGAGGCCGTTGCCCAGGGCCAGCAGGAAGATCGCCTCGGAATCGGTGGTGCCGCGCCGGTCGTCGTAGAGCGCGTCGGGGATCAGCGCCTCGATGCGGCGCTTGATGCGGTGATAGCCGCCGATCTGGCCGTTGTGCATGAAGAGGTGGCGGCCATGGGTGAAGGGGTGGCAGTTCGCCCGGGTGGTGGCGGTGCCCGTGGAGGCCCGCACGTGGGCGAAGAACATCCGCGCCCGCACCTGCTGGCAGAGGTTGACCAGATTCTCGTCCGACCAGGCCGGGCAGACGTCGCGGTACAGGCCCGGATCGACCCGCTCGCCGTACCAGCCGATTCCGAAGCCGTCGCCGTTGGTTTCCGTCTTCGCCTCGGCCGCGTGGAGCGACTGGTGGACCAGCGAGTGCGTCGGTGCGCAGACGAGGTCGGTCAGGAAGACCGGCTCACCGGAATAGGCGAGAAAGCGGCACATGACGGACGAACCCCCCCTGATCTCGACGACGCGACCGACCCGGTCGCCGCCCTCGGGCAGCGTCCGTCTTGTACAACCTGTGCGACCCGCACGACCATGATATTCACGCTAACGTAGTAAACGAATGGTTAACGCGCGCCACGGGCCCGGCCTCCTGCAGAACCCGCGATGCAAGAGGCGCACCGTCGGGCCCGGGCCCTGCCCGGTCGATGGCGGCCCGTAGCCCATTCATCATGCGAGCCCGGCGGGAATGCGGCGGCGAACGCGATCATCGATGCGGGAACCGCATGGCCGGAACATGGATTCGGACTCTTGCCCCCCGCACCGTGGCGGCGCAGCATCACCCGACGAGAATCAGTCATTCGATTGGACAAGGCTGGGACGCGGACGGCGGCTCCGTGCCGCCCGCGTACCGCGTCCCGCCCTGCATTCCGCGCGTTCGCCACCCAAACGCCCGACGAGGAGACTTCATGGACCGCTCACACGCCCCCTGCCCGATCGCCCTCGTGGTCGAGGACGACGCCGATGTCCGCAACCTCGCGACGGCGGTCCTGGAGGAAAGCGACCTCGACGTCATCGCCTGCGACACGGCCGAGGCCGCGATCTCGGTGCTGGAGCGCGCCGGCGGCAACGTCGCCCTGCTCTTCGCCGACGTGCGGCTGGGCGCCGGCATGGACGGGATCGCCCTGGCCAGCGCCGTCGGGCGGCGCTGGCCGGATGTCCGCGTCGTCCTCACCTCCGGCGGCGATGCCCGCGGCGTCGAGGCCCTGCCGGCCCAGGCGGTCTACATGCCGAAGCCCTGGCGCGCCCTCGACGTGCTGGTCCAGGCCGAGCACGCGACGGTGGCGGCCCGGGCCGCCTGAGGGTCTCGCCCCAACGCGGAAAAGCCCGGCCGCAAGGCGACCGGGCTTTTCCGTATGTCCATGACAGGCGACGGCCGGTGCAATGCGCACCGCGGCCGTCGCGGGCCGTCTCGCGCCTCAGGCGTTGCCGGCGGGCGGCAGCACGGTCGGAGCGGTCGGCGCGAACGGCGAACCGCCCGGACGACGCGGAGCACCGGCGCCGAAACGGGGCTTCGGCTTCGGCGCGGCGATCAGGCCCTCGCGGATCGCGGTCTTGCGGGCCTGCTTGCGGGCGCGGCGCACGGCCTCGGCCTTCTCACGAGCCTTGCGGACGGAAGGCTTCTCGTAGGCCTTGCGCTGCTTCATCTCGCGGAAGATGCCCTCGCGCTGCATCTTCTTCTTCAGGACGCGGAGGGCTTGGTCGACGTTGTTGTCGCGAACGAGTACCTGCAACGGTTTCAATCCTCTGAAACGATGTTTGTTGGGCGGCGCCGACCCTGAGACCCGCCCGGAGCCCCGCGACGCGAACTGCAAAACGTCCCGGACCCGGGATCTCCCCCGGGCGGGACGTCCATCAGACGGCCTCGAATCGGCGCAGAAACTGCACTTGGGGCAGGCTCATACACCAACCGCCCGCGAGTTCCAACACGCCTCGCCGCGGCCGGGGCGCATTATCGCCGCGCCGGTGGGACAAACCGCGGGCGCTGTCGCCTCCGGGACGCAGGCAGCACCGGGGGCGCGTGCTCCAAGGATTCCGAAGTGGTCGCCGACGTCCGTTGCGGCAACGACGGACGCTCGACAAGATGAAGCGCGCGTTCCTGAGCTTTAGCCCGGACAAGGCAGGTCACGCGAAGCACGAATGGTTGCCCAATCGGTTGTGGCAGCGCACGAATTTTCTGATCTTTAATTTTTGTGTCGGAGTTTCTGTGCGCAGCAGCGGACTCATCCGGCGCGATGACCGAGAACTGCGACCTGAGCCCTTCCGGGGTTCTGACTCTGGGGCGTACGATGCTGGGTCTGAAGACGAGGACGGCCGCCGAGACGGCCGCGAAACTGGCGGCCCTCGACAAGTCGCAGGGCATCATCGAGTTCAACCTCGATGGGACGGTGATCACCGCCAATCCGAACTTCCTCGCCGTCATCGGCTACGACCTGGCCGAGATCCGCGGACAGCCGCACAGCCTCTTCGTCGCCCCCGCCGAGCGCGACAGCCCCGCCTACGCCGCCTTCTGGGCCAAGCTGCGCCGGGGCGAATACGAGGCCGCCCAGTACAAGCGCATCGCCAAGGGCGGGCGCGAGGTCTGGATCGAGGCCTCCTACAACCCGATCCTCGACGGGGCCGGCAAGCCCTACAAGGTGGTGAAGTTCGCCACCGACGTCACGCGGCAGAAGATGCAGGACGCCGACGTGCAGGGCCAACTCGCCGCCCTGCACAAGGCCCAGGCGGTGATCTCCTTTTCCCTCGACGGCACCGTGCTCGACGCCAACGCGAACTTCCTCGCCGCCGTCGGCTACACCCTGCCGGAGATCGTCGGCCGGCATCACCGGATGTTCGTGGAACCCGCGGAGCGCGACGGCGCCGCCTATGCCGAGTTCTGGGACCGGCTGCGCCAGGGCACCTACCAGGCCGCCCAGTACAAGCGCGTCGCCAAGGGCGGGCGCGAGGTCTGGATCGAGGCCTCCTACAACCCGATCCTCGATGCCGGCGGACGGCCCTACAAGGTCGTCAAGTTCGCCACCGACATCACCGCGCAGGTGACGCTCCTCGAGAACCTGCGCCGGCTGATCGCCCAGAACTTCGGTGAGATCGACGGGGCGGTGCTCCTTTCCAACACGCAGACGCGGGACGCCGACGCCGCGGCCAGCACCACCGCCAGCAACGTCCAGACCATGGCGGCGGCCTCCGAGGAACTCGCCGCCTCCGTCGCCGAGATCTCGCAGAGCATGGCCCATTCGCGGATCGCCACCGAGGCGGCGCAGGGCCAGGTGGTGGCCGCCGCCGAGGCGACCCAGAAGCTCACCCAGGCCGCGGGCGCGATGAGCGGCATCGTCGGCCTGATCCAGACCATCGCGGGCCAGATCAACCTGCTTGCGCTCAACGCGACGATCGAGTCGGCCCGGGCCGGCGAGGCGGGCCGCGGCTTCGCGGTGGTGGCCCAGGAGGTGAAGAACCTCGCCAACCAGGCGGCCCGGGCCACCGAGCAGATCACCGGCGAGATCGACAACGTGCAGGCGGTCTCCCGGCAGGTGGGCGACTCGCTCCAGACCATCCAGGCCTCGGTGGCGCAGATGCGCGAATACGCCATCAGCACGGCGGCGGCGGTGGAGGAGCAGAGCGTCGTCACCCAGGACATGTCGGGCAACATGCAGCACGCCGCGAGCGCGGTCGCGGCGATCTCGCAGAACATCCAGGCGATCGGCCACTCGATCGGCCAGGTCTCCCGCGCGGTCGGGACCACGAAGGACGCGGCCCGCGTCCTCGCCCGCTAGGCCCGCGCCGACCTCCCGGGATCAGCCCTGGGGCGCAGCGCCCTTGGGACGCGCCAGATCGGCCAGCAGGCTCGCCGCCACCGTCGCCTTGGAGACCGTGAGCCCCGAGGCCGTCACGGCCGCCAGGGTGGCGCGGGCATGGTCGAGGGCGGCGCCGCGGCTCCGGCTCCAGGCCGCCACCGCCTCGGGGCCGGCGCCCACCGTGCCGACGACCTCGGCGGTGAGCTGGCGATGCGCGGTGGCGATGGTGGAGACGGCCCGCTCCAGGGCGATGCGGTCGTAGGTGTCGCCGGTGGCGACCTCCCGGGCCGCCGCCGCGAGGTCCGAGAGCCGGAGGGCCCGGTCCAGGGCGAAGTGGGTCGCAGCGATCTCGGGGATCGCGCCGCCACCGGTCTCGGCGATCCGCACGATGTCGGGGGCCGAGGTCAGGGCGGTGAGGGCCGCGAGGCGCCGGGCCGGCGCCTCGGCCATGCCGAACCCGACGAGTTCGGCCTCGCGCGCGGCGCGCTGCCCGTTCACCGCCTCCCCCATCACCTCCGGCAGGGCCGCCTGCAGGGCGCTGATGCCCTCGCGGTAGCGGGCCACGAGGGGCGCGACGCTGCCCGAGAGGTCGAGGTTGCGCAGGAACCAGACGATCCGGCCCACCAGCAGGTCCTGCACCTCGGCGTAGAGGGCGATCTGCGCCTGACCGCCGATGGCGCCGGCCAGCCCGTCGATGGCGAGGTTCAGCTCCATCAGGCCGTAGGCGTCGCGGGTGATGGCGTAGGCCTTGGCGATGGCGCTCGCATCGGCGCCGGTCTCCTCCACGAGGCGGGTGACGAGGGAAGGCCCGCCACGGTTGACGATGATGTTGGAGAGGGCGGTGCTGATGATCTCCCGGCGCAGGCGGTGGCCGTTGACCGCGTCGGGGAAGTGCTGGCGGAGCGCCGCGGGGAAGTAGCGCTGCAGCTCCCGGTCGAAATAGGGGTCGTTCGGGGCCGGGCTCGCCAGGAGCGCGTCGTAGAGGGCGAGCTTGGCGTAGGCGAGGAGCACCGCGTATTCGGGCCGGGTCAGCCCCTCCCCCTTGCGCATCCGCTCCGCGATGGCGGCATCGTCCGGCAGCAGCTCCACGCCGCGGTCGAGGCGCCCTTCCGCCTCGAGGGCCTGCATCGTCCGCATGGCGAAGCCCGTCTCGGGCAGGCCCCGGTGCTGGGCCAGCGAGAGCGCCAGGGTCTGGAGCTGGTTGTTGCGCAGCACCAGGGCGGCGACCTCGTCGGTCATCGCCACCAGGAGGGCGCTGCGGGCTTGCCCGTCGAGGCGGCCGTCGCGCTCCGGGGTCATCAGGGCGATCTTGATGTTCACCTCCACGTCGGAGGTGTTCACCCCGGCGGAGTTGTCGATGGCGTCGGTGTTGAGGCGCACCCCGTTGCGGGCCGCCTCGATGCGCCCGCGCTGGGTCGCCCCCAGATTGGCGCCCTCGCCGATGACCTTGGCCCGGACCATCGCCCCGGTGATGCGCACCGCGTCGTTGGCCCGGTCGCCGGCCTCCTCGTCGGATTCGGCGGTGGCGCGGATATAGGTGCCGATGCCGCCGAACCAGAGCAGGTCCACCGGCGCCTTCAGGATCGCCTGCATCAGCTCCGCCGGGGTCGCCGCGTCCTGCGCGAGCCCGAGCACCGCCCGGATCTCGGGGGAGACCGGGATGGTCTTCAGGCTGCGGGCATAGACGCCGCCGCCGGGCGAGATCAGGCCGGTGTCGTAGTCGCGCCAGGAGGAGCGCCCGAGATCGAACAGGCGGCGGCGCTCGGCGAAGCTCGCGGCGGCGTCGGGGTTCGGGTCGAGGAAGATGTCGCGGTGGTCGAAGGCCGCCACGAGGCGCAGAGAGCGCGACAGCAGCATGCCGTTGCCGAAGACGTCGCCCGACATGTCGCCCACGCCCGCCACCGTGATCGGGTCGCTCTGGGTGTCGATGTCCATCTCTAGGAAGTGGCGCTTCACCGCCTCCCAGGCGCCGCGGGCCGTGATGCCCATGCCCTTGTGGTCGTAGCCCTGGCTGCCGCCCGAGGCGAAGGCGTCGCCGAGCCAGTGGCCGCGCTCCGCCGAGAGGGCGTTGGCGATGTCCGAGAAGGTGGCGGTGCCCTTGTCGGCGGCCACCACCAGGTAGGCGTCGTCGGGATCGTGCCGCACCGTGTCGGCCGGCGGCACGATGGCGTCGCCGACGATGTTGTCGGTGAGTTCGAGCAAGGTCCGGATGAAGATCCGGTAGCTCTCGGTGCCCTCGGCCATCCAGGCCTGCCGGTCCGAGGCCGGCGGCAGGCGCTTGGGGAAGAAGCCGCCCTTGGCGCCCACCGGCACGATCACGGCGTTCTTCACCTGCTGGGCCTTCACCAGGCCGAGGACCTCGGTGCGGAAATCCTCCGGCCGGTCGGACCAGCGCAGGCCGCCGCGGGCGACGTAGCCGAAGCGCAGGTGCACGCCCTCGACGCGCGGCGCATAGACGAAGATCTCGAAGACCGGGCGCGGCAGCGGCATGCCGCCGACCTTGGCGCAGGCGAACTTGAAGGCGATGGCCTTGCGCCGCCCGCCGCCCGGCGCGACCTGGAAGAAGTTGGTCCGCAGGGCGGCCTCGATCAGGTTGACGAAGCGGCGCAGGATGCGGTCCTCGTCGAGGCTGGTCACGGCGGCGAGGTCCGTCTCGATCCCGGCGCGGATCGCGCCCTGGGCCGCCTCCCGGTCGCCGGCGGCGGCGGGGTCGAACCGGGCCCGGAACAGGGCGACCAGGGCGCGGGCCACGCCCGGATGGGCGCTGAGGGTGGCAGCGAGGTAGTCCTGGCCGTAGCGGATGCGGAGCTGGCGCAGGTAGCGACCGAGGGCGCGCAGCAGGGCGACGTCGCGCCAGGGCAGCTCGGCCTCCAGCACGAGGCGGTTGTAACCGTCGGATTCGGCCAGCCCCGTGCCCAGCGCCAGCAGGGCCTCCTCCAGCAGGGTCTCGAGGCGGCCGAGGTCGATGGCCGCCCCCGTGGCGCGCTCCAGCAGCATGTCGTGCAGCCAGACCCGACCGGCCTCGTCGGCGCCGGGGGGCAGGATGCGGTAGGTCCGCTCGTTGATGACCCGGAATCCGAGGTTCTCCAGCACCGGCACCCGCTCGGACAGGGAGAGCGAGGCGCCCCGCGAGAACACCCTCAGGCGGATCTGCGAGTCCGGGTCGGCGGCACGCCGGCCGATATCGGCCGCCCGGGGTCGCGCGGGGCTGAGGCGCTCCACGGTCATGATGTCGGCGATGGCCACGCGCGGGGCGAAGCTCTCGCGATAGGCCGCGGAGAAGGCCTCGCCGTAGCGGGCCGCCAGGGCGCGGGCCTCGGGGCCGTCCAGGGTCTCGGAAAGGGCCACCCGCAATTCGTCGCCCCAGGTACGCACCAGGGCGGCGATGCCGGCCTCCAGGGCGGCGGGGTCGCGCTCGGGCGCACCGGATTCGGGCAGGCCGATGATGAAGTGGGTGCGGGCGAGCGGCCCGTCGGGGAAGTACGGGTAGGCCGCCGAGACCCGGCCGCCGTATTCGCCGGCGAGGTAGGCGCCGATCCGCGCCCGCACGGTGGAATCGTAGCGGTCCTTGGGCACGTAGACGAGGAGCGAGACGAAGCGGCCGAAGCGGTCGGGCCGCGAGAGCACCCGCAGGCGCGGCCGGTCGGCGAGATGGGCGATGGCGAGGCTGAAGCGGTAGAGCCGGTCGGCGTCGATCTGGAACAGGTCGTCGCGCGGGTAGGTCTCCAGCACGTCGAGGAGGCCGCGCCCCGCATGGCTCGTGGGATCGAGGCCCGCGCGCGTCGCCACCTGCGCCACGGTCTCGCGCAGGTAGGGGATCTCGCGCGTCGGCAGGGTGTAGGCGCTCGCGTTGAACAGGCCGACGATGCCGACCTCGCCGGTGAGGCTGCCGTCCGCGCCGAACAGCTTGCAGGCGATGTAGTCGAGATGGGCGGCCCGGTGGACCCGGGACTTGGCGCTGGCCTTGGTGATGATGAGGGCCTGCGGCCCCTCGAGGAAGGCGCGGATCTCGGGCGTCATGTCCACGAGGGCGCCCCCGCGCCGCAGCACCGCCACCCCCGGATCGCGCAGCAGGCCGAGGCCCGAGCCCTCCACCAGGGCATGCTCCGCCCCGGAGAGGCTGTGCTCGCGCAGGCCGAGCAGGGTGAAGTGCCCCGCGCCGAGCCAGGCGAGAAAGGCCCGCGCCTCCACCACCTCGGCCGCCGACAGGGGCGGCGGGGCGTGGGCATAGGCCTCCGCGAGGCCGGCCAGGCGGGCGGTCATGGCGTCCTGGTCGTCGGTGGCCAGGGCGACGTCGTGGAACACGCGGGCCAGGCCCTCGACGAGGCGGGTGCGGGCCTCGCCGGCATCGAGCCGGTCGAGGTGGATGTGGATGAAACTCTCCCGCGCGAAGCCGGCCTGGGTGTCGGCGGTGGTCTCCCCCACCACCCGGACCAGGGCGCCCGCCCCGTCGCGTTCGACGCCGAGGATCGGGTGGGCGACGAGGTGGGGGGCCAGCCCCTGCTCCGTCAGCTCGGCCAGGGCGGAATCGAGCAGGAACGGACGGTTGTCGTTGACGACCTCGACGATGGTCAGGTCGCGGGTGCGGCCGTCGCGCAGGACGGCGCGGTCGCTGACGGACAGGTTGGCGGGTGCGCCCGGGTGCCGGGGCTCGGCCAGTCGCCCCCGGGCCGCCAGGGCGAGGTCGGCGAGATCCTGCGCCGTGTAGGGCGCGAGGTCCTCGGGCGGCACGCGCCCGAACAGGTCGGTGACGAAGCCGCCGGGGCCGCCCTGCGCCACGACCCGGTCGGCCGCGGCGGCGAGAAGGTCCGTGCGGGCCCCCCGGGCCTCGGGGCTGGACAGGGCGGCGTTCCGTTCCAGTGCCATGGTCATCGTGTCCTTGCGGGGGGCGTCGACGCGATCGATCCCGGGGGGGCCCGATCAGGGCCAGTTCGATCCGGCCCAGTTCGATCCGGGCAGGTCGTCGCGGCGATCGGGCGGGGATGGCCCGTCGGGCGGCAGGGGGCGGAGGGACGGTGGCTGGATCGCATCGCTGGGTCGCCGATCTCTTCGCTGGCCTGCGATTCGCTCGCGATGGCCGCCGCGCCCTCACTTGAGCATCGGGCTCCCCGTCTTTCCAGGGCCGGACGGCCGGATCGGGCGCGGGCCGCTACGACCGGCGGTCGATGTCAGGCTTTGCGGGCACCGCGCGGCGCGGGCGCCGCCCCCGGGCGGCCGACGCAGCCCTGCCAAGAGCGAGGGCAGGCCGGCCGGCTCGATCCGAAACGGGGTACGGGAAGGCGTTCGGGAAGCCGCTCGTCAATGATCGACCGTATCCGTTCGCGCTATTTCCATCCTCTGCTCGTATCTCATCACGAAGACTTGAAGACAACTCAGGGTTTAATTGGGGGTTTTCAGTTTTGGATACGCGTCAATTTCAGGCACATCCCTCGATCATCTGTCTGCGGAGGCCCGGAACCACTGTAAGCCAGCGGCCACCCGAGGAGAGAAGTCCTGCCCCCTTCAGCGGGCGCCCGCCTCACCGACCGGCGCAGCGTCCGTCTGCGGTGCGATCCGCCCGTGCGCCGAAGCCGCCGCAGGGTCTCCGACGCCGGTCGAGGGCAAACGCCGGACCTTGTGCCGGCGAGAACCGGTGCAGGACCCACGACCGTGCCGGCGCCGATCGGAGACGGGTCCGGCGGCCATCAGATCCCCCGATCGCCGGGCGATCGAGACGCGTTTCCCGACCGCGCGGGACCTTTGGCCCGCGCGGGGCGCGTCGCCCCGAGGCGGCGCTCCGCCCCGGGATCGCCCCCCTGGACGCGGCAGCGCATCCTAGGATTGGAAGCATCTGAGAGCTATTGTGAATGAATTTTAATGTAGCGCCCAGGCTTTTAACTGGACTTGCAGCGATGGCGTCTCATAATCCGGCCCGGTTCGGGCAACGCGTGCCTGCCCTTACATCGTCATGAGAGATGATTCTTTGTTTTCCGCGGGTGTGATCCGTTCCGGAATTTCCGTGCCGAGGGAGGAGCCGCGCCAGCCCGTTCCCGCCTCGCTGGCCCAGATTCTCCGGCTGGTCGAGGAGCTGGCCCAGATCGGGCTCTGGTCCATCGACCTCCGCTCGGGCGTGCTCTCGCTGTCGGACGGCGTCGTGCGGCTCACCGGCCTGTCGCAGCAGACCACCCGGATGGAGGCGCTGCGCGCCCTGGTCCATCCCGAGGACAGCCCGATCTTCGACGAGGTCTCGGCCGCGCTGCGCACCGGGATCCCGGTCGATCGCGGCTTTCGGATCGTTCGGCCGGATCGGACCGTGCGCTGGGTCGAGTTCAGGGGGAACGTGGTGCTGGGGACGGATGCCCGTCCGGTGCGGGCCGACGGCCTGATCCTGGACGTCACCAGCCGGCACGAGACCACGCAATCGGTCCTGCGCAATCAGGCGCGCTACGAGGGCCTCGTCCAGGCGATCGCGGCCGTGGTCTGGCTGATGAGCCCGGACGGGGTCCGTCAACCATCCCCGAGCTGGTGCGCCCTGACGGGTCAGACCCCGGAGGAGTGGCATGCCGGCGGCTGGGTCTCGGCGATCCATCCCGAGGACCGGGAGCGCGCGGCCAGCGCCTGGGCGACGGCCTTCCGCCGGCACGAACCCTACGAAGCCAATTACCGCCTGCGCCGCGCCGACGGGCATTACCGCTGGGTCAGCAGCCGGGCCGTCCCAGTGCTCAACCCCGACCGCTCGGTCCGGGAATGGATCGGCCTCGTCATCGACATGACCAGCACGGCCAGCATGATGACCCAGCCCCCGGCCCTGGCGCTGGCCGACATGTCCGGGCCGCTGATCCGGAGCGCCCGGGCGATGCTCAACTGGTCGATCCCGGACCTCGCGGCGGCCGCGGAGGTCTCGGGCTCCAGCATCAAGCGATTCGAGGAGAGCGGGGGCGCCGTGCTGCGGCCGCGGACGCGCGCCGCCATCCGGAACGCGCTGGAGGCCGCCGGCATCACCTTCGTCGCGCGCCTGTCCGGCGAGGTCGGCCTGGTCTACCGGCCGGTCGCGCCCGAGGCGCACCCGGAGTCCCGACCCGACACCGCCGCCTGAGGCGGCGCGGGGCCGCCGGTCGCGCGACCTCGACGCGACCGGCGTGGTATACTAGCGCGCGCCGAGAAGCTCGACGTCGAAGATCAGGGTCGCGTTGGGCGGGATCACGCCGCCGGCGCCGCGCGGGCCGTAGCCCTGGTCGGGCGGGATGATCAGCGTGCGCTTGCCGCCGATCTTCATCGTGGCGACGCCCGTGTCCCAGCCGGCGATGACCTGCCCGGCGCCGAGGGTGAAGGTGAAGGGCGTGCCGCGATCCCGCGAGGAATCGAACTTCTTGCCCGGCTTGCCACCGTCGTCGAGCCAGCCCGTGTAGTGGACGCTGACCTTCTGGCCGGCCTTCGGCTCGGGGCCGGTGCCCACGACCTCGTCACGGTACTGGAGGCCCGAGGGGGTGGTGACGGTCTCGGCGGATGCGGATGCAGTCATGGCGAGGATCAAGGCTCCGGTGAGGGCATAGAGGGGACGGCGCATGGTAGGTCCTGTCTGGCATGCCGAGGCGGCGCAGTAGCACGGACTCGCCAGGACGTCACAATCCCCGCTCTGCGCCGAGCCCCGCGCCCTCAGCGCCGAAGCAGCCGTCGCGCCTCGCCCCGGGCCGTCTCCTCGAAGCGGGCGAGGCGGAGGCGCCGCTCCAGCCCGATCAGCCCGCGCGCCCTCTCCGGCACGGCGACGATCTCCGCGACGGTGTCGCGCTCGCGGTAGAGGCTCTCCAGGGCCGAACCGGCCAGGGTCGCGGAATCGAGGCGGTCGGCGAACCCCTCCGCATGCAGCGCCCGCACGATCTCGGCCTCCAGGACGAGGCCCGGCGCGAAGGCGCGGGCGGTCTCGTCATAGGCGGTCTTCAAGAGGTAGGCGGTCCCGCCCGCCACCAGGGCGAGGCTGACGGCCAGGGTCGTCCCATCCCGGCTCAGGGTGTCGGCCCGGATGCCCACGGGGCCTCCCTCGGCCCGGAACAGCGCGCGGGCGAAGGCGGCATGCGCCGGGCGGCAGGCCATGGCGGTGCCGGCGGCTCCCTTCCATCCGGCGGTCTCGACGTCGAGGAAACCCTCCACCGCCCGGGCGAGAGCCGGTCCCTGCGTCACGGTCTGAAGGCTCACCACACCGCCCTCGGCGAGGCGGCGCTGCCGGCGTCGCAGATCCTTGAGCCGCGAGGGATGCGGATGCCCGTCGAGGAAGGCGGCGTGATCGGGGCGCCTGTCGAGGACTGGACGGGCGAACCGCGCCACCTCGCCGAGATCCCAGCCGGCCTCCGCCATCGCGGCCATCAGGTCGCGGCCCGGTGCCGCCTCGACCGAGAGCAGCGGCCAGCGCCACGCCCGTCCGCCGGAAGCGGCGGCAAGGCCCTCGACCAGGGCCGCCAGGATCGCGGACCTGTCCGGGCCCTCTGCCACCAGCGGCGCGGACGCGGTGATGAAGGGCGACGCGAACGGCAGCAGCACGGATCGTCCGAGTCCGCAGATATCGTAGGAGCGGCGAAACGGCAGAACCGCCTCCAGGCGCTCCGGCCCGTGCACGACGACGACGCCCATGTCCGACGACGCCAGGCCGCTCGCCAGATGGGCTTGCATCACGTGCCGACCGAAGAAGGGATGCGCCCTCCCCGCCCGGACCGAAAGGTCGTCCCAAGCCGCCGCCTCCCGCCCGAGAGACGCGAGCGACGTGATCGCGTGGGTATAGGCCGGCGCAACCCGCCGGGCGTGAGCGGCACTCATCGACCCCGTCTCCCGAATAGACCGATCCGGACCGGCGTGACCAGGCCATGCACCGCATGGGCCGCCCAGGCCATGGCGGCGGCTCGGACCACGGTCGCGAGCGCCATCGCCAGGGCGGCGCCGATCACCCCGAACACCGGGACCAGTATGAGGCAGAGGCCGCCGGCCAGACCCAGGATGCCGACGGCGACGCCGGCGGCCAGGCGCTCTCCGCCGAGCATGTTGAGCAGGTCCTCACCCGGACCGAAGACGCTGGCGGCGACACTCCCGGCAACGAGGACGGCGAGGATGGGCAGGCTGTCCCGGAATTCGGAGCCGAACAGGCCTAACAGGAGGGGCGCGGCCGCGAGGACGGCGATCCCGATGAGCGTGGTGGCCGCGAGGGTGAGACGCGCCTGCAGGGCGATCAGATCGGCGAGCCGCCCCCGATCCCCGGCCGCATGGGCTGCGGTGAAGCGTTGCGCCGTGGCGGCGGTGGCGGCGAAATGGACGAAGACCACGAATTGCTGGATCCGCGTCGCGGCGAAGTACAGCCCCACCGTGGCCGGTGGGGCGAGCAGGCTCAGCACGACGACGTCGATGAAGCTCGAAGCGGACGTGGCGAGGTCGCTGCCCGCGATCGGCAGGCAGGCGCGGAACCAGCGCCGCCAGGCATAGCGGCGCGGTCCGGTGGGCAGGATCGCCTGAAGGCGCCGCAGCAGCAGGGCCGCCTGGATCGACACCGCGATCCCGGTCGCCACGAGGGTGCACAGGACGGCGACGCGCGCCTCCGCCGGGGCGCCGAATCCCACAGCCGCCAGCATGGCGGCCATGATCAGACCCTGCCGCAGCAGGTACGGGGGCGCGATGGCGAGCACGGCCCAGTTCTGACCGCGGGCCACGCCCTCGCAGTAATCCTGAAGCGCGAAGAGCGGCAGCACCAACGCCGCCACGAGGAGCGGGGCGGCATAGGGCCCCTCCAGCAGGGAGCCCTCGACCCAGACCAGGGCAAGCCCCCCGAGGGCGACGGCCATTGCGCTCGCCAGGGTCACGGTCGTGCCGCCGACAAGGTAGGCGCGGACGGCAGCCAGGTCACCCCGGGCCTGATCCGCCGGAATGAACCGGCAGGCGCCCTGCGACAGGCCGAGGGTGGCCGAATGACCGAGGATCGCGATCCAGACCCAGATCGCTGCGAAGATTCCGTACTCGGTGCCGCCCATCAGGCGCGCCATCAGCACCTGCCCGACATAGGCGAAGCCGGCGGCGCCGATGCGGATCGCGAAGACGTGGATCGCCGCCCCGGCGGCACCACAGCGCAGACGCGTCAACGCGCTCCACGCGCCGGCGGCTCCGATCCTATCCGTCGCTGTGCTCACCGAATGGCCCCCGCCCGATCGACACCGGTGTAGGGCCTACGCCATTGCGGCGCGGTTAAGCCGAGCGGTTAAGGCTTTGGTTCAGGGCCCGGCGGGCGCCGTCGCGGGTAGCTTGGTCCCGGCGGATTCCTTCGGCGGCGCCAACGTCAGGGCGGGTCGCCCGGCGCTGCCCGTCGAGGCCGGATCCGGCTGGAGCAGCGACAGGGTGATCGCGCGGGTGACGTGCTCGGCCATGCAGCGCAGACCGAGATCGTTCAGTCGAAACTGACTGCCCAGGAGATGTCCCTCGCCCTTGTCGTTGCGGCGAGCGAGGTAGCGCATCGCTTCGTAGCGCTGCACCAGGGGCACGCCTTCCCGCAGGGCGACCTCCTGCACCTTGCGCACGAGGCTGGTGTAATAGTCGTCCGAGGCGAGACTCGCGGTGTAGACCGGGCTGACCAGTACGACGTCGATCTCATGCCCCTTGATCCATTGCACGGTCTCGTCGAGGGCCGTGCCGAAGGCATCAAGATCGACCCGGGCGAGGGCATCGTGGGAGCCGACCTGCCAGATGACGAGGTCGGGCTCCACTTCCGCAACCATGCTGCGCAGGCGCTCGCCTGCCCCCGACGCGATCTCGCCTTGCAAACCCCGGCTCTCCACGACCACGTCGACATCCGGTAGGGAGCGCTCCAGGGCGGTCTCCAGCTTGACCGGATACGTGGCGGAGGACCCGAGTCCCATCGTCGAGGCGCCGATGGCGAGCACGCGGACCGGGCGTTTTTCCTTGAGGGCCGCCTTCACCGCGCCGAGGCGGGCCAGGGTATAGAGCTTCGAGCCCGGCACCCGGCATTCTGGCGAGAGGGTCACGTCGACGGCCTCTGCATCCGGCCCCTGACCGGCGGCGACGCTCGGAGGCGACACCACGGTCGGCGGCGGACCTCCCACCTTCGCGGGCTCTTGATGGGGCGCCGGCTCCTGCGCCCGGGCGCTGCCTCCGCCGAGGGGGCAGAGGAGGGCCAGGCTCAAGGCGAGGAGACCCGCGGCTTTCGGGAGCGCCATTCGACGAACCATGCGGTGAAACCCAGTGCGAACAGGCCAGACCCTACGACGAAAACGTCAACAACGACACCGCCGCCAGCCCAGAACCGTATGAGTTGCGCGGCCAGGCTGAGCAGGGAGCCGACAGAGAAGACTGCCAGCGAATTTCGCCCCAGACTGGCGAGGAAGGCCGTGATCCATCCGAGTCGCGGGGCGAGGAATCCGTAGAGCGTCTGGAAAGCGAGGAGCACGCCGAGGAAGTGGATCACCCGCGCCGGGGACAAGTAGGTCTTGTCAAAGGTGAAGACGAGGCGTGGATCGGGAACGAGGAGGGGATCCGGCCTGAGATCGAGCACCGACAGGACGATGCCGGTAAGAACGATGATCACTCCCACCGGGACGAGCCGACGCGACCAGCGCTTCAGCCAGGGGGAGGTCCGACTCCAGTCCTGCATGATGAAGCCGAGAACGAGGAGAAGCTGCCAGCACAGCGGATCGAAGAACCAATCGCCCTCCCCCGGCCAGGACGGCAGGTTCCACTCGAACACCAGGCTTGAGGCATAGAGCGCGAAGGACAAGAGGAGGGCAGCGCTCCGGCTCACGCGCCCGATCAGCACGAAGACGGGTGCGATGCCGAGGAGCGCGACGTAGAGCGGCAGGATGTTGAAGAAGCCCAGTTGGTGCGTCAACAGCACGAAGCCGACCATGGTTTGGATCGGATCGGCGAAGAAGCCTCCAGCATTGTGCCATTCGAGCAGCAACGGGTTATCGAGCACAAGGGCCGTGCCGGCAATCATGCCGAGGGCGAGGGCCATCGTGGTGATCTGAGCGCGGTAGACTTCGATGGTGCGCGACATCAGCCGCAGCACGGTCTTCAGCCGCGGCTCGGGGCTCCCATCACGATTGCGCGTGGCGATTCCGATCGACCAGCCGGCCAGGAAGACAAACAGCTCAGCCGCATCGGAGATGCTGTACTGCGAATAGGTGTAGCGCTCGAAAGTGTTGCCGGGAATGTGATTCACGAAGATCGTGACGAGGGCCAGACCCCGCCAGAAATCCACCGCGTTCGGTTCGCGCATCGGGGATCCGCACTCCGGTAGCTCGAAAGGACAGATGCGAGGCGGGCAGTATCTCGCGGCCGCGCGGCAAGGGCCGGCCCTGATACGGTGCCCTCGCGGTTCTGCAAAGGGCAACCTTCGGCGGCGATGACCGGAGGCCGAACTCGTCCTGCACGGAGGGCACGGCGGGCGCTCGGCGAGGCGCATACCCCGGCGGTGTGGCATAAATACCGGCGACGCCGAGGGGTCCCCCACCTATGGTGGATCCGATTTTCACGTTGCGGATTCATCCATGCAGACCCCCGTCGCCGGCGACGCCGCGCCGATCCCGACCGGCGTGCCAGGCCTCGACGAGATTCTCCACGGCGGCTATGCGGCCCAGCGGGCTCATCTCATCGAGGGGCGGCCGGGCAGTGGCAAGACCACCCTCGGACTGCAATTTCTCCTCGACGGTGTAAATCGGGGCGAGCGGGGCCTCTATATCACCCTTTCGGAGAGCCGGCGCGAACTCCTCTCGGTGGCCGAGCGCCATGGCTGGTCCCTGGACGGCGTCGAGATCTACGAATTGGTGCCGCCGGAGCTCAGCCTGGATTCGGAGCAGCAGCAGACCCTCATCCACTCGTCCGACCTCGAACTCGGCGAAACGGTCCGGATGGCGCTGGCCGAGATCGAGCGCGTGAACCCGGTCCGGGTGGTGTTCGACAGCCTGTCGGAGATCCGCTTGCTGTCGCAGGGCTCCCTGCGCTACCGGCGGCAGGTGTTGGCGCTTAAGAGCTATTTCCTGCTCAACAACGCCACCGTGCTGATGCTCGACGATCTGAGCTCCGAGGATGAAGACCTCAACCTGCACTCGATCAGCCACGCGGTCCTGCGCCTGGAACAAGTGACGCCGACCTACGGCGCTGCGCGCCGCCGGCTCCACATCATCAAGATGCGCGGCACCCCCTACGAGAGTGGCTACCACGACTTCGTGCTGAAGCGGGGTGGGGTTCGGATCTTCCCTCGCCTTGTGGCCGCCGATCACCATGCCGAGTTCGAGCCTGGGACGGTCGCCTGCGGGGTTCCTGAGCTGGACGCGGTCCTCGGCGGCGGCCTGGACCGGGGTACCACGAACCTCATCATCGGCCCTTCGGGCGCCGGCAAGTCGACCCTGGCGCTCGGTTACCTGATGGCCGCCCTCGATCGCGGCGAACATGGGCTGATCATCAGCTTCGACGAGACCTCCGGCATCCTCCAGCGGCGGGCTACGGGAATCGGCTTCGCGATCGGCCCCCACATCCAATCCGGACGCCTGCGGATCGAACAGATGGACCCGGCCGATATCTCGGCGGGCGATTTCGCCGGGCGGATCCGCGATGCGGTCGAGACCGATGGGGCGCGCGTCGTAGTGATCGACAGCCTCACGGGCTACATGAGCGCCATGAGCGGGCAGCCGCACCTAGTGCTGCAGATGCACGAGATGACGACCTACCTGAACCAGCAGGGCGTGGTGACGATCCTAGTGCTGGCCCAGCACGGGATGGTGGGACGGATGGAGGCGCCGGTCGATCTCACTTATGTCAGCGACACGGTGGTGATGCTCCGCTTCTTTGAGGCGGGCGGCCACGTACGCCGCGCCCTCTCAGTGCTGAAGAAGCGCACCGGCCCGCACGAGAATACCATCCGAGAGTTCAGAATCGATTCGCAGGGGCTCCGGGTGGGGGCCGTGCTCAAGGATTTCCGCGGCGTGCTCACCGGCGTGCCAACCTTCGAGGGGAAGCACGCCGATCTTCTTGATGACCGGCCCGTTGCGTCGGCAAAGATCACCGACAGTCAAACCGGCTCCCATGGCGCAGCCTGATCCCATCGCGCTGATCCTGGCGCCGAGCGGACGGGACGCGCGCATCGCTGCAGCGATTCTGGCTGAGGTCGGCATCGATTCACGGATCAAGGCGAACTTGGCGGACCTTGTGGCAGACCTCGATGTCGCGGCCTGCGCGGTGATCACCGAAGAGGCGCTCCTGCGCTCAGACCGACGGGCGATCGCCGAATGGTCGGAGCGCCAGCCCCCCTGGTCCGACTTTCCCTTTATCCTGCTCAGTCATCGCGGCGCCTCACCCGACGAACGCTTGAACGGCCTGCTCGGCAATGTGACCTTGCTGGAGCGGCCGTTCCATCCGGCGGTACTCGCCAACGCAGTGCGTTCGGCCCTGCGCGCCCGGCGCCGGCAGTGGGAGGTAGCGGCTCATCTGGACGAGCGCCAGAAGACTCATGAGCGCCAAGCCCTACTGATTCGAGAGCTTCATCATCGTGTGAAGAACACCCTCGCCACGGTACAGGGCCTGCTCGGCGCGACCGCGCGGTCCACCCACGATGTCGAGACGTTCTACCAATCGTTCTCCAACCGGATCGTCTCCCTGGGCAAGACCCACACACTCCTCACGGAGGATTATTGGCAGACGGCCCCACTGCACGAGCTGCTTGAGAACGAGCTGAGCCCCTACAATGACGCCAAGAGCCAGCGCATCCGCCTCCAGGGACCGATGATCGAGTTGGCGGCCGACCTCGCCGTCCCGACCGGGATGGCGTTCCATGAACTGACCACGAACGCGGCCAAGCACGGAGCCCTCTCCGAACCGGGTGGCCGGATCTTTGTCAGATGGGATGTCGTAGCGGGTGAGGCCGGACGGCGCCTGACCCTCGACTGGACGGAGTCAGGAGGGCCGGTGGTGACACCACCGCAGCGCAAGGGCTTCGGCTCGACTCTGCTCCAGCGGGTTCTGGCACAGCAATGCAACGCCGCCGTAACCATCGACTATGCAGAGAGCGGACTGCGCTTCCACATGGAAGCGCCGCTGCCGGAGGAACGGCTGGTCCCGAGCTACTGAGGAACCGCCGTCCGCGGGACCGCCGTCCCGACGCATTCAGTCGAGGTAGTCTCCGTACTTCTCGACGTGGCGGGCGAGGCCCAGGCCGTGCTCGCGCACGAGACGTTCGGCGCGCTCCGCATCCCGTGCTTCCAGAGCCTGAATGATCTCGACATGCTCCTTGATTGAGTTCGCCGCCCGGTCGCCCTGGCGCAGGGCCGTGTTCCGGATTCCGCGAACATGCATCAGCAGATTGCTGGTGATGTCTTTGATCACCTCGCAGCCGCCGAGCGAAATGATCTTCTGATGGAACCGGATGTTCGCATCCGAGTACTCGTCCATGTGATCGGTCGGGCGCCCCTCATAGAATTCGGGGAAATGAATACGCAGGCAGCCGAGTTGCTCGTCGGTGGCATGCTCACAAGCGAGCCGGGCAGCCATGCTCTCCAGGGCCGACCAAGCCTGGATCATCGCCACGATCTCCTTCTTCGACTTCTTGATCACGAAGACACCACGACGTGCTTCGAACCGGACGAACCCCTCCTGCTCCAGGACCGTGAGGGCTTCGCGGACCGGGGTGCGGCTGACGCCGAGATCCTGAGACAGCTTGCGCTCGTCGAGCCGGACCTCGTCGCGCTGGCTGTAGATGTTCATGTTGGTGATGGCTTCCTTCAGCGCATCGTAGGCAAGCGCACGCAAGCTCGACGTCGCGGCGAGCGGCTTGATCTGAAAGGTCGTGGACTCAACCATGCTTACACCTGGAACGATCGCTAGGACGCTGACGCGACGTCAATTTGATTAGGAACATGCCGAACCCGCTTCCGGAACACAAGGAAACCTTGGCGATTGAGCCGGGACACGATCTGAATATCCCCCCTGCAACAACAACATAGCTACGTCGACTCACCAAGGCGTGACGACGAACGGTTGCTCGTATTCCCGAAGCAATGATTTTCCCATTCGGGGGCCGCCTCGGAGGTGCTGCCGCTGATGACCGATCCCGGGCGCGAGCGATCCGGTCAGATCCGGTTTGACACTTGGTATTTGGTATGCCACCATTCTTGGACTGACAACCGGCCGGTCGCGATTGGCAGCACTGCACCTAACACAATCCTCGAACCGGATCATCGCCCAGCGTACAATTATGCGAAGTGATCGATCGGCTGAAGACTGATTTACTCACGATTATACGCCTCATGGCTATATGAGTTGTCGAGAAATCCGACTGTGAGCCGCAGAGATCGTTGCGATCTGACTGATGCCTCGGCCGAAAACTCCGATCATTCCGGATTAAATTTAGTCCGACGCCCACCTCAAACGTTCGAAGACACTCAAAAATAGCGCGCCACCCAACAAGAAGCGCCCCAACTGGAGGAAACATGATGGATAGAACCGCTGGCTCCGAATCCCCGCAGGCCGTCCATGACGTCGCCACCGGCGTTGGTGTCACGTCCGATCATGCGGGCGAGCAGATCGACGGCTTCCACCTCGTCATCGATGCCCTGAAGCTCAACGGCATCACCAACATCTATGGCGTGCCCGGCATTCCAATCACGGATCTCGGCCGCCTCGCGCAGGCCGCCGGTATGCGCGTCATCTCCTTCCGCCATGAGCAACACGCCGGAAACGCCGCCGCGATCGCGGGCTTCCTCACCAAGAAGCCAGGTATCTGCCTCACCGTTTCCGCCCCGGGCTTCCTCAACGGCCTGACGGCGCTGGCCAACGCGACCACGAACTGCTTCCCGATGATCCTGATCTCGGGCTCCTCCGAGCGCGAGATCGTCGACCTGCAGCAGGGCGACTACGAGGAGATGGACCAACTCGCTATCGCCAAACCCCTGTGCAAGGCCGCATTCCGCGTGCTGCACGCCTGCGATATCGGCATCGCGGTCGCCCGCGCCATCCGCGCCGCGGTTTCCGGCCGTCCGGGTGGCGTCTACCTCGATCTGCCCGCTAAGCTGTTCAGCCAGGTCATGGATGCCGAGGCGGGCACCAAGTCACTGGTCAAGGTGATCGACGCGGCCCCCGCGCAGCTACCGGCCCCGGCAGCCATCACCCGTGCCCTCGACGTGCTAAAGAGCGCCAAGCGTCCGCTCATCGTCCTCGGCAAGGGAGCCGCATACGCCCAGGCCGACGAGGAGATCCGCAACCTCGTCGAGCGCAGCGGCATCCCCTATGTGCCGATGAGCATGGCCAAAGGCCTCCTCCCCGACACCCATCCGCAATCGGCCGGTGCGGCACGCTCCCTCGTCCTCAAGGAAGCCGACGTGGTCCTCCTGGTCGGCGCGCGCCTGAACTGGCTGCTCTCGCACGGCAAGGGCAAGACCTGGGGCGCCCCGGGCTCGAAGAAGTTCATCCAGATCGACATCGAGCCGAAGGAAATGGATTCGAACGTCGAGATCGTTGCCCCGGTGGTCGGCGACATCGGCTCCTGCGTCACCGCCCTCCTCGACGGCATGGGCCAGAACTGGCAGGCGCCCCCGACGGCCTGGACCGACGCGATCCGGACCAAGAAGGAGGAGAACCTCGCCAAGATGGCCTCGAAGCTGAAGAAGAACTCGGCTCCGATGGACTTCCACGGAGCGCTAGGCGCGCTCCGGACCATCATCAAGGAGCGGCCCGACGCGATCCTCGTCAACGAGGGCGCCAACACCCTCGATCTCGCCCGCGGTATCATCGACATGTATCAGCCGCGCAAGCGCCTGGACGTCGGCACCTGGGGCATCATGGGCATCGGCATGGGGTTCGCCGTGGCTGCCGCCGTCGAGACCGGCAAGCCGGTCCTGGCGGTGGAGGGCGACAGCGCTTTCGGCTTCTCCGGAATGGAGGTCGAGACGATCTGCCGGTACGACCTGCCGGTCTGCATCGTGGTCTTCAACAACAACGGCATCTATCGCGGCACGGACACCGACCCCACCGGCCGCGATCCAGGCACCACGGTGTTCGTAAAGGACTCGCGCTACGACAAGATGATGGAGGCCTTCGGCGGCATCGGCGTCCACGTCACAACCCCGGACGAACTGTCCCAGGCCGTCAACGCCGCGATGGACTCGGGCAAGCCCACCCTGATCAATGCGGTGATTGACCCGAGCGCCGGCACCGAGAGCGGCAACATCGGGAGCCTGAACCCGACGAGCACGGTGGTCCGCAAGAAAACCGCCTGAGGCGCGAGACCTCGCCCTCCCCGGAGACGACTCCGTCTCCGGGGACACGACACGCGCAGGCGGCCTCCCGGTGGGCCGTCTCGCATGCTCCGAATATCGTGGTATCGGCACCGTGCTGCAGGAGAGCATCCTCCACCCGCCGTCGCCCGAACGGATGTCCGTGCTGACGTCTCCCGGATAGGTGAGCCTGTGCCATGAAAGCCCTCGAAGGCGTCAAGATCCTCGACTTCACGCACGTCCAGTCGGGCCCGACCTGCACGCAGTTGCTAGCCTGGTTCGGTGCCGACGTGATCAAGGTCGAGCGGCCGGGCGTGGGCGATGCGACGCGCCAGCAGCTCCAAGACATTCCAGATGTAGACAGCCTCTACTTCACGATGCTGAACCACAACAAGCGCTCGATCACCCTCGACACCAAGAATCCGAAGGGCATCGAGGTGCTGTGGCGCCTGATCGGCGAGTGCGATGTCCTGGTCGAGAACTTCGCTCCCGGCGCGCTCGCCCGGATGGGCCTGACCTGGGAGGCGATCCACGCCGCCAACCCACGCATGATCCTCGCCTCGGTGAAGGGGTTCGGCCCCGGCGCCTACGAGAACTGCAAGGTCTATGAGAACGTGGCGCAATGCGTCGGCGGCGCTGCATCGACCACGGGGTTCCGCACCGACATCCCGATGGTGACCGGCGCGCAGATCGGTGATTCCGGCACCGGCCTCCACTTGGCACTGGGCATCGTCACCGCTCTGTACCACCGCACCCAGACCGACCTCGGCCAGCGGGTCGACTGCGCCATGCAGGACGGGGTGCTCAACCTCTGCCGGGTCAAACTGCGCGACCAGCAACGCCTAGAGCGTGGCCCCCTGCCGGAATACAGCCAGTTCGGCGAAGGCATTCCGTTCGGCGGCTCGGTGCCGCGCGCCGGCAATGATTCCGGGGGCGGCCAGCCAGGCCGGATCCTCAAGTGCAGAGGTTGGGAGACCGACCCGAACGCCTACATCTACTTCATCACCCAGGGCGCGGTCTGGTCGCAGATCTGCGACGTCATCGGCGAACCCGCCTGGGCGACACATCCCGACTATGCCACACCGAAGGCTCGCCTGCCGCACCTGAACGAGATCTTCACCCGCATCGAATCTTGGACGATGTCGAAGACCAAGTTCGAGGCGATGGAGATCCTCAATGCGCTGCATGTGCCATGCGGGCCGATCCTCTCCATGAAGGAGATCGCGGAGGACGAGTCCCTGCGTAGATCCGGTACGGTCGTAGAGGTCGATCACCCCACCCGTGGCAAGTACCTCACTGTGGGCAACCCCATCCGACTCTCGGCCAGCAATACCGAGATCACGCGATCTCCGCTGTTGGGCGAGCACACCGAAGAGATTTTGACCGAGGTCCTCGGATACTCTGAAGCCGAACGTCTTGAGATTGCCGAGTCCGGGGCCATCGGCGTCGTCCAGAGGATCGCCGCCGAATAGGCAGTCTCCTCAACTCGACCTCTCTTCTCCCAACTTGCGCGGCCTCGATCCCTCGACGCCGCGCTTCCCTTTAGAAGGATCATTTATCCGTCTCAACCGCAAACAGCAAAGCACCGTTTCTGTTTCCGACGACGACTTCATTGTGTCTTTCGACGGAACTTCTGTCTTGTGACAGCCAGTCAGCGACCTTGATCACGCGTCCGACCTGCAGAGCCATATGGACGAGGATCGTGACAAGAAAGGATGCGAGCACGGACAGTGTTTCAAAAACATATAGTGGCGCAACATTTCCTGTTGCATCGCAAATTCACAGTGGTAGCTAGAGATCTTTCGCCCAATCCGCACCGTCGTATCTGCTCTCACGTCAAACGCCTCAGCGTTGTTTTCTCGCCCCAGGCTCCGAGGGTGCACGCTCCACTCACCTGCAGAGCTTCACTGGATCCTTCATTTGCTTCCGCTTGCCTGATGACCCCAAGGCCTGTCAGGACTCGGTGAACGACCGGGTCGGCTTCAGCCAACGTCGGCACGAGACTGGTAAGGCGCCCGCTGTCGAGGCGCGCGAGGACACGGCCTGTGGCGTGATCGGCAAAGCGAATGGTGGTCATCCGGCGCAGGCAATCGCGCAGGAAACGCATCTCCCCTGGCGCATCCCGGGGTGGAACGCCGCGATAGACCGCCTCGGGATTGCGGGCCTGAATGTTGATGGCCTGATACCGATCGATGTCGAGCAAGACCTGAACGTCAAGAATGTTCATCACGCCATTCGCACCAAAAGCGACGGTCCGCGGAAGGCAACCCTCGGGTACACCGTTGTCCAGGAACTCGAAATGCACCTCCTTGTCCGGCCGCAACACCCAGGTGAAGAACAACCGCGGCATGCCTGTGTAAGCTTCGACATTGTGCGCCAGTAGGTCTTCCACCGCCTTGTAGCGACCGAACTGTTCGCCACGTTTCCAAGCCCGCTCGACAGTGGCATCCGGCGGCGTGATCATGAACTGCATGTAGACTTGGCGCCCGAAGCGCGTGAGGAGCTGGCTCCCAAGTTCGGTACCGGGATTGACTGCAAAACTGTCAAAGCGGAAGCGGTCGATGACGAGATGGGAGATCCGGCCAGCCTCAGCCTTCCGCGCCATGTAGCCATCGAGCTTGCGGTCGATGATCTCGACCTCGTGTCCTGTCAACGGCCCGGCATAGCGCCGCGCTGACCCGAGACTGTCGTAATCCAACAGGAACTTACGCCAGACATCAGGCGTGATGAGGGCGAAGTCGGACCAATTCAATTCCAGGGTCTCGACCAGAGCGCGCTGATAGGGACGGATGGTACTCTTGCCTGAGGCGGACGAGCCCTTCACGTTCAGGATGACAGGAGTGTCCTGCGGCTTAAGGCGCACGTAACCGCGCTTCGCCACCACTGCCTGCATCCAGGGCTCAATCAGCGCGCCCAGGGCAAGACTACCATAGCCGTTCGATACGAGCGTGACGGCAAGCCTTCCGAGCAGTGACGGGTCACGGATGAGAAAGCCACGTCGACCGATCAGACTCTCAACGACGCAACGCAGCGCGGCGCAGGCCGCCACGGCGAGAGCATCCTCTGCCGCGGCGACCCGCGCATGCCAGGCGTCAAGGTGATGCCAGACCTGATGTATAGGGTCCCGGCCAACGCAAGCAGAGCCGGAAAGTTTTGAGCTTTTCCGTCCGGTGCGGTGAGGCCAGAAACGACGCCAGAGAGCACCGCGCGGTGGCCACCCCTCGGCGGTGTGAAGGTACTCGCCCAATATTTTGTCGATCTGGCCATCGAGAAGTTCCGCGGCTGCGACTCGGATCTCCGCATGTCGCGCGGCGATCTCTCTGCCATGTTCGGCAATACCCTCGTTCAGGATGGCAGAGACGATAGCGCGAAAATTTACCCCGAGATCGCCGTACGTCTGGCCGACCGGAACGGAAAGATCAGCCATGACGCGGATCAAAACTTCGTGGACCACCAGCCGCTCAGGCCGGAAGCAGACAAGCGATGTCAATGGCAGACCACTGACATCGCTTAACTCATAGGCATCGTTGAGGGAGGTCTCGACGTTTTCCTCGCGGAAAACGGTAGCTAAGGGCAGGAGCGCGCGCGGAAGGCTCGACTCGATACCCGGGCTCCAGGGCCCGTAACAGTCCGGATCGGCGCCGTCGCTTGCCGGACTCGCCAAGGCATGGATGGTCATGCCAGTAGACTTTGCATTCTGTGATGGTCCGAACGCACGAGATTCGAGCCCAGACCCCAATCCACCGCGGGTGCTCAAACGGCCTGCGGTTCCTCAATGACCTCCAGGCGAAGCTGGTACTCTTCTCCCCAAAGCTCCCCAGCTTTCTGGTACCACGCCGCATCGAAATACTCGCGACAGAGTACCTCGCCTGTCCAAATGCAGACAGCGATCAGGCGACCGTCAATCACCTTGACGTGGCGACTGATCAGGCCGTTCGTGATACCAGTCGAGGGACACATGTCGATACTGGTCATCCCGTAGCTGTTCTCGCCGCTGAAGATTACCGGGCAGTCGAGGATTGCCAGGAAACGCATGGGGATCACTCCTTTATTTTCTTCACCACCGACGATGGCAGATTGCAGAGGCGCCGAGCGGTGATGCGCGCCGGCATGCAAACGCCAGCCTTGCCTTGCCCTACCCGTCGTCGAGCGAGCTTAAAAATGTGTATTTAAACGCATCAAGCGTCAAGTTCTGTGCATTGTTGAAGGATCTGCGATCAATCCAACCGCTTTTGCATCGCACGATTTTGTATCAATCTGTGTAATTCTTGAACATCACCAAGGGGATCGGGTCCGACCCCACCTCGGACGCTGCGATTATACAGTCGAAGCGTGTGATGCATCTACAACACAATCCCAGATACTCTGAATCGAATGAAGGCACATTCCATTCATGATCGCGATATGGTTGGTCTTATGTGTGCAAAACAGTTGCAACCGATCGGCGAGCGGCGTCCGAACGTCGGCGGAGACGAACTCCGGCGTAGTCAGCATCCAAACCAAGCTGTCGAGCGTCTCCAGGCCCTCCCTGGCCATTACGCGAAAGATCTCACGATCGCTCAGTATTCCGATAAATGAACCAGTGTCGTCGCATGGGCCGTCAACGACAATTAGCGCATCAACGTCTGGAGCGGCTAGAAGCCGAATTGCTTCCCGCACAGAACGATCCATACGAATATAGCGCACGCGGGAGGCTTCACTGCCAAGCTTCTGGCGCGCGCTCATGGCACCGCTCCTCTGATCTTATGGCATTTTTCACTCGCGAGCCTGGTATACAAAATATTTTCTGTCAATGAGTGGGGCGAAATATCATGCCGGAATGAGAGACAGATCTGCTGCTTTGTCGTTTCAAACACGCGAACCGGCTTTGAAGAATCTTCCCCGCCTGGATGGCAAACAACAGTTTTCGCCTATCTGCTTGCTGCACTGCGTCATCGCGCACCCGTCCCCAGTGCAGGACCGCAACTAAAACGCTTGGGACATCACACAATGCTCACGTGCGGATGCGCCGCCAGCATGTGCTTCGACCGGCACTATTGCGCATTAGGCGGCGAGGTAACTTCCTCTGCACATAAGCTTATCCGGCATCTGGGTATCGTCGGATAAGGATTCTTGCGTTTCGACGAGACGACACGCTGAGGTATCGCCGGGATTCAAATATCGTCTGCGCTCAGATCGCTGGTGCCCGTGCAAAGCAAGCAGATCGACCGCCTGGAAACACTAAGAGCGATCTCGCGGATGGAGCGAAACTACCAGCATTTGGCCGTCACGCTGCAGTGCGGGATCGATTTCTCGGCAACCAACTCTTGACGATTGGTTCGCAGAGAGAGAGGCTGGTATTCCACATACCAAGCCGGCGATAAGTCCGGCGGTCAACGGCCCCTACGCTCAGCATCGGACGAAGAGCCGATCGCGTATCTCGTTTCATCAAGAGCCTATCGGAGGAAAAGCCATGTCGAGGGTGGAAACTACAACCGAGCACGTATCCGACAGTTATCGATGGGGTCAGCTCGTCATCGGCGTCATCTGCATGGTGATGATTGCCAATCTGCAATACGGCTGGACATTCTTCGTCCCCGACATTCAAAAAAAATTCGGATTTGATCGCGCCGCGATCCAATGGGCATTTACCCTGTTCGTGTTGTTTGAGACTTGGCTCGTTCCGGTCGAAGGCTGGTTCGTCGACAAGTACGGCCCACGGGTCGTAGTCCTATTCGGTGGTCTCCTTTGCGGGATCGGCTGGGTGATCAACTCCTATGCCAGCACCCTGAACATGTTCTATCTTGGCCAAGTCGTCGCCGGCATCGGCGCGGGCGCGGTCTATGGCACCTGTGTCGGCAGCGCCCTGAAATGGTTCCCGGACAAGCGTGGTCTCGCCGCCGGCATCATCGCCGCGGGGTTCGGTGCCGGCTCAGCCCTCACCGTCGCGCCGATCCAGTGGATGATCGCCGATCATGGTTTCCAGGCGGCGTTCTTCAACTTCGGCATCGGCCAGGGCCTCGTGGTCGCTGTGTTGGCTTTCTTTTTCACCTCGCCGAAGAAGGGGCAAGTTCCGGACGCCGTCGCGAACACCAACGTCATCCAGACCCGGCGCAACTACACCCCCGGTGAAGTCGCTCGGCAGCCGATCTTTTGGCTGATGTACTTCATGTTCGTTATCGTGGGCGCAGGCGGCTTGATGATCACCGCCAACCTCAAGCCCATCGCTGCAGATATCGGCGTCGACAAGGTGCCGGTCACGATTATGGGCATCACCATGGTCGCCATCACCTTCGCAGCCACCATCGACCGCGTACTTAATGGCTTGACCCGCCCGTTCTTCGGCTGGGTCTCGGATAAGATTGGTCGCGAGAATACCATGTTCGTCGCCTTCGCCATGGAAGGCTTCGGCATCTACATGCTCTACCTCTGGGGCCATGACCCCCTGTGGTTCGTGCTGCTCTCCGGCTTCGTGTTCTTCGCCTGGGGCGAGATCTACTCCCTCTTCCCCTCGACCTGCACAGATACCTTCGGTACGAAGTTCGCTGCGACCAATGCGGGCCTGCTCTACACCGCGAAAGGCACCGCCGCGCTCCTGGTTCCGGTAGCGAACTATCTGCAGCAGGCGACCAACAGCTGGGACGGCGTCTTCCTGGTCGCCGCCGGCGCCAACATCCTCGCCTCGCTCCTCGCCATCGCGGTACTGAAGCCCTGGCGTAAGCGCGTGGTGGCGCAGGCGCTCGCTGTCTCCGACGAGACTAAGCCAGCCCCCCGCATCGTCGCGGCCTGACAGCCCAACCGAAGCGCCGAAGAAAGAGCCGCGGGGGCCGGACGCCAAGTCCTGGCCTCCGCGCCCGTTTCAGCCCACCCGATCGTCTCGCAGGAGATCTCCGATGCCGCCGACCTGGCGCCCGATGCAGACGGCCCCGCAGATCGTCAACCGGATTTGGCTCAACCACCTGACCCTAGGCCCGATTCTTGCGGAAGGCCTCCCCGGCCGCTGGTACTCTCCGAGCGCGACGCGTCAGGTCTGGCGCTGGTACCGCCCGGCCGAGCCGAACGCCCTGGAGCCCTTCAGCGGCTGGCTGCCCTACGATGCGCTCGCAGCGAACGGGATTGACGGCACCACGACGATGGACGATCCAAAGGACCGCTTCGCCATGTCATCCCACTTCGCGGGGCAGCAAGACAAGCCCGCATCCCTCAGGGTGTAGGTCGCGCGTGCGATGACAATACGGTCGGCGATGTATGAGACTTCCCCGACCGTCTGGCGGACATCGCGCAGGCTGTCGGCGGCAAGCCGGTAGAAGTCTGGTTCTGTGACGAGGCCCGTGTCGGCCAGAAGAACACCCTGACCCGACGCKGGGCCAAGGGCGGAACGCGACCCTCGGCCCCCAAGGACCAGCGCACGGCYTCGGCCTACATCTTCGGGGCGATCTGCCCGGCCCGGGGCGTCGGGGCAGGCTTGGTCATGCCCCGCTGCACCACGTCAGCGATGGCCCATCATCTCGAAGAGATTTCGGCGACCGTGGCTCCTGGCGCCCACGCCGTCCTCCTGCTCGATCAAGCCG
>NZ_LMNE01000045.1:0-25509 GCF_001423285.1 Methylobacterium sp. Leaf111 | reverse complement strand
GGCAGTTCATGCGGGACAACTGGCTCGGAAACCGGATCTTCCAATCCTACGACGACATCCTCGATCACTGCTGCGATGCCTGGAACAAGATCATCGCCCAACCCTGGCGCCTCATGTCCATCGGATTGCGCCGATGGGCCCATGCGTTCTGATCAGTGAGGGTTGGTATAGGGCGGATGTCCGGCTTCCGGGCAAACCGATGCGGGCCAGCTTCACGATCAACGTCCACCCGGGCCTGCTGATGACGCACGATTGGTGTGGGATCTGCCAGTACAATTCACGACCCAACCCCGGCGAACGCTGGCGGAACCCGCGCTTCGCGATCGGCATGAAGCCTCGGGCTCGGAACTCCAGAGAGGAGGTGTTCTACGTCGATTTGACAACCTTCCCCACGGCCGGGTCTCAGGAGCAAAGCCGCCACGTCGATCTGGGGCCGAAGGCGATCCTCCCCTTGAAACAGGATCGCCCCTACGCCTTCGTCATCGATTTCGTGGATGGGGCCGGCGGCGAGGGCCTGCTGAAGGTGAGGGTCGATGACAGGCTGATCGTCGATTATGCCGGCCCGACCGGCTACGCCAACTTCGCCGGATGCTTCTTCGCCTACGGTCTCTACCGCTCTCCCTGGTGGCCTGGGTGTGAGGGCCTGACCGCGAGCTTCGCGGATGTCGTCGAGGGCACTGCAAGCTGAGGACGCTGGGGCCAAGGTCGTTCAGACCGCGGTTGCCGCGCAGCATCCCATTTCGACTGTCCGCGACGCCCTATCAATCGACGGCGACGGCTCCGGTGCACCGCACCATTTTGGGCTCCGCCTGCCACCAACGGCTGTGCCCGCGCAGTTCGCAGGACCCGCATAATCAAGCACCCCACTGCCGGAGCACCGTCTCTGCGCACCATCGCGCCAAACTCTCCCCGCCCGGTCGAACGGCGAGCCTTCCTCCGCAACCTGCTGGCCGCTTCACGGTTTGGGATTTTTGGTCAAGACGTATGAGCGATTGGACCCTGACATCGTGACCGTCATCTGCTGACCATTGATCAGGCCGATATACTGACGGGCCCCGATCTGAAAGACGACCATCCCGCCCGTCACGTCCTTGATGACCAGCGGACTCCATTCGAAGGGCTTGTCTGGATTGTCGTTCGCTTGAACGGCATCTTGATCGACCCGGATCTGGAGATCCTCTCCCACCCAGTGTCCTTCGAGAAATTTGCGCATGTTGCCCTGGGCGCTGGCCGGGACAAGACCAAGCAAAATTCCTATCGCCACGTTCGGTAAGCATCGGGTGATGTTCACGGCGCACCTCCGGCGCTCGCGTAGCACTCTTCGGATTGCGCCGTCCCCTCAGACGCGGCGCAATCCGCCGTGCGTATCGCAACCATTCTCGACCGTGAACCTCAGCGCGGCAACGTCACGATGCCCGTTGCACACGCCCTGACCGCATCGCCGCCCGGGCCGCCATGAGCACCGTCATGGGCACAAGGCCGGTTGCCCGTAGCGGGTGAGCCATGCGTGGCCGAACGATCCACGCGGATCACAAGAGCGACGCTGTCGCGATCCGGCTCCGAGGCCGACCGGAGGGCGCAGCGGGACGGTCTGCCCGCCCAGACACCCGCTCCTTCTCGTCAGGGGCCGCCGCGCCCGCCGACGGCGCGGAACACCTGGCTGGTGGAGTAGCTCGCCTCGTTGGAGGCGAGCAACACGTAGATGCCGGCAAGTTCGGCCGGCTGACCCGGCCGCCCGATCGGCGTGTCCTTGCCGAAATTCGGCAGCTTCTCCGGTGGCTGCCCGCCGCAGACCTGGAGCGGGGTCCAGAACGGTCCCGGGGCCACCGCATTCACCCGGATGCCGCTCTCCGCGAGTTGCTTGGCGAGGTCCTTCGAGAAGTTCACGATCACCGCCTTGGTGGCCGCGTAGTCGAGCAGGGTCTCGGAAGGCTCGCAGGCGTTGACCGACGCGGTGTTGATGATCGCCGCGCCGGGCCCGCGATGGGCGAGGGCGGCCTTGGTGATCCAGAACATCGCGTAGACGTTGGTCCGGAAGGTCTGGTCGAGCTTCTCGGTGGTGATGTCGAGGATCGAGACCTGGGACTTCTGGTAGACCGTGTTGTTGACGAGGATATCGAGGCCGCCGATTTCGCGCGCCGCGTCCGCCACCAGACGCCGGCAGAAGGCTTCGTCGCGGATGTCGCCCGGCAGCATCACCGCCTTGCGGCCGGCCTGCCGGATGAGCCCCACCCCTCGACCGCATCCGGCTCCTCGGCCGGCAGGTAGTTGATGGCCACGTCCGCGCCCTCGCGGGCATAGGCGATGGCGGCGGTACGGCCGATGCCCGAATCGCCGCCGGTGATCAGCGCCTTGCGGCCGGCGAGGCGCCCGGACCCCGTGTAACTGGTTTCGCCATGGTTCGGGCGCGGCACCATCCGACCCGCCAGCCCCGGCCAGGCCTGCTGCTGCGTCTCGAAGGGGGGCTTCGGATGGCTGCGCGGCGGGTTCGGGGCGGTGTCGGTCTGCGCGACTTGTTCCTGTGCCCCCGCGGAATGTCCCAGAACGGCCACCATGCCGGCGGAGAGGCCGCCCACGAGGGCGCGCCGCGAGGGATCGGTCTTGGTCTCTGTCATCAGGACTTTCGCTGCTCAGCGGGACGGCAGGCTGGAGGCACCTACTGGGTCCGGGTGGAGGCGCTCACCCGCCAGATTGTCTGGCCGACGTCGTCCGAGACCAGCAGGGCGCCGGTCTTGTCGAGGATCACGCCGACGGGGCGTCCCTGGGCCTTCTCGTCGGCGTTGAGGAAGCCGGTCAGCGCGTCGACCGGCTGCCCGCTGGGCTTGCCGTCCTGGAAGGGCACGTAGATCACCTTGTAGCCGCTCTTCGGCCGGCGGTTCCACGAACCGTGCTGGGCGACGAACAGGCCGCTCGTCCAGGCCTCCGGCAGGCGGCTCCCCTGCGAGAACGCGATGCCGAGGGAGGCGGTGTGGGCGCCCACCGCATAGTCTGGCGCGATCGCCTTGGCGACGAGGTCGGGCCTCTGCGGCTCCACGCGCGCATCGACATGGTTGCCCCAGTAGCTGTAGGGCCAGCCGTAGAAGCCGCCCTCCTGCACGGAGGTGACGTAGTCGGGTACGAGGTCGCTGCCGATCTCGTCGCGCTCGTTCACCGCCGTCCAGAGCTTGCCCGTCACCGGCTCGAAGCCGAGGCCGTTGGGGTTGCGCAGGCCGGTGGCGTATTCGCGCATCTGCTTGGTGGGTATCGTGTATTCCCAGATCGCCGCGCGGCCGGTCTCCTTGTCGAGGCCGTTCTCGCCGACATTGCTGTTCGAGCCGACGGTCACGTAGAGCCTCTGCCCGTCGGGGCTGGCGATGACGTTCTTGGTCCAGTGATGGTTGATGCCGGACGGCAGGTCGACGACCTTCTCCGGCGTCGCGGTGATCTCGGTCTGGCCCGCCTGGTAGGGCACTTTCACCAGCGAATCGGCATTGGCGACGTAGAGGTCCGACCCGACCAGCGCCATGCCGAAGGGCGAGTGCAGGTCCTTCAGGAGCACGTGGCGCTCCTCGGCGACGCCGTCGCCGTTCGCGTCCCGTAGGAGGACGATGCGCTCGGGGCTCTTCACGCCGGCGCCGGCCAGACTCTTCACCTTGTCGGCCACCCAATCCGCGACGCCGGTCGAGGGGTCGTCGGTCTGCGACTTGTTGGCCTCGGCCACGAGCACATCCCCGTTGGGCAGGAGGTACATCCAGCGCGGATGGTCGAACCCGTCCGCGTAGGCCGCCACCTGCAGACCATCCGCGGCCTGCGGCTTGGTGCCCTTCTCCCAGCGGGCGACGCGGGCGATGTTCACGGTGGGCATCAGGGTCGGGTTGGGCGCCGGCAGGGTCGGGTTCGCGCCCTGTCCGGCCGAGGCCTCGAGCGTGGCCTGCTCGGGATAGACGACGAAGCGCACGAAGGCCGCGCCGCCGAAGAGAACGACGGCCAGGGCCGCGAGGCCGAGTTTCGATCGGGTCCGCATGGGGATCTCGTCAGCTGGCATGGGGCGCGGGGCCCAGCGGGCCCCGTCTCATCGGAACAAGCGCCCGAGACCGGTTTTGGCTCCCTCGGCGCGGCTGCGGCTCCGGTGCGGCGCCCCCTTGCGCAGGCTCCGTGGCCTCCGCTTGAATGCGGCCCGTGACCCGGCGGATGGACCCATGCTCAGGCGCTCATTCCTCATCGCGGCCACGGCGACGCTGGTCCCGTCCGAGCGGGTGCGATCGGCCGGCACGCCGGGCGGGCTCGTGCTGGCGACGGCGACGCCCGGCGGCTCGTTCCCCGCCTTCGGCCAGGCCCTGGTGGAGGCGCTCCGCACGGTCGATCCCGCCCTGTCCATCGCCCTGCGGCCCTCCAAGGGCTCGGCCGAGAATGTCGGTCTCCTGAAGGGCGGCTCCGTCGATCTCGCCCTGGTCCAGGGCGACTACGCCTATGACGCCCTCAGGGCCGAGCCCGAGGCGGGGCCTCGGATCACCGTGGTCGCACCGGTGAACGCCTCGCCGGGCCTGTTCGTCGTTCCGGCGGCCAGCCCGATCCACGGTGTGCCGGACCTGCGGGGGCGGCGCGTCGTCCTCGGCACCCACGCCTCCGGCCTCACCGTCATGGGCCGGACCGTCCTGACAGGTTCGGGCATCGACCCCGACCACGGCATCGAGCCGATCCTCCTCGACCGGGCCGGCGACGGGGCGGTCATGGTGCAGGATGGGCGCGCCGCGGCGCTCTGGGGGGCGGGGCTCGGGTGGCCGGGCTTCCGGACGCTGGCGGAGGCCCCCGGCGGCGCCCGCTTCTTCGGGCCGGCCCCGGACGCGATCGACCGCATCCTGGCACGCGGGACATCCCTGCGCCGCCGCACCGTTCCGGCCGACGTCTTCGCCGGGCAGCATGCGCCCATCGAGACGGTGGGCTCATGGAGCTTCGTCCTCGCCCGGCCGGGCATCGACGGCGCGCGGGTGGCGCGCTTCGTGGCGGCCCTGGCGCGGAGCCAGGCGAGCCTCGCGCAAAGGGACCCACAGGGCGGCGACAGCGACCCGCGCAACCTGGTCGAGGCCGTGCCCCGGGGCTGGCTGCACCCGGCGAGCGCCGCCTACCTGCGCGACATCGGTGCCCTCCCCTGAGGCGAGGCGCAACCTTCCCGCCCGCCGGCCGGTTGCGCTGAGCGGGCAGGGGGGGGAACGATCATGCGGCAGGCCATCCTGGGAATCGCCCTCACGCTCCTCGCCGGCCCGGCCGGCGCGATCGAGGTCTCCCGCAGCCGCGACATCCCGGCCCCGGCCGCCGCCGTGTGGGCGCTCATCGGCGGCTTCTGCTCCATCGCCCTGTGGCACCCGCAGGTGGTCGCCTGCGACTCCTCCGGGACCCGGGACGACGCCGACCGCGAGGACAACGAGCCCGTCCGCCGCCTCGTCGTCGCCGGAGGCCTCGGCACCCTCGTCGAGGCCGAGACCCGGCGCGACGAAGCGGGGATGAGCTACAGCTACGCCTTCATCGAGGGCCCCCTGCCCGTAGGGGCCTACAACGCCACCCTGCAGGTCCGGCCGAACGGCACCGGCGCGACGGTGGTGTGGAGCGCCACCTTCGACCCGGCCGGCATGGGCGAGGCCGAGGCCCGGGCCGACATCGAGGGCGTCTACGATCAAGGACTCGACGGCATCGCCCGGGAACTCGGCGCCCCGGCGACCAGGCCGCGATAGGTCTCCGCGACCGCCGGGCCCGGGTTCAGCCCGCGGCGAGGCGCAGGCCGGCCTTGTCCCGGCGCCGCACCTGCACCTGGTTGCGCCCGTTCGCCTTGGCCGCGTAGAGCGCCTGGTCCGCCGCCTCGACGAAGGCGGCAGGATCGGCCGCCCGGACCTCGGGGATCTGCGCCAAGCCGAGGCTGACCGTGAGCACCCCGAGGGGGCTGCTCGCATGCGGGATCTTCCAGCCCGCCACGGCCTCGCGGATGCGGTGGGCAACGATCTCCGCCCCGGCCGCGTCGGTCTCGGGCAGGATCACGGCGAATTCCTCACCCCCGATGCGGCAGGCCGTGTCGGAGGCATTGACGATGCTGGCCTCGATGGAGCGCGCGATCAGCCGGAGGGCCTCGTCGCCCCGCTGGTGCCCGTAGCGGTCGTTGTAGCCCTTGAAGTAGTCGGCATCGAGGACGAGGAGCGAGAGGGGCAGCTGGTTGCGGACCGCGCGGCGCCATTCGCGTTCCAGCGCATCGTCGAACCGTCTTCGGTTGGCGAGGCCCGTCAGCGCATCGGTGGTGGCCAGCTTCTCCAGCTGGACGTTGAGGTCGAGGGCCGCCTGCTCCGCCACCCTGCGCTGGTGCAGCTCGCGCCCGAACAGCCAGGTCAGGACGATGGTGGTCGCGCACAGGCTCAGCACCACCGCCCCGAGGACCAGGGCGCGGTGCCACCAATCGGCATAGATCTCCGCCGGCGCCACGGCGATGCTGAGGTGAAGCGGCAGGTCGCCGACCTTGGTGAACACGAAGTCGCGGCTGCCCTCGCCGACCATCGCAGGGCCGGTGAAGCGGCCCTCCGGCGCATCGAAGAACCTCCGGTAGCTGTCCGTGGCCGAGACGCTCCGCCCGATGGTGGCCTCGTCGTAGGGCTCGCGCATGATGATCGTGCCACCCGGACCGTAGAGGGTGACGGTGCCGGCATGATCGGCGCCGACGGCGGCGAACAGCTGACGGAAGTAGTCGAGGTAGATCGAACCGAGGACAACCCCCGCGAAGCTGCCATCCGGGTCCGACAGGCGCCGGCTGATGATGAGGACGCGTTTGCCCGTGAGACGCGAAACCAGGGGCTGGCTGATGTGCAGCTCGTTGCCCGGATGGGCGACGTGGTACTGGAAATATTCGCGGTCGGCGTAGTTCAGAGGCTCGGGGGCGAGGGATTTCGAGCTGATGATGAGCTTCCCGGTTCTGTCGAACACGAGGGTGTGGCCGAAATTCTCGGCCGTGGCGGCGCGATCGAACAGGATCATCTGCCGGAGTTCGGGATCGGCCTGGGCAAGCTCGGGAAGCTTCAGGCCGTCGACGACGGCCCGCAGGGAAAGATCGTAGAGCTCGATGTTCCGGGCGATATCCCGCCCGAGGACCTGCACGAGGCTTCGCGATGTCACCTCCGAGCGCCGGGCCGCATCGAGGCGCATCTGCCAGAGCATGAAGGCCGAGACGGCGCAGAGCCCAATGACAGCAAGCAAGTTGATGGCACTCAGCCATCTGGCCGAATGCGTCCATCGAAATCGCTGCAGCAAGACGGGTCGCTCGGGCATCGTCAGGACCCTGACATCCATCGGTGGTCTGCGGTGAGGCGGTCGGAGCAAGGAGGACGACCGCCGCCAGAGTCCAGTCATCACCGAGGGGCAGTTAATTCTTTCTCCGTTTCTTGCCTCTCCGTACGACAACACACCATCGCCGTCCGGGCGGCCGGCGGATCAAGGGCCTCCCGGCCGCGTTGCCCCGGCATGCGGACCGAACAGGACGGCGCACAGGACGGAAGGACCCCCCATGGCAACCCGGCATCGTCACATCCTGCTCCTGGCCCTCGGGCTGGCGACCCCGGCCTCGGCTCAGACGCCGCCCCCCTCCCCGGCCGCCACCGGGCAGGCGCGCGACGAAGCGGTCTGCGCGGCGCAGGCCGACGAGAACAGGCTCGCCAGCGCCCACCGGGAGACCTTCCTGCGGGAATGCGAGGCGGGCGAGAGGCTCGATCGACCGAAACCGGATCCAGCGAAGCCGTGACGATCCCCGCCGTGGCGGGTCATGGTCAGAGAACAGCCTTCAGCTTGTCCGCCATGGACTGGTCCTTGTCGCGTCGCGACGAGAACGCCATGGTGAAGAAGACCCGCTGCACGCCGATCTCACTCAATCTGGCCTCGCAGGCCTCGATGAGGGCGCAGATATCGCCGAGTTCGCCCTCGATATTGGTCCCGTTGGCATGCATCTCGGCATGGAGGGGACTGGCGTCGATGATCGCCTTGATCTCCTTCACGTAGGGCGAGACCGAGGGGCCGACGCCCATCGGAACGATGCACAGATCCGCCACGACCTTCATGATTCTTCTCCCGGTGCCTGCTGACCCCGTCAGAGGTCGCACGCGCCCCGGCCTGTCAATCACCTCTGGGAGCCGATCGCCTGCACCGCGGAGCCGACGGGCGGATCATCGCGGGTGGAACGGAATCACCACCTTCGCCGTATCTGCCGACCGACGGGACCCCTCCGTGGCCCACGGGGACGATCCATCCGAGACCGGATCATCCCCGCCCCGGGCCGTCGCTGGAGGAGTCTGGGGGGACAGGAGACGATCGAGCCTTGACCGACAGGTTTCGCACCCTCGCCGCAGCGATCGCCGCCTTGCTGCTGTTGACGGCCCGGGAAGCACCGGCCCAGACCACGACGGAGGCACCGGCCGTCGAGGCGGAAGAGGTGCGCCCAGGACCGCCACCGCCCTTGCCGGATCTGGCCGATTCCCACGGACGGGCCGGCGAGCCCCTGAACCAGCCCGGCCCGAACTCCGGCATTCCCAGGGCGCTTCGCGGCTCGGCCGACCGAGCCGGTGGCCCGGCCAACGACCTGACCCCGGTCGACCGACCCGATGAGCCGCCCCTGCCCCAGGCCGATCTCGCGCAGGTTCTGGCGGGCAAGGCCCTGTTCCACGGCAATTATTGTGGGACCGGCCAACGGGGCGAGGGCCTGCCGCCCACCGACGACCTCGATGCCGCCTGCCTGCGCCATGATGCCTGCTTCGACGCGGCCGGGCATCGGTCCTGCGCCTGCAACGTCCGCCTTCAGCGGGACGCGGCCGCCGTCTCCGAGCGGCCGGGCCTCCCGCGGCAGGTTCGGGAGCGCGCCCTCAGCGTGGCCCAGGCCGCCGAGGTGATGGCCTGCCAAGCCCCCTGATCGGCCCCGTGAGGGCGGAGCGATCCAGTCGTGACGCCCTCGACGAAGCGGCGGCCGTCTTCGTCGAGGGACAGCGTAGGGCTCAGATGTGGATCGCGCGCTTTCCGACCGCGAGGGCGGCTTCCTTGACCGCCTCGGTGAGGGTCGGATGGGCGTGGCAGGTGCGGGCGACGTCCTCGGCGGAGGCGCCAAACTCCATCGCCACCGCGACTTCCGCAATCAGGTTGCCGGCATCGGCCCCGACGATGTGGACGCCCAGGACGCGGTCGGTGGTCGCGTCGGCCAGGATCTTCACGAAGCCGTCCGTGGTGTGGTTCACCTTGGCGCGGCCGTTGGCGGTGAAGGGGAACTTGCCGCTGTTGTAGGCGATGCCGTCCTTCTTGAGTTCCTCCTCCGTCTTTCCGACGGACGCGACCTCCGGGTAGGTATAGACCACGTTCGGGATGACGCCGTAGTTCACGTGGCCCGACTGGCCGGCCAACAGCTCGGCCACGGCCACCCCCTCGTCCTCGGCCTTGTGGGCCAGCATCGGGCCGGCGATGACGTCGCCGATGGCGTAGATGCCCGTGACGTTGGTGGCGTAGTGGCTGTCCGTCTCGATGCGGCCCTTGTTGTCGAGGCCGACTCCGACCGTCTCCAGGCCGAGGCCTTCGGTGTAGGGCACCCGGCCGATGGCCACGAGCACCACGTCGGCCTGCAGCGTCTCGGCCTCGCCGCCGGCGGCGGGCTCCACCGTGACGGTGGCAGCTCCGTCCTTGACCGTGACGCCCGTCACCTTGGACGAGAGCTTGAACTGCATACCCTGCTTGCCGAGGATGCGCTGGAACTGCTTGCCGACCTCGCCGTCCATGCCCGGCAGGATCCGATCGAGATACTCGACCACGGTGACCTCGGAGCCGAGGCGGCGCCAGACCGAGCCGAGCTCGAGGCCGATGACGCCGGCCCCGATGATGAGGAGCTTGCCCGGGACCTTCTCCAGGGTGAGCGCGCCGGTGGAGGACACGACGATGGTCTCGTCGATGGTGACACCGGGAAGCTTCGTGACGTCCGAGCCCGTGGCGATGACGACGTTCTTCGTCTCCAGGAGCTGGTTGCCGCCATCCTCGGACAGCACCTCGACGCGGCCCGCACCGGCCAGCCGGGCGGTGCCCCGATAGGCGTCGATACCGTTCTTCTTGAGCAGGAACTCGACGCCCTTGGTGTTGCCGTCGACGCCGTCCTGCTTGAACGTCATCATCTTCGCGAGGTCGAGCTCGGGCGCGCCGACCATGACGCCCATGTCGGCGAAGTGCTTGCCCGCCTCCTCGAACGCTTCCGAGGCGTGCAGCAGGGCTTTCGAGGGAATGCAGCCGACGTTGAGGCAGGTGCCGCCATGGGCGGCCCGCTTCTCCACCACGGCCGTCTTGAGGCCGAGCTGGGCGGCGCGGATGGCGCAGACGTAACCGCCGGGGCCGGTGCCGATGACGACGAGATCGTAGGACATGGGAATCTGACTCGCTGGATTGGGCGGCGGGTCATGCCCCACCATCGATGGACGAAGCGCGCGGAAGCGTCCGGCCGCGCGGGAACGCGGCCGGCGGACGGCAGCTGCCGGGCCTTAGAGGTCGAGCACGAGGCGTGCCGGATCTTCCAGAGCCTCCTTGACGCGCACGAGGAAGGTCACGGCCTCCTTCCCGTCGACGATGCGGTGATCGTAGGACAGGGCGAGGTACATCATCGGCCGCGCCTCGATCTTGCCGGCGCGCACCACGGGGCGCTCCTCGATGCGGTGCATGCCGAGGATGCCGGATTGCGGCGCGTTCAGGATCGGGGTCGACATCAGCGAGCCGTAGATGCCGCCGTTGGTGATCGTGAAGGTGCCGCCCTGCATCTCCTCGATGGAGAGCTTGCCCTCGCGGGCCTTCTTGCCGAAGCCAGCGATCTTCTTCTCGATGCCGGCGATCGACAGGTCGTCGGCGTCGCGCACCACCGGCACCACGAGGCCCTTATCGGTGCCGACCGCGATGCCGATGTGGTAGTAGTTCTTGTAGACGAGGTCCTGCCCGTCGATCTCGGCATTTACCGCCGGCACGTCCTTAAGGGCGCCGATCACCGCCTTGGTGAAGAAGCCCATGAAGCCGAGCTTCGTACCGTGCTTCTTCTCGAAGATGTCCTTGTACTGGCTCCGCATCGCCATCACGGCCGACATGTCGACGTCGTTGAAGGTCGTCAGCATCGCGGCGGTGTCCTGCGCGTCCTTGAGACGGCGGGCGATGGTCTGGCGCAGCTTGGTCATGCGCACGCGCTCCTCGCGCGCCGCGTCGTCGGGCTTCGAAGGCGCCCGCGGGGCGGCGGGCTTGGCCTCCCGCGCGGGGGCCGGGGCCGGAGCGGAGGGAGCCTTCGACGTGGCCTCGAGCATGTCGCCCTTGGTCACGCGACCGTCCTTGCCGCTGCCGTTCAGGGTCGCAGGGTCGATGCCGGACTCGCGGGCCATCTTGGCGACCGCGGGGCCGTGGTCGCCGGACTCGCGGGTGGCCTGGGGCACGGCGTCACCGTGGTTGCCGTAGCCGGCCGACGACTCCTGAGCGGGCGCTTCCGCCGGCTTACTCTCGGTCTTGGTCTCGGCCTTGCTCTCGGATTTGGCTTCGGCCTTCTTCGGCGCCGCGGCCTTGCCGCCGCCGGCCCCGGCCTCGACGATCGAACCGAGGAGCGCGCCGGGCTCCACCGTCTCGCCGTCCTTGGCCAGGATCTCGCCGAGCTGGCCCGCGGCCGGCGCGTTCACCTCGAGGGTGACCTTGTCGGTCTCGAGTTCCACCAGGGGCTCGTCGGCCGCCACGGCGTCGCCCGGCTTCTTGAACCAGCGGCCGATGGTGGCCTCGCTCACGGATTCGCCCAGGGTCGGGACGACGATATCGGTTGCCATGGTTCAGTGTCCGTCCGGAGGGTTTGGGACGCCGCTCGGCGGCGCCCTCGGATCGCGAAACGTGGGGGCGAGTAGCGTGGAGGAGGGGCCGGCGGTTAGACCGCCAGCGCCTCGTTGAGGAAGGCCTGGAGCTGGGCCTGGTGCTTCGAGAGCATGCCCACCGCCGTGGAGGCGGAGGCCGGGCGACCGACGTAGCGCGCGCGCTTCACCGGCGACTGGGCCTGGCCCAGCACCCATTCGAGGTAGGGTTCGACGAAGGCCCAGGAGCCCATGTTCTTCGGCTCCTCCTGGCACCACACCACCTCGGCGTTCCGGAAGCGCCCCATTTCGCCCGCGAGCGCCTTCAGGGGGAACGGGTAGAGCTGCTCGACGCGCATCAGGTACACGTCGTTGACGCCGCGCTTCTCGCGCTCGTCGTAGAGGTCGTAATAGACCTTGCCCGAGCACAGCACGACGCGCCGGACCTTGTCGTCCTTCACGAGCCTGATGCCGTCCTCGTCGCGCTCGGCATCGTCCCAGAGCACGCGGTGGAAGCTCGAGCCGTCCGCCATCGCCTCGATCGGCGAGACCGCCTTCTTGTGCCGCAGGAGCGACTTCGGCGTCATCAGGATCAGAGGCTTGCGGAACTCGCGGTGCAGCTGGCGGCGCAGGATGTGGAAGTAGTTCGAGGGCGTGGTGCAGTTGGCGACCTGCATGTTGTCCTCGGCGCACATCTGCAGGAAGCGCTCCAGGCGGGCGGAGGAGTGCTCCGGGCCCTGGCCCTCGTAGCCGTGCGGCAGCAGCAGGGTCAGGCCCGACATGCGCAGCCACTTGCGCTCGCCCGACGAGATGAACTGGTCGATGACCACCTGGGCGCCGTTGGCGAAGTCGCCGAACTGCGCCTCCCACAGCACCAGGGCGTTGGGCTCGGCCGCGGAGTAGCCGTACTCGAAACCGAGCACCGCCTCCTCGGACAGCATCGAGTTGATGACCTCCAGGCTGGCCTGGCCCTCACGGATCGAGTTCAGCGAGGTGTAGCGCTGCTCGTTCTCCTGGTCGATCACCACCGCGTGGCGCTGCGAGAAGGTGCCGCGCTCCACGTCCTGGCCCGAGAGGCGGACGCGGTGGCCCTCGATGAGGAGCGAGCCGAAGGCCAGGGCCTCGGCGGTCGCCCAATCGATGCCCTGGCCCGATTCCACCGCCTTGGCGCGGTTGTCGAAGAAGCGCTGGATCGTGCGGTGCAGGTGGAAGCCGGGCGGCGGCGTGGTGATGCGCTGGGCGATCTCGCGCAGGGTCTCCACCGGCACGCCGGTCTTGCCGCGGCGCGGATCGTCCACGTCCTCGCGCACGGCCTTGAAGCCGGCCCAGCGACCGTCGAGCCAGTCGGCCTTGTTGGCCTTGTAGTTCGTCGCGACCTCCAGCTCGGCGTCGAGCACGGCGCGGAACTCGGCCTTGCGCGCGTCGAGCTGCTCCTGGCTCACCACGCCCTCGGCGACGAGCTTCTTGCCGTAGGTCTCCAGCGCGGTCGGGTGCTTGCGGATGCGCTGGTACATCTTCGGCTGGGTGAAGGCCGGCTCGTCGCCCTCGTTGTGGCCGAAGCGGCGGTAGCAGAGCATGTCGATGACGACCGGCTTGCCGAACTTCTGGCGATACTCGATCGCGATCTTGGCCGCGAAGGTGACGGCCTCCGGGTCGTCGCCGTTGCAGTGGAAGATGGGCGCCTCGACCATCTTCGCCACGTCGGACGGATAGGGCGAGGAGCGCGAGAAGCGCGGATCGGTGGTGAAGCCGATCTGGTTGTTGATGATGAAGTGGATCGAGCCGCCGGTGCGGTGGCCCTTCAGGCCGGACAGGCCGAGGCACTCGGCCACCACGCCCTGACCCGCGAAGGCCGCGTCGCCGTGGATGAGCAGCGGCACCACGCGGGTGCGCTCCACCGTGGGCTTGGCCCGCTGGTCCTGCTTGGCGCGCACCTTGCCGAGCACGACGGGATCGACGATCTCGAGGTGCGACGGGTTGGCGGTGAGCGAAAGGTGGACGTTGTTGCCGTCGAAGGCGCGGTCCGACGAGGCACCGAGATGGTACTTCACGTCGCCGGAGCCCTCGACCTCGGCCGGGTTGGCCGAGCCGCCCTTGAACTCGTTGAACACCGCCCGGAAGGGCTTGGCCATCACGTTGGTGAGCACGTTGAGGCGACCGCGATGGGCCATGCCCACGACGATCTCCTCGGCGCCGAGGGCGCCGCCCCGCTTGATGATCTGCTCGAGGGCCGGGATCATCGCCTCCGAGCCGTCGAGGCCGAAGCGCTTGGTGCCGGTGTACTTGAGATCGAGGAACTTCTCGAAGCCCTCCGCCTCGATCAGCTTGTTCAGGATCGCGCGACGGCCCTCGGGGGTGAAGGTGATCTCCTTGCCCTTGCCCTCGATGCGCTCCTGGATCCAGGCCTTCTCCTCCGGGTTGGAGATGTGCATGAACTCGACGCCGAGGGTCTGGCAGTAGGTGCGCTCCAGGATCTCGACGATCTCGCGAATGGTCGAGAATTCGAGGCCGAGCACGTTGTCGAGGAAGATCGGACGGTCCCAGTCCTTCTCCTCGAAGCCGTAATGCTGCGGATGCAGCTCCTCGTGGTCGCCGCGGGGGGCGAGGCCGAGAGGATCGAGCTTGGCGTGCAGGTGGCCGCGCATGCGGTAGGCGCGGATCAGCATGATCGCGCGGACCGAATCCTTCGTCGCCTGCTCCACCGAGATCCCGGGGGCGGAGGCGATGACGGCGCCCTTGGTCGGGGCCGACGCGGTGTCGGACTTGGCGCGGATCTTGTCGCCCATCGCCTTCTCGACGGTGGCCCAGTTGCCGTCCAGCGCCGAGACGATCTCGCCATTGGCGTGGATCGGCCAGTTCGGCCGCTCCCACGAGGCGCCGGCCGCGTTCTTCTCCGCAAGCCCCTTGTCCTCGTTCAGGGACCGGAAGAACGTCTGCCACTCCGGATCGACCGCGTTCGGATCACGGGCGTAGGCCGCCTGCAGCTCCTCGATGTAGGCGGCGTTGCCGCCGTAGAGGAACGAGGTTTCGAGCGCGTCCTGGCGTGCCATCGTTCGGGTCATCCTGCCGCTGTGCGGGGTCCTCCGCCGGGAAGGCCCCCTGCCCGACCCCATCCGCGCGGATCGCGGCCGGGATCGGATGTACCGGGAAAGACGCGGGCCCCCTCGGGCTCGCGTCGCTCGTTCGTCAGATGGGGTCGCGGACCTGAACGTCGACCAACGCGAGGCCCGCGTCCCGCGCGTGTCAGCCGCGCAGAACCTCGACGAGGGTGCTGCCGAGGCGCGCCGGCGAAGGCGAGACCCGGATTCCGGCCGCTTCCATCGCGGCGATCTTGTCCTCGGCGCCGCCCTTGCCGCCCGAGATGATGGCGCCCGCGTGACCCATGCGACGGCCCGGAGGCGCCGTGCGGCCGGCGATGAAGCCGACCATGGGCTTCTTGCGGCCGCGCTTGGCCTCGTCGGCCAGGAACTGCGCCGCCTCTTCCTCGGCCGAGCCGCCGATCTCGCCGATCATGACGATCGACTCGGTCTTGTCGTCGGCGAGGAACAGCTCGAGCATGGAGATGAACTCCGTGCCCTTCACCGGGTCGCCGCCGATGCCCACCGCGGTGGTCTGGCCGAGGCCGGCATTCGTGGTCTGGAACACGGCCTCGTAGGTCAGCGTGCCGGAGCGGGAGACGATGCCCACCGAGCCCGGCTTGAAGATGTTGGCCGGCATGATGCCAATCTTGCACTGGCCTGCGGTGACGATGCCGGGGCAGTTCGGGCCGACGAGGCGGGACTTCGAGCCTTCGAGCGCACGCTTGACCCGCACCATGTCGAGCACCGGAATGCCCTCCGTGATGCAGACGATGAGCGGGATCTCCCCCTGGATCGCCTCGCAGATCGCGTCCGCCGCCCCCGGCGGCGGCACGTAGACCACGGATGCGTCGGCGCCCGTGGCATCGCGGGCTTCCGCCACCGTGTCGAAGACCGGCAGGTTGAGGTGCTTGGAGCCGCCCTTCCCCGGGCTGGTGCCACCGACCATCCTGGTGCCGTAGGCGATGGCCTGCTCGGAGTGGAAGGTTCCGTTCTTGCCGGTGAAGCCCTGGCAGAGGACCTTGGTGTTCGCGTCGATCAGGATGGACATGGGGTCTCTCAGCCCTTCTTCACGGCGGCGACGATCTTCTGCGCGGCGTCGTCGAGGTCGTCGGCGGGGATCACGTTCAGTCCGGAATTCCGGATGATCTCCTTGCCCTTCTCGACGTTGGTCCCCTCGAGGCGCACCACCAGGGGCACCTGCAGGCCGACCGCCTTCACCGCCGCGATCACGCCGTTGGCGATCACGTCGCACTTCATGATGCCGCCGAAGATATTGACGAGGATGCCCTTCACCTGGGGATCGGCGGTGATGATCTTGAACGCCGCCGTGACCTTCTCCTCCGAGGCGCCGCCGCCGACATCGAGGAAGTTCGCCGGCTCCTCGCCGTAGAGCTTGATGATGTCGAGGGTCGCCATGGCGAGGCCGGCGCCGTTGACCATGCAGCCGATGGTGCCGTCGAGGGCGATGTAGGCGAGGTCGTACTTCGAGGCCTCGATCTCCTTGGCGTCCTCCTCGGTCTCGTCGCGGAGCGCGACGATGTCGGGGTGGCGGTAGAGGGCGTTCGAGTCGAAGGAGATCTTGGCGTCGAGGCACTTGAGATGGCCGTCGCCGGTGAGCACCAGCGGGTTGATCTCCAGCATGCTCATGTCCTTGGCGGTGAACGCCTGGTAGAGCCGGGTGGTGAGGTCGCCGGCTTCCTTGGCCTGGGCGCCCGTGAGGCCGAGCGTCTTGGCGACGAGGCGGCCGTGATGGGGCATCACGCCCGTGGCGGGATCGACGGAAAAGGTGACGATCTTTTCCGGCGTGTCGTGCGCCACCGTCTCGATGTCCATGCCGCCTTCCGTCGAGACGACGTAGGCGACCCGGCCGGTCTCGCGGTCGACCAGCATCGAGAGGTAGAACTCCGCCTCGATCTGGGCGCCCTCCTCGATGTAGAGCCGGTTGACCTGCTTGCCGGCCTCGCCGGTCTGGATCGTGACCAGGGTCTGACCCAGCATTTCGCAGGCGAACTGCTTGACCTCGTCGAGGGACTTGGTGACGCGCACGCCGCCCTTGGCGCCGGCGGGCGCCCCCTCGAAGGTGCCCTTGCCGCGACCGCCCGCGTGGATCTGCGACTTCACCACCCAGACCGGGCCGCCGAGTTCCTTGGCGGCCGCCTCGGCCTCCTCGGGCTTGAAGATCGGCACGCCGCGCGAGACGGGCAGACCGAATTCCTTCAGCACCGCCTTGGCCTGGTACTCGTGAATGTTCATGGATAAGACCCTCAACGTCATCCCGGGGCCGCAGAGCGGAACCCGGGATCCAGAAACACAGGTTGCGATCCAGCCCGCCGCGTCGGCGGCCCGGAATGACGGTCGAACTAGGCCAGCGCGGGGTTCACGCCCTTGCAGGCCTCGATCAGGGTCTTCACGGCACCGACCGACTTGTCGAACATCGCCTTCTCGTCGCCGTTGAAGTCGACCTCGAGGACGCGCTCGACGCCGTTGGCGCCGATCACGATCGGGACGCCGACATACATGTCGGAGACGCCGTACTCGCCGTTGAGGTAGGCAGCGCAGGGGAGCACGCGGCGCTTGTCGCGCAGGTAGCTCTCGGCCATGGCGATGGCGGAGGCGGCGGGGGCGTAGAAGGCCGAGCCGGTCTTGAGCAGGTTGACGATCTCGCCGCCGCCCTTGCGGGTGCGCTCGACCATGGCGTCGAGCTTCTCCTGGGTGGTCCAGCCGAGCTTGACCAGGTCGGGAAGCGGCACGCCGGCCACCGTGGAGTAGCGCACCAGCGGGACCATGTCGTCGCCGTGGCCGCCGAGCACGAAGGCGGTGACGTCCTCCACCGAGACCTTGAACTCGGCGGCCAGGAAGTGGCGGAAGCGGGCGGAATCGAGCACGCCGGCCATGCCGACCACCTTGTGGGTGGGAAGGCCGGAGAATTTCTGCAGGGCCCAGACCATCGCGTCGAGGGGGTTGGTGATGCAGATGACGAAGGCGTCTGGCGCGTGCTGCTTGATGCCGGTGCCGACGGCCTCCATGACCTTCAGGTTGATCCCGATCAGGTCGTCGCGGCTCATGCCGGGCTTGCGCGGCACGCCGGCGGTGACGATCACCACGTCTGCGCCGGCGATCGCCGCATAGTCGCTGGCCCCCGTGTAGGTCGCGTCGAAGCCGTCGACGGGCGCGGATTCCGCGATGTCGAGACCTTTGCCCTGCGGGACGCCGTCGGCGATGTCGAACAGCACGACGTCGCCGAGTTCCTTCAGGCCGGCGAGGTGCGCGAGGGTTCCACCGATCTGTCCAGCGCCGATGAGCGCGATCTTGCTGCGTGCCATGGGGGAAACGAACCTCCGGTCCTTGCGTGGCGGTCGCGGCGCTGGGAGGCTTGAAAACCACCGGCGCGTTGCTGCGGCGGTGTGTGGCCGAAAAGGCCCAGGGCTTCAACCGAGGCACGAACGTCAAAGCAGGGTTCGGGCCAAGGCGGGGGCGCCTTCGCATCGGCGAGGGCGAGAAAAAGCGTAAGCGCGCTAAGGAATTAGACGAACGGAGAGCGATCCTGCCCGGCAGCGCGCCTCAAGTGACAGACGAAAAATTCTGTCACTTGAGGCCTAGAGCGTGCCGGTCCGCAGCACCTTCTGGATCGCGAGAATCACGGCGCCGAGGCGGGCTTCCACGAGGTCGCGCGGCAGGTCGGCATCGTGCTGAATCGCCAGCGGATGGGTGAAGCGGTAGCTGGCGTCGAAGATGTGGGCGATGGCCCGCTCGCGGTCGCGGGCGATGAAGGCGCCGGCCCCGATCCCTTCCTCGACAACCCGCTCGACCAGGCTGCGCAGCCGGACTCGGTGACGCCGGGCGATGGGCCGGGCGCCCACGGTGGCATCGAGATGGACGGCGAAGAGATTCGGCTCGTGAACCAGGGTCTCGCGCTGGACGCTGGCCAGGGCGGTGAGCAGGCGTTCGATCTTGTCGTCGGCCGGGTCCGGCGCATCGGCGATGCGGGCGAGTTCCGCCTCGACGTCGCGCAGCCAGCGCCCCGCCACGGCATCGAGGAGCGCGTCCTTCGACGGGAAGTAGCGGTAGACGTTGGCATGCGTCATGCCCGCTTCGGCGGCGACGGCCACCACGGTGACCCGCTTGGGACCGAGGCGCCGCAGGTGCTCCGTGGCGACGGCGAGCAGCCGCGCATCGACGGCCAGGGGAGCCGCAGCCCGCGGTGCCGGACGCGCGACGCGCGGCACCGTGATGCGGACGGCGCCCTCCGGGGCTTTCCGGTCGTCCGAAGGTTCGCTTCCCCGGCTCTCGCCAAGGTCGATCTCGTGCCCGAAGGCGAAGGGCGGGCCGGGCGGCTGCATCAAATCGGACACCGGGGCTCGTAGATGGACAGGACGGACCCTCCTGGGCGGAGCCGCTTCGCGAGAAGCGGATTTTCCACCCGGATCGTCCAACGAGGCCAAGATCAATGACAGCACCAGCCCCGCTGTAACGCCCCTTTAACGACTCAGAACCGGTTCTTCCAGGCCCTCAGTGCGGCAAAGACAACCGACGGGTGGGTGCCGGGGGCCAGATCCACGCTTTGAGCGAGACTCGGCTCGCCGGCGCGCAGGAACGGATTGGTCGCGCGCTCGGCCCCCAGGGTGGTGGGAATCAGGAAGCGGCCCTCCGCCTTGGCACGCTCGGCCTCGGCGGCCCGGACGGCGAGGGCGGCGTTGCCGGGCTCGGCCGCCAGCGCGAAGCGGGCATTGGAGAGCACGTAGTCGTGGCCGCTGTAGACCTGCGTCTCGTCGGGCAGCGGCAGGAAGCGCTCCAGGGAGCGCCACAGGGTGGCGGGCTCCGCCTCCATCACCCGGCCGCAGCCGAGGGTGAACAGGGTGTCGCCGGCAAAGACCGCGCCCGCTTCCTCGAACCAGTAGGTGACATGGTCGGCGCAGTGCCCCGGCGTCTCCCAGACCCGCGCCGTGAGGTCGCCGACCCGGACCACGTCGCCCTCCGCGACCGTGGCGTCGACCTCCGGCACGGCGTCACCGGCCTTCAGGGGCGCCGTCACCCGCGCGCCGGTGCGGCGCTTCACCTCCGGGATGCCCTCCACGTGGTCGGCGTGCCGATGCGTGACGAGGATGTCGGTGAGGGTCCAGCCGGTCTCGTCGAGGGCCGCCAGCACGGGGCCGGCCTCGGGCACGTCGATGGCGGCGCAGGCGCCGGTGGCGGGATCGCGGATCAGGACCCCGATATTGTCGCTGCGGCACAGGAAGGTGCGGATCTCGGGCTTCGGGGCGGTCATGGGGCTTCCTTCCGGACGGGGAATGGCCGCGCCGGGGCGGCGCGCGGCGGACCATCAGCGGTGCGGCACACGAAGATGGGTGCGGGCGGAGACAGGTCCAGGGGCCGTTTCCCCCGGCCTTCCCGGGCCTTCCGCCGATCCGGGCTTGTCGGGCCGGGCGTCGGCCCCCATTGATGCGGGTGAGCCTTTCTCGTCGCGCGTCTCCGAGCCGACCCCGACCCGAGCCGCGCGATCGTACCGAAACCCGAGCCATGCGCCTCGACGTCACCGATCTGCGCGCCTTCTATGCGAGCCCCCTCGGGGGGGTGACGCACCGCATCGTGGCGCGCGCGATCCACGGTTTCCTCGGCTCGGTCTCCGGCCTGCGGGTCCTCGGGCTCGGCTACGCCACGCCCTATCTCGGCCCCGTCCACGTCATCGCCGAACGGACGCTGGCCTTCATGCCGGCGACGCAGGGGGTGGTGAACTGGCCCGGCAGCGGCCGCTCCTGCTCGGCGCTGGCCGACCCGACCATGATGCCCCTGCCGGAGGCGGCCGTGGACCGGGTGATCCTCGTCCATGCGCTGGAATCCGTCGAGAGCCCGACCGAACTCCTGCAGGACGTCTGGCGGGTGCTGACGCCGGGCGGGCGCATGATCCTGGTGGTGCCGAACCGCCGGGGCGTCTGGGCCCGGCGCGACGCGACCCCCTTCGGGCATGGCCAGCCCTACAGCCGCTCGCAACTCGCCCGGCTGATGCGCACCACCCAGTTCTCCCCCGAGGGCTGGGCCGAGACCCTCTACATGCCCCCGGTGGAGAACCGCCTGCTGCTGCGCACGGCCGGGGCCTGGGAACGGATGGGCACGAGCCTGTCGCTGCCCTTCGCCGGGCTGCACGTGGTCGACGCCACCAAGCAGCTCTACCGCCCCGTCGCCGTGCGCCGGGTGCGCAAGGTGGCCCGCCTCGCACCGGCCCGCGTGCTGGTGCCCGCCCCCTCACCGGGCTGAGCGGATGCTGAGTCTGATTGCGCCCGAGGCGGCGCTGCAGAGCTTCGTGCTCGCCTTCTCCTCGCTGTTCTCCATCGTGAACCCGGTCGGCTCGTCGCTGATCTTCGCGCAGGTGACCGCCCTGAACTCCCATGCCGAGCGCCTGGAGCTCGCCAGGCGCATCGGCTTCTACGCCGCCCTGATCATGCTCTCGACGCTCTGGGCCGGTGCGCCGATCCTGAACTTCTTCGGCGTCTCCCTGGCCGCTCTGCGCATCGCCGGGGGCCTCGTGGTGGCGGCCTCGGCCTGGACCCTGCTGACGGCGCCCGAGGCGCGGGAGGCACGCAAGCAGGCGGAGGCGACCCGGGAACCGGCCGGGAACTTGGCCGAGATCGCGTTCTTTCCCCTGACCCTGCCCTTCACCACCGGACCCGGCACCATCGCGGTGGCGATCGCGCTGGGCTCCAACCGCCCGGCACCGGGCCCCGACCGGATCGGCTTCTACGTGGGCATGTCCCTGGCAGCGCTGGCCATCGCCGTGCTCGTGCGCTTCACCTACGGCTCGGCCGACCGGGTGGTGACCTGGATCGGCCCCGTCGGCGCGCGGGTGCTCGGGCGCCTCTTCGCCTTCCTGCTCCTCTGCGTCGGCACCCAGATCACCGTGAACGGCGTCACGGACGTGCTCGGTCCCCTGCTGGCGCAGGCGGGGCGCTGATCCTTGTCGGGTCCGGCCGGAGGCTGTACCGCAACGCGGACGCGCCCGTTGGCGACACGCTCTGGAGGCTGAGGACGATGCGGCTCGTGGTGGTCGGCGCCGACGGGCGCATGGGGCGGATGCTGATCCGCGCGGTGGCGGAGACCGAGGGCTGCACCCTGTCGGGCGCCATCGAGCGCGCGGGCTCCCCCGCGCTGGGGCAGGATGCCGGCACGCTCGCGGGCTTGGCGCCCCTCGGCGTCGCGGTGACGGACGATCCGCTGCCGATCTTCGCGGCGGCCGAGGGCGTCCTCGACTTCACGGCGCCCGCCGCCACCACCTTCTTCGCCGAGCTCGCCGCGCAGGCCCGCATCGTCCACGTGGTCGGCACCACGGGCCTGCAGGAGGCCGATCTCGCCAAGCTCGCGGCGGCCGCCCACCATGCCCGCATCGTGCGCTCGGGCAACATGTCCCTCGGGGTCAACCTCGTCGCCGGCCTCGTGCGCCGGATGGCGGCGGCCCTCGGGGAGGATTTCGACATCGAGATCGTCGAGATGCACCACCGCATGAAGGTCGACGCCCCCTCCGGCACCGCCCTCCTCCTCGGGGAGGCCGCGGCGGAGGGGCGTGGGGTCGCGCTCGCCGACACCCGGGTCTCCACCCGCGACGGACACACCGGCCCGCGCAGGCCCGGCGACATCGGCTTCGCCACCCTGCGCGGCGGCACGGTGGTGGGCGACCACAGCGTGGTCTTCGCCGGCCCGGGCGAGCGGATCACCGTCGGCCACCACGCCGAGGACCGGGCGATCTTCGCCCGCGGCGCCGTGCGGGCCGCGCTCTGGGCCTTCGCCAAGCCGCCCGGCCTCTACGGGATGGACGACGTCCTCGGGCTTTAGGAGACCTTCGGGCTTCAGAGACACGCGGACTTCAGGACGGTCTCCCGGTGTCAGACGTCTCCGGGCTTTCCGACGGAGCCCACACCCGGCGGAGACGTTTCGTCATCTGCCGTTCAGACTCACGCGCGCATGAGCCGCCCGATGCGCGCTCGCTGCGCTGCAACATCGCCCTTTGCCCGTGCCTCCGCCGAGGCCGTGCCCTCTCAAAGACCAAGAGGATCATCGCCCGATGGATCGCCTTCTCGTCCTCGCTCGCCATGGCCAGAGCGAATGGAACCTCAAGAAGCTGTTCACGGGCTGGCGTGATCCCGAGCTGACGGATCTCGGCGTCGAGGAAGCCCGCAATGCCGGGCGCTGGCTCAAGGAGCAGGGCTACGGCTTCGACGTGGCCTTCACCTCCAACCTGAAGCGCGCCCAGCGCACCTGCGCGCTGATCCTGGAGGAGATGGACCTCGAGGGGGTCGAGACGATCCGCAACGAGGCGCTGAACGAGCGCGATTACGGGGACCTCTCCGGTCTCAACAAGGACGACGCCCGCGAGCGCTGGGGCGACGCCCAGGTCCACCAGTGGCGCCGGTCCTACGACGTGCCGCCGCCCGGCGGCGAGAGCCTGAAGGACACCGCCGCGCGCGTCCTGCCCTACTACATCCAGTTCATCCTGCCCCGCGTCATGGCGGGCGAGCGCGTGCTGGTGGCGGCCCACGGCAACTCCCTGCGCGCCCTGGTGATGGTGCTCGACGGCATGACCACGAAGACCATCGCCAGCCTCGAGATCGCCACCGGCATCCCGCTCGTCTACCAGCTCAAGGCCGACACCACGGTGGAGAGCAAGACGGTGCTGGAGCACGACATCGACCACAAGGTCTGACCGCGGCACCGATGGCGTCCCGTGATCCGGCCGGGATCGTCCTCGTTCCCGGCCTGCTCCATTGGCCGGGCTACCTCGACGCGGCGGCGCAGGCGCGCCTCGCCGCCGAACTCGCGACGGCGCTGCGGGTCGCCCCGCCCTACACGCCGCGGATGCCCCGCACCGACCGGCCCTTCTCGGTGCGGATGTCGAATTGCGGCCCCCTCGGCTGGGTCTCCGACCGGGCGGGCTACCGCTACCAGCCGCGCCATCCCGTGACGGAGACCCCCTGGCCGGACATCCCGCCCACGGCGCGGGCCGCCTGGGACGCCCTGTCGGGGTATGGCGCTCCGCCCGAGGCCTGCCTCGTCAATCTGTACGAGGCCGACGCCCGCATGGGCCTGCACCAGGACCGGGACGAGGACGCCCTCGACGCGCCCGTCCTCTCGCTCTCGCTGGGTGCCACCGCCCTGTTCCGCTACGGCGGCCTCCGGCGGTCGGACCCGACCCGCTCGGTGCGCCTCCGGGCCGGTGACGCGCTCGTGATCGGCGGGCCCGCACGGCTGATCCATCACGGAATCGACCGCCTCGTCGCGGAGGCCCCGGACCTGCTCCAGGGCACCGCCCCCGGACCGCTACCGGATTTCCTCATGCCGGGCGGACGCTGCAACCTGACCCTGCGACGCGTGACGCGGCCCTCGGGCGCTTGACAGCGGCGGGGTGTTGAGTCGACCCATCGGGTCAGCCTCAGCGCCGGCTGCCCCGCAAGGGGCGACCCGGCAGACCTGCCCGGTGCGAACCGGGGCCTTGCGGAGAATCGATTCGATGCGTCTGCGTAACCTCGTTCGTCCGGTTTCCCTCTTGGTCCTCGCCCTGGGGCTGGCCGCGCCGGCGCTGGCGGCGGATCCGGTCTTCCCGCCGAGTTCGCGCTTCGGCTTCGATCCGCCCTCCGACATGGTCTCCTCCAAGCGCTTCTCGGGCCTGGAGCGGCTGGAGGGCGGCGCGACGGTCTCGGTGGTGGAGTTGCCGGCCAACGCCTTCGCCGACCTCGAAACCAACTTCACCGACGCCAACCTGAAGGCCCAGGGCTTCATCGTCAGCAGCCGGCAGGCCATCAAGGTGGCGGGCGACGTCGACGCGGTGCTGTTCACGGGTGAGCAGCCGGCGGTGGAATCGGCCGGGACCCCGGCGATCAAGAAGTGGATGCTCCTCGTCGGCGATCCGACCGTGACCGGCATCATCATCGCGCAGGCGACGCCCGATGCCGAGACCGAGGAGACCATGAAGCGGCTGCTGACCGGCATCCACATCCGGCCGGCGCTGACCCTGGAGCAGCAGGTCGCCGCCCTGCCCTTCCGCATCGGCAACGACGCCGGCTTCCGTCCGGTGCGCGTGCTCGCCGGCAATTCGGTGCTGCTGACGCAGGGCACGAAGGACGAGATGCTCGGCCTTGAGCAGCCGATCCTGGTTCTGGCCCAGGCGGTGCAGCCGCCGCCGGCCACCGAACAGCGCGACGCCTTCGCGCGCGCCGCGCTCTACTCGAACCAGACGATGAAGGACTTCGTGATCGAGCGGGCCCAGAGCTACCGCCAGAACGGGGTCGACTGGCACGAGATCGTGGCGCGTGCGGTGGACACGGCGTCCGGCACGCCGGTGGTCATCTCGCAGACGATCCGCTTCGCGCCGGACGGCTACCTGCGCGCCGTCGGCGTCGTGAAGGCCGAGAAGCGCGAGGGTGTGCTGGCGAAGTTCCGCGAGGTCGTGGACAGCGTGCAGCTGCGGTAGGGGCGACCGTTCGACCCGGTCGCAGGGTCCTTCTCCCCTCCGCGGGAGAAGGTGGCCCGCGAGGCGGGTCGGATGAGGGGAGCGACGGTGCCGGCGAGGGTTTCCCCTCTCCCGCCTACTGCGCAGGCCCCCTCCCCCGCAGAGGGGG
>NZ_LMNE01000044.1:0-7357 GCF_001423285.1 Methylobacterium sp. Leaf111 | reverse complement strand
CATCACGCGCAGGCTGCCTAACCTCTCACCCCAGATGGACCAGAGCCTCCGCTCCTGAACACCGCTGAATGTCCCAAATCATCTGACGACAGACAGGCGAAGCCGCGCGCGCCAGCGATGAACCCTTCGGCAGCCTCGTCACCGGACAGGGGATAGTGGGTCACACCGGTCCAGTGCACCAGTACGATATCAGCCTCCGGCAGCAGGGCATTCCCGACCCGTGCGACTAGGCGGGCGAGGTCGGGACGGTCGAGGTAGTACGCGACTTCCGAAATCAAGATCAGGTCGAATTTGCCCTCGGGCCACTCGCCGGGAACAGCACTGAGCTTGAAGCTGGTGTTCGGGCAGTCAGCGCAGCGTGTACGGGCCTGCTCAAGTACCGATGGCACCACGTCGAGCCCCAGGAGAACGTCGCAGCGAGGGCAGAGCTGATGAGTGAACACGCCGATCGAGCAGCCTACCTCAAGCGCTGAGGTGTAACGGGACCGCGGCAGGGCCGCCAAGGTGGCCGCGTACTTGTCCCGCTCGTAGGCGCTCGTTGCGAACTGCCATGGATCGGAATCAGTAGCGTACATGCCTTTGAAGTAGTCGCTATCAAGAGTTTTCGACCGCCGGCCCATCGGGTCGGCATTCTCTGTCTCAGCACTCAAGGATCTACTCATTCCCAACAACATAGTCGTGGCCACACCGCCACCCGATTGTAGCAAGTGCCGCCGCGAAGGCGTCTTTGTCTCGCACATGTCGAGCCTTGCGGGTTCCACGGAGGTACAAAGGAGCAACCTGACTTTAACCGGGTAGTTCCATTGCGCTGCCTGAGGGACGTCATACACCTACACGTCGAAATCTGCTGCACGGGAAAGCTGACGTACCGCTTACGACCCATTGCAGTGCTGCCGATGTGGCTAAGGTTGACAATCGGGTTCAATGCGGTCCCGACGTGCCCGGTTCACAACCTTTCGGCCTGAAGACCATATGTCGCCCTGCGGTTGAGCTGGGCAACATGCCAGGATCGGATCTATCTGGAGCGGGCTGAGCCCGGCCGTGGTTCGAGGGGGGGGGAACACATATGGATCAAGTGACCCCACGCGCCCTGTCCTACGATGCCGTCGCAGTTGCCCGGCACGTGGCGGCGACCGCCGCGACGCGTGCGGAGGCCCAGGACCGCGACGATGGCTTCCCGACCGAAGACGTTGCCGACCTCGCCCGCCTGGGCCTGCTCGCAGCGCCTGTTCCGTCCTGGGCTGGCGGTGCCGGCCTTGGCGAGGAGCTAGGCGCCCGTAGGCTCGCAGCGGTGCTGCGACTGGTGGGCTACGGCAGCCTGGCGCTCGGGCGGCTCTACGAGGGCCACGTCAACGCGTTGCAGCTCGTTGCCCGCTACGGCACGCCCGAGCAGCGGGAACGGCTGTTCGCCGACGCCTGCAATGGCCACCTGTTCGGCGTCTGGAACACCGAGCCTCTTGGCAGCGGCCTCGTCCTGGAGGATGGCGCTGATGGCATGCGGCTGACCGGTGTGAAGACCTTCGCCTCGGGGGCGGGCTTCGTCACCCGTGCCCTGGTGACAAGTCGTGGTCCGGGCGGGAGCGGGACGGTGATGCTGGTCATCCCGCTGACGCCTGGAAGTCGGGCCGACCTGTCCGCGTGGCAGCCCCACGGCATGCGCGCCTCGGCCACCGGCACCCTCGACTTCGCCGGCATCGCCGTAGCGGCGGAGGACATCCTGGGCGACCCGGACGACTACTTCCGCCAGCCAGATTTCTCGAGCGGTGCATGGCGGTTCGCGGCGGTGCAACTTGGCGGTATCGAGTCCGTGTTCGACGCTTGGCGAGAACATCTCGCCGCAACCGGCCGCAGCGGCGACCCGCACCAACTTGCGCGCCTCGGCGAAGGTGCCATTGCGGTCGAAGGGGCCAGGCTCTGGGTGGAACGCGCTGCAGAAACGGTTTCCGATGGCGTCCTGCCGCCGAAGCGCGTCGTTGCCTTCGTCAATCTTGCACGGCTCGCCGTGGAGCGGGCCGGCCTCGACGTGCTGCAGCTCGCCCAGCGCTCGGTTGGTCTGCAGGGCTTCCTGCGCCCCCATCCCCTGGAACGGCTGTCGCGCGACCTCGCCACTTACCTGCGCCAGCCTGGGCCGGACCGGGCGCTTACCGCGGCCGCCGAGGAGATCCTCAATGCCAGAGGCATGGCCGGTGACCTATGGGAGGGGGCCGTGCCATGAGCACGGCCGAGGGCACCGACGCAGCCCTGGTCGGAGATGGATGGCTCGACACGCCACAGCGCTACGGCCGCGTCAGCCGTGCGTTTCGGCCATGAAGGCATCGACCGCAGCGACCACGTCCGCTTTGAGGATGGCCTTCGCCTTGAACAGGTCGCCGGTTGTGGGGTTCTCAGCCATGCCGGCCAGATAGCACAGCGCGAGCCAGCATCAGCGAAGGTACAGCCGCCTGACGAAGCGCTCGACCTTGGGGTGCGCAGCGCCAATCAATGCGACAGCGCCAAGGGCTCCCGAGAGCATGATGAGGACAGCCAGATCAGTCATCAAGGCATGCTCAGCCATAGCGAGCCGTTTAGCGAGGTGACGCAGCGCCGTGGGGCAGCGTGCCTCCCCAGTCGTCAAGCGGACGCGGCGTCGTAACAACCGGTCGATACCCCAGCTCGCGAGGTAGATCACCAGAGCCAAAACGACGGCCAGCCCCGCAGGACGCAGATCCGGCATCCCAGACACGCTGCCCCGCTCAACCACCTTGAGGAAAGAGCCTGCAACACCCCCGGTCACGGGAACACCGCCCATCATCGTCACACGTCGACACTTCTGAGCCGGATGGAAGGGGTCGAGCCCACCTGAAAGACAGGCAGGAAGAGGCCGAGCTTCCCAGACGGCGTGACCGGCCAGCGCGAACGCCAGCAGCACGCATGGAACGGTGAGTGCAAGGCCGAGGCGCCGGACCCACGAACGTTGAAGCATTGCGGCTTTTCCTTCAAGGCGGAGCCCTGATGCAGATCCGCGGTCGGCAAAGGCTTCTCCTACACTCATCCCGCCTCAGACGGACCGGCTTGATGACGGCCGATGCTTGGATGAGCGAGGCCGGCGCTGACGAGCGACTGGTGGTGCATCCTCGTCCGTTAGCAGATCCGTAAACGGCACCGTAAGCAGCGGTCGATGCTCTGCATCCGCCACTGCAAACCGGTAGCTGGTCAGCTGCGGATTGCGGCTTCAGTCCCCATGCGAGGTAAACCCAGCGCCATGACGAGCCAGCGTCAGCGCAGCGTCATCATCGGACAGTCCAGCCCCTGATAGTCCAGGCACACCAGACCGGATCGGGATTGGACGTCGAAGAAGTATGTTGGCATGGCGAACTCCGCCCCTGCCCCCTCCCGAGACGCTCAGGCTGTTGCTCGCCCTCGTCTCATGAAGAGTGTCGCTCCGATCTGACCGGCTGTCACCCTGCTTCTCACCACGTGCCGTGCTGCTGGGCCTGTCGCAAGCCCGTTCATCCGGCCAGCCGCTCGGTGATGCCGGAAGCCTGGACGAGATCTGCGAATTGCGCTGCCGGCAGCGCCTTGCCGTAAAGGTAGCCCTGGCCATGCCGGCAGCCCATCTCCAACAACCTCGCCTCCTGCTCCCTGGTCTCGATGCCCTCCGCAATGACGTCTAGGCCTATGTCGTTCCCGATCTGAACGATGGCGCGCACGACGGCGGCATCGTGCGGCTCGACCATCAAATCCCTGACGAAACCCCGATCGATCTTCAGGCGCGTCAGCGGGAACCGCTTGAGCGAACTCAGCGAGGCGTAGCCCGTGCCGAAATCATCGAACGCGATGCCAACCCCCTGCTGATGGAGACCGCGGAACTGATCAAGGTCGGCCTCGTCAACGCTCAGCACGATGGTCTCTGTGATTTCGAGCTCCAGCATCCCGGGGGCCAGCCGATGTCGCAGGAGCGCGTCGGTGACGTCTAATGCTAGCGTCCTCGAACGCACTTGGGCCGCGAACAGGTTCACGCCCATCTTCATGCCTGGATGGCCTGCATCTCTCCAGACTGCGGCTTGTCGGCATGCCTCATTGACGATCCAGTGCCCGACTTCGAGGGCCAGAGGATGGTCCTCAAGATGGGATAGGAAAACGCCCGGCAGAAGCAGGCCGCGCCGGGGATGCTGCCATCGCAGGAGGGCCTCCGCCCCGACAATACGTCCTGTGTCGAGAGCGACCTGTGGCTGGTAGTGCAGTACGAACTCGCCCTCTCGTGCCGCTTCGTGCAGTTCGGCCCGCATGGCGAGCCTAGATAGCAGCGCGCTGCGCATCGCCGGCTGGAAGGGGCGAAACCGGCGCTTGCCCTCCTGCTTCGAGCGAAACATGGCCAAGTCCGCATTGCCAATGAGTTCCTCTGCGGACGTACCCTGCGTCGGACCGAACGCTCCTCCGATGCTGACCCCAAGGTGAAAGGTGTGGCAACCGACCCGGAGCGGGGCGTCGAAGGCGTCAAGGAGCGTCTTCGCGCTCGCAGCGAGCGTCGTGGGATCGCCCACATCCGGCAGCATGACGGCGAACTCGTCACCACCGAATCTCGCGAAGACCGCATCCTCCCCGAGCCAAGCCGGCAATCGAATGGCCAAGGTCTGAAGCACTGCATCACCCGTGCTGTGCCCCCAACTGTCGTTCACCTCCTTGAAGCCGTCGAGGTCCAGCATGAGGACGCCGACGGCATTTCCGGCCGCCAGCCCTGTATCAAGCGCCTCCTCGAAGCAGGCGCGGTTCGGCAACCCGGTCAGGAGGTCATGATGGGCCAATTGGACCAGACGGTCGTCGCGCGCCCGCCACTCGGAGATGTCCCGCAGGATCGCGCCGAAGCCGAGGCCGGAGCGGTCCCGCCACATCGAGAGCGTGAACTCGGCGGGAAACTCGCTACCGTCGCGGCGGCGCGCCATGACCTCGACCGTTCGACCGGACAGACGAGAGGGCTCGTTGCGGGCCATCCGTGCCATGCCCGCCTCGTGGCTGGCACGGAATCGTTCCGGAACGATCAAATCGATGTTCGCACCCATCAACTCGTTGATGCTGTAGCCGAAGAGGGCCGCGGCCGCAGCGTTCGCAAAGGTGATGTGGCCCTTGTCGTTGCTGGTGATGAAGGCATACGTCGCCGCCCGAGCGAGACCGAAGGCTCCTGAAACAGCCGTTTCGGGGCGATCCAAGTCATCCTCGTAGGGCGGCTGAAAATGTGCCGTGATCGCAGTCATCGCTCTTCATCACCAAATCGCATCCGCACACCGCGAAGAAGGCGCAGTTAATTTATGTTACAAATAATATTCTAATAAATCGTTTAATTTGTAGGATATGTTGGTTCGAAGATTGACATATATTCTGTCTTTTCAGCGGCGAGTATTTAGGGAGCAAAGGCATTGATGTACAGTACGGCGCACCCGGTACGGGTTCGGCTAGCCCTGTCGCTTCGAAGACCTGCCTGCGCGTTGTGAAAGCATGCCTGGCACCGAACATCTAGAAGGGCGCGAAACTCTGAACTAGGCGGGCTCGATCCCAAAGTTCGGTAGTTCCATCGGCCATAAGGCTCGTCATTATGAACGCCGGCATGGGTGCAAAACCGAAGGTCCGCTTCCAGCCGTCGACTTAGCTTCCGCTGCCCACCCTTCTGAGATTTTGGGTACCGCGATGGTGATGTAAGCTAAACGATCGTTTACCCGACAACTGAAATCTGTCTCAAATATTTGTGCCGCTCCTTCGAGACTGCTGTCGGGAAAATAGGGATGGAAATCATATGTCGGGTAAACCCTAGTTCGCGACCCTGACAGTTAGCTCGTGGGCAATGTCGTGACCCTCGCGACGCTGGTTGCTAATTGCCTTCCATGTCGCTCAAGCTGATCGCTACGTTCCTCAAGACCCTCAAGGCCATCGGATGGCTTTGTGTCGGTTTGCTCGTGTGGCTGTCATGGATCCCTGCCAATTTGGAGATCCGAACAGGTATGGCCGGGCAGATCGAGCATGCCATTGCCTATTGCGGGACGGGTGCCATCGTCGCGTTCGGTTACCAAGAACCGCGTCGCTGGCGGATCGCAGCCGGCCTTGTTGTGCTCGCCGGCATCCTAGAGATAGGTCAGCTTTGGGTTCCTGGCCGGACCTCGAAGTTCATCGACTTTGCAGCCAGCAGTGGCGGTGCTGTTGCGGGTGTCCTGATAGGGCGTGCTGCGATCAGCGCACTCATTGGCTGGATGATGCGTCCGAGCCGGGGCGGTATCGGCTGAGGCTGCGCTCTCACCCCCCGCCCTGGTCTCGTGACAAATTCCCTGGATTGATCGGTGCCGACGCCGCCTGACGATCTGTCATCCAAGGCATTCCCTGCCTCACACAGGCGGCCCTTCGTCCTGGGTTTCCGGGTGCTCTCAGGGGCTCGGCGCATGGTGGCTAACTCGACGACCCAGCACAGCTACTTAGGTTAAGAACCGCCGTTTTCGGGCTCCTCCGTCAAGGCACGATGCTCTGTTAGCAGGCGTCGCATCGTCCGATCGGCATCCGAGCAGTCTGAAGGCTCATCGGTATCCGTGCCGCAGCCTTCGATCGTCTCCGCGGTATGCTGCTCGACCATCGCGCGATCGGCGGCACTCAGGCTCGCGAGGCTTCCAAGGCCCAGTTCGAGTGCGACGTCGGCGGCAATCTATTCGCGCTTCGCTTGCAGAGCCGCAACGCGTGCTCCCCTGCCCTCATCCGCTTCAGCACGTGCTGTCTGCTGAGCAAGCGCACGCCGCCAGCCAGGCAGGAGCGTTGCGCCGTGCAGCAGCATCCGATCGATGACGCTCGCCAGGACGAGTTGCCAGTGCTCGGGGCTGAGGTCCGCGAGGGCGCCCCCGAAGCCGAGATTGTTAGCGGCCAGATCAGCAGCTTCCCGCCATTCGGAGCCCAGCTCCGGGAGCTCGGTAGGCACGGGAACGATGGATGCGTCGGAAACGTCGGATCGGTATTTGCGTCCGGCCTGTCTTCCTGTGTCTGCAGCGACGGCCGCCTGATTGCGGGGACGCACGTTAAGCGAGCTAGCTGCAGGGGAACTGTAGGAGGTGCCGCGGTTAGCGCTGGGGCGCTCGACAAGCGCCATAAAAGCAATGCCGGCCGATAAGAACGTGCTCGTCATTGTCGCAGGATCGAAACGTTGAAAAACGCATCAAAAAACGGCGTCTAACCCGCTACATTTTGACCTGAGTCCGCAGCTAAGTTGCTCCAGAAGCGTGCTTTTTCGGCCAGTAGATATTCGTATTCTCCGCAAAAAAACTAGGCTGGCAAATCTAACTGTTGGGCTTGGCGTTCGAGGGCGGTGAGGTAGGCATCGGGATCGCGTCGGAAGCGGGTTCGTGCGACG
>NZ_LMNE01000043.1:0-7500 GCF_001423285.1 Methylobacterium sp. Leaf111 | reverse complement strand
GCGTGAAGGAGATGCCACTGCGCATCCCGCCAGACTCGCAGGACAGGCCTCAAACCGAAACCCCACGCGGACTCAACCGTCAGACCTTAACCACTAGGGTCGCGAGCACGAGAACGAGGCCGATCAGTGCGCCGCCTGTCTGGATCTTAGTCCAATGCAAAGCCTCCTCGGCGGCATCTGCAACACGCCGTTGTACGCACAGATCGGCCTCGGTTTGATCCTTGGGCTTCCGGCAATCGGGCTCATACACTTTGGTTTGAGCCGGGCTCTCGTTGGAACGCTGCGCCTCGATGGCCGGGCTGCGGATGTTCGTCTGAGGCGTTTTGGGTTCAGCCTTTTCGGGTTGGGCGTCTTGCTTTTGGCTATTGCCCTGTTGGCCATTCCCTACGGGCTGAGCATGTGCAGAGCCGGACAACGCAACAATGCAGGCGGCGACAGCCCACCATTTCCAGAGTATCATTCTTCATCCATCGGGTGAATTGCATCTCCGAGGATGAACCGAGCCGGGTCGCTTTCACAAGCGCCCGGCTCGCCTTTTACTGCCTGTGTCTTGGGTCCTCTTGACCTCACAGGCAATCCGCCCGAAACAACCACCGTCCCGAGACGCGCGCGAGCGACCCGCCGCGCTGCCCAGAGCCCCGCCACCGCGCGGGGCTTTTGCATTTCCGGAGCACCCCTGCATGACGATTTCCTGGCCGCTCTCGCGGCAGCAGGTGCTCGACGATTCCGGTCGTCCGCTCCTCGTCCCCCGTGTGTTCTTCTTCCTGGGCGGGACCACGACACCGCTGACGGTCTACAAGGATGCGGCGCTCAAGACGCCCTGGACCCAGCCCGTGAAGGCGGACGGATTCGGTCGCTTCCCCCGGGTCTATCTGCCGGACGGCCTATACCGCGAGTAGGTGCTCGGTCCCTACGGAGACGCGCTTTGGAACGACGACGGGCTCGGAGAGGCGGTCGTGAGCGACGATGCAGCCGACGCCCCCGTAGATCCAACCGCCGTTGCAACGACAGGCGACATCAAATGGCGCCTCGACGCTTCGATCCAGGCCGGCTGGGTCCGGATGAACGCGCGGACCATCGGCGGGGCAGGCTCCGGGGCGACCGAGCTCGCGAACGCCAGCGCCAAGGCGCTGTTCCTGTACCTCTGGAACACCTTCCCGGACGCGGTCGCATCCGTGGTCGGCGGGCGCGGCGTCTCGGCCTCCGAAGACTTCTCATCCGGCCGCCAGATCATGATCCCCACCATGCAGGGGCTCGTCGCCGCCGGCCTCGACGACATGGGGTCGACCCCGGCCAACCGCCTGCAGGTTTCGGCTCAGCTCACCCTCACGTCGAACTCTGCGACAGCGACGGTTGATGATGGTGGCCGGATCGGGCTCGGCATGGCGATCCAGGCCGACGGCGTACCGGCCGGGACCGTGGTCATCGGAAACTCCGGCGGTACGATCACCATGTCGGCGCCGGCCGGGGCCGGCACTACCGGCACGGTTGCGGCTCGCTTCTCCTACTTCCTCGACGCCCAGGCGCCGGCTGGGTTCGGCGGGGACTGCGTTGAGGCGCTCTCGCTGAAGAACCTGCCGGCGGACCTGCCCGACGGCACGGTCGATGTCAGCTACCCGGAGCAGACAGGCGTCATCTACTCCCAGCTCCAAGTCGTGCAGCAGGGTAGCGGCGCCGCGGTGCCGAACGTCTGGACCGCCACCACGAACTACAAGACCACGCCCAACCCGGGGGGACCGAAGACGTTCGGCGTGCCGATCTCGAACCCCGATGGCGGCGTCCCGCATCGGACGATGCAGCCGACCCGTCTCGGCACCTTCTACATCAAGCTCTAGGCCCGCCGATGCCCTCGTACATGAACACGCTCGGCGCGGTCTCGCGCCGCGGGCAGTGGCGCTTCCGTCATGTCTTCCGCAGCGCGACCCCGGACGATCGCCTCGACATCTCGGATGCCGGCCTGATCGATTTTTCCCGCGCCTCGGACCTGGTGCTGTCCGTCACCCGCCGCCCCCCGGTCCAGCACCGGGCCTGGTGCGGACCCGTGTTCGGCTCCGCCGATAGCTACTGCGAGCCGGCCCCGGTGCTTTCGGCATCCCTCACGACGGCAACGCTCATCGTCTCGAACCCAGGCCTGGTCGAGGCACTGTTCCCCGCCGGATCGCTGCTCGGCTTACGCCCCGGCCTCTACGACGTCCGGATCCTGGTGACGATCGGGCCGGAGACGGCCGAGATCTTCGACGAACCGATCGAATTTGCCTGAGCCCGGAGCACGCGATGCCTTCCTATCCGATCCGTCCCACCTTCCCGATCGACGTGCGCTCGACGCCGACCATCGCGGCAACGCGAGAGGGGACGTCCTTCCGGTTCGATATCGTGCCCGGCTCCTTGGGCGATCTGCCAGGGCCGGACAGGGCGCAGTTCTTTGCGGCTCTCGAAGCCTTCATCCCGGGGGCGACGTCGACCCTCGCCGCTGCAGTGCCCGCCGATCGCAGCGACCCGGTCTACCGCGCTTTCAATGACACAACCTTCGTGACGCCCGCCGGCGCCCTCGTCGTCTTTGCCAAGAACACGCTCGGGCTCACCGATCCGCAGATGACGGCAATTCTCGCCCAGGCGGCGACCCTCACCAACTGAAGAGACCTGCCATGTTTCGCAAGATTTGCCTGGCGCTCATCGCGCTCGCAGGCCTCTCCAGTGCTGTCCCGGCTCAGACCTTCAATCTGCCCGAGATCGGCATCCAGACCTCCGGGCCGTGCCGTCAGCTCGCGGTTCGGAACCAGAACAGCAAGGCGATGGTGCCGCTGGGGTGTCTGAACCCCACCACCGGCGTCTTCGACGGCGCGGCGCAGCTGCCCGACTTCACCATGTCGAGCCTCGGCGTCCTGCCCGATACCGGGGTCGACGTCTCGGCCGCGATCGTTGCGGCGGCGGCGAAGCTCCCGGCAACCGGCGCACGCCTGAAGCTCGCCTGCGGCCTCTACCTGCTGTCGTCGACAGCGATCATCACGAACTCCTACCTGCACATCCAGGGCGGCGGCCAGAACTGCACGCGGCTTCGCAGCACGGCAGGGTTCGCCACGGGCGATGTCCTCAAGCTCACGGGCTCGTATTCCGGCATCTCCGACGTCGCCTTCGAGCACGTGGCCACGGACACCAACAGCGTCCGGACCTCGGGCTACACGCTGAACCTCGCCAACGGCTACAGCTTTGCCCGCAACATCTCGATGCGGAACTGCTTCGTCTGCATCCGTATGGGTGCGCAGGGAGGCTGGTCCTCCGTCGACCATGTCATGCTGCAGTACATGGCAGACGGGGTGATCAATCCGGGGTCCGGAGGCATCCTCGTCGAGAACGACAGCATTGGTCCGGCCAATTGGATCAATCACGCGATCATCATGTCGAACTTCATCGACGGTATTGCGTCCAACCGCCGGTATCCCACCTTCGCCGTCAAGCTGACGAATACCGGCGAGACGGTGATTTCGGACAGCGACTTCATCAGCAATCGCACGAACCTGCTCATCCAGCCGGGTGCGGGTCAGACGGTTCAGGCGACCCGGCTCAATTCCACCTTCCTGGATAGTGCCCAGGCCGACAACTTCGCGATCGTGCCGACCGCCAGCGGTTATGTGTTCGACGTCGACGCGACGGGCTCCTGGATCACGAACACCTCGCAGATCGCGTCAGCCATCAACACCAACGGTTTCCGGCTCGACGCATCCGGCAACACGACCCTCCCGCCGGGCATAGACACCGGCATCCGGGGCGTTCGGTGGAATGGCGGCGTGATCGCCTCCACGACGGGCAAGACCGGGGTGGGTGTCCTCTGCGCGGACGCGACTCCGCAGGACGTGACGGTCCGGGGGACGACCATCTCGGGCTGGCACATCGGTGTCGACATAGCCCCGGGGTGCTCGCACTAGACCATCGCGGACAACGCGATCGGTTACTACTCGCCCTTCAACGTTGCGGTCCCCAATCGGACCAACAACATCGGGGTCAGGGTGCAGGGGGGCTCGGGCAACTACATCAACGTCCACGACAACCGGCTCTGGGGCAACGCCACGGCGGCGATCGGCTTCAGCGCGACGGGCTTCCAGAACGTCGTCCACGACAACCCCGGCTACAATCCTGTGGGTGCGCTTCAGCTTACGGTCGGCGCAAGCCCGTGGACGTTCACGAACGGCTCGACGGAGGCCACTGTCAATTTGGTCGGCGGCAGCGGTGTATCGGTCGTCGTTGTGGCGGGTAACGGGGTCGGCAATCTCACCCTCTGCAACGCCACGCCCTGCACGGTGAAACTGTCGCCCTATCAGGCGATCCAGACCTCCTACACGACTGGGCCCTCTGCCGTTCAGACGATCCACTGAGCCCGACCACGTCCTGACGTGTCGCCCCTCCTGGCCGCCTTGTGCGGCCTTTTTCTATTGTGCGGGTCCGCTCCCATGCCTCTGGATCTCGACCGCGCGGCGTTCTTCGACGCCGTGCGCCGGCAGCCGTTCGCCGGTCACCTGACGCAGCCGCATGTCGACGGCATGGGGGCGATCCTCGACGCCTGCCCGGCCTCGCTTTCGGTTGATGCGGCGGCCTACTGCCTCGCCACCACCTTCCACGAGACGGCACGCACGATGCGCCCCATCGAGGAGTTCGGCCGGGGCAAGGGCCGGAAGTACGGGCCCACCGGCTTCTGGGGACGGGGCTACGTGCAGCTTACCTGGGAGGCGAACTACGCCAAGGCGACGAAGCGCCTGCGCCAGCTGGGCGTGCTGAAAGCTTCCGAGGACCTGGTGAAGACCCCGACGCTCGCGATGCGTCCGGACGTGGCCGCCGCGATCCTGTTCTACGGCATGATCGAGGGGTGGTTCACCGGCAAGAAGCTCGGGGACTACTTCGCGCCGGGCCGGGCCGATCCAGTTGGGGCCCGGCGGATCATCAACGGCACCGACTGCGACAAGCTCATCGCCGGTTATCAGGCCCAGTTCCGTGTGGCGCTGCTCTCCTCGGTCCCGCTCCAGCCGAGCACCGCGGCCCCAAAGCCGCCGGACCCGTTGGCGCCGATGACGGCGGGCTCCTCTCCCAAGCTCTCCCCCGAGCCCGCCCCCACCGGCGGGCTTCTTCGTTCCGGGGCCCAGGCGACCGGCATCGCCACGCGCGGCCTGCTCAACGGGCTGTTCTCGGGCATCCACAACGCGCTGGCACGGAAGGCCTGACCCCATGGATATGCTCAAGCGTGCCAACGCGCGGCTCGCCGGCGTGCGGATCTACCTGCTCGCCGTCGTCTTCGCCCTGCCCGACGTGCTGTCGGCCCTGGTCGGGTTCGATTGGACCCCACTGCTGCCGGCTGGGCACGAGGGACTCGGCGTCACGATCGGCGCTGCGCTTTCCCTTGCCCGGCTCGCGCTGATCCCGATCCTAAAGAACGTCCGCGACGCGGCGCGCGCCCAGCGCCCCGACTGCGACACCGACCGGGGGCCGCGCTGATGGACTGGCTCTTCAACCCCATCGGCAAGATCGCCGGCTTGTTCGGCTCGGGCATCATCAAGGTGCTCGGCAACAGCGTGCTCGGCCCGATCCTCAAGACCCTGGAGAACGGGCAGAACGCGCAGAAGGACGTCGCAGTCTCCATCGTCCAGGCTGAGATGGCGGCGAACTCCGCCAAGGCGGCGATCGCGCCCGCCTTCAAAGGGCTGATCTACGGCATCGGCATCCCGCCCGCGCTCCACTTCGGAGCCTTGTGCCTCTCGGCGACCTTCGATCTCGGCTGGCCGGTGAAGGATCTGCCCGCGACCTATGTGCCGATTGAGGCGACGATCCTTACGGCGTTCTTCGTCTCCTCGCCCCTGACCACGCTGGCGCGGGCCGGCGCGGCCCGCCTGCTGAAGGCCTGAACCATGGCCGACTCCGCCTCCCCGCGCCGGCCGCGTCGCCGACGCGACCCGGCCCACGTCCGCGACAGCCTTGAGGCGATCGGCGAACGGCTCGACCACCTGATCCCCCCGCCCCAGCCTCCGAGCCTCGGTGAAGGCCTCCTGGAGCACGTCCGCAGGAGTTCCTACGCCATGGCCGACCATCCGCAGCCGTCGGAAGGCGGCACAGAGACCCGCATCCTGGTGGCGCTGGCGCGCATCGAGGAGCGACAAAACTCGATGGTCGAGGTCTCAAAGGCCTCGCAGCAGGCGGCCGAGGCCCGGCACGTCAACGTCATGGCCGCGATTTCGACCTTCGTGCCCCGCTCGGAGATCGAGAAGGACAACAAGGCGATCCACGAGCGCATCGACGGCCTGGAGAAGCGGGTCGACGGCATCCAGAACCGGGTATGGGGCGCGGTCATCAGCGCGGTCGGCGCATTTGGATCAGTGATCCTGACGAAGGTCGGCCTGCTTCACTAATCGAACGAAAAAACCTTTATCTCGCGTGTCGTTGGGCGCCCTGGCTCTGGCCGGGGCGCCCTTTTGTCGGTTCTGCGCCGAGCTTCACTTACTTGATTGCTGAAGCGCTACGCTCTGTCAGCCATTCGGCGACAAGCTCTTCTGCAACGCGGGTCTCGCGGCCATCGGCAGATTTTTGCGCAACAATATAGACAAAGTCCGAGCCCTCATCCGCCTCAGACTTATCGTCCTCAGCCCAGACTTGGCGCATCCAGTCCATATCTTCGGTCTTGCCGAATTTGAAATTGTGGATAATGTTCTCAAGAAGAAGATTGGCGATATTCCCGCCGTAAGGGATAACTTTAGCGTTCGGCGCGATCTTTTTAAGCAGTGGGATAATGTCATCCGACCTGACAGACTCCGTCGGGTCCCAGGATAACCACCACTCGACGGAATAAGTCGGCTGATGTGTCTTCACTGAGTTGTCGCGGTAGTCACGACGCAGCCGATCCGGCATTCTGGCGAGGAGATCAGCAACACTCTTCTGACGGCGTTCAGACCATTGAAAGCGCCGAGGTCCGACAAATTCATTCGCGACGAAGTACCCGCCTGGCCGTAGCGCACTAAAGATCTGAGAGAAGATCCATTCGAGATCGTTGATGTGGTGCAAAGACATATTCATATGCACGACGTCGACAGAATTTGGCTCGAATCTCGGGAAATCCATCTCCGAAACGACGAATTTAACTCTGTCGGAAATGCCAGCAGCCAAAGCAAGTCCATTGGCGACCGCGATAGACCCCGCAGAAGGGTCCAAGCCCAGCACTTCCCCAGCAGATCCCTGACGGGCCAGCGCAATCTCGGCATGACCTGGGCCACAGCCGAGGCTCAACCATTTTCCGCCGGTTGGAATACCCAGGCTCTGGAAAACTTCAGGAGCCCACCAACCCGTCGGCACTGAACCGAAAATCCTTGGCCAAACGCGACTGCGGAGAAGCCACTCGTAATCGAGCCACCCGTGCGGAGGCACTGCTAGTGGTTAAGGTCTGACGGTTGAGTCCGCGTGGGGTTTCGGTTTGAGGCCTGTCCTGCGAGTCTGGCGGGATGCGCAGTGGCATCTCCTTCACGCTCT
>NZ_LMNE01000042.1:0-7723 GCF_001423285.1 Methylobacterium sp. Leaf111 | reverse complement strand
AGAACGCGTTCGCCGCCGTCCGACCGGATGAGTGCCGAAACTACCTCGCCGCTGCTGGATACGATGCCTACGAGCCAACCTGAAAGGGAACGGCTCTAGGACTTTTCATGGTCTGGGGCATGCGATAGCATCTCATCCAGTTTAATACTAGATGCTCGGCAGCGCCGCCATAGATGGTGCCTGGCATCGAGAAAACCGGCGGGATGACTAATGGATTTGGTCTTGATTTCAACATCCAACGTAGCCGGTGGTCGCTCCGAAGCGCTTGCGCGCATGATAGCATCTGTCGCAGCCATCCGCGCCGCTAGACCGGAACTGACTATCAAGTTGTTTCTTTTGCTTCAGGAGTACGATGTAAAAAGTTGCGGTCCAATTACAAAGGAATATTTTGATCTAATTCATGTTATTACAAGTGATCGCCGCTTATCGCTTTCTCGTGCTCGTAATATCCTGCTCGAAGCAGCTTGCTTAAGTGCGATCACAGAAAATTCCGTCGTTGCTTTTCCCGATGATGATTGTTGGTACCCGCCGGGTATTATCGAGGGAGTTGTCAGTCGATTTGTGGGTAACCCAGAAATCGATTTATGGTTCTGCAAATATAGCTCGAAGCCCGTCCCTTTTGAGAACAAAACTGGACGCAGGGCAAAAATTGTTGATGTTGCGCGGCATGCATCGTCGAATACTACTGTGATGCGCGGGCGTCTTGTTCGAAGGTTGGCAAAGTTCGACGAAGAACTCGGAGTCGGCACGCCTCGGAACGGCGCTGAAGACACTGATTTCGCTATTGCTGGTTTTAAAATATCAAGGCAAAGCGAATTTCTCGATGTGCCATGCATCGGCCATCGCGATTATGATAAAAAACTCAGATCTAAGTATTACCCGGCCGCAACCTTAGTCATAGGTCGCCACAGCCATGATAGCTTGCCGTTAAAGTTTGAACTAATTCGTAAATTTGCGATTGGAGCGCTCTTGGTTGTATGGCGCGAAATTTCTCTGATGTCATATTTATCAACCTTGAAAGACGCAGTGAATGCAAGCATATCAACTAAGCAGGCTCCTAAGTTTTCGCACCTGAAGAGAAATAACATTAACAAGAAATAGAGCATGCTCCGAGCAGCTTGAAGCGCGTATTAGGCTGAAGGGTTGGTCGGTGATCGAGAGCGCCTATGTTCTCAGTTCTGTCGGTCGACTTGCGTAGACGTGTTGTAGTGGCCGCTGCAGCCAGGTCTCGCGCATGAACTGAACCGCGCCGGGTTTGCCAATCCTATGCCGACATCCTCGAACAGTACTGCGACGACTGGGGCAAGCTCATCGTCCAGCGCCGGCGCATCATGTCCATCGGACTGCGCCAATGGGCATCTGAGTTCTCATCAATGAAAGTTTGTAAAATTCGTTGGGCACTCCTTCACAAATCAGCATCAGCGGTTTGAGGGGAAGCTTCTGTGGTTCGTATGTATTCAAAGCGGCGAAAGCCTGGCTATACATAGTTCCAGCTGCAGAATTTTCGGAGAACATGACAATAACGCTATGGTTTTCGTCTCGGCCTCCCCGTTAGGGACCGCAGAACGTCGCTGTATCAACCGGCCCATTCGCCGAAGCCCGCGATCGCATCGCGTTCAGGCGAAGCAAGCGTGGCCATAAGGGCGCCCTCGCCGGGATCATCACTTTTCGGTGCCGCGCGAATGCTGACTCCGCGGAGTTCGTCGGACCATCAGGGGGCCACAATCCATCGGTACTTTATCCTTCTATGACGGTGAAAACCGTCATGGTAAGCGGATGGTGTCTTCTACGGGTGAAGGCAGGTGTGCATGCGGCGTTGGGCCGTTGATGGAAACAGGTTCGAAACAATGGCTCTGACGTCCTCCGGTGCGCCCACCAACACGATCACGGGAACCGCGATTGGACAAACCCTGACCGGCACCTCGAAGAACGACATGCTGGTCTCCTACGGGACGCCGGGCACTTCCAGCGGCAGCCTCTTCGGCGGCCTCGGCGACGACAGCTACTACGTGCACTCGGCCAAGGATCGCGTGATCGAGAAGACCGGAGAAGGGACCGACACAGTCTATTCCGACTTCAACTATTCGCTGCCCGCCTATGTTGAGAACCTGACCCTTATTGGCAACCTCCGAGTGATGGGGACCGGCAATGCCGGTAACAACATCCTCAAGGGGAATGCCTCCAACAATTTCCTCGACGGGGCCGCCGGCGCCGACGAAATGACCGGCGGCGGAGGGGCTGACACCTTCGTTGTGGCCGGCAACGACACAATCATGGATTTTGGAGCCGACGACCATGCGAACCTGTACGGCTACACCGCCTTCGCCAGCTTCGCCCAGGTCAGGGGCGCGATGACCCAGAGCGGCGCCAACGTCGTTCTGAAGCTCACCGCCAACGACTCGGTGACGTTCAAGAACGCCAGCGTCGGCCAGTTCACCGAATCCAACTTCCTGCTGAAGACGCAGCTCTCGGCCTACACTCAGACCTTCGGCGACGAGTTCGACACGTTCAACGTCAACACCGGAACCGGCAGCACGGGGACTTGGACGCAGCTCTACCCGCGAACCGGCATGGCCGCGCATACGACGGTGGATCACGGTTCGATCCAGTACTTCACCTTCCCCGGCGATACTGACGCCTTCGGCGATGCCGTCACGGTAAATCCGTTCGCGCTGCAGGACGGCGTGCTCTCCATCTCGATGAACCCGGTTGCGCCCGAAGACCAGCCGAAGTTCAGCGGCTACCAATACACCTCCGGCATGATCAATTCGATTGGCAGCTTCAGCCAGACCTACGGCTATTTCGAGATCCGCGCCAAGCTCGCCGCCGGAACCGGCCTGCACGATGCCTTCTGGATGCTGCCGGTGGACGGCGGCTGGCCGCCCGAACTGGACATCGTGGAGCAGAGGGGCAGTGACCCGACTCACCTCATCAACGGCATCCATGCGGTCGATGACGGGCTGCAGAGGAACGTGTCGAAGACGCTCTTCGTCGAGACCGCCACGACCGAGTTCCACACCTATGGGCTCGACTGGGAGCCCGACTATCTCACTTGGTACGTGGACGGTGTCGCCCAATGGACGACGCCGACCCTGCCGGGCATGGACAAGCCGATGTACCTCATCGCCAACATCGGCGGAGGCAGCGACTGGGCCGGCGATCCCGACAGTACCACGCCGTTTCCCGCCACGATGCAGATCGACTACATCCGCGCCTATGCCAGCCAGTATACGGTGGAGAAGGGCGTACCGGTCGACAAGGAGGGCACCGACGGCAACGACGACATCTACGGCACCAACCTCAACGACACGCTGAACGGCGGCCTCGGCGACGACAGGCTCTACGGGGGCGCCGGCGACGATACCCTGATCGGCGGGGGGGGCAGCGACCTCCTCGACGGCGGCTACGGCAACGACACTTACGTCGTAACGTCGACTGGCGTGAGCGTCTCCGAAGGCGAAAACACCGGGATCGACACCGTCAAGCTGACCCTCTCGTCCAGCTACATCCTGCCCAATCGAGTCGAGAATCTCATCTATGTCGGAACCGGCAGCCATACCCTGCTCGGCAACGGCCTCGACAACGTTATGCAGGGCGGCGACAATGGCGGGCTGATCTCCGGCCTGGCGGGCGACGACACGCTGAGCGGCGGTGCGGGTGCCGACCAGATGAACGGCGGCGAGGGCAGGGACGTTCTGCGCGGCGGCGGCGGCGTAGACACCTTGCGCGGCAACGACGGCAACGATTTCCTCTACGGCGACGACGGCGACGACCTCGTCAAGGGCGACGACGGCGACGACTACATCGAGGGGGGCGCCGGCAATGACAACCTCCAGGGTGGCGACGGCAACGACATCATCCTCGGCGGCGACGGCGCGGATTCCTTGGAGGGTCATGGCGGGACTGACCGGCTCGTCGGCGGCGCGGGCAACGATACCTATTACGTCGACGATGTTGGCGACGTGGTCGTTGAGAAGGCGGGCGAGGGCAACGCCGATCTCGTGAAGTCCCGGATGGACATCTACACTCTGGCCGACGAGGTCGAGAACCTCTCGTATCTCGGTACCGGCAACTTTGCCGGCACCGGCAACGGACTCGCCAACAAGATCATCGGCGGCACCGGAACCGACAGCCTCGACGGCGCGGGCGGCGCGGACACGCTCACCGGGGGCGCGGACGCCGATGTATTCGCCTTCACCGCAGGCGAGGCTAACGGCGATGTCGTCACCGACTTCACCGGTGCTGCGGATCCTACGGGCGACAGGTTGAGCTTCTCCGGATACGGCATTGACGGCACAATCACTCAGGTCGGTTTCAGCGACTCGTACGTCGTGAAAGGCGGTGTCGGCTATGAGGGGATCAGCGAAACGATCCGCCTGGTCGGCGTCACCAATCTAAGTGCGGACGATTATGTTTTTCTGCCGCCGGTGAACCACGCACCGACGGATATCCTCCTTGACGCTGGTCCGGTGGCTGAGAACACCGTGCTCAACAGCGTGGTCGGCACGCTGACGAGCGTCGACTCGGACATCGCGGAAGTCACCAGCTTCAGCCTACTCAACGACGCAGGCGGCCGCTTCAAGTTGGTGAGTGCAAACCTCGTCCTTGCCAAAACGCTAGATTATGAGCTGGAGACCAGTCACCAAATCACGGTCAGGGTTAGGGACTCGGCCGGGCATACGCTGGACAAGGTGCTGAGGCTGAACGTCGCCGACAGCAACGATACGGCTCCGGTCTTCAGGTCAAGCAGTGAGCGCACGGTCAGCGAAAACCAATCGGATATCATCAACCTTACAGCCACGGATGCCGACACCACTGGCGAAACGATCGTCTACTCGATCATCGATGGCGATGACGGAGCGCTCTTCCGCATCGAGGGGAACGCGCTCACCTTCATCACAGCGCCGGACTACGAGAGCGCGGTCCATAGCCCGTTCTATGCAGTGACCGTCCGCGCCTCGGACGGGGTCAACAGCGCGACGCAGACCATCGCCATCACCGTTGCCGACGTAAAGACGGCTGACACCCTGATTGGTACGGCAGGCGCCGACTTCTTCGCCTACAGCCCGACCCTCAGCTACGATGGCGTGGACGGAGGTGAGGGCATCGATACGCTGAGGGCGACGGCTGCAGCTTCGGGTGCGTGGATCGGGATGAGCGCCACGAAGGTCACGCTGGATTTCGATCGCGATGGCAGGATCGACCTCACGGCTGTAAATGTCGAGAAACTAGCTCTAACCGGCAGCCTCATTGAGGTTCAGTCCAGCCTAACGGCATCGGCGGTCACCGAGCTCTCGTTGACCGGCACTGCGGGAGCCGACACGCTCGATGGCTCCCTGGCAGTCGTCAAGCTCGTGCTCAACGGCGGTATGGGCGCCGATACGATGAGGGGTGGCGCTGCCGACGACACATTCGTTGTCGACAATGCCGGTGACGTGGTGCTTGAACAAGCAAACGGCGGCTATGATACTGTTAAGACCTCGTTCGCCAGCTACACACTCGGGAGCAATCTGGAAGCCTTGACCTATATCGGCAGCTCGGCGTTCACCGGCAAAGGCAATGCCCTCGACAACGTGCTGATCGGCGGGACAGGCGCTGACCGTCTGGAAGGTGCCGCAGGCGCGGACACGATGATAGGCGGTCTTGGCAACGATACCTACGTAGTCGATAACCTGGGTGACCTGATCGTCGAGAACCCGAACGGCGGTGTCGACCGCGTTCTGTCACAGGTCAGCTACACCCTGGCGGACAATGTCGAGAATTTGACGCTCAGCACCTCGGCGGCAATCAACGGCACGGGCAATGCCTTGGCCAACGCCATCGTCGGCAATGCAGGCGTGAACACGCTTGGTGGGCGCGGCGGTGCGGACACCCTCACGGGAGGGGCCGGCAACGACACCTTTGTCTTCCAGCGTGGCGAGGCGAACGCCGACGTCGTCACTGACTTCTCAGGAGCGGGAATTGTCGGTGGTGACGTGTTGCAGTTCGTGGATTACGGCACGGGCGCCTACCTCACGCACACGGCGGGTACGAACCTCTATGTGATTCATGCCGGAGCCGACTTCGGCGGGCTGACCGAGACGATCCAGCTGACGGGCGTCACGACTCTGAGCGCGGGCGACTTCATCCTTAACGGCGTTGCCGGCGGTCTGCTGGACGACGCCAGCTCCACTCCACCCGCGTACGACGGCGGATCGTCGGACAAACATCTCGGGGACGATATCTATGTCGTCACCTCGTCGTCCGACCTGATCACGGAACTCGTCGATGGTGGCTACGATACCGTGCAGACCACGCTGACCAGCTACACACTGTCGAGCAACGTGGAAGCGCTAATTTATACCGGAACCAAGGCCTTCACCGGAACGGGCAACGGGCTGGAGAATCTGCTGATCGGATCCTCGGGCGCGGATCGTCTGAGTGGCGGTGCGGGTGCGGACGTCATGAAGGGCGGTCTCGGCAACGATACGTATATCGTCGACAATGCTGCCGACGTCGTCATCGAAGCGGCGAACGAAGGGACGGATCGGGTCCTGACCCAGATCAGCTATACCTTGACGGACAATGTTGAGAACCTAACCCTCTCGACCAGCAAGGCGATAGACGGGACCGGGAATTCACTCTCGAACGCCATCATCGGCAACGCAGGTGTGAATGTACTGGATGGCCGCGGTGGTGCCGATACCCTGACGGCGGGGGGCGGCAATGACATTTTCCAGTTCCAGCGTGGCGAAGCAAACGGTGACACCGTTACTGACTTCGCTGACGGGGGTACAGTGGGCAGCGATATGCTTCGCTTTGTTGGTTACGGCGATGGGGCTTACCTTACTCATGCCGTTGGATCGGACGACTACGTGATCCACGCCGGGGCTGCCTATGGCAGCTTTAGCGAAACTATCAAACTTACGGGTGTCGCCAATCTTGATACGGGAGATTACCTCTTCGTTTAACGGGTCCTTCTCTGATTAGGGTTTGTGAGGCAAGCGTCTCCTGGCGTAAGGAGATCGACAGAGCGAGTGCTCTCCTTCTTCAAGCGCTCGCTGGAGCTTGTCTGTTAAACAGCGTTGAACATTGGCTCTGACTCACTCTCGCTGATACCGACTGCGTTGAGGTAGCGGGCATCTATGATGGAGCCGCAGCATGCGCCCTCGCTTCCGGTCGTCGAGCCGGGCCTGATGGGGTTGTCTAATCGCATCTCCCTCGTCAAGCGGGTTGGTCGTGCAAGGCGTTGCCGGATGCAGGGGTGTCTCCGCGGTCGGCATAGGCTGCCGCATGATGGAGCTTCGCGGCGCGAGCCTTCAATGTGGACGACGCACTGTGCCTGATCGGCGGTGCAACCCCATCAACGGAATGGCTCAGCTCACGTCCCGGCAGGGACAGGGTCAGCGTTCTGGGTCTCGAACGCTTTGGGATGCTAGATGTTTGGTCCCGGCATTTAGTGGAGCGGGTTTGACCTGAAGCGGCTGGGCTCGGCGGACCATGCTTTGCAGATGGCCTCGTAGGGCGTGAGACCGCGCAGGGTCTTCAGGCGGCGGCCAAAATTGTAGGCACTGACGAAGTCGGCCAGGTGAGCGCGGAGTTGCTCGTGGCTGTCGTAGATCCGTCGCAACGACCCTGGGAACGGGCAATTACCCAGGCCCTTGCGCGGGTCGGATTTCGCTGATTCCTTCATGGGATGGGGCGCAGCGATCTTGAGCGGTTGAGCCGCGAGGAGCTGATCGAG
>NZ_LMNE01000041.1:0-8427 GCF_001423285.1 Methylobacterium sp. Leaf111 | reverse complement strand
GGCAGCGAGCCGTAGACCTCGTCGGTGGAGACGTGCAGGAAGCGGAAGGCCGCCTTCTCGGCGCCTGCGAGCCCGTCCCAGTGGCTGCGGGCCCCGTCCAGCATGACCTGGGTGCCGACCACGTTGGTGCGGATGAAGGCACCCGGATCGGTGATCGAGCGGTCGACATGGCTCTCGGCGGCCAGGTGCATCACCGCCTCGGGCCGGAAGTCGGCGTAGAGGGCGTGCACGGCCCCCGGGTCGCAGATGTCGGCCTCCACCAGGCGGTGCCGCGGATTGGTGCGACTTCGTCGAGGNCGGTGATCGAGCGGTCGACATGGCTCTCGGCGGCCAGGTGCATCACCGCCTCGGGCCGGAAGTCGGCGTAGAGGGCGTGCACGGCCCCCGGGTCGCAGATGTCGGCCTCCACCAGGCGGTGCCGCGGATTGTCCGCCAGCGGCTGGAGCGAGATCGGGTTGGCCGCGTAGGTCAGCGCGTCGAGCGTCGCCACCTCGTGTCCGAGGTCCTGCACCAGGTGCAGGACCCTCGTCCGCCGACAAGATCGCCGATTTCTTCGACAGCGTNGGGGTGTCCGCGCGAGACCTACCGCGGATTGTCCGCCAGCGGCTGGAGCGAGATCGGGTTGGCCGCGTAGGTCAGCGCGTCGAGCGTCGCCACCTCGTGTCCGAGGTCCTGCACCAGGTGCAGGACCAGAGCCGATCCGATGAAGCCGCAACCGCCCGTCACCAAGATGCGCATGGGATGAAAGGTCTCTCGTGAGGCCGGATCGATGGACGATCCGGCGATGGGGTGATGCGGCGGGACCGGCGCCGGCCGGGTCGTCCGCCGCAAGAGCTTCAGAAAAGCGGCGGAAGATCGGCCAGGCGCGGGGCGACCCGGTCCTTGGCCGAGAGCTGGGCCTCGGCCTCGCTCACCGGCCAGGCGATGCCGAGCGCCGGATCGTTCCAGAGCAGGCCGCCATCGTGCTCGGGGCTGTAGACCCCGCCGGCGACCTTGTAGGCCACCATGGTGTCGGGCTCCAGGGTGCAGAAGCCGTGCCCGAAGCCGACCGGGATGTAGAGCTGCTCGCCGCCCTCGGCATCGAGCCGCACGGCCACGTGCCGGCCATAGGTGGGCGAGGCGCGCCGCAGGTCGACGGCCACATCCAGGATGGCACCCGCGAGCACCCGGATGAGCTTGGCCTGGGCCATGGGCGCGCGCTGGAAGTGCAGCCCGCGCACGGTGCCGCGCGGGGCGGAGAAGGACTGGTTGTCCTGGATGAAGACATCCGCGATGCCGGCCCGGGCCAGAATGTCCGCCCGGTAGGTCTCCNTCCAGGATGGCACCCGCGAGCACCCGGATGAGCTTGGCCTGGGCCATGGGCGCGCGCTGGAAGTGCAGCCCGCGCACGGTGCCGCGCGGGGCGGAGAAGGACTGGTTGTCCTGGATGAAGACATCCGCAATGCCGGCCCGGGCCAGAATGTCCGCCCGGTAGGTCTCCGAGAACCAGCCCCGCGCGTCGCCGAAGCGCGTCGGCACCACCCGCCGGACCGCCGGAATGTCCGTCTCAATCACCTGCATGCCCGGAAGACCTCAAAATGATATTAAAAAAGAAATGGCGCCTCACCCTAAAACCAGATTTAGGACAATTAAGAAATATCCCGAACGGTTATACTTCTTGCCGCTTCAATGAATCCATCCACATCAGGTGACAGCATCAAATAATAAAGCTCTTGGATTTGCTTTTCAGGTAAGTCCCACCAGCGAATCTCTAGCAGCGCGGCGATCTGCTCAGGCGTGAAGCGCATGCGTATCACTTTAGCTGGCACGCCACCGACGATAGCGTAAGGAGGCACGTCGCGGGTAACCACCGCTCCTGCCGCTACGCACGCCCCGTCTCCGACTGTCACCCCTGACATGATTCGGCATGATATCCCAAGCCACACGTCATTGCCGATTCGTACATCACCGTTAGTAGCAGGGTGTCCAGTGTAGGCAGACGCTACCGGATCAAGAACATTAAATGGGAATGTTGTGATCCAGTCCGTGCGATGGTTGCCCCCGAGCATGATCGACACGCCCCCCGCGATCGAACAGTACCGACCGATCGATAAGCCTGCGTCCTCGCCCCACCACATTACGCTCGGTACGCCGTAAGTGTAGTCGCCTATTACGTACCGAAATTTAAAAGCCGCAGCTTTAAAGGCATCTTTCGTCACAGCAACATTTGCTGCCGCGAAGGCAGCGCGCATAGTAGGAAGCATTGCTCATTTAAACCCATTAAGAGAGATGTATGGTATCACCCACTCTGCCGAGTGACTAGTTTATCCGTTTAAAACTTTGATCATCTACTATTAAATCTTATGCATCAACAAGTTAAGGTGTTCGAATTGGAGTTCGTTGACAATCTCAGATATTGAAACATACTAAGTGCAGCAAGCAGGCATGTGCCGGAAAACTTGGTCTGAGTATGGATGTAATGCGCGCATTGGCCAACAGGACCTGGCATTCGAATAATCAAGTAAAAATCTACCTCTATATAAAACGACAATAGTTTAGTAAAAGTATTTTGTCCGGTTTTATTTTCCACCATTTCCCGACATCATAGCCGCGCACGGAGAGGAGTGCTAGACCGTTGTGATCCCTAGGATAGGAAATTATGATCAGGCCGTAGCGACATGCAGACGAGGGTGTCCTTTTCGTCGATCGAGGAGACGAGAAGGAATTCCTCGTGCAGATATGGCGCAATGCTGCTTAGAAGATCCTTTCAAAGACGGGTACTGTGTCCATGATCTCGACGCTAGACCCCGGCTGATCCGCGTGGCAATACCAAATCTGAAATGGGCACCGGATTAACCCCGGAAGGTCGCCAAAGTTACATGCACTACCCGGTTGAGCCGTCCCCTTTGTCAAACAGCGTTGAACATTGACCCTGGATCGGTGTGGAACTTTGGCTCTGATGCACTCGTGCTGATCATTAAGGCGAGAGGCCGATCAGGCGAGCTTGCAGCAGGTCGATCTTGCCGCGGCCGTACATCTGGCGCTTCACGAGCTTGAGTTTCGTGACCTGTCCCTCGGTCTGGCCGTTCGACCATGGCAGCATGATCGCAGCCTGAACTGCGGACCGATCTTGACCGACTGCCGCGCGCGAAGGAGGCGACGAGACTTCCCTCGGCCCGCCTGAGCCATTCTTCGAGTTGGCCGGGCTCGTTTCCTCGCACCATCGCCTGGAAGGAGACGACCACCTCGCGTGCCTCGACCAGCGCCGGTACCCCACCTTCGACCGCGGCCACCGTCAGCGTCTCCGCCTTGGTCAACCGGTTGCGATCCGTCGTCAGCAACCGCACCAAGGTTCGCGCCGACGGCACACGCTGAAGCCGCTCGATGTTGGCCTGCTCCGCGCGTCGGCAGCGCGTCGCCCATTCCCCGACCACGCGAAACGATCCTCGGAGGCCCTGCGCCCTCGCCATTCGTCAGACCTCGGTCGCATTGCGGCTCCCTGCGTCCTACTGGGCGTCGAGCCAAGGCAGATAGGCGTCGAGCGAACTCTGGCGGACCCGGAAGACGTCCGTGCGCTCGCCGCGCGGGACCGCACGTACCACCTTGCAGCTGTGGCCCAGTCGCTGGCCGATCCGGCGGATCGGAACGCCTGCGTCGGCGAGTGCGCGGATGGCCACGTCCGCCTCTTCCCGGCGCAGGTAACCCTCGTACTGGATACGCTCAGCCGCGGTGACGAGCTCCGGATCAACGGTAGCTGCGCCAACGACCTCGCGAACCTGACGCATCGACCCGCGCACGGCGTTGAGGAAGCCGCGGCGGGCGTTCTCCATGAGGTGCCAGCGGTCGGCGACCTGGATAGCCCGCGGCAGAGCGCGGGCGATGGCCTCACCATATCCGCCGCCGCGGTCGCGGGCGACGATCCTGATCGAGGCCCTCTCCTTCAGCTAGGTCTGTACGGTGGCCTGTTCGCGGTCCGGTAGAAGCGCCACGATGCGGCGGCGTTCGAGATCGCAGACCAGAGTGCCGTAGCGGTGGTTGCGTCGCCAGGCGAAGTCGTCAATGCCGATGACGCCGAGCGGATCGGACGGTGTCGTTGCCCGACGGCGTACGACGCGCAAGAGCGTATCGCGACTGACCGGCAGCATGAGACGCTGGGCGAGGCCCGCACCGGGCCGACCGCCGAGCGCGAGACCGAGGTAATGGACGATCTGCTCCAGCCGCGAGGTGCGTCTCGCGAAGGCGGGTAGGACACCGTCAGGGAAGCGCTCAGCGAAGATCTCCCGGCCACAGGCAGCTGCGTCACACCAAAAGCGGCGTACGACGACCTGGAGCTCGACGCGCCGGCCACCGAGCGGTAGGTCGGCAGCACGGCGCTGGTAGCGACTTTGGATGCGACGCGAAGAGACATGGCAGTCTGGGCAGGGCGTCTCCGCGGCTCTCGACCTCACAACCAGACTGATCCGGTCGGCGTCCGCATCGTGATGATCGAAGATGAATCCAGCGGGTACGAGGCTCGACGACCGGAAGCGAGGGCGCATTCTGCGGCTCCATCATAGATGTCCGCAACCTCAACGCCGTCGGTATCAACGAGAGTGAGTCAGAGCCAAAGTTGTACGCAGAAATAAATATCCTCGAAAGTTGCGACGGATTAACGATTGCGGCGTTGGCGGGTGAAGGAGCTAGCGATGCCTTCACCTTTTTTTGTAAATCTGCGCGAACGCGTCGTGGCGGCTGTGGCCGGAACCGCTTTTTTCCGTCGTTCAGCGGCTCGCTTCGGCGTAAGCGTGTCGAGTGCCAGCCGCTGGTCGATGCGGTTTGCGCGGGAGGGCCACGTTGCACTCAAGCTGAAGCGCGGCGACCGCTCGCCGGCCACTGAGGAGCGTGCGGATCTAATTCTGGCGGCCTGCCAGACTCGGCCCAAAATCTTTCTTCGCGAGTTGCGCGACGTCTAAACCTGACCGGTGTTTTGGACCGTGCCAAGTGAGAGGCTACTGTATGGTAGCGGCCATAAGTAGCCGGAAGGCTAGATTCGGGAAGGTGAAAGGCGTGGGCGGCCGATAGCTCAGCGACGAATGCGGCCGGACGCGGCTGTCGGTGTTCTGCCAGGGCTTGATCACGATTTGCGCTTCCTTCAGTGAGTAGAAGATTTCCTGCCTCAGGCACTCATCGCGAAGCTTGCCGTTGAAGCTCTTGCAGTCGCCGCTTTTACACGGCGAACCCGGCGCGATATACTGGATCTGCGGTCCGGTCTTGGCGCCCCAATTGCGCAGGGCCTTGGCGATCATCCCGTTGGGCAGTCCTTCGGTTCCGGGCGCTTGTCGCAACGAATGTGCTCCGGGATGCCGTCGAGACACACGGCGTCGGCCAGCGCCTCGATCCGCGTTAGGATGCGCGTGGGCTGTCTTCACCTCGATCTGGCGGAGCTTCAGCACGACCTGCTCCGCGCTAGTCTTGTGACCTCGTTGCCTGTCCGACTCCTTCGGTCCTGGCTGACCCTCTCAATCAGCCAGTTCCGAAGCCAGCAGGTTAAATCAATCCTATCGATGACACCGCCTCATCATAAATTAAGCTCCCGCCTGACTGCCGTAATATTCTAAGTAGCTGGAATTCACATTTTGATCGCTGCTGACAGATGGGTTCCAGAGCTGTCTTGCTGAAAACTCCGCAGTATCTGCCGCCTCTGCAATCGCTTCGGTGACAATATAGCTAGTGGTCTGAGTTAGAAGTTCAGTTGCAGATTTTGAGCTTGCACCTACGTGTGGGGGATGCCCGCACGGAGGTGACCGATGGCTCGTGGTCCCAAACCTGCTCCTCTCCATCTGAGCGAGGACGAGCGAACGCGCCTCGCCGGATTCGTCCGTCGCCGCAACGTCGGCCAGGCCTTGGCTCAACGCGCGCGGATCGTGCTGGCCTGCGCCGAGCCGGGATCGACCAACAGTGGCGTTGCCCGTGATCTCAGCGTCAGCCGGATGAGCGTCACGACGTGGCGTGCCCGCTTCCTTGCCCATCGCCTCGACGGCCTCGTCGACCTGCCCCGCTCTGGTGCGCCACGTGTCGTCGCGGACACGGCCATCGAAGGGTTGATCACCCTCACGCTGGAAAGCCAGCCGGAGAACGCCACCCACTGGTCGACCCGCGCCATGGCTCGGCGGGTGGGCATGAGCCAGAGCATGGTCTCGCGGGTCTGGCGCGCCTTCGGGCTGCAGCCGCACAAGGCCGACACCTTCAAGCTCTCGACCGATCCCGCCTTCGTCGACAAGGTCCGGGACATCGTTGGCCTGTACCTGGCTCCGCCGCATCGTGCCGTGGTGCTGTGCGTCGACGAGAAGCCGCAGATCCAAGCGCTGAGCGGTACCGCCCCCGTGTTGCCGATGCGGCCCGGCCAGCCGGAGCGCCGGACCCATGACTATCGTCACCAGGGCACCACCGACCTGTTCGCCGCCCTCGACATCCAGGCTGGGACGGTGATCGGCCGCTGTACACGCCAGCACCGTTCGGTCGAGTTCCGCACCTTCCTCGATCAGATCGAGGCGGCCGTACCAGATGATCTCGACGTACACCTCGTGCTCGACAACGCGGCCGCCCACAAAACCAAGCTGATCCACGACTGGCTCGTGAAGCGTCCGCGCTGGCACCTTCACTTCACGCCGACATCCGCGTCGTGGCTCAATCTCGTCGAGGGCTGGTTTGCCCTGCTGACCCGTCGACGCCTGCAGCGCGGTGCCTTCCAACAGACCACCGATCTCGAAGATGCGATCCACGCCTACATCGCTCAGACCAACACCAACCCAAAGCCCTGCGTCTGGACAAAACCTGCCGATGCCATCCTCGCCAGCGTCGGACGTTTCTGCCAGAAAACTTCTAACTCAGACCACTAGACTGTTCATCGGTACTAGCGAGAAACTTAGCATGACTTGTAGATTCACTGTTCCGCGCGGTAAGTCTACGACGTAAATTGATAGCTCTTGCAATTGCAGCCTCGTCAATTTTTGAAGTAAATTCAAATAAATCCGGCCCAGGATTTCTTAGATTTCTTTCTGCAAGATAATAAACTAGAATATTTGGTTTATATCTAGCCAATAGATCGTAATCAACCAATTTTCCTGGTATCAAAACTGTCACTATAGCGACCTGCTGCATGTACGTTGCAAGCATCGATCCAGATGAATTGCCACAGATAATAACAAGCGGAACCGTGCCTTGTGGATTGAGAAACACTGAGTAGGTCGTGGCACGACTACTTATAAGCGTTATTTCCGCACAGGATACAAATTTGGGCATGTCTTCTTTTTCAGTTTCTTCCGTTCCATCCCAAGCCGATAGATCATGGACATACGAGTTTTCGACCCAGTCAACTACGGGCAGCGTCTCCGCCATCTGTGCCTGTTTCATGATCAGCTCAAAAATGTGATGGTGTGCCCGCCAGGTTAGATGTGAGTCCAACTTTAAAATAATTTTTTCCAGTTTATCCCAGTTCAGCAGAGCTTCTAATGGATAAAGAACGCTGATATTACAGAGCTCTTGAGTGGCCCTACATACAGCAGACGCTGGCCGATGATCGGACAGGTGCATATCGTGCGAAAGCAGATGCGGCGCTACCGCAATCTTTTCAGGTATAATCACAGGAACAAATTTTCCGCCATGCGCTCTAACTATTGCATCTGTAAGACAATATCGTCGAGCCCAAATCTTTGCATCCCTCTCCGGTATAGAGGCGCCTCCGGATAATTGATCTATGACTTCCCTATCTTCGCCGCAGTAGAATTTATATCCTTCTGCGCCTTCAATCACACCTCGCTTCGGAATGGAAGCACAGACAATAGCGCTGCTAGCTCCGTCCATAAGAAGGCCTGTCTTGTTGTAACGAAATTCAACCTTCGAACCTTTGCTTGACAAAGCAGCACTTAGGTCGATCTTAAACCCACAACGAGCATCCTCGAGCTCTAGAAGAGTGGAGAATTTTTCTTTTACATCGTCTCTTATGTAATTACCAACAGCAATAGATATGTGAATTTTGTGATCTATAAATATATCAATAATGCATCCATTTTTGCTTTCGGTATCTACTGCCCATCCCAGGGCAATCGGGCCTGCCACGTCGACATTTCCGAAAATCATCATACTTCCTTTGACTCGCGCTCGCTCTTTGGGAAATCGAACATAAAATGGGGTGCATTCAAAATGTCAATCGTGGTGGAGTAATCAGAAAATTGTTCCATATAATAAAGTGCTTCGATCTCCCGATGGGTTTGGGATAATGAGGATTAAGTGGGGCTATCGGGGTACTTTGATATGCATAGGCGCTATTGAGGGTTGATGGTGCTCTACGTCGACGTCCCCCGTTGCTTCGGTCTAGTGGTGCGAGTCTAACATTTGGTGCCCGCGCTTTGCGGCCTGGATGATGCGATCCGGGTCGGCAGTCCAGACGAAGGGCTTTGGGTCGCCGTT
>NZ_LMNE01000040.1:0-8820 GCF_001423285.1 Methylobacterium sp. Leaf111 | reverse complement strand
GCGGCTCGACCATATCCTCAAGCATAGACATAAAACGATCCGAACCCGGGACCGTCAGAATCCCCCATCGCAATCAACCCGGGAAGGGCGGCTCCAGACACCGCTTACCACCCTTCGATCCGTCGGACCGCTTCAGTGCGGTGGCCAACTTCGGTCGGAAAGCCTCGAAGTCGATCAAGGCCGCGATCTTCACCAGCGGGTCGCCGTTCTCCGACAGACGTTGATAGCGCTCATCCAGATCGAAGAACCCTGGCTGACCGATCCGAGCCTCCCCAACGTCGACAACGTCAGGGAATCACGACACCGCCCCGCGCAGGAGGGGTATTTCAAGGTGTCGGATCGTCGCCCGAGAGCGGCGAGCGGGCCGGGTGGATGGGCCAAGCGCAAGAAGGGTTCGAAGGTCTACCTCGCCGTCGACACCTTGGGCAATCTCCTGGCGCTGCATGTCACGCCCGCCAACGCGGACGACCGCGCCCAGGTCGGTCGTTTAGCTGAAGCCGTGCAGGCCGCAACCGGGGACGGCGTCGACCTGGCCTATGTCGGTCAGGGCTACACGGGCGAGAAGCCGGCCAAGGCTGCACGCGAGCACTTTATCGAACTGGAGGTCGTCAAACTGCCGGACGCCAAACGCGGCTTCGTTCTGCTGCCGCGGCGCTGGGTGGTCGAGCGCTCCTTCGCCTGGGCGACGCGCTTCCGCCGCCTCGTCAAAGACTCCGAGCGTTATCCCAGCACGCTGGCAGATCTCAACATCGTCGCCTTCGTGTGCCTTATGCTCAAACAGGCCGCTCAACTGACGGGCGGTTCATCACAACGTTTAATACCAATCCTCATTGATCAGAACCTATAGGCCCATTCGCGGAGTCCGATCGACATGATGCGCCCGGGTCAGTTGATGAGGGTGTTCCAGGCGTGGCAGCAGTGGTCGAGGATGTCGGTGTAGTATGTGAAGGCTCGATTGCCGAGCCAGTTGTCGCACATGAACTGCCAGAGGTTCTCGACCGGGTTGAGTTCGGGGGAACGGACCGGCAACGGCAGTCTGCAGCCGGACCTCGCCAAGCGCGGCAGCGGCCGAGCGTGAGCCGCGCGCGTAGGTCGCCGACAAAGCCAGCAGGCGCCGGGTTTGGGCAGGGTCGCGCGCAGCCTTGGCAAGAGCGCGCAGGCCCTCGGCGTCGAAGTCCCGCCGAAGCAGCACCGGAGCAGACATAACATCCTCTCCAGGCTCCAAACCCAAAGACAGAATTACCACTCAGCCCCCGATGCTACCCTGTGAGTCCCATTCAATGAGGGTTAGTATAAGCTCCAGTGCCCCTCGGTGGCCGACGCCATAAACAGTCTGTGCATGATAGCGCAGGCCTAAACGGCGCAAGCTCCGCACACCCGGCATTACTCAGGCTGGTGCCGTAAGGCAGGCTCCCGCGAGCAAGTTTGGCATCCGTGGCATAAGTTTAGATTGTGTTTTCTGGATGAGCGTTAGACACATCCACACATCCACAGCACTTGCCGCTCACCAAAAAACCAACCCGTTCAGCAAGTTCTGAAACGGCATCTCAAAACCACCTACTCGTAGTAGCTATTGAAGCGAGGTCCCTTGTGGATCTCAAACCGTCTGAGCTGAATCGGATCGGCTTTGTTTAGAACCACACCGATACCCTTTGAAATAATCGAATCTACACTCGAAATCGCACCTTCGACGGCTTTGACCGACGTGCGCCCCCATTCGATCACAAGCACAAAACTATCTACGAGATGCCCAAGTGCTTTAACGTCGACTACGGATGCAATCGGCGGGAGATCCACTATGATATAGTCGTACTGTTTTCGCAGATCAGAAAGCAATGCTGCGAAAGCTTGTGGATCTATCAGCTCAGCGTCTCGTGCTTCTTTGTCTCGCATCAACGCAGGAATGATGGCAAGTCCAGTGATGGCATCCGTCCATACCACATCCGACACCTTAGAATGGCCGGATAGGATTTCACGCAAGCCAAGAGATGGCTCGACTATTGTGTTGAGGGTTAGTGACGGATGCCGCAGGTCTGCGTCGATAATAACAACCTTCTTTCCCGCATGTGCAACAAGTTGAGCTAAATTAGCAGCAATGGTCGTTTTGCCCTCATTCGGCAATGCCGACACGATGCCAATCACTGATCCTGCATCCGTTCTGCGCGCAGCATCGGCTGACACTTTAATCCAACGTATACACTCAGTGAATCGTGAGAAGGGAGTTCGAACAACGAGATGGAACATGCCTAGCGTGCTTGACGTGACTCGAAGCGACGGATTGGCTTGGGTTCCGTCAGACGCTGGAAGTTGATCGACGCGAGGAACCACGCCGAGGCACTTCAATCCTGTAGCTCTCTCGACGTCTGACGGACTTCGTAGAGTATCGTCCAAAACTTCGCGTGCTACCGCTATCGAAGAGCCAAAAAGAAGCCCCATAGTCAAACCGGCGCCAAGCACGATGAGGCCTTTCGGCCAGCTTGGCCTCGTCGGAGGAGTTGCCGCCGTTATGATACGCGCCTCGTTAACTGGAGACGTTTGTTGCTGAGCCGCCTCCATGGAACGCTGTAGAAAATTATCATACAAATTTCGAGCACTTTGCGATGTGCTCTCTAAGTCTCGAAGCTTGACCTGAGCTTGGCTTGTTAATGTTGAAGTGCTCCGCAATTCTTCCATTCGCTTGTCTAAAGCTGCTTCACGCGAGCGTGCAATTTCATAATCGCTCCGGTACGCCTGTGCTATCCGACGCACCTCATCGGCAATCGCTTTACGAATTCCATTCATTTGACTGCGCAGCTGCACTGTAGATCCATGTTCAGTTCCAAATCGCTTGGAATAATCCGCCTCACGCGTAGCCAGATCTAGATACTGTGCTCTCAGCCGACTAATTACGTCACTTCGAAGCGCATCCGTAATCGATGCGTCCGGCACATTTTGATTGAATATGGCTTCGACACGGTCAAGCCTTGCCAAAGCTTCAGCAGTAGCTGATCGCGCAGTAGTAAGCTGAGTGTTTACCTCCGATATTTGCTGGTCTGTGATCAAGCCACGCCCGGTATCTATAATATTATTTTGAGCCCTGAAATTTTGAACAGCACGGTCCGCAATGGCAGCCTGATCGCGAAGTTCGCCGATCCTCGCCTGCAGCCATTCGCTTGCACGCTTCGTGGCTTGGAACTTCGCTTCGAGTTCTCCTACCATGTAAGCGTCTGCCACTTGATTGGCTACTTGAGCTGCACGAGTTGGGCTAGTGGACGTAAAATCTATCTCGATTGCGTACGTTGCCCCAGTTCTTTTAACTACAAGATTTTTGGTCAAGTACGCAGTCGCTGCACGTTCACGTCCAAATTCTGTGACATCGCCCCCGAATCCCAATAATTTTGTAAGCCATCCAAATATACCAGGATCGGTAAATTCTGGATCCGTTGCAAGATTGAGTGCCCGTATGACAGACAATGCGATTGTCTCTGAGCGCAGTATCTCGGCCTGGCTTTCTACCATCCCTGTGTCAACGATTACATCTCCGACAATTTGCTGGTTCTGGAACAGCTGACTTTTGCGAGAATCTATAAGGATCGATGCCGATGCGGTATACTTCCTATCTGCCGTTAAGAGGTAAGCCGCGGAAACAAAAGTCGTGAAAAGAGCAATCAACACTATTGTTGTCCAGTGCCGCCTTAGAATATCAATCAATGATGTTAAAGGGGGGGCCACGTCGTGCAGCGGTCCCTCGGACTGGCGTAAATCGATAATATCTCCCTTATGATCTCTGCTTGTCATCAGCATCTTACTAGGTACTCCCGCCTGCGGCTGTATAGTAGCGCTACCGAAATTGATCACCTTGACCATTGCGCTCGCAAAACCAAACACACCGAAAATATTTGCATATGCTTGGTTTGCATGCATAGAACATAGGTCTTTAGCTCACTGAAAAGTCGCTTGTGATATTAGAGATAATTAAATGCTTACTCACTTTTTATAGCGATGGTCAGCCATTAAATTGACATTTTCATACTCGGATGTTATTCACGGAATTGGGTTCCACACCTGTCGTATTTTCGCCTCACCAAGAAGCAGGCCTTCCTTGCGCGTTATACAGCTTAGTCTCTTTAGCTCTTTTAAGGCAAGTGAAAACATGCCGCTGCAGATTGAAGGAACCTTCCCTTCTCGGTTCTACGCATGCAGTCTGCTCAAACGAGCCATGATTGGGGCTATCATCGCCTTAGCATATATTCCAGGCGCTGACGCTGAGTGTGGATCGATTCCATTCAATGTATCCCAACCTATGATTGAGCGCATCGCCTTGGATCGCGATGCACTTAAACGAATGTTTCCTCAAGGAGGAGATGGTTTGTCTTTTTGGGTGACGACAATAGCAACATCGAGCCGTGCTGCGCTTCCTTCAGTCATTTGGACCTTGAAAATTGGGAACGAAAATCAACGGGAGGCCACCATCATCGGTCTTGCGCGCGCTGCTCAGGAATGTCAAAAAACGAATAAAGTTACGGCGAGGCAGATTGAGCAAGCTGTAAAGAATCTTTCGGACCCCTCGATCGCGAGAAGATTCGCAAATGCTTTTAGCGGTCACGATAGATCGGAGCCAGCAAGCCGCAACTCTGTATCTAAGCTTGATCAACCGGCGGCCGCATCGATCTCAACTGGATCTGCTGTTCTTCCTGAATTGAAGGGTCAGAACGGAATCAATTTGACGCTAAGCAATGACGAGAAGGCGATCCCGCCAATTCAGGCCGTGGTTCCATACCAGAAGATCCGGTAAGGTTTCCGATCGCAACCTGAATTATGCTATTAACTTTTCTTTTTGTCATCTGTTTCTTGCTCAGCTTATTATTACACAGGGATTGTCAAGGCGTTGCAGCCGAGTTCCGCGAGGTAACCCTACCTTCCTACTGAGCTGATTTGGTTCATATATGCTGAATGCGATACTCCAGGATGCGAAATCATGGGCGGCTATGGTGTTGTCGCAGCTGTCAACCGTGTGACTGGACCGTAACCGGACGGGCTGGCTTTAGACCGGGCTGATTAAAAGGATTAGCTAGAGCGTTTTCCACCTACTCCTGATCGTAGCCGGCGGCAGCGAAGTAGTTTGCGCACTCGGTTGGTGTGAAGGCGTCGAGCAGATCGCCGACGACAGTCCAGAGCCGATCGACCGTGCGCTCGGCCACTTTGCGCAGCAGCGCCTTGAGTTTGGTGAAGGCCATCCCAATCGGATTAAAGTCGGGCGAGTACGGCGGCAGGAAGCGAAGCCATGTGCCGCTGGCCTCGATGGCGGCCTGGATCGCTGTGCCCTTGTGGGCGGGGAGGTTGTCGAGGATGACGGTATCGCCGGGCCTGAGGGTTGAGGCGAGCACCTGCTCAACGTAGGCCAGGAACCACTCCCGCGTCATCGATCCTTCGAGCACCATGGGCGCGCTCATCCCCGACAGGCGTAAGCCCGCAACGAACGTCGTCGTGAGCCAATGGCCATGCGGGATGCCCGAGCGCAGGCGCTGACCGCGAGCACAGCGACCGCGCAGGCGCGCCATGCGGGTGGAGAGACCCGTCTCATCGATGAAGATCAGGCGCTCAGGATCGAGGTCGGGCCGCGCGGCAAACCACGCCTCACGGGATGCGGCCACGTCGGGGCGATTCTGCTCGGTTGCGTGCGCTGACTTTTTTTCCACGTCACCGCGCGGCATGCGAAGAAACGCCTCAGCGTGCGCAATCCGACCGAGACGCTGCGCTCGGTACGCAGGCGTTTCTGCATCTCGGCAAGCGTGATGTCGTCCTTCTCTTCGGTGAGGGCGAGCAGAAAGGCTTCATGCACGTCGAGCTTGGAGCCGGGTGGACGGCCCTGACGCTGAGCCCACGTCTCTCCTGTCATCGTCGTATGCGCGGCCCAGCGGATCACCGTAGCGACGCCGACCCGATAGCGCAGGGCCGCGGCCCGGCGGGACAGACCTGCTTCCACCGCGTCCAGGACGCGAACACGCAGATCGTGACTGTAGGCACGGGCCATGGCGATCTCTCTGACGAACCTTCAGGGATCAACGCTCACCTGGCCGCAACGACTCAGGGATAGTGGAAAATGCTCTAGGACTAAGGAAGTCGAACATGCTGCGAGGTCGGAGGACGAGCGAGTCGATAGATGTTTGGTCCCGGCATTTGGTGGAGTGGGTTTGACCTGAAGCGGCTGGCCTCGGCGGACCATGCTTTGCAGATGGCCTCGTAGGGCGTGAGACCGCGCAGGGTCTTCAGGCGGCGGCCAAAATTGTAGGCACTGACCGAAGTCGGCCAGGTGAGCGCGGAGCTGCTCGTGGCTGTCGTAGTGATAGCGTTTGACCGTGGCGTCCTTGATCGTGCGGTTCATTCGCTCGACCTGACCGTTGGTCCAGGGATGACGCGGCTTTGTCAGGCGATGATCGATATCGTTTCGGGCGCAGGCGGACTCAAAGCTGTGGGCACGGAATGTCTCGCCGGCTGCAATCGATTCCCTGATGATGGAGGCAGCTGAAGCGACGTTGCCCGGCGTGGTGAAGTGAGTGCCGTTGTCGGTGAGCACCGTGTGCACCTTGTAAGGCACCGCCTCGATGGGATGCCGTAGGAAGTCGCCGGCAACTCGCCGCGTCGCCTTCTCGTGCAATTCCACGAAGGCGAACTTGGTCGTACGATCGATGGCGACGAGCAGGTAGAGCCAGCCTTCGACCGTGTGAACCTCGGCCAGATCGATATGGAAGTAGCCGAGCGGATAGGCCTTGAAGCGCGACCGCTTGGGTTTGTCGCCGTCGACCTCCGGCAATCGGCTGATCCCATGGCGCTGAAGGCAGCGATGCAGCGACGAGCGGGTCAGGTGCGGGATCGTGGCCTGCAGCGCGTAGAGGCAGTCGTCCAGCGGCAGGAGCGTGTGACGCCGAAAGGCGACCACCAGCGCTTCGTCTTCGGGTGACAGCACCGTCGAGTGCGGATCCTTTGGACCGGTGCGCTGGTCGGCAACCGAGGTCCGCTGCCGCCTGTCAAACAGCGTTGAACATTGGTTCATCCGCACTTTCGGTGCTGCGGGGTGATTTGGGCGTTGGTTTGCGTGGTGGTCCGAGGGCAGCGCGATGCCGATCTCAAACCCGTCGATGCCGTCGGTGCCGGACGGCGTGCACGTCGATGATCTGACGCTGGATGAAGCGGGCGTGCGGATCACCGCCCGGACCACGGCGGCCCAAGGCTCCTGTCAGGTCTGCGGGCGTGCTTCCTCTCGAGTGCACAGCACGTATTGGCGGACCTTCAAGGACTTGCCCTGGCAGGATCGAGCGGTGACGTGGCGGGTAAAGGTGCGCCGCTTCCGCTGCAGCCATTGCCCGGGGCGGATCTTCGCAGAACCCGTGCCGGGGCTAGGCGCGCGCAAGGCGCGCCGCAGCGACCGATTGGCTGAAGCGCAGACCGACATCGGCATGGTGCTCGGCGGTGAGCCCGGCGCCCGGTTGTCGCGGCGGCTGGCCATGCCGGTCAGCGGCGACACGGTCCTGCGCCTGATCCGCCGCCGCGGGACCGTGCCGTCCGCACCGCCGCGCGTGGTCGGCATCGACGACTGGGCTTGGCGGCGCGGCCGGTCCTACGGCACCATCGTGTGCGACCTAGAGCGGCGGCGCGTCATCGACCTGTTGCCCGGCTGCTCGTCGGCACCGGTGCGGGACTGGCTCGCCGCCCATCCGAGCGTGACCATCATCAGCCGCGACCGCTCGGGACCCTACGCCGAGGCCGCGCGCACGGGAGCGCCGGCAGCGACGCAGGTCGCGGATCGCTGGCACCTACTCGTCAACGCGTTGGAGGCGCTGCGCGGCATCGTCGAACGGCACCAGTCCGAGATCCGGGACGTGGCGCACCGTGGCGTGCACGATCCCTCTGCCTCCCCTGACCTGCGGCAGCCCGCACCCACGCCGGAGGTGAACAGCCGTCGACGCGATCGCTGCGAGGCGGCCCTTTGCCTCCACGGCAAAGGTCTGCCGACCAAGGAAATCGCTCGCCGTATCGGTGCGTCCCGCAACGCCGTGCGCCGCTGGGTCCGGGCGGGCCGGTTCATGCCCTACCGTCGAGCACCAGGTTCGAGCCGGCTCGACCGCCATCTCCCGTTCGTCGAGACGCGCTGGCAGGAGGGCCAGTACAGCGCCACCGGACTCCACCGCGCGTTGCGCGCGCAGGGCTTCATCGGCAGCTACGACATCGTCCGGCGCTGGGCCGCGCGACGGAGGCAGGGTGCGCCGGCGCGACCACCGTCCGCCCGGATCCCCTCGACGCGCCGCATCACCCGCTGGCTCACCAGCGACCCGACCGCGCTGTCGCGAGAGGATCGCGCTTTCACCGAAGCGCTCTGCATTGCCGCGCCGAAGCTGAAGCAGGCCGCCGAGGATGTACGCGCCTTCGCCGACCTCCTGCGCCAGAGCGATCCCACCGGACTGACGCCATGGCTGGAGGCTGCAGCCGCGACCGAACTCAGCGGCTTCGTCACCGGGCTCCGCCAGGACGAGACCGCCGTGCGCGCGGCCATCGTCGAGCCCTGGAGCAACGGTCCTGTCGAGGGACAGGTCAATCGTTTGAAACTGATCAAGCGCAGCATGTACGGCCGCGCCGGATTCGATCTCCTGCGCCAGCGCGTCCTACACGCCGCGTGAGCCGAGACCGGCGGAGCTCGACTGGACCGCCGATCTGCAGCACCGAAAGTGCGGATGAACCTGAACATTGACCCTGGATCGGCGTCGAACTTTGACCCCCTGGATAGGTATGGCGGGACGCCCCTGATCAGCCCGGCGAAGCGGGTCGGGGTGGCGTAGCCGGGCT
>NZ_LMNE01000039.1:0-9766 GCF_001423285.1 Methylobacterium sp. Leaf111 | reverse complement strand
GCTTCATCTTCGCTCCTCAGGGGCTACGATGAACCAGCCATCCTCCGTTCGTGAAGACCCTCAATCTGTCCCACAGGTGCTGACGTCGGACAGGTGCCCGTGACGGCGGCGCCGTAGGCATTCTGACTGGCAAACGTGCCGTTCGTAAGCCCACTGGCCGAGAGGGGCGAGAACCCTGCAGGAAGTCCTGCGAGGGTGTCGGAGTAGGTGGATGCGGCGATCGTCGCCAGCGTTGCCGCTATCGTTCCCATGTATCGAACTCTTCTCGCAGGTTCTGGCATAGGCAGCACCGGGTAGGTGCGGCATGCCTATTTTGACCGACGGTAACGCAAGCTCGACCGAAAGCGATCCTAAGCCGGTGCCGCTATGAACGTTCGGCCGGTGACGCTGGCCCGCCGCATGCTATCCCAGCGTCATGGCTGATTCGAACGCGACCACCGGCGAACTCTACAAGGCGAAGGCCATCCTTGAGGCGGACGTCGTCGCAGCGGTCGACGCCTTCATGGCGGATCCGACCACCACGGCGTTCCTGTTCGGTGAAGGCTACCGGCTCGACCTCGCCGAGGCTGTGAGCTCGCACGAGTGGGCGAAGGTCACTGTCGCCAACTAGGAGGCCACCGATCACCTAAAGCGGGTTGCCGTGCGCACCGCCATCCTGCTGGCCCGGCCGGACAGCAGGTAACAGGTTACGCGGATCAGTTTGTTGCTGCGACGAGTAATCACCTGAGATTATGAGCTTGGATCAGGAGGCATCCAATGTCTTGGACCGTTGAGTGGAGCGAGGCCGGTGAGGCTGGCAGCTCCGAAGCCGAGTCGACAGTGCAGATCCATCTAGCCCTGAAAGGCGAAGAAGAGGCCCTCTCCATTGCAGGAAACCTGCTAGAAAGAGGGTGCGTTGTATGGTCGATCAAGAGAGATCACGGCATTCTTGAGATGGATAAGCATCGAATATTTCACCACTTTTATCCTCTCACCTCCTAACAATGCGCCGTCGGCAGTTCCGCGACCTGCGTGGTGTAGCGCGGGCTGCGCATCTCGAACTTCGTCGACCAGGTCCGCTTCTCCGTCAGGCCGGCGCGAGCCGGCACCACAGACCCACGCCCAAAGCGCGCATTGCAGGCGTCCATGGCCGCCATCAGCGGCGCGCTCCGCTCGCGGTCGAGTTGGCCGATGAGTGCCCGCGGCGCATCCGCCAGTGGCTTCAGGTCGGTCGTGACCACGCCGGCCTTGCTGTAGCGCCAGGGTCGCCCACCCGGTGCTTCGCGCCAGGTGCGGGCCACACCGGCCTGCGCAGCCTTGATCAGCGCCAGCGTGTCGTTCGTGGCCTCCGGCAGCGTCACCGTTGTGGAAACCGAGCGCATCGGATCGCCGCGGTCGTGCTCGCTCGTGTGGTAGAAGACAGAGACGTGGGTGGTGCCGAGGCCTCCGCGCCGCAGCTTCTCGCCGAGCCGCGTCGCGTGCGCGGCGACCGCCTGCTCCAGGGTCTCGCGCTTGGTAATGCGCCGGGAGAACGAGCGGGTCACCGCGCAGCCCTTGCGCTGGGCCGGCATAAGCTCGAGCGGCAGGCAGGCCAACCCGCGTAGCTCGTAGATGATGCGCTCGCCCACCACCGTCATGACTTTCCGAACCGGGCGCGGGTCGAGGTCGCGCAGATCCGCCACCGTGTCGACGCCGAGGCCGATGAGCTTTGCGAGCGAGGCCCGGCCAATGCCCCAGACCTCCGCCACCGAGATCCGACAGAGCCAGTGGTCGTAGGCCACGGGGTCGGTCAAGTCGCAGACGCCGTCGAGATCCGGGATCGTCTTGGCGATGTGGTTGGCGAGCTTGGCCAGGGTCTTTGTAGGCCCGATGCCGACGCAGGTCGGGATGCCCGTCCAGGCCCTCACCGTCGCTCGTAGGTCCCGCGCGAGCGTCACGCGATCCCGGTCTCGCACGTCCGAGAGGTCGAGGAAGCTCTCGTCGATGGAGTAGATCTCTACCGCCGGCGAGAAGTCCCGGTAGACCGCGTTCGTACGGGCGCTCATGTCGCCGTAGAGGGTGTAGTTCGAGGAGAAGACGCGCACGCCCTCACGCTGGCATTGCTGGCGGATCTTGAACCAGGGATCGCCCATCTTGATCCCGAGCGCCTTGGCCTCGGCGGTGCGGGCAATGGCGCAGCCGTCGTTGTTCGACAGCACGATCACCGGCGCGCGGGCGAGTTTCGGGTCGAACACCCGCTCGCACGAGCAGTAGAACGAGTTGCCGTCGATCAGCGCAATGGCCCGGCTCATCGCACAAGCCCGGCGCGGGCTACGTGCCAGCGGATCGAGAAGCGGACCACGCCCCAGATCTCGCCCTCGATCAGATCCTCGACGGCGAAGGCTGGTAGATCGGGATTGTCGAAGGCGAGGCGCGCGACGTTGCCCTCCATGACGAGGCGCTTCAGGCTCATGGTGCCGTCCACGATCGCCACGACGACGCTGCCGTTGCCGGGCTTGAGGCTGCGATCGGCCACCGCCAGATCCCGGTCGAAGATGCCGGCGCCGCGCATGGAATCGCCCGAGATGTTCCAAGCGAAGGTGGCGGGTGGGTTCGGCGCGAGCCAGCGGGGAAGCTCCAGGGAGCCCTCGAGGAAGTCGTCGGCCGGCGACGGGAAGCCGGCGCAGAGCGCGGCCCCCTGGATCGGAATGCGGACCGTACCAGCGCTATGGGGTGCGAGCTCGGCGACCTGCAGCAGCTTCATCGTCCGTCGCCCAGGTAGATCGCCCCGTCGCGGATGTAGCCGCGAGGAATGAGCCGGTTTCGCTGCGGGGAACTTCGCTCGGCTTCGTCCATGTCAGCGAGCGCATCGGCCAGAACCTGGACGAGGACGGCCCACGGATCGTCATACGCCGGCGCGGGATCGTCCTGAAAAAACTCCTCGGCTTTGGTGAGAGGTCGATCGCCAGTTCGTCCGTGCATCGGTGTCTCTCGTCTGATAGAACAAAAGAAGAACAAACACGGTAGGGGCGTTCGGCTCAAGCTGGTGCGAGGGACAATCTGTGGCCGCTGTGCACGCTTGTGGATGACGGGATGAAAGCCGAATGCGAGCAGGGAGTTACCGTTTCCACTGCACCGACGGTCACCATGCCGTGCTCGATTTAGCCGGCCGCTACCTGCGAGCCCGGTCCGATCTACGAGCAGAAGCGATGCGGGTCGCTAGGGCGATCATGGGCCGCTGCGCTGGCCGGCTCGACTGGTCGGCCTGGCTCGTTGACGTGCACGATGCTGCTGGTCGGCGTGTGCTGATCCTGATGTTCGAAGAAGCCGGTCCAGCACTGCGGGCGGCGTAAAGAGGAGTCCTACGATGGCAATGAAATCGACGTTCATGGTGCAGACGTTCGTGGTCAAGCGGAAGCGTCTCGTGCCAGGCGACCGCGAGGTGTCGCCGACAGAGAGCGGCGCACTGAAGAAGGCTGAAGCCATGGCAGGCCGGATGCCGGGCACGGCGGCGATCAAGGTCATCGCCGATGACGAGACTGGCGAGCTCGAAGCCGCGACGATCCTCGGGCAGTTCGGTGAGATCCCGGACGACTTTGCCGAGGCGCTGCAGAACGCCTGATGCCCTCATGACCTTCAGCGAAGAAGCAGCCGAGCTTCACCGCTTTGAGGCCGTGGCCTTGAGCCTCGGCCTTACCGAGCAGTCGTTCGAAGATGTCCTGCTGACGGTGGTCGCGGAGGGGCGTGTGAGCGGGAGGATGCCGGCGGATCAGCTTTCGGAGATCCGGCAGCGCATCCGTGAAGCTGCCGGCAGCCTTCGGCTTGTCAGACGGGCCCGAGAGCTTCAGCCTTCCCCGTGATACGGCTCGCTATCACCTGCGCGACCGCGACGTGGATCCTGACTAAGGATGGGCGGCGGCGCAGGGCGGGTGAGTCGGAGCCATCGGGAAGGACATCGCAGCCCAGAACCACTCTGGCGGCTCGACGCGCTTCCTGCAGTATCCGCGCAACGGCGAGATGACGAGCGCTACAGTCCAAGCCAGCTCCAGATCGCGGCTCGCCACCAAGGCCGGCACTCTGACTCATCGGGCCGCTGGGAACCCTCACGGGCTGGGTCGGTCGATTGCCGCGGGAGATAGCCGAGCATCTGCGGGTCCCCTGATCCTGAAATGCGTCAGGATAGCCGGATCATATGCGCAGCGAACTGCGTCCGGATGCCGTGCAATGCAGAGCACGAAAGAACCCGCTCAGGCACGAACCTGGCGGGCTCTCTAAGAGATGAAGCGATTAAGGTGCCAGATCAAAGTCAGACGAAGAATGCACCATCGCTGACAATTGCTCGTCCCTCGTTGACGCCGTGGTCTAGGTAGTGCTGCAGCGGATTGACGCCAGCTGCCGCGACGTCGGGATTGGCCGCTAGGTAAGCCTTGGTGTCGAATAGGCCTGATGGGTCTCGTCCCTCTTTCCAGCCGTTAGTTAGATAATGCTCAAGAGGATTGATCGCGGCAGCGGCAACATCCTTGTAAGCGTTGAGATACCCCTGAGTATCAAAAAATAGGTTGGGATCTCTGCCTTCATGCCATCCATACTGCGCGTAATGCGTCTCTGGATCAATTCCGGCCGTAGCTACATCACCGTACCGGCTAAGGTAGAATAGGTCGTCAACACTATTATTTCCATCCGCTTGATTGACCGTGACATCCGTGAACTTAAAAACTTCAACATTTGCAGTTTGGACAAAAACATTATTCGATTGAATCGTCACGCCAACACCCGCCGGAGCGATGAAGTAACTGTTAATTTGAGCATCAAACGCTATAGTGTCATTGCCGGCGTCGGCATCATAGTTATATGATCCACTGTGCAGATTAAATGTGTCATTACCTGCACCGGCGTATATATTACCGTTTCCGAATGTTCCATTGAAAGTGTCGTTACCGCTGCCTGCTATGGCTTCGAAGTTGAGATAACTGTCGTTTCTTCCGATCAAGTTGAATGTGTCATCCCCGCCATTGCCGTAAGTGAGACTGCTATCGATACCGAAGGGGTTAGATCCCTCTTGATAGGTCGGCGTGAAGATTTCGGATGCGGAGGTTCCACGAATAATAGCAGTCATTTTCGCTTCCCTGTTCTGAGCACGAGCCTTTTTGTTACGCCAAGCTAGTTTCAGCGGCGCAGAGCGGGATTAGGGTATGTCGTCGCCACGCGGACGCATATCACCCATTTGAGTTAGAAATTTACTGTTATCAATTTCGGAAATGGCATCAGATATTGCGCATCCCAAATTGTCGATATGGGGGACGAGAGCCCTAATTAGAGGGCGCTTTGGTGTGTGCCGCACGAAAAACCCGCCTTGGCGCGAGCCGGGCGGGTGACAGTATGCAGCAGCACTATCGGATGGGAGCGTGCGTATCGCTCAGTTGCTGCCGCCGCTTCCGCCGCCGGCGCTACCATTCGGAACTGCCTGCTCAGGCTTGATCGCGTTACCGCCGGCAGCTGAGTCCGAGGTCGCGGTATCTGCGCCCGTTGCGCCGCGTTAAACGACAACGTCCCGATCGTTCCCGGTGCTGTTCGGCTCCTGGGTAACGATCACGCCGCTTGGCGGTCGCAGCGCGCCACTCTGAGCAAAGGCAGGGGCAGCGGCAAGCAAAGCAACGCCGACGAGGGTGAGGAATTTCACGGAGGCACTTTCGTTCAAGGCGGGATCGAGTAGCTGCCGGCCATGCAGGCTACGATAAGCGCATTGCGTGTTCGAAGTTGCGGACGGCCTGTGTCGCACCCCCGGGCGATTTGAACGAAGAACCCGCCGCGGATTGCTCCGGGCGGGTAAGGTGGAGAAAGGGGTTCCTCGGGAGGAGGAGACCGATTCGTAGCAGGCCGGGCGATAGTCGCCTCCCTCATTTGAGGGACTAGATCGGCTACGCTCAGCCCGTCAGGCCGAAGCATGCTCTTGGCTCGCCACCGGACCAAGGACCAAGGCGAGGCATGGAGTTCGAGATTGGTTCAGACGGATAGACTGGGCATCGGCCGGTCCGGCGCGAAGGGATACGGCTCTCCAGCCGCACCATCCGATCCTGACTGCAGAGGCGTCTACCCTGCAGGCGCCGTCAGAACCAGCTTGCCCTCGAAAGGTGCCTTCCGGTTGCGGTTGCTCGTACAGGCATAGGTTTCTTGTCCCTCTTTCATAGTGCGAATGCGCAGGACGCCCTTACCGTTCTGCTTGACGAGATAGCCTTTCTCGCTGGCGACGTGGATAAGGTCGCCGTCCGCATGCAGCACGTTCGCATTCTCGAATTGACCCGGCGCGGTGAGGGTGACGGGCTCGGCAGCTTGGCTCACGATGTGCAGTTCCACATTCGTGTTGGCGGGCAGCCTCAACTCAGCCGGTGCGCAGACGGGCTTGTCACCGTCCATCGTGATCGTGAGTTCGACGGGGGGCATCACGCCACTCGAGGCCGGTGGTAGCGGCTTGCTCTGGGCCAGGGCGGTACTCGCGATCGACGAAGCGGCAAGCGCACCGAGTCCGAGCAAAGCGTAACGCATGGAAGTGACCTCGACACATCTGGATGGGGTGTCAGGAAAAGGGCTTCGCGGAGCCGGAGTTCCGGCACGCGGCGGGTCGCCGCAAGGCCGGAGCCCATGAAAAGAGTGTGTATGGGGCAAGCGACATCGCGCCCGATTGAGGGGGGTGTGGACTGTGCCATGTGAAATGACAGGCGGCGCCCGGACCGGCGATCGTTTTCCAGAGCCGCTTCGATGCGGAAGGATGTATGGCAACGTTCTTCATCGCCGACACGCATTTCGGGGATGCGCCCCTCGTCGAACGGCGGCGGCGGCACTTTGGATCGGTGGAGGGCCACGACGAAGCCCTGATCGCCCGCTGGAACGCGGTCGTTGGCCAGGATGACGATGTCTGGCACCTCGGCGACTTCGCGGCCGGCGCCAGCCGGGCCCATTGCGCCGCGGTGTTTGCGCGCCTCAACGGGATCAAACGCCTGGTGCGCGGCAACCACGACACCAACCGCGTGCTCGAACTGTCCTGGACGGACCCGCCCGTTGAGAGCGCCCGGATCACCGTGCGAGACTCGGAAGGACGAAATTGGCGCCTTTTCCTCTCGCACTACCCGCATCGGTCCTGGCCAGGCTTCTGGCGGGAGACCCGGCATCTCTACGGGCATACACATGCCTGCCTACCGGACACGAGCCGATCCTGCGATGTGGGGGCGGACGCCTGTGATTACCGCCCGGTCGACCTGACGATGCTCATCGCCCGCCAGGATGCTGCCGAGCAGGCCCCTGAGGAAATGGCAGTGCGCGGCCTCCGTTGAACTGATCGATCACGCCGGCACACCCGTCTCCTGACCTGAGCTGTGATAGAACCCCCGATGCGTTCCTGGCCCTGCTTCCTCGTCCTTCTCCTCGCCACGCCCGCACTGGCTGACCCGATCGTCGGCCGGGCATCGGCGATCGACGGCGACACGCTTGAGGTCCGCGGAACGCGGATCCGCCTGCATGGCATCGACGCTCCCGAGAGCGCGCAGATCTGCAAGGATGCTGAGGGCAAGGACTACCGCTGCGGCCAGACGGCGGCGCTCGCTCTGGCAAACCACATTGGCAAGCGCCTTGTGACCTGCGATCCGCGCGACACCGACCGCTACGGCAGGGTCGTCGCTGTCTGCCGCGCCGAAGCCGAGGATCTGAACGCCTGGATGGTCCGGCGGGGCCACGCCATCGCGTACCGGCGCTACACCGAGGACTACGCCAACGCCGAGCTCACAGCGAAGGCGCTGCGCCAGGGCATCTGGGCAGGCACGTTCCAAGAACCGTCCGAATGGCGCCGGGAAAAGCGCGCTGGCGGCGAGCAGGCGCGACCCGAGACGGTCACGCCGCCGAGCAAGGCGAGCGGCTGCAATATCAAGGGCAACATCTCGGCCGGCGGCGAGCGGATCTATCATCTACCCGGCTCACGCGACTACGAGCGAACCCGCATCAACGATCGAGCCGGCGAGCGCATGTTCTGCTCGGAGGACGAGGCGAAGGCGGCGGGCTGGCGGGCCGCGCGGGGCTGACCCAAGCGCCTTACAGCACCTTTTGTATTAGCTCACACTGACCATCGGCTAGCTCACCTGCCTCCAATTTCATAGCCGCAGATGCGGTATCTTCTTTGCTGATCCGGCAAGGCAATCCCATCTCTTGTCTCACCGGGGGGACAAGCGAAGCCTCACCGGCCAGGATCGGCACAATGTCCACTCTGACAGCGCCAGAGACAGTGGAGCTGACTGGCGTAGCCCGTCGGCAAGCGATCGCAGTCGCCAATGCAAACTGGTTTCGCGCAGTGGCGTGCAAAGCCCTTCGGGATGGTGGTCCCAAAGCCGAACTGCGAGCAGCGAACGCACGATTGGCTGCGCGGATCGTCGTAAAGCACGCGAGACGCGACGCGCTCGTAAATCGCATTACGAACGCTGCCCTGGCTGGAAGCTCCGCAGTTTCCGCCAGATAGGGCCAGAAATCATTAGGCCGAGTGTAGCCGCTTCGACGGCCGCAGTACCCGCTTAATAGTGGAAAATGCCGCGCTACTTCCTCCCTGTGAAAATCAGGATTGATCTTTCCGAGGTTCTAGGTCTTAGACAGATATCATATCTGTACAAGGAGAACCAAAGATGGATCACGCCACGTCTTACGTGCCTACTGACCACATCGAGCTAACCGCCGACATCGTGTCGGCCTACGTCTCGAACAATTCGATCCCAGTGAGCGAACTGGCCAACCTGCTCGCCTCCGTGCACACAGCACTAAGCGGTCTTGCTGCAGGTGGCACAAACAAAGCTGCCGAAGACGCCGTTGAGAAGCCGACGCCGGCTCAGATCAAGAAGTCGATTACACCAGACGCGCTCATCAGCTTCGAGGATGGCAAGCCCTACAAGACACTGCGCCGGCACCTGACCCTTCGCGGCCTCTCTCCTGAGGCCTACCGCGCCAAACACGGTCTGCCGGCCGACTACCCGATGACCTCAGCGAGCTACTCTGCACAACGGTCGGAGCTTGCTCGTAGCCTGGGCCTCGGGAAGCAGCGGAAGGGTCAGACCAAGGCTGCAGCTAAGGCCACAGCGGTGGAGGAGACGGTTTCCGAAGCTGCTGCTGAGACGAAGCCACAGCGCGCTGCGCGTCCGCGCAAAACAGCGGCAAGTAAGTAGAGCAATGACGGAGGGCGGCTACGGTGCCGCCGTCCTCCAAGACGCCGCCAAGGTGGTGTTAGACGCCGGCGAGCTACACGCCGAAAATGAGGCCCTGCGTACGGCCGCAGAGCCTCAGTCCATCAGTTCGGCAGGTGGCGGGGCATCCTCTGCATCCTAACCCAGGCAAATATCAGGGGCGCCCTGTACCGGGAGCTCGCGTCGCCTGCTATCGGTGTCAACTTTCCTTAGGCTAAAAGAGGTTAAGCTGCGGCGCTGTCCAGGATTGCCGCACCTCCGAGCCAGGCCGCTGCTGCCTCGAGCGTTTTGAAACGGTGCTCGACGCAATCGAAGGGTCGAGGCCGTGTCGCGGCCGGCAGGTCCTGCAGCAGCTCCGCGCACCACCTGGTATAGGAGCGCCTCCAGCAGTTGTCTCGCGAATCACGCCGCCAACGATGACCCCGTCGAGGGCCAGGTCGTAGCTGCCGGGTGCCAGCAGATGCAGCGTGTATGTCATCGGGCGGTCTGTAAGCGGTGTCTGGAGCCGCCCTTCCCGGGTTGATTGCGATGGGGGATTCTGACGGTCCCGGGTTCGGATCGTTTTATGTCTATGCTTGAGGATATGGTCGAGCCGC
>NZ_LMNE01000038.1:0-11204 GCF_001423285.1 Methylobacterium sp. Leaf111 | reverse complement strand
CGCCACCGTCAGCTCGACCACGCCGAGCCCGGAGCCCAGATGCCCGCCCGTGACCGAGACCGCGTCGATCATCTCGGTGCGCACCGCGTCCGCCACCGCTTGAAGCTGGCTCTCCGGCAACAGACGCAGCGCCGAAGGCTCCGCCAAGCCGTCCAGGATCGCCGTCGCCTCCGACGCGGTCACCGCGGTCGCTTGCGCCCGCTCCGGCGCGATCTTGTCTTGCGAGGTCTTCTCTTGCGAGGTCTTCTCTTGCGAGGTTTCTTGCCGTGACACTGAATCCACACCCGTTCGTTTGCTGGCACCCGCTCGATCCGGCCCGCCGCCAACGCTCTGCGCGGACCGACCCTCGAACGATGCATGCCCCAAGACGAAACCGGGGCCCTTCGATCGCACTTATAACGTCATTACGCGGCATTGCCACGCCAGGGGGCGCTTGCGCTTTCCCACAGACCGCGCGCGGTCTGCAATTCCATTCCGAAATCCGAAGCGCGGGAGACCGATCCGTCGCCGCGCCGTGACTGTGGAGATGCTGGCGCCAACGCCTGAACTCCGGCAGGTAATCCCACCGCTCGTTCCGATCAACGGTGCGATCGTCTTTTCCCGTCCGCCGATCCCGCATCGAGGCAGGCCATGTCGCTCCTCCGCTTTCCCGCCGGCCTCGCCGTGATCGCGACACTCGCGAGCGGTTCCGCCTGGGCGGCGGGCCGTACCGCCGACCCGTCGCTCGTGCGCCGACACGCGCCGGTCGAGCCCTTCACGTTCCCGTGCGGAACACCCGGCACCTGCGGCGTCCAGGCAGGACCCGGTCCGGCCGATCGCGATGTGCGTCCCTTCGAGGGTACCCTCGGTCGGCCCTGCGGCTATCGCACGCGGGCGACCCCACAGGGGATCCGCAAAGTCCGCGTATGCTTTTGAGCCCACGCGATCCATGGTCAGTCCACGCCTCCTGCTGCTGTCTGCCTGGCTCTGCGTCGCACCGGTTGCGGCCCTGGCCGAGGGCTGCGCCGACGCGTTCGCGGAGGGGCGCCGGCCGGAGATCATCAACCCGAAACTGGCCGAACGCGCCGTGCCGCTCTGCTACGAAGCCTTCGCGGTGCTCCATTCCGGCCTCTCTCGGACGCCGCTCTACGCCGCCGAGCGCCTGACGCGGGACAGCGTCGCGGCTGCTCGCCGGGTCGACCGCATCGACGCCTTCCATGACGAGGATGCGCTGCCGGCGGCCGACCGGGCGCGGCTCGATGATTATGCCCGTAGCGGATACGACCGCGGCCACATGGCCCCGGCCGGCGACATGCCGACCGGCGCGGCCCAGGCGCAGTCCTTCAGTCTCGCCAACATCGTCCCGCAGGACCGCGCCCTCAATCGCGGGCTCTGGGCGGCGATCGAGGAGAGCGTCCGGCGTCTCGCCACCCGACGCGGGACGCTCTACGTCGTGACCGGACCGATCTATTCCGGCGATGCCGTCCAGGCGATCAACGGGCGCGTTTTGGTGCCGACCCAGCTCTTCAAGGCGCTCTACGACCCGGCCACCGGGGAGGCGGGCGCCTACCTGATGGCGAATCAGGATAATCCGCCCTGGCAGGCCGTCTCCGTCGACACCTTGCGCACGGTGTCCGGGCTCGACGTCTTTCCGATGCTGGTCTCCACCGCCAAGGTACGGGCGATGGATCTGCCGGAGCCGCGGGCCTATTCCCGGGGCGAGCCCGAAGGCGACGAGCGTCCGCGCCGCCGGGCGCCCCAAACGGATTCGTTCGAGTCCTGGGCCAAGGACCAGCTGCATCGCGCCTTGCGGCGTCTCTGGCGCGATCTGATGCGTGCCATCTTCTGAGGGGGGGTGTTCCGATGCCGAAGACGGGTGCCCCCCATGACCCAGACCGGTCGTCGGACACGCGGTCGGAGACGAGCCCGGTCCGGTTCGCGCCCTTCGCGGACGACGCGGCCGTCCAGACGATCGGCGGTCTCTCCGTCGAGAACGGCCGCGATCGGATCGCCATCCACGGCAGTCTCGACCTCGCGCGGGACGCGCGCGGGCTGGAGCGGGCCCGGGCCCTCGCAGCGGCCTTCGCCGCCATCGTGGCCGCCCTGGAGGCGGCGCCGTTGCCCGAACAGGTCGCGGAGGAGTCGCGGTCCGCCGACACGGTGAAGAACCCCTTCGCCTGAGGCCGGGATCTCGGCCCTTCTTCTCGGCCCCGTTCTTGCCGGTCGGTCGCCGCCCTGATACTCCGGCGCAACACTCTCACGCGAAGCGGTTCGACGACGGCGAGCGCCCGAGGTCCGACCGCATCGGCGCTCTTGGCGCGGCACGCCGTCCGGTTCGACCGGATGCAGCCGCGCAACACTGCACACGCTGATTCCGATGGCCGAGGCGCAGGGCGCGCCGGGCCGCCGACACGACAGGGATACCATTATGGCGCGCGAATTCATCTACCACATGAAGGGTCTGACCAAGACCTATTCGGGGGGCAAGAAAGTCCTCGATAACATCAACCTGTCCTTCTACCCGGACGCCAAGATCGGCGTGCTCGGCATCAACGGATCGGGCAAGTCGACCCTGCTGAAGATCATGGCGGGCATCGACAAGGACTGGACCGGTGAAGGCTTCGTCGCCCAGGGTGCCCGGGTCGGCTACCTGCCGCAGGAGCCCCAGCTCGATCCGAACAAGTCCGTGCGCGAGAACGTGATGGAGGGCGTCGCCGAGAAGCAGGCGCTGCTCGACCGCTACAACGAACTCGCCATGAACTATTCCGAGGAGACGGCGGACGAGATGACCGCCCTTCAGGACCGGATCGAGGCCGCCAACCTGTGGGAGCTGGATTCCAAGGTCGACCAGGCCATGGAGGCGCTGGGCTGCCCCAGCGACGAGCAGCCCGTCGCGACCCTCTCGGGCGGCGAGCGCCGCCGCGTGGCCCTGTGCAAGCTGCTGCTGTGGGAGCCCGAACTGCTGCTCCTCGACGAGCCGACCAACCATCTCGACGCCGAGACGGTGAACTGGCTCGAAGGCCACCTGCGTCAGTACCCCGGCGCGATCCTGATCGTGACCCACGATCGCTACTTCCTCGACAACGTCACGGGATGGATCCTCGAGCTCGACCGGACCCGCGGCTACCCGTACGAGGGCAACTACTCGGCCTGGCTGGTGCAGAAGCAGAAGCGGCTCCAGCAGGAGGGCCGCGAGGACATGGCCCGCCAGCGCGCGATCAACCGCGAGCAGGAGTGGATCGCCGCCTCGCCGAAGGCCCGCCAATCGAAGTCGAAGGCCCGCATCACCCGCTACGAGGAGCTGGTGGCCAAGTCCCAGGACAAGATCGACGCCTCGGCGCAGATCGTCATCCCGATCGACGAGCGCCTGGGCAACAACGTCATCGAGTTCGAGCACCTCAACAAGGCGTTCGGCGATCGTCTGCTGATCGAGGATCTCTCGTTCAAGCTTCCGCCCGGCGGCATCGTCGGCGTGATCGGCCCCAACGGCGCCGGCAAGACGACCCTGTTCAAGATGATCACCGGTGCGGAAAAGCCGGACGGCGGCACCATCTCCGTCGGCGAAACCGTCCATCTCGGCTACGTCGACCAGTCGCGCGACGCGCTCGATCCGAACGCCACGGTCTGGCAGGAGGTCTCCGGCGGCAACGACATCATCTATTTCAACAAGCGCGAGATCAATTCCCGGGCCTATTGCGCCGCCTTCGCCTTCAAGGGCTCCGACCAGCAGAAGAAGGTCGGCACCCTCTCGGGCGGTGAGCGCAACCGCGTCCACCTCGCCCGGACCCTGAAGGGCGGCGCCAACGTTCTGCTGCTCGACGAGCCGACCAACGACCTCGACATGGAGACCCTGCGGGCCCTCGAAGAGGCGCTGGAGGATTACGCGGGCTGCGCCGTCATCATCAGCCACGATCGCTGGTTCCTGAACCGCATCGCTACGCACATCCTCGCCTTCGAGGGCGAGAGCCACGTCGAGTGGTTCGAGGGCAACTTCTCGGATTACGAGGAGGACAAGAAGCGTCGCCTCGGCGCCGATTCGCTGATGCCGAAGAAGATCAAGTACAAGAAGTTTTCGCGATAAGACGACGGCCCGGCGCCCGCTTCGCAGGAGGCGGGCGCCGGTTCAGGCCCGGGCGCTCAAGGCCAGGGCGTCCTTCAGGTCCCGCCCGTCCGTGAGCTTGCGGCCCTGGCGGCGCAGTGTCTTGAGGAGGGTCCGGTCCGGGAACGGGCAATAGGGCAGGACCGGCGCGATCGTCCCGGCGGGAAGTCCTCCGTCAGCGAGATCCGCGAGCGCTCGGTCGAGCAGGACCCGCCCGTGCTCGTGCAGGATCACCGAGGCGCGGGTCGCCGTCGTATCCTCCGGCAGGCGGACCGCTTCCTGCGAAAGGATCGCGCCGGCGTCGATCGTGACGGCGAGGCGATGGAGCGTCACCCCGAAGGCCGGCTCGGACTCCGCCAGCGCGTGGATGGTCGGCACGGGCCCGCGATGGCGCGGCAGCAGGCCGGGATGGACGTTGAGGCCGCCCAGCGGTGCGCGCATCAGGGTCGGGCCGGAAAGAATCTGGTCGAAATGGAAGGTAACGATGAGATCGGGGGTGTGCCGCGCGAAGGCCTGCGCCACCTCCGGACCGTTGACGTCGTCGACCTTCAGCGTCGGTATGCGAAGCTCGCGACAGAGCGCCTTCAGGGGCGTGGCACCCGCCGAGTTGTTGGCGCCGGTCAGCCGGCGTGTCAGCGGCGAGAGCGGCGCGAGGAGATCGGGCAGTCCGAAATTGACGCCGAGATAGGGCAGGATCGCCGGGCCGGAGCGCGCGAGATGGCGCCGGACCTGTCCCACGAGGCCGCCGGAACTCGGTCGTTCGGCGTTCGACAGGCCGACGAAGGCGATCTCCGTCGCGTGGTCGCCGACGAAGCGGCGCACGGCGCGGGCGTTCGGCAGGGCCTCCAGCACGAACAGCGCGATCCGGGGGCGGCTCACCGCCCGACTCGGATCTTGAACTTGAAACCGCTCATGCCGAGACGTCGCAGAGATTCCGGCAGCAGGGCTGCGCCGCGCGCGCCCGCCGCGAGGATCCACGGGAAGGCGACGATGTCCCGGTCCTTGGCCAGGCCGCGCGCGATCCGCCGCGCCGCGTCCTCGGCGCTGAGCTCGAGGGGACGCCAGCCCTGGTACTCGCCGCCCATGGCGGTCTTCACGTAGCCGGGGGTGACGACGTTGATGCGCACGCCGTGCGGCTTCAGCTTCTCCCGCAGCGCCAGACCATGCGCGAGCAGCGCCGCCTTGGTTCCGCTGTAGGAGGGCGCGTCGGGGAGTGGCGCGAAGGCCGCCAGTGACGAGATCAGCGCGATCTGCCCGTGGCCGCGGGCCCGCATCAGGGTCACGCAGGGCAGGGCGACGTTGAGGGCGCCGAGGAGGTTCACCTCCACGGTCTCGAACGCCATGGCTTCGGTCTCCACGTTCCCGCCGGGATCGCCGCCGTTGATCGCCGCGTTGACGATGACGAGGTCGAGGGGATGGGCGCGGTCGGCGCCCTGAAGCCAGTCTGCAACGGATGCCCGCTCGCGAATGTCGAGGCGCCGGGTCTCGACCGCGGCCCCCTTTGCGCGGCACGCGTCGGCGATCGCCTCGAGACGGGTCCGGTCCCGACCCTGGAGGATCAGCGTCGTGCCGGCTTCGGCGTAGTGGCGGGCGAGGGCGGCGCCGATGCCGCTGGACGCGCCGGTGATCAGGATGACGGGCATCGGGACTGCTAGCGCGCCCGGCCGGACCGGATCAATAGACCGGCGCCAGTTCCTGGGGCTCGCTGTCCTCCGCCCGGATCGCGCGGGCCGCGGCCAGGGCCGCGGCCGGGAGCGTCGCTTCCAGCCGCGGGATGGTGCCGGCGATCGCTCGCTCGATGGCCGGGCGGGAGAAGAAGCCGCCGTTGATCTGCGAGCGGTGCAGGACGACGCGTCGGAAATCCGCCATCAAGGGGCCGTCGGGCGGCGTCGGAGCCGTCCAGAACGAGTCCACGCCGCCCTGATGCGTGAGGCCGGGGAAATTGTAGATCGCATTGCCGGCGGCGCAGGTCGGGCGCCCGAGTTCGAGCGACAGCATGCCGACGGTGCTGTTGATCAGGACGACGCCGCGGCTGCCGGCGATCAGGCTGGGCAGGTCGCCGCCGTCGATGATGTCCAGGCGGTCGTTGACCCCGTGCCGGCGCGCCGAATGGCGGGCGTACTTGCGCCAATTGATCAGGCCGCTGTCGAGGGGATGCAGCTTGATCAGCAGGCGGGTCGGCGCCGGCGCATGGGCGGCGAAGGACGCGATCGTCCGATCCATGAAACCTTCGACCCCCAGGAAGGGGGAATGGACGCGGATCTGGTAGTCGCTGTCGAGCTGGAGCGGCAGCAGGAAGTAGTCGACGCCGATCGCCGTGTAGGCTTCGTTCAGTCGTGCCGCCTCGCGTCGCGTATGGGCGCGCCGGGCGAACTTCTTGATCCAGCCGGCATATTCCACCGCGATGTGATGCGGCCGGTGGCTGCGGAAATGCGGGAAGAAGTACGGGAAGCCGAAATTCGCGATGTTGTAGGCCACGTCCCAGAGGCTGCGCCGGGCCATGTCGCCGCTCGACGGCATCGCGCGGCCGGGCTGCGGCAGGCGGCGGGCCACGGCGCGGATCTCGTCCGCGGTCTTCGGCAGCGCCGAGTTGCCGTTCACGCCGCCGAGCTCGCAGGTGATCCAGTTCGGCCGGAGATAGCCCTCCTCGAAGACGTGGAATCGGACGCCGAAGGGCTGGGCGGCGGCCGTGGCGGCGACATGGTAGGGCCGACAATCTCCGAAGAGCACGATGTCGGTTACGCCGTGCGTGCGGACGTAGTCCGCGACGTAGGCGCCCCACTTGTCGAAGCGGCCCCGGTAATTGTCCGAGGGGAGGCGCCAGAACAGCCAGTCGCCGGACGAGAAATTGATGCGCCGCACCCGATGGCCGCGCGCCTCCAGGGCGCGGCCCAGGTCTGCGAAGAAGGGTGATGCGAGTCCCTGGAGGAAGAGGAACGTCGCCTGTCCGTCGCGATGCATGTCTGCGCGGGGCTGAAGCATTCTCTCCGACGCCTGCTCCTGCGCCCGTTCAATGGCGGGCCACCCTGGACGGTCAAATCCGTCGCACGGGACTCCCATCCCAGCAATTGGGCGCTCGTAGGGCCGGAATGGATTTCCGGTGGCCTGTGCCTTTACGGCAACGCTCCCTGCGGGGCGGCTGCCCGGCCCGGGCGAGCGCTCTCTCCCGACTCACGCCCCTCGGAGCCCCCGAAGATGCTAAGGCAGCGGCCGGTTACGTCGATCCGAAAGTGCGCATGCCCTCGACCCTGCCGTCATCCCTCTTATCCACAGGCGGACGCGTTCACGCGCTGCGATCCGAGATCTCGACCGCGCTGGACGTCCCCTTCGCCTCCCGCTGGCGTCCGGGGGCGGCGCCGGTGGTGTGGCATTCCGGCGTTCTTCGCAGCGTCGCGCAGCGCCTGGCACGTCCCGTGATCGTGGGACCGGGTCCCCTGCTGTCTCCCTACGACACGCCCGGCACGGGGATGGCGAGCCTCCGCGTCGACCACGCTGGCCACGCAACCTGTCTTGGGCAGGTCGACACCGAGGCGCTGCTGCGCGCCCGTACCTTCGGACGGAATCGGTTCTCCCGCCGGACCGTCGAGGCCATCTCGGAGGCCTTGTCCGGTCTCGCCGATCCGTCCCTCATCCTCGCCGAGGGCGCCGTCGCCCACTCCTGCGCCCGCCTTCGGGCCTTCGTGATGCGCGTGCTGGCGGCGCACCCGGACAGGACGTTCCTCGTTGCCGGCTCAAGCGGATGCGCGGACCTGTCGCCGAGCCTCTCTCCGCACTTGCGGGTCATCCCATCCCCGGTCGATCCCTGGGCGCTGTTCGAACAGGTTCGCCAGGTCTTCGTCGACGACTGGGCGACGGCCTGCGAGGCGCGTCTCGCCGGGTGCGACGTCGGCCGTCCGGGTGACATGTCCGCACCTCCGACGACGCAGGAGCTCGTGGTTCTGCGCTACGGCACGGGGATCCACTACTTCGATCCCTGGACGCGGGCCCCGATCGGGTTCGGGGATTGCCTCGACCGCGTCGCATGGCTGCGCGACCGCTTCGCCGACAACGAGACACGGACGGTGCTGGTCGGCATCTCGGGCTGGAAGCGTCCGGTTCTCGACGCATTCATGGTTGGTCCGCAGGGACCACCGATCCACACCATGACGGCGGAGGATGCCGTGGCCGCCGCACGGGCGCACCAGGCCCAGGTCCGGGTCTGGGCCACGCGCATGCCGGAACGGCTGGGGCCGCTCTGCGCCGAAGCGGGCGTGCCTCTCGCGCGGATCGAGGACGGTTTTCTGCGTTCCGTGGGCCTCGGGGCCGGCCTCGCCCCCGGCGCCTCGATCGTCGTCGACGATCGCGGGATCTACTACGATCCACGGACCGAGAGCCGGCTCGCTTTTCTCCTGCGGACGTCGACCTTCCCGCCGGACCTCGTCGCGCGGGCGAAGGCCCTGCGCGAACTCGTGATCGCCCGCCGCCTGACCAAATACAATGTCGGTCTCACCGACGAGTCCGGCGACTGGCCGCGCGATCGCCGGATCGTGCTCGTCCCCGGCCAGGTCGAGGATGACGCCTCGGTGATGCACGGCTCCCCGGTGGTGCGCTCGAACCGCGATCTGCTGCGAGCCGCCCGGGCCCGGAACCCGGACGCGTTCCTGCTCTACAAGCCGCATCCCGATGTGGAGGCCGGGTTCCGGACCGGTGCAATCCCGGAGGCCGAGGCTCTCACCCTAGCCGACCGGATCGTCGGTGGGCTCTCCATCGTGGATCTGCTCGACCGGGTCGACCACGTCGAGACGATGACCTCGCTGGCGGGCTTCGAAGCCCTGATCCGCGGCCGCACCGTCGCGGTCCACGGGCGTCCGTTCTACGCCGGATGGGGCCTGACCGAGGATCTGGCCCCGGGCGCGGATCGGGGGCGCCGGCTCGCGCTCGACGAACTCGTGGCGGGCGCCCTCCTACTCTACCCGCTTTACCTCGATCCGGTCACTCTCAAGCCGTGTTCGGCCGAGCGCCTCCTCGATCGCCTCGCCGCCGCTCGCGATGCGGCCGGTCCTTCGCGCCTCGCCATGAGTCGAACGGGGATTCTCACCATGCGGATGCGCTACGCTCTGCTGAATCCTCTCATCCGACGCCTTCGCGCCAAGCGCGGCGTCGAGCGATTTCCGGACCGGAAGCCCTGACGCCGCAATGACCTTTCTTCTCAGTCTGACCCTCGCCCTGCTGCTCGGTCTGGCCATCGAGGCCCGCGAGGGTGGGCAGGCGCGGCCCGTGAGCCTGCGTCCCCGCGACCTCGCGATCCGCCTCACGGGCTACGAATGGGTGATGGCGTTCTGGTTTCAGTTCTCCTGGCGTCCCTGGCTCGCGGGCGTCTCCTGCGTCCTGACGATTCTGATCCTCACCATCGTCAGCCGGCTCAAACGCGGCATCATCGGCGAACCGCTGGTGTTCAGCGACTTCGCCCTCCTGCGGCAGGTGCCGCGCCATCCGGAGCTCTACTACACCCGCCCGCTCAGCGACCCTCGCATGGCCGGGCCGCTCATCGTCGCTTTCACAGTGGTCGCCGCTTGGTATGCGATCGAGCCGACCATCCTGCCGGCCGAGCCGAGCGTCGCGGTCCTGGCGATCCTGGCCCTCCCGCTGATGCTGGTCAGCAGCGTGGTGCTCTCGGGGGAGGGGAAGGCCGCCGCCGCCCTCGCGCGCTTGTTTCCGGCGCCGGCACTGGACGTCGACATCGCTCGGTTCGGGCTTCCGGCCACGCTGCTCGGCTATGCCCTTCGTTGGCGCGCCCATCGCCGAATCGAACGGGGAGTGGCTCTCCCGACCCCGATCCAGCGAGCCGACGCACCCGTGATCGTCGTGGTACAGCTCGAATCCTTCCTCGATCCGGTGCGCCTCGGCGGACCGCCCCTGCCGCTGATGGAGATCATCCGCGAGCGCGCCACCCTCCACGGGCGGCTGCGCGTGCCGGCCCACGGGGCCTACACGATGCGCACTGAGCACGCGGTCCTGACCGGCACCGATGCCGAGGATCTCGGGTTCGGTGTGTTCGACCCTTACCTCACCCATGGTGGCCACGAGCCGACGAGCCTGCCCCTGCGCGCCCGCGATGCGGGGTTCGAGACCGTCTTCGTGCATCCCTTCCACCGCGACTTCTTCAACCGCGCCGCGGTGGTGACACGCCTCGGCTTCGATCGCCTGATCATGGAGGACGACTTCTCCGAGGCACCCCGGGTGGGACCCTATGTCGGCGACGCGGCGATGGCCGACCGCGTGCTGGCGGAAGTCTGCGCGCGCAGCGGCCCCCTGTTCCTGTACGGCATCACGATGGAGAACCACGGGCCGTGGAAGCCGGGGCGTCTGCCGGGTATCGACGACCCGCTGGCACAATACCTGACCCATGTACGCAACACGGGCCGGGCCGTGGAAGCCCTCCTCGCCGGATTGGAAGGCCTGCGGGCCACCCTCTGCGTGTTCGGCGATCATGCTCCGGCCCTTCCCAATTGCCGGCCCGGTTTCGGCGGCACGGCGACGGATTACGCCATCTTCCGGTTCGGACCGGATGCCGGCGGGGGGGGAGCCCGACGCGACCTCACGGCAGCGGAGCTCGGGCGTCAACTCCGTCAGATCATTGCGCTCCCCGGAGAGGGGGAGAGCTTGGCTTTGCCACCCTCGTGACGCATTGGTGATGGATAGGCGGCCGGATCCGGCATGGGCCGGTCGGAGCCTGCCTGGGTGCACGATCCGTTAATCCGATCGCAGCGTTTTGCCGCTATCGTCCGACGCGGCCACCGCTCGGAGGCTTGTGCCGTGATCCCAGTCCCCTCACGGGCGACCTCGGGATCGCGTTTCATCGAACACGATGGCGCCGCCCGTGCGCCGTGACCGAGGCGGGCGTCGTCGCCGGATCGCACCTGCGCGCGGTCCGGTCAGGAGAGTAACAATGCTTCGTAAGGCGTCCCTGGCCGCCCTGACAGCCTGCCTCGTGTCGGGCTGTACCTCGCTTCTGCCTGCGGCCGGCCCGACGACGGGGGCGGTTGTGGAGGGGGCGGACGTGTCCACGAGCGAGGGGACGTTCGCCCGCTACGAGATCGTGGACCTGTCGGCGGCCACGATCGAGGCGCTGCGCGGGCGTGCGCTG
>NZ_LMNE01000037.1:0-11483 GCF_001423285.1 Methylobacterium sp. Leaf111 | reverse complement strand
CCATCACGCGCAGGCTGCCTAACCTCTCACCCCAGATGGACCAGAGCCTCCGCTCCTGAACACCGCTGAATGTCCCAAATCATCTGACGACAGACAGTACCACCGTCTCGCCGCGCTGGCGGCTGATGGAGGGCGCTGAGCGCCGCACGGGTCGGCGCAGACGATGCCCATCCCGTTCGTACTCAATGTGCTCGATGAGCTTGCCCGGTCCCTCGGTCCAGTAGGTGCGCCGCCACTCCGCGTAGCGCTCCAGATCCGTGTCCGTGATGGCATCCACTGGTTTGGAGCCGAAGTAGCCGATGAAGAAGCGCCGAATCATCGAGGGCTCGCTCTTGCCCTGATCCGCTCGTCGTTCACCCCGCTCCACCTCGCGATGAATCTGCGCGATGAACTCCTCAGCTACGGCCTCAAAGCTGTGTAAGCGGGCTGTGAGGCCCTGCTTGGCCCGGTAGGTGGCCTGGTACCAGATGGCGTCAGCCCGGCGCTCAGCCTCCGCCCGGTCATCCGTATCCAGCGACCGCTTGATCTGCCCCTGCCCTCGCACGCTGAAGCGCATCTGCCACCGCGTGCTGCCTGTGCGCCGAAACAGCTGAAAACGCTCGGCTTGGCTGCTGGCTGCGGTGCTCACGATGAGGCCTGCCTGGTTACTGCGGTGCCCGAGGGTGCGCTAAAACTGCGCTAGAAACCCTATTTGGTACTCTCAGTGCCAGCGGCTAGGCCCTTCATCCAAAACACCTTTTTCCAAAGGGTGCGCTAACACTGAGCTAGCATATAAAGCCGTTTTCCGGCAGCTCAAAGAGCAAAGAAAAAGCCTGCTAAGTCATTGACCTAGCAGGCTAAAACTTTGGTAGCGAGGGAGGGATTTGAACCCCCGACACAAGGATTATGATCTGCGCGCGAGCGTGGCTAAGTCATTGATCGCGCACGCGTCTCTGATGCGCTGCGCTAGCTCTGTGCTACCTGCTGCTCAGGTGCCCCTGCCCTACCCGCTCATCGAGCTAGATCAAGCGCTCACCGGATGCTGGAGCTCTGATCCGAGATCCAGCTCCAGTATTGCCGACTGGTGGTCAAGTTCAGCCAGAACAGCCTGGAGGTGCAGGTCCGGAAGCAACGTGGCCATCTGATCGAAGTGCTTATGGTGTACGCGCAACTTTCGCGCTGGGCAGATCCCACTGCGCTGCGCACGTTGTGTCAGAATCTCTACAAACTCCTGCGCCACAGCTGAGTGGCTCCTATCCATCCGCTGCACCTCAGACCGTGTCTCGTACAGCGTGGTTTCGCGCCTGATCGCTGCCATGCGTGGAGGCCCTCGTCAGCTTAAAAGTCTCTGGTAGCTCTCTGTTATGCGGAGGAGCTCCTGCAAGGCGTCGGTGTGACAGGTGCGTGATCCTTACAAGGACGTTTGAGCCCGCCACCACCTTCCCGAAACGGTCACGCAACGGCGTCGGATGCGGCATGACCGGTACGCGCGTGCCACCGGGTTGTTCGAGCAGCACTTGCAGACCTCGCACTGCACGACCCTGCCGGAAAGCGACCGCTAGCGGCCAGTTCTCACGACGCAGTGCTGTGCCGTCAGTGTCATAGATGCGCCAGGCGCCGCACCAGCGCTCTTCACCAAGGACCGGACGGCGACCCCACAGCTCGGCGGCTGCATCGTTGTAGTAAGTTAGCCAACCATCGGCATCGGTGGTGTAGACAGGAGCTGCAATCTTCTGCAGCAGGTCGGCACGCGTAGGCTCATAGTTCCAGCCGGGATCAGGCGGCGAGAACTCGTACTCGTCGAAGAACATTGGGTGCCTCCATCCGCGACTTCGCTGTCGCATCCGGCTAAGGCTTTCCTTTCACATCAAAGACTGATTGACAAGCGGAACTATGCAGAACCTGTGTGGTGATGCTGTTATTATCAGATGTTATTCATACGCTCGTGCTAGATTGTAGTATGCGATTGCTGATTGCGCACAACCGTGTTTTGGCGCCTGGATTTTGTATTCTGCCTCGCTTTTTTTGATCTGTAGCGGGTGACGAACATGGGCGTGGATGCATGGGGGCGTGAGGACCACTTGGCAGTGCTGATCAGTGCCACTTTGCGCAGATGGTTCGGACCATGCTGTGATCACTCCGGGGCACGGGATTGCGTCTCTCGGGACTGGAAGAGCAAAGTGCTGCTCAACCTCATACTGAAGCGAGGGTCTGCTATGACACGTGTCACGTACCAGGTCGTCGAGCACGATGGAGGCTGGGCTTATAAGGTTGCGGATGTGTTCTCCGAGACGTTCCCAACCCGTAGTGATGCTCATGTTGCCGCTGAACGTGCAGCTGCTGAGCAGCGCGCGCCCGACAAAGACACGGTGATCAGCTACGAAGATGAGAAGTATCGGTGGCACGATGAGACTGCTCGCGGCAGCGATAGGCCTGAAACAGCTGTAGAGGACTGATCTTGCTGCCTATGATTAGCCGCGGCGGTAATGCTTTTTGTCCGTTCGAGGCGGTGCGACGGTTATTCGAGCTAATCGAGACGAGCGTGCCAGGCGGGGAGGCTCTAGAAAAGCTTAAATACGTCATATAACGCTTGTCCAGCAGGTGTCATTTCGGTAACTTGTTTCGCTTTGTAATTCACAATGTCTTTTTTCGGTAAGTGCTGTCGTTTTTGATGTGACGTGCTTGAGCAAGCGCCATTGGGACTCCGGGCTTGCGAAGCTGGCGGTCCCGTTCGGAATCGGGTGTCGGTCGGTACCCAGCGGGGACATGGAGCCGCGTCGTAGCTTTGTCTCAAGGCCTATATGAAGGCCGTGCAGGTTGGCGTATGATCTAAGCAGCTGCTCTGGAAGAACGCCCATGTTAAGGCAGAGTGTACCAGACCAAGGTGAAGTCGGGCGCCTGATCGCACTTGATCGTTATGCCATCCTCGACACTGACCCTGAGCCAGCCTTCGACGACCTTGCGCACCTCGCCTCACAGATCTGCGAGACCCCTGTTGCGTTGATCAGCCTCGTTGCGGCTGACCGACAGTGGTTCAAGGCAAGCCACGGTTTCGGCTGTCCGCAGACGCCTCTGGAGCAGTCTGTCTGCCGCCATGCTCTCATGCAGACTGGACTCCTCATCATCCCAGATCTGGCTCTCGATCCGAGAACCCGCGACAATCCCCTTGTAGCGGGCGAGCCCCACATACGCTTCTACGCTGGAGCGCCACTTGAGACGCCAGAAGGCGTGGCACTTGGCACACTCTGTGTGATCGACACCCATCCCCGGCCCGACGGCCTCACCGATGCGCAGGCTAACAGCCTCGGGGTGCTTGCGCGCCAAGCCATGGCTCAGATGGAGCTCCGGCGTGTGAGGGCTGAGCGAACAGGAACGGCGCTGCAGCTTAATGAGGAGCGATTTCGGGCTGTGGCTAACCTCGTGCCCGGCTTCCTCTGGAGCGGTGACGCCTCAGGGCGTGCTAGTTGGTTTAGCGAGCGCTGGTATGCCTACACCGGTCAAGCTGAAGCCGATGCCCTTGGCTATGGTTGGCAGGAAGTGATTCACCCTGACGAACGCGAGCGGCCGCTCACGGCCTTCCGATCAGCGATGAAACAGGGGCAGCCGTATAGTTGTGAGTACCGCATCCGCGGCAACGATGGCGCATACCGCTGGTTCCTGGACCGCGCTGAGCCCATTCGTAATGCGGCAGGGCAGATCACGCAGTGTTATGGAGCTGTCACCGACATTCAGGAGCTGCATGAGTCGCAGCAACGGCAAGCCGTAATGGTCGACGAGCTGCAGCACCGCACCCGCAACCTCATCACGGTCGTGCGTGCAATTGCGCAGCAAACGATGGCCCAGACAGGCCCAACCGAGCAGTTTCGTGAGCCGTTCTACGATCGGCTCGCCGCGCTCTCCCGTGTTCAGGGTCTCCTCTCCCGTTCGGATCAAGAGCCAATCACCCTGCAGGTGCTGATCCAGACAGAACTCGACGCCCTCGGAGCCGGCATGCACGGACGTGTAACGCTTGAAGGTCCGTCCGTGAAACTTCGCAAGGCTAGTGTGCAGACGCTTGCATTGGCTCTGCACGAGTTGGCCACCAATGCCCGCAAATACGGGGCTTTGGCCAGCGCACAGGGGGAGCTCTGGGTAGGCTGGGACACTTATAGGGGAGATTGCGGAGAGCCTTGGCTGTCCTTGCTGTGGTTGGAGGAGGGCATAAGCGGGCTCCAGGAGGGCAGCGCGATCCGGAATGGTTATGGGCGTGAGCTGATCGAGAAAGCGCTACCCTATGCTCTCAAAGCTCGAACCAGCTACGTGCTGGGAGAGACGGAGCTGCGTTGCTCCATCGACCTCCCACTCACCGAGGGTGCAAAGGCGCGGCGCCGATGACCTCTGCAGCAAATCCATTGGCTGGTCGTCGTGTGCTGATCGTCGAGGACGACTACTTCATCGCGCAGGACATGCAGCGCTCGTTCGAGGAAGTCGGAGCTGAGGTGCTGGGGCCTGTGCCGAGCATTGAAGAGGCCCTGGAGTTGATTGCGGCCACAACCGATCTCGAGGCAGTGGTGCTCGACATTAACCTACACGATGGGCTGAGCTATCCCGTGGCTGACGCTCTGCAGATCCGTGGTATGCCATTCGTGTTCACCACCGGATACGAGAAGTCCGCGCTTCCGGCCTGCTATGCAGGTGTGCGTCATTTCGAAAAACCAGTCGACGCCGCGCAGATCATCGGCGCGCTCTTTGGCTGACAGGGAGAACAGGTCTGGACCGCGCTAGAGTCTTCTGGCCTAACGAGAGCAGCTTCAGGATGTCTCACCGGTAGAAACCCTAAAGTTTTTGGTCGATATCCTCCCTGTCCGCGCTTCGCAAAGGGTCACATGCCTCATCATCTGATCCGCAAGCTTGAGCAGTTCACCAAGCTCTCCGCTAGCGACAAGCAGGCACTGAAGAACGCGGCCAGCGCGCAACGCAGGTTCGGAGCACGAACCGACATCATCAGCGAGGGCGACGCGCCTTTACATATCAACCTTATTTTGGAAGGTTGGGCCTGCCGCTATAAGCAGCTCGATGACGGCCGACGCCAGGTTATTTCGCTCTTTGTGCCGGGCGACTTGTGCGATGAGCACGTTTATTCCTTGCGTGAGATGGACCACTCCGTCGCAGCGCTTTCGCCCGTGAACGTAGCCGAAATTACACGTCCTATGCTCGGTCAAATCATGGAGGAACATCCGCGCATTAGGAAGGCTTTGTGCTGGAACGCGTTGGTTACCGCAGCGATCCAGCGTGAATTGACGGTAAGCTTGGGCCAACGTACCGCAACCGAGCGACTTGGCCATCTGCTGTGCGAGCTGTTTGTGCGCCTGCGCGGTATCGGCTTAACGCAAGGGAACTCCTATGCTTTGCCTCTGACACAAGGGGAGCTCGTCGAGGTTCTCGGGCTCTCAAACGTACATACCAATCGTACGGTGCAGGAACTGCGCAGGACTGGGCTGATCATGCTGAAAGGTAGATATTTGCAGATCCCGGACTTCGCCGCACTGCAGGCCGCCTCGCTGTTCAGCCCGAACTACCTGCACCTTAACTATGAAGGCCGTGACTTCGACGCCGGCGAACCTGAGCTCTCCTAAAATGGGTTTGGCCCAAGAGTACCCTGGAGCTTCGATGACGATGGGATCTGACTTGAGCGTTCAGGCGCAAGCGGCTTTGCTGGCTGAATTGCAGCACCGGGTGCGTGGCACCCTGGCAACAACACGGCTCATTGCCCGGCGATCGGCCGAACTCAGCGAGAACTTGGAGGACTATGCCGCGCATCTTGACGGGCGCTTAGCTGCCCTAGCGCGGGTGCAGAACGTCATCATTCAGAACGCCACGGCCGGGGTTGATTTCGGCCACCTCGTAACCGACGAACTCACAAGTGTTCACGCCTATCAGGACGGGCGCGCGCGCGTTGAAGGTCCAGAAGTACGGCTGCATCTGCGAGCGGCTGAACCACTGGCGTTGGCGCTGCATGAGTTGGCAACGAACGCACTCAAGTTTGGAGCTTTGGCAAGTCCGTCAGGCCGCTTAGCGGTGACATGGCAGATTGAGGAGCAGTTCGGAGGCCTCCAACTTGTGTTCGATTGGGTTGAGAGTGGCGTTGTCCTGCACGATCAAGCCCCATCTCGTCGTGGCTTTGGCACAGTGGTCCTACAGGAGATGTTGTCCCACAATCTGAAGGCACAGGTGAGCTTCACTTTCGCATCGAGCGGTATGAGCTTTCGTATGGTGCTACCGCTGAACGAGCGCGTTCTCCACGACACGGACCCATCCGCAGTCTAGGTGGCTATGAAGAAATGTTGGTGTTGCGGTCATTGTGCTCGCAGCGCGTGATATAGATAGAAGCCGTTCAGTCGCACCGCGTCGCTTGCAGCCTCTGGCCGGAAGCCGGCAGGTGTTGGCTCATGACCCTTGATCGTGCCTCCGAATTCCCAATCCCCGCCATGAAGGAAGGTCGGCACAGGCTGATCCTGAGGCACAGCGCATCGCAGCGCTGATTGCTGCTTACGCCGGAAAACGTTGTAGGCGTGAGGAGCCTGCATAGCGGATGCACTCCAAGTTTTATCTCGCTAAATTTAGAACACAGTAAACGTGTCTCACCTATGCGTCCGCAAGCATGGCTGATTAGGTCTCAACGCTGGATTAAATGTCAGCGCGTTCGCTAAATGGGGCGTGTAGGTACGACTGCGCCGACGGCGGAAAAATTTTTAGGCGATCGTTTTCGCCAGTCAGTCCCATGTGCCGATGTGGTGATCCGCCGATAGAGCAGCGCGTTGGTGGGCTGTCCAGCTTGTATTCGTACGAAGTCCTTTACTGTGCACGATGCGCGCGATCATGTCAGCCACCACATTGGAACATGGCTTGAAAGACTTCCTGGTGCCCAACCAGAAAGGTTGGTGCTGGCGGCAGGCGGGCGCGAAGTACCGGGTCAAAGCCATAGTAGGTAGCCAAGAGCTCGGGTTCTGGTACGCCAATGCAGAGGCGGTGCCTTCCATCGCCTAAGCAGGCAGCCACGAGCATCATGTCCCGTGGACGGCCAAACGCCTCGAACTGGTCCTCGAATGTTGCGCGGATGTCGGTCCAATCAGCATCATCGAAAAGGCGTGTGACCCATAACATCGGGATCTCCAAACAAAGCTAGACTAACTTCTATCTCACCGCATGCCTGCAGACTGGACCAGGTATCGAGCCCGTAACGAGAACTGCAAATAAAGTGGTGGCGAGCACTTAGTTATCAGGCCGCGCTGCGGCTTGCGCACGCTTTCGCGCGTATCGGGTCTTCGCGTGCCGAAGAGTGCGATGGCCGAGGAAGGCCCGGCGCTCCCGCTCGGACTGAACGACCGTGGCACGGACCTGCAGAAGATCCTTGCGGGTGAGCAGGCCCACCAGGGCGCCGCTCGCCGCATCCGTTACCGGAACCCGGCCCTGCGCGGCAGCCATCATGATGTCGAGGGCGCGGGCGACGACATCCTCCGGATGAACGACGGCCAGGGCGGCATCGGAGACCCGCTCCCCGAGGCGCTGCCCGGCATGCCCGCCCTCCGCCGTCCAGCGCAGGGCATCGCCGCGGGTGACCAGGCCCACCGGGCGTCCCTGCCCGTCGACGACCGGGTAGGCGTGATGCGGCCCGGTCTCGATCGCCCGCATGGTGTCGGCGATCGACCGCTCCGCATCGAACACATCGACCGTGCGGGTCATGACCGCGCCCACGCGCGTCAGCTCGTAGGGATCGAGCCCGTACTCGCGCGTCACGTGCTGCCCGCGCCGGGCGATCTTCTCCGTCAGGATCGAGCGCTTCAGCAGCAGCACGGTCACCGCGTAGGCCGCGACGGTGGCGGCCAGCAACGGGGCCAGGATGTGAACGTCGCCGGTGAGTTCCACCGCGAAGAGCGCCCCGGTCAGGGGCGCGCGCATGGTGCCGCCCAGCATGGCGGCCATGCCCAGCAATGCCCAAAAGCCGGGTGTACCGGGCAGGGCGAGACCGACGACCCAGCCGAGGGCACCGCCGAGGATGAGCAGGGGTGCCAGCACGCTTCCGGACGTGCCGGACGAGAGGGCCACCAGCCAGATCGCGGCCTTGACGGCCAGGATCGTTAGGACGGCCCGGGCGGCGAGATCGCCGGTCAGGAGATCGCCGATCACGTCGTAGCCGACGCCGAGCGCACGGGGTTCGATCAAGCCGCCCAGCCCGACGAAGAGCCCGCCGATCGCCGGCCACCACATCCAATGGATGGGCAGGCGCTCGAAGGCGTCCTCCAGGACGTAGAGGAGTTTCGTCAGGAGGCCCGACTGCAGTCCGGCGAGAATGCCCAGTCCCGCGCAGGCGATCAGGCCCCACCAGGGCAGGGCCGGATCGGCCGAGAACGGGAACAGCGGCCCGGCTCCGAAGAGCAGCGGGCGCCAGCAGGTGGCCGTGATGGCGGCGGCGGCCACCGGGATGAAGCTGCGCGGGCGCCACTCGAACAGCAGCAGCTCGACGGCCAGGAGCACGGCCGCGATCGGTGTCCCGAAGATCGCGGTCATCCCGGCCGCGGCGCCGGCCACGAGGAGCGTCTTGCGCTCCGCCGCGCTCAGGTGGAAGAACTGTGCGAACAGGGAGCCGATGGCACCGCCCGTCATGATGATCGGCCCTTCCGCACCGAACGGCCCGCCGCTGCCGATCGAGATCGCGGAGGAGATCGGCTTGAGCACGGCGACCTTCGCCGACATGCGGCTCCCGCCGATGAGGATCGCCTCGATGGCTTCCGGGATGCCGTGCCCGCGGATCTTCTCCGAGCCGAAGCGCGCCATCGCCCCGATCACGAGCCCGCCCAGGACGGGCACGAGCACCATCCAGGGGGTCCGCGCCGCGGCGGCCATGGAGACCGGCATCGTGTCGAGGCGGCCGAACCAGGCCAGGTTCGTCACGAGCGTGATCAGCTGGACGAGCAGCCAGGCCGCCAGCGCTCCGCCGGTGCCGACGACGAGCGACATCGCCACCAGGATCAGGACGCGCCGGTCGGTGGTGAAATCGCCGAGGGGCCGCTTCGCGCGAAGCGCAAGTCCTCCGAGCCGTCGCTCCGCACCCCGTCTCTCTTCGAGGCGTATCTCGTCGATTGCGCTCGGCGTGTCCTGCTGCATGTCTATCCTATCCGACGTAGGCGTAGATATATATCGTATGACGATATAGTCCAGACGCCTTCGGCAGAGGGGACCAACATGGAGCAGAAGGCGTCGTTCTCGAAGGGATTGTCGAGCGAGCAGTACGCGGCTATCGCCGCCTTTCGGTATCAGCTGCGGCGCTTCCTCGCGTTCAGCGAGGCGGCCGCGCAGCAGGCAGGGCTTCCGCATCAGCAGCACCAAGCCATGCTCGCCATCGCGGGGCACGTGGGTTCAGAAGCGCCGAGTGTCGGCGTCCTTGCGGATCGATTACTGATCGCGCCCCACACCGCGGCCGAGCTGGTATCTCGGATGGTCGAGGCGTCCTTGCTGACCAAGACACGAAGTGCTCACGACGCGCGTCGCATGGAACTCGCCCTCACTCCACGCGCGGAGTCGATTCTGGCCGAGCTGACGGCGGCGCATCTCGAGGAACTTCGTACGATGGAGCCTGCTTTGGTTCGAGCGCTTGGAAAGCTCGATACCGGGTCCGTTTGAACGACCCGTCAGGATAAAGGTACGAGTGACTTCGTGGACGCAGAACGAGCGAGTGTCGCGAGAAGATCTGTCTGCGTGATGATGCCGAGAACTTTACGATCCGCCGAGGTCAAGACGATCGCGTGGGTGCGTCCATCGCTGAGGGTCGGAACGAGGCTTACAGCGGGAGCGGCAGGATCCGCCGTTCTTGCTGCTGACATGGCTTCCACAATGCTGCCCGTATCCTGGCGAGCCAGTTCACGCAGTCCCAGCGTTCCTTTCAGCTGTCCCCCGGCGTCGACAACCGGGAGCGTTCTGATGTTGTGCGTGAGCAGAAGCTCGCGCGCGTGATCGATGGTTTCATCTAGGCTGATCGTGATTACATCACGTGACATTACATCGCGGCAGGTCAGATCACCTTGCGTTCGAACGAGGGCGTGATGTTCGACTTGGCGCAAGAGCCTGTCGAGATCAGAGCGGTCAATATCCAATGCTTCGTTGAGCTCGGCCAAAGCGGCATCCACGTCGTCCGGCGTAAACCCGACGCGGATCGATGCAGGCAGATCGGCCGTCCCGTGCGTGTTTACTGGAATCGGGACGGCAACGTGCGGATAATTGCGGCGAGAAATCTTGTGAAACAGTACGCCGAGGGCGACCAGGATCAACGAGTTGATGCAGACAGGGAACAAGGGAAACGTGAAGCCGGCCGAAGTGACCGCCGGACCGCCGATGAGAGCCGTTAAGGCAGCGGCGCCGCCGGGCGGGTGAAGTGACCGCGTCACCGACATCGCCGCGATAGCTAGCGAGACCCCCACGCCGATCGCGATGACCGGATCTGCGATGAGGTGGGCGGCGAGCACACCCATGAGCGCTGAGATGGTATTGCCACCGATGACCGGCCAGGGTTGGGCGAGCGGACTGGCGGGCACGGCAAAAACCAGAACCGCTGAGGCACCCATCGGTGCCACGATCAGCGGGATGTGCGGTCCCTCCCCGAAGAACAGGCCGCAGATCAAGCCGGTGAGCGCGATGCCTATCAAAGCTCCTACGCAAGCGATGAGACGCTCGCGAAGCGTGGCGCCCGCAAGGATCGGCCGAAAAATGCGAAGACCGAAGATACGGCCTACCTGTGGAGGAGAGGTGGCGGGATCAGGCATGCGAGAGCTCACTCGGTCTCGAGAAGGATTGAGATCCACCGAACGGAAAGGATACGTCAGCCGCACGTGCCCAAAGTCCGTTGGAGCGAGCGGAGGATTGGTGCTCAAGCGGCGGAGTGCCAGAGGCAGAGGCGGGTCGAACCGAGGATCTTGGCACCCAGAGACCTCTAAGGTATACGTGGTGTGAACCTTCTAGCGACGAAGCGCTCGGAATGCAACATTGGTATGCAGTATGCCTAATACCAAGGCAGGCCGCGTCAGCCCTAGCGGTGGCAGAAAGCGCGGCTGCTTCTCTCAGTCAGGTTTGCCCTAGCCTTTTCAACATATCAGCGTTGGTGAGAGGTCTTCCTCATCAGGAATGGTCCCTCCGTTATCCATCGACTTCCGAGCCGCTATGATGCTCGTGCTGTTGACGGCGTGTGCGATTTTAGGATTTTTTAGCTTCTTAGATTTGTTTAGGGGCGAGTGGGGAAGTGTTGTCACTAAGGATGCTCGAATCACACTCGGCGTCAGCGCTTATCTGTTCGCAAATACCATAATCTACGAGGAAGGCGGACTTACCGCGGCAACACTCGTCACACTCCTGGGATGGCTTATCAACGATGCTGTGCAATTACCCAGGCCCTTGCGCGGGTCGGATTTCGCTGATTCCTTCATGGGATGGGGCGCAGCGATCTTGAGCGGTTGAGCCGCGAGGAGCTGATCGAG
>NZ_LMNE01000036.1:0-12229 GCF_001423285.1 Methylobacterium sp. Leaf111 | reverse complement strand
GGCTCGATCACCGCCCACTCTGCATCCGTCAGGTCAAACCGCGCCATCCTCGGTCCTCCATATGGAAAACCAACGACGCACCGACCAAACCGTGCCACCCGTTATGGGTTCACGACCTAGAGCGGAAGATTCGCTGCGAAAAGGGTCCCAGGCCGAATTCCACGCGAGACCGGCAACCTGAAATTGCCTGTCCACATCTCCGCCGCCGCGCCGGGCTTAACCGTTGGTTAACCATGATCGGCGACATCCGGGATCGCAGCATCCTTGGGTCACAGGACGGAAGGCCACCGCCCCGTCCACCGGCGATCCAGACTGCCGGATCCGTCCGCCCCCAACCGTCACCCGAACTCGTCGACGCTCGCGAAGGGATGCCAGGATGAAAGCCATCACGTTCGTCACCCAGAAGGGGGGCAGCGGCAAGAGCACGCTCTGCATCTCCCTGGCGGTCGCCGCCCAGGAGCGCGGCCTCTCGGTCTGCATCCTCGAGATGGACCGCCAGGCCACGATCAGCGACTGGCTCGACCATCGCACCGCCGAGGGCCCGGAAGTGGCGCAGATCGACGCGACGCAGATCGAGGGCGTAATGGCCCAGCTGCGCGACTCCGCCTACGACTACGTCTTCATCGACACCCCCGGCGTCGATTCCGCCGGCACCCTCTCGGCGATCCGCGCGGCCGATCTCTGCGTCATCCCGTGCCGCCCGACCCCGGCGGACCTGCGCGCCTTCAAGCCGACGCTCGCGGCGATCTACCGGCTGGAGAAGAAGTTCGCCTTCGTGCTGAACCAGACCCCGCCCCGCTCCTACCGCATCCGCGATGCCGCCGACGGCCTCGCCGTGCTCGGCATCCTGCCGGACGTGAACATCGTCGCCCGCACCGACCACCAGGACGCCATCGGCGTCGGCCAGGGCGTCACCGAGTTCAATCCGAAGGGCCAGGCCGCCTCCGAGGTGCGCAAGCTCTGGAGCTGGATCGAGAAGCGCATGCAGGTGAGCAAGCATGCCAAAGCCGCCTAAGCTGAGTCTCGCCTCCATCGTTGCCGCCTCGACCCCGCCGGGCAAGTCCCACCAGGGCCCCCAGCAGACCGCCGAAATCGTCCAGCTCGACACGGGCGCGCCCCCGCTGCGGCGCCCCACCGCCACCCTGAAGCAGCGCGCCCGTCAGATGTCGGTCTACCTGGAGCCGCCAGTCTACGATCAGCTGCGCGACATCGCCCATGCGGAGCGGGCCAAGATGCACGGCCTGATGCTCGAGGCCCTGGATCTGCTGTTCAAGCAGCGCGGCGCCCGCTCCATCGCCCAGCTCAACGAGCCGGACGGGCGCTGAGCACGAAAGAAGAGCCCCAGCAAGAGTTTGTCGGGGCTTTCCAATGTTTCGGATCAGCCTCGTGCGGTGCGTGACGGCCCGCGGCCGCGATCGATCGGACCACGATTTTTCCCCAATCCCGCAAAGGCTTGGCGGACGATCCTCAGGCTGAGCCTCCGTCCGGGCCCGCGGTCCCGGCCCCGGCCCGGTCCCCCCGCCGGGACAGGCCTGCGTTCAGCCTTCCTTTACGGCATTCGGACAATCTTATCCGTCTCGGGAGGGGCGCAGGGCGCCGGTCCCGGGGGGCTCGTCCGGTCCTGCTCTCGCCCGCCGGCGGTCCCTCTCGAATATGTTTTGTGGATCGGGGCGGGGGCTGGGGCGGATCATCGCGATGGCGCGTACGACGAAGCCGGGACATCCGGGGCCGGCCCCGCTGCCGCTCTGGCGGCTGCTGGCGGTCTCGGCCGTGGCCCTCACCACGGCCAACTGCGCGCAGTCCCCGCAGAAGCTCGCGGGCGCCTCCGGAACCGGCTCCAGCCTCGATCCGAAATACGGCGTCAAGGCCAGCCCGCGCCTCTACAACGAGGGCGACGTGATCCCGAAGGGGGGCGGCCGGCGCTTCTCGGGCAAGCCCTACGTGGTGGCCGGGCGCACCTACGTCCCGCGCGAGGACGCCAAGGGCTATGTCCGCGAGGGCCTGGCCTCCTGGTACGGCTCGGCCTTCCACGGGCGCATGACCGCCAACGGCGAGGTGTTCGACCGCCACTCCATCGCCGCGGCGCACCCGACCCTGCCGCTGCCGAGCTACGCCCGCGTCACCAACCTCGCCAACGGCCACTCGATGATCGTCCGGGTGAACGATCGCGGCCCCTATCACGCCAACCGCCTGATGGACGTCTCCGAGGAGGTGGCCGAGGCGCTCGAATTCCGCCGCAGCGGCACCGCACGGGTCCGCGTCGAGTATGCCGGCAAGGCCTCCACCGCCGGCAGCGACGACCGCAAGCTCCTCGCCACCCTGCGCACCGACGGCCGGCCCGCCGCCGTCAACGGCCCCTCGCCGGTCATGCTGGCCGATCTCGGCCCGGACACGGCGCAGGTCTCCGCCGAGCGCCTCGCCCGGGCGAGCCGCCCCGCCCTGGCCTTCAAGGAGGCCGACGACCAGCCCGCGGCCGAGGCCGCCCCGGTCGCCGCGACCGAGGCGGCGCCGGCGCCCCGTCCGGCCAAGCCCGCCCCCATCCTGGTGGCGAGCGCCGCCACCGTCGCGGTCCCGGCCGCGCTGCAGCCGACGGCTCTGCGGGCCGAGGGGTTCCGGCCCGTGCGGCACAGCCCGTCCGAGCCGCACCAGACCCTGGCCGCCGCCCGGCCCGCGCCCCTCAGCCTGACCCCGCCGCCCCTGCGGCTCGCCGGGGCGCGGCCCGAGCCGCACGCGACCGCGAGCCGCCTCGCCGCCGCGTCGCCGGCCGGCAAGGGCCAGGGGCTGGGGCAGGGGCTCGCGACGGTCGCCCAGGCCGGCGGGGCGCCGGCCAGGAGCGATCCCCGCGCCGCCACCGCCCGCTTCGCCGCCGCGACCCCGGCGCCCGCATCCCGGACGGCTCCCGCCGGGCTGTCGGCCGCCGGACCGAGATCGGGCCACCAGCCCGGTGTCGCCCGGATGGCGGTCGCCAGGACCGGTTCGGAGGCCAGGACGGCTTCGGAGGTCAAGGCGGCGCCCAAGGCCGTCGCGGTCGCCAAGGCCGTCGCGGTCGCCAAGGCCGGTCCGGTCGGCAAGCCGGCCGGCAAGGCCGCCGGTCTGGCCCAGGGGACGCCCTCGGCCAAGGCGACCCCCGCGGCGCGAACGGCTCTCGCCGCCAAGGCGCCGGCCCGGACCCGCGCCCAGTTCGCCGAGGCCCGCTGAGACGCCCGCCGAGGCGGCATGCGGCGCGTCCGCGGCCGTCGGGACCCATCGACGCGCGAGGGGACCCACACGTGATTTGGGTTCGATCTCGGCGCCAAATACCTGTAACGTCACGCTTGATCGTGGGGGCGATGCACGGGGCGGCGTGAGGCAGGGCGTGAGACAGGGTATGAGTGTGAGAGAGCTCCTCGCGGGTCGGAACGGAGCGGGCCGCGCGGCGGTGTCGGGGCTGGTCCTGGCCGCGGCGCTGAGCCTGTTCGCGGCGGGCTCCGCCCTGGCCCAGAGCTTCCAGACGGCGGCGCCCCACGCGATCCTGATCGATGCCGATTCCGGCTCGGTGCTGTTCGAGAAGGGGGCCGACGAGCTCTTCTCCCCGGCCAGCATGGCCAAGCTGATGACCACCGAGATCGTGTTCAACGAGATCCGGCAGGGCCGGCTGACCATGGACTCGGAGTTCCAGATCACCGAGGACGCCTGGCGCCGGGGCGGAGCGGGGGGCGGCGGCTCCTCGATGTTCGCGCAGCTCAACAGCCGCATCAAGCTGTCCGACCTGCTGCGCGGCCTCATCGTGCAGTCGGGCAACGACGCGGCCATCGCCATCGGCGAGGGCATCGCCGGCTCGGAGGAGAATTTCGGGCGGATGATGACGGCGCGGGCGCGGGAGATCGGCCTGACGCGCTCGACCTTCCGCAACGCGACCGGCTACTCGGCCCCCGACCAGAAGGTGACCGCCCGCGATCTTGCCAAGCTCGCCCTGCACCTGATCGAGACCTACCCGGACCTGTACAAGATCTTCGCCGAGCGCGAGTTCACCTGGAACAAGATCAAGCAGCAGAACCGCAACCCGCTGCTGACGCTCGATCTCGGCGCCGACGGGCTGAAGACCGGCTACCTCGAGGAATCCGGCTACGGCCTCACCGGCTCGGCGGTGCAGAACGGGCAGCGCCTGATCATGGTGGTGAGCGGGCTGAAGACCGCCCGAGACCGGGCGGCGGAATCGCGCAAGCTGATGGAGTGGGGCTTCCGCGCCTTCGAGCCGCGCCAGGTCTTCACCGCCGGTGAGACCGTGGCGGAGGCCTCCGTCTACGGCGGCGCGGCGGGCAGCGTGCCCCTCGTCGCCAAGAAGGCCGTGCGGGTGCTGCTGCCGCGGGGCTCCGGCGACAAGATCACCGCCCGGGTGGTCTATCAGGGCCCCCTGGTCGCCCCGGTCGAGCAGGGGCGCGAGATCGGCCGCCTGCGCATCACCCGCGGCGACACCCAGGCCCTCGACCAGCCGCTCTATGCCGGCGACACGGTGGAGGCCGGCACGCTCCCGCAGCGGGCCCTCGACGCGGCCTGGGAGGTCGGCACCGGCCTGTTCCGCAAGGCGTTCGAGAAGGCCGGCGCGAAATCGTGACGGCGCCCGGGACGGGGGGAGGGACCTTCATCACCTTCGAGGGCGGGGAGGGGGCCGGCAAGTCCACGCAGATCCGCCGCCTCGCCGCGCATCTGCGTGCCGAATCCGGCCGCCCCGTGCTGACGACGCGCGAGCCCGGCGGCTCGCCCAAGGCCGAGCGGATCCGCGAGGCGCTGCTCGCGGGCCTGGCCAAGCCCTACGGCCCCTTCGCCGAGGCCCTGCTGTTCTCCGCCGCCCGGATCGACCACCTCGACACCCTGATCCGCCCGGCGCTGGGGCGGGGCGAGATCGTGCTCTGCGACCGCTTCGCCGATTCGACCCGGGCCTACCAGGGCGCGGCCGGCGGCCTGGACCCGGATGTGCTGGTCGCCCTCGAGGGCGTCGTCGTCGGCCCGACCCGGCCCGACCTGACCCTGATCCTCGACTGCGAGCCGGAGCTCGGGCTCGCCCGCGCGCAAGCGCGCCGCGCCGCGGGTGCCGAGGGCGCGGTCGACCGCTTCGAGGCCGAGGCCCTGGCCTTCCATGCCCGCCTGCGCACGGCCTTCCGCGCCATCGCGGCGGCGGAGCCCGGACGCTGCGCCGTCGTCAACGCCGCCCTGCCCGCCGATGCCGTCGAGGCCGCGATCCGCGCCGTGGTGGCCGAGCGCCTGCCCGGGCTGCTGCCCGCGCGGGCCGGCCATGGCCGGAGCGACGACCGCCCCGGGACGGAGCACGGCGATGCGGCCTGAGCGCGCCCCCGAGGACGTCGAGCCCGGAGACCTGACGGAAGTCCCGCGCCCGCGCGAGCAGAGCGATCTCGTCGGCCATGCCGAGGCGGAGGCCGCCTTCGTCGCGGCGATCGCCTCGGGGCGCCTGCACCATGCCTGGCTCATCGGCGGCCCGCGCGGCATCGGCAAGGCGACGCTGGCCTACCGGGTCGCCCGCTGGCTCATCGCCCATCCGGCGGCGCAGGGGGCGCCCGCGAGTCTCGCCGTCGACCCGGACCATCCGGCGGCGCGCCAGGTCGCGGCCCTGTCGCATCCCAACCTCGTGGCCCTGCGCCGGACCCGGGCCCCCCAGGCCAAGACCCTGGCGACCCGGATCTCGGTGGATGCGGCCCGCGGCGCCCTCGCGCTGTTCGGCTCCACCGCGGGCAATGCGGGCTACCGCATCTGCATCGTCGACAGCGCCGAGGACCTCAACGCCAACAGCGCCAACGCGCTCCTGAAGATGGTGGAGGAGCCCCCGCCCCGCTGCCTGTTCCTCATCGTCAGCCACGCGCCGGGCCGGCTCCTGCCGACCATCCGCTCGCGCTGCCGGGCCCTGACCCTGCGCCCCCTCGCGGAGGCCGAGGTGGCGCGGGTGATCGGCGGCTTCGCGCCGCCCTTCGTGCAGCCTGGCCCCGAGGCGCTCGCCCGGGCGGCGCAGCTCTCGGAGGGCTCGGTCGCCGAGGCCGTCGCCCTGCTCGATCCCGCCCGGGCCAGCCTCGTCGCGGAGGTCGAGACCCTGCTGGCCCGCCTCGACCACCCGGACTGGCGCCGCATCCTGGCCCTGGCCGAGAAGCTCAGCGGGCGGGACTCCGACGACCTCTTCGCGGCCAGCCTCGACACGGTGTTCCGCTTCGTCTCGGCCGAGCTCGACCGGCGCCGGCACGCGCCGCCCGCCCGCCTTGCGGCCCTGGTCGAGGTGTGTGACAAGATCGCCCGCGCCGCGCGGGAGGCCGCGACCTACAATCTCGACCGCCGGCCGCTGGTCCTGTCCCTGTTCGGCGACCTGGCGGGCGCGCTCCGCGACGCCGCCTGACGGGGCCTGGTCGTCTCCCGCCGTCCTGTGATCCCGGGACCCGATTCCGGGGCCTGATCCTGTGAACCCTGTATCCGGGGAACCCCTCGACGTGACCGCCACCGACCCGGCAACCGCGAAGACCTTCGGTCTCTCCACCGCGATCTCCTATCCCAACGGCGCGCCGCATATCGGCCATGCCTACGAGGTGATCGCCACGGACGCGATCGCCCGCTTCAAGCGCCTCGACGGCTACGAGGTGTTGTTCTCCACCGGCACCGACGAGCACGGCGTCAAGATCCAGCAGACGGCGGCCAAGGCCGGGATCACCCCGCGGGACCTCGTCGACGCCATGTCCGCGCGCTTCCGTGCCATGGCCGAGGCCCTGGATTGCAGCCACGACCGCTTCATCCGCACCACCGAGCCCGACCATTACGCGGCCGCCCAGGAGTTGTGGCGCCGGATGGAGGCCAACGGCGACCTCTACCTGTCGAAATATGCCGGCTGGTACTCGGTGCGCGACGAGGCCTACTACGCCGAGGACGAACTCGAGACCGGACCCGACGGCGTCCCCGTGGCCAAGGCCACCGGCACGCCGGTGACCTGGATGGAGGAGGAGAACTTCCTGTTCCGGCTCTCGGCCTACCAGGATCGGCTCCTCGCCCTCTACGAGGCCGAGCCCGATTTCATCGGCCCCGAGACCCGGCGCAACGAGGTGGCGAGCTTCGTGCGCTCCGGCCTCAAGGACTTCTCGGTCAGCCGCACGAATTTCGACTGGGGCGTGCCGGTGCCCGGGCACCCCGACCACGTCATGTACGTCTGGGTCGACGCCCTGACGAACTACCTCACCGTCACGGGCTTTCCCGACCAGGCCGACGCGCGGACGAAGTTCTGGCCGATGGACCTGCACGTCATCGGCAAGGACATCGTCCGCTTCCACGCGGTGTACTGGCCGGCCTTCCTGATGTCGGCGGGGCTGCCGCTGCCCAAGCGCGTCTTCGGCCACGGCTTCCTGCTCTCCAAGGGCGAGAAGATGTCGAAGTCGCTGGGCAACGTCGTCGACCCGATGGACCTGATCGCGACCTACGGGGTCGACGCGGTGCGCCACTTCGTGCTGCGCGAGGTGCCCTTCGGCGGCGACGGCAATTACAGCCACGAGGCGATCATCACCCGCTACACGGCGGACCTCTCCAACGGGCTGGGCAACCTCGCCCAGCGCTCCCTCTCGATGATCGCCAAGAACCTCGGCGGCACGGTTCCCGAGCCCGGCGTCCTCACGGAGGACGACCGCGCCCTGCTGGCCCTGGCCGACGCCTTGCCCGCCACCGTGCGGGCGGCCATGGACCGGCTCGCCCTCCACACGGCGCTGGCCGAGATCTGGGCCGTGATCACCGCCGCCGACCGCTACTTCGACGCGCAGAAGCCCTGGGTCCTGCGCAAATCCGATCCGGCCCGGATGGCGGCGGCGCTCTCCGTCGTGGCCGAGACCCTGCGGGCCATCGGCATCCTGGTGCAGCCCTTCATGCCGGGCTCCGGCGCCCGGCTCCTCGACCTCCTGGCCGTGCCGGCGGACCGGCGCCAGCTGGCCGATGTGGGGGAGGGCGGTCGCCTCGTGCCGGGGACGCCGCTCCCCGCCCCCGTCGGCCTGTTCCCGCGCTTCGTGGAGCCGGAGGCGTCTTCGGCGTGAACGACGGCGTCTCGTCCGACGGCGTCTCGTCCGACGGCATCTTGCCCACCCCACCGTTTTCCGAGCCTCGCCTCATGCTGGTCGACAGCCACTGCCACCTCGATTTTCCGAATTTTTCGGAGGATCTGCCCAACGTCCTCGCCCGCGCCCGCGCGGCCGGGGTGACCCGGATGGTCACGATCTCCACGCGGATCGCCAAGGCCCGGACCTACGAAGCCCTGTCGGAGGCCAACCCCGAGATCTGGCACACCATCGGCACCCACCCGGACGGGGCGGGCGATGAGCCCGACGTGCCGACCGAGGCCATCGTGGCGCGCACGCACCATCCCCGCTGCATCGGCATCGGCGAGGCGGGCCTCGACTTCCACTACGACAACGCCGCCCCCGAGGCGGTGCAGGAGCGGGTCTTCCGCCGCCACATCGCGGCCGCCCGCGAGACCGGCCTGCCGCTGGTGATCCATTCCCGCGACGCCGATGCGGAGATGGAGGCGATCCTCGTCGACGAGATGGGGCGCGGCGCCTTCACGGCCGTTCTGCACTGCTTCTCGTCGGGGGCGCGCCTGGCCGAGGTCGGCGTCGAACTCGGCTTCTGCGTGTCCTTCTCCGGCATCGTCACCTTCCGGCGCTCCCACGACCTGCGGGCGATCGCCCGGTCGGTCCCGCGCGACCGCCTCCTGGTGGAGACCGACGCCCCGTTCCTGGCGCCCGAGCCCCATCGCGGCCGCACCAACGAGCCGGCCTACACGGCGGACACCGCCCGCGCCCTCGCCCAGACCCTCGAGATGGAGTTTTCGGACTTCGCCGCGCTGACGACGGCCAATTTCCACCGCCTGTTCCACAAGGCCGCGGCCTGAGCCGGGCAGGGGGCTCGGATCGGGCGTGACAGGCCCCCGCCCCCTCCGATACCAACGGGGGCGGAGGTGCCGATGGGCGCATTGCGATTGACGATCCTCGGCTGCGGCTCGTCCGGGGGCGTGCCCCGCGTGGGCTACGGCTGGGGCGCCTGCGACCCGCAGGAGGCGCGGAACCGGCGCCGGCGCTGCTCGCTCCTGGTGGAGCGGCAGGACGGCGGCCCGGCAGGAGCCACCACCCTCCTCGTCGACACCTCGCCGGACCTGCGCGAGCAGCTGCTCGGCGCGGCGGTCCAGCGCCTCGACGCGGTGCTGTTCACCCATGCCCATGCCGACCACACCCACGGCATCGACGACGTGCGGCCCCTGGTCATCCACATGCGCCGGCGCATCCCGGTCTTCGCCGACGCCCGCACGCGCCGCCTGCTGGAGGCGCGGTTCGGCTACTGCTTCGAGACGCCCCCCGGCAGCGAGTATCCGCCGATCCTCGACATGCACGACCTGGCGGACGGGGAATCGACGGTGGTGGAGGGGCCGGGCGGGGCGATCACGGCCCTGCCCTTCGGCCTGGAGCACGGCAACGAGGCGGCCCTCGGCTTCCGCTTCGGCCCGGCGGCCTACGCGCCCGACGTCAGCCTGATGCCGGCGGCGTCGCAGGCGCGGCTGCACGGCCTCGACCTGCTGATCATCGATGCCCTGCGGGACACCCCGCACCCGACGCATTACTCGGTCTCGGATGCCCTGGCGCTGATCGAGACGGTGCGGCCGCGCCGGGCCATCCTGACCAACCTGCACACGGATCTCGACTACGCCACGCTGAGCGCCAAGCTGCCGCCGAACGTCGTGCCGGCCCATGACGGGCTGAGCGTCACGCTGGATCTCTAGCGTTCGTCCGGGATCGGGGGAAACCGGTTCTCCCGAGAAGACGAACGGCGAGACGAGGAATCGCCAGTCCGTCTCGGCCAGGATGAACCGGACGGACTCCCGGGAGGAGGGCGGTCCGCCGCCTCCCCCGATCCCCTCCTCGGCTCAGTTCTGGGTGCCGGCGTCCTGCGGCAGGCCCGCATTGGCCAGGAGCTGCGCCGTGGCGGCGCGGGCCAGGCGGTCGTAGCCCGCATCGGTCATGTGCAGGCCGTCGGGACCGATCATCTGGGTCGGGGACAGGAGCCCCTGGGCGGCCCAGGCGCGCATCATCGCGTTGCGGCGGATCACCGGCACGTTGAGCTCGGTGGCGATGGCGTGCAGGGCGGCGCCGTAGGCCTCGGCCCCGGCGGTGGTCGAGAGCTTCTTGCACCATTGCTGGTCCATCAGGACCACGTCGGCACCGGTGGCCCGCATGGCGAGGATGCCGGCGCGGGTGAGTTCGGCGAAGCGCGCGACGCTGACGCCGCTCATCGGGTCGTTGCTGCCGGTCTGCCAGATCACGAGGTCCGGCTTGTCGGCGAGCACGTCGCGCTCCAGCCGCCGGGCCATGGCCTCGGAATCGTCGCCGCCCTTGCCCCGGTTCAGCACCGTGACGGCGGAATGCTCCGCGCCCATCGCCCCGAGCCGCGCCGTGAGGTCGCGCTGGAGCTGGGCCGGGTAGGTGGTGGCCGGCGAGGAGGCGCCGGAGCCCTCGGTCGAGGACGAGCCGAAGGCCACGATGCGGACGGCCTGGCCCTGGGCGATCAGGCCGGCGAGACGGGGCAGGCGGGCCAGCGCCCGGCGCGGGATCGCCGTCCGGACGATCGGTCGGGCCGTCTCCATCGCCGCGGCCTGGGGCGGCTGCACCAGGGCGGTGCGCTGCGGCTCGGCCTGCGCGCGCGCCGGCGCGCCGGTGGCGAGCGAAACGGATCCGACGGCCAGCAAGACCAGGCTCAGGGCAGCGGAGGGGCGTGCAAGGATCGGCATCGCATTCGCTTCGGAGAGGATCGATTCGGACGGGCATCCGCTCGGCTGGTGCCCGGTATCATGTATTATGAGGAGGAATTGTGACATCCGCCAGCGGTTTAGCACCCCTGGCGGTCGCTGCGCGCCCAAGAACTGGCAACGACGTGAATCGCCCGTGTGGAGATTGCATGAATACGCGGTGTCGGGAATGGGTGAACCCTTCGTCGCGGGAGGCCCCTGCCCCGGTTCGACGGGTTTTGGTTCCATAATATATCTTATGCGAACGGCGTTCATGGGGTCTGGGACGGGGTCTTGGGGCGGCGCGGCCAAGTTGGCGGCGTGCTTGTCATCAATAATTGGCGGCGAACGTGAAAAAGCGTGCAGATAGAGAGGCTTGTGCCAGCAGCATTGCGGGCCCTCGGCTACAAGGAGAGCGGTTGCCAATTATACGTAACACCCTGAAATCACTCACGTTCTTGCGGACCCCGTCGTCAAGCGATTGTTGATTGCGGACCTTATTGCGGACCCTAGCCGCTACCGGGCGCTCAATCGTCCGTGCTTTGATCAACAGGGTTGAGACGTGGTCCGAACAAAGTCCCGTCGGAGGAGATGAGCTCGGTTACCGCGACGGCTACAGCCCGGGCTGCCTCGGCATCCAGGCCGTCGTTTTGCTGAAGGTGTTGAGCCGCCTCAGCTGCCCGCTTGTATTGGAACGCTATGGCTTTAGCCATTTCATTCAATTCGGAAACTGTATCTCCGCCTATGATTTTGATGCGGTCGAAGGCCAGAAGACTGAGAAGTATCGCTCGGAGAAGCTTTATATCAAGTTCTGGAGCTGCCCCCTGCCCTCGTTCTCTGCTGCCACGACCCGTCAGAATATAATCTATAGAAACGTTCCGCATGTATGAGGCGGCTACCGCCTCAGCATACGGGATGGAATTACGCGATCTCCACTTTGATACATTTTGTCTAGTGGTATGCAGCGCATCGGCTAGTGCAGTATCTGTATCAACTCCATACACCTCTTTCATCCTATCAAGGACGTCGGCAGCATTTAGCTTCTGAGCCTCCGCGCTAGGCGGAACCGATAGGTCTTGATCAAGCGGTGTTGACATATTGGCTACAGGCGTGTTTCCATTTAGGCTACATCGTCGGAGCCTATCATGGACATCGTGTTGCACGATACCGAGCAAGCCTATGAGGCTGAGTATGCGCGGGTGCGTTCGGTCCTTATTTCGCGGGGCAGCTCCCTTAACACGTACCTCAAGAGCCGCGGCATCTGTCGTCAGCTCGCCTACAAGGCCCTCAAAGGCCGGTCTCTCGGCCGCAAAGCTGTAGTCCTCAGGGCGCAAATCATTCGGGACGTTCTAGTGGTTAAGGTCTGACGGTTGAGTCCGCGTGGGGTTTCGGTTTGAGGCCTGTCCTGCGAGTCTGGCGGGATGCGCAGTGGCATCTCCTTCACGCTCT
>NZ_LMNE01000035.1:0-12964 GCF_001423285.1 Methylobacterium sp. Leaf111 | reverse complement strand
TCCACATCCGGTGTCCGCGATTGCCTTCGCGACATCCCGCGCCTCCAAAATGGCGCCCCCAGAACTAAACCTACCAGACAGCCAGCTTTGCCGGCCTAGAAAAAAAGGGCCGCGCTCCGAAGAGGCGGCCTGAAGTCCTTGGGTCTCGAAACCTCTGGAGTGCCGGTCCCGCCGAATCGGGCGCCGTCCGAAGAGCTGGGGAGCCGTGGAGATCGGACGCCGCGCCGGAACGGGATCGACGAAGTTTCGGCCACAGGTGTCACTCTCCATCAAGGCCGACGCTGGGCCTCATGGCGGCGAAATCGTGGTGATGTGTGTCCGTGCCGAGCGGGAGTCGTCGCCCTTGCCGCGAGGAGGGCCCAGCACCATCATGAGGGATCAATCCGGGACAGGAGTGACGATGAGCGAGAGAACCGGTGCCGATTCGCGATCGCCCGAGGCCGCCGCCCGGGTCATCCCCTTCCCGACCGCGCCGGTGCAGCCCCAGATCGCCTTCGACCGCGCGGAGCTGCGCGTTCTCTTCAACCTCTACGGACGGATGGTGTCGCAGGGCGAGTGGCGCGACTACGCCCTCGATTTCCGGCGCGACAAGGCGGTGTTCTCGATCTACCGGCGCAGCTCCGAGATGCCCCTCTACCGGGTCGAGAAGGACCCCAAGCTCGCCCGGCGCCAGGGCGCCTACGCCGTGGTGGCGGCCTCCGGCCTCGTGATGAAGCGCGGCACCGACCTCGCTCGCGTCCTGGCCGTCCTGGAGCCACCGCTGCGGGCGGTGTGATCGCGCCCGCGTGGCGCCCGGGCCCCGGCACTTAGCCCATGAAAAAGGCCCCGGCGGTGTCCCGCCGGGGCCTTTTCGTCATGCCTCCGAGAGACCGGGTTCGCTCAGCGACGGTCGCCGAGGAGCGAGAGCAGCATCTGGAACATGTTGATGAAGTCCAGGTACAGGGTCAGGGCACCGTTCACCGACAGCTTGGCCGCACCCTCGGCATCGGCGCTGCTGTAGAGGAACATCTCCTTGAGCTTCTGTGTGTCGTAGGCGGTGAGGCCCGCGAAGATCAGCACGCCGATCACCGAGATCGCGAACTGAAGCGCCGAAGAGGCGAGGAAGATGTTCACCAGCGAGGCGATGATGAGGCCGATCAGGCCCATGATCAGGAACGAGCCCATGCCCGACAGGCTGCGCTTGGTGCTGTAGCCATAGAGGCTGAGACCGCCGAAGGTCGCCGCCGTGATGAAGAACACCCGCACCACGCTCGCGCCCGTGAAGACGAGCAGGAGCGAGGACATCGAGGCGCCCATCACCGCCGCGAAGGCGAAGAAGGTCAGGCGCGCCGAGGCCGCGGACATCCGTTCCATCCGCATCGAGAAGATGAAGATGAAGGCGAGCGGCGCCAGCATGACGACCCACTTCAGCGGGCTGGTGTAGAGCAGCTGGCCGAACGGCGTCAGGGCGACGCGGCCGGTCGCCGTCTGCGCGACGGCGGCCATGTTGAGGCCGAGCGCCACGAGACCGGAGATCCCGAGGCCGATGACCATGTTGTTGTAGACGCCGAGCATGAAGGTCCGCAGGCCCTGGTCGATCTCGACCTGGCTGCCGGCGTACCCGGTCGGCTGGGCGCCATACCGGAAGGGGCTGTTATCGAATGCCATGGGAGTTTCCCTTGGAAGCTCTCTCAGCGTGTGATTTCGGAATGAGGCTCACGCACAGGACCTCTTGGCGCCAAGCGACGCCTCAGGGCGAAATATGTTCGGTCACGCTGCCCCGCACAAGGGCCGGCCCAGGCTGAAACGCCGGAATCGCACCGGGCTATGCTGGTATTTTGTTCGATCCGGCAGGGATTAAAAAGGGGCCTGACCATGCGAGCATTGCGCGGGCCCGGGATTAACCAAGGTGGATTTCCGGGTTCCGTCCTTGCACCGAACCGGACCGCAGCGGCGCGCCCGCGTGGTCGCGGGGCACCCGGCGGAGCGGCGCCATCCGCTCCGCGAGCCCCCGTCAGGCGACGGCCTTGTCGAGGCAGCATTTCTTGAACTTCTTGCCGCTGCCGCAGGGGCACGGGTCGTTGCGGCCGACGTGCTTCAGGGGATTGCGCACCGGCTGGCCGAAGCCCTCCGCCGTCCAGGCGAGGTCCGCCAGGGGGTCTTCGAGGGGGCCGAAGCGCAGGGGATCGAAGCGGCCGAGGTCGTCGCCCTCCGCCTCCGCCTCGCGCAGGGCCCTGGGGAACCAGGTCGGGTCGCTGTTCGACTCGGTGAGCCGCCCGTCCCGGCGGGCGGCGAGGACGCGTCCCCCCAGGTCGCGCAGGCCCAGGAGGGCGATCGCCTCCTCCCAGCCGGCCCAGGCGAGGTCGCCCTCGACGGCGGCCCGCTTGTCGTCGAAGCGGACCAGGAGGTCGTGGGTCTCCTGCGGCGGGATGCGGCCGGTCTGGGTCAGGTAGGCCAGGGCGGCGAAGGCCTCGTTCCGCACGGCATCGTCGACGGTGCTGTCGACCAGCAGGGCGCCGAGGGGAGCCGCGTCCCCGTCGAAGACGCTGACGAGGATCCGGGTCAGGGTCGTCGTCACCGCGTCGCCGAGGAGGATGTCGAGGGTCTCGCCGTCCAGGGCCAGCAGCCGGATCAGCGGCCGGTAGACCCGGCTGTCCCGGGCCGCGGCGAGGACGTGCAGGCCCCAGAACAGGAGGTCGGCCTCGGCCTCCTCCAGGTCCGGCTCCCGGGCGGCCCGATCGAGGACCGCGAGCACCGCGTCGGCGATGCGATCCGGCTCCGCGAGGGCCGCGCGCATCTCGGGCGCCGGGAGGTACTTGGCGGCCGAGAGGGCGGCGACGAGGTCCGCATCGAGCATGGGTGGTCTCTCCTGTCAGGAGCGAAGGGTCGCCCCGGTCTTGCGCGCGACCTCGGCGACGATCCGGGCGCTGACGGCCTCGATCTCCGCATCGGTGAGGGTTCGGTCCACCGGCTGAAGGCGGACCGCGATCGCCACCGACTTCGCGCCCTCCGGAATGCCGACGCCCTCGTAGAGGTCGAACACGTCGATGCCGGCGATGAGCTTGCGCTCGGCGGCCTGCGCGGCCTTGACCACGTCCCCGGCCGCAACGTCGCGGCCGACCACGAAGGCGAAGTCGCGGGAGATCGGCTGGAAGTCCGACAGGGCCAGCGCCGGCTTGACCTTGGTGGGACGGTATTTCGGCAGGGGCACCGCGTCGAGGGTGATCTCGAAGGCGACGAGCTGGCCCTTGAGGTCAAGGGCCTTCATCACGCGGGGATGGACCTCACCGAAGAACCCGACTGGGTTCTTGGGGCCGAACTGCAGGGTACCGGAACGGCCGGGATGCAGCCAGTCCGGGCCGCCGGCCACGACCTGCAGGCCGCCGGTGGGAATGCCGAAGGCGGCGAGCAGGGCCAGGGCGTCGGCCTTGGCGTCGAAGGCATCGACGCCGTCGGTGCGTCCGTCCCAGTGCCGGCCCGCGCCCGCCTGGGTGGCGGTGCCACGGCGGATGGCGGCGGCCCGGATGGTCTGCCCCTCCGGCTGATCGGTGGCGAAGCACTGGCCGACCTCGAACAGGGCGACGTCCGGGCTGCCGCGGTCGGCGTTGCGCTGGGCGGCGCGCAGCAGGCCGGGCACGAGGCTTGGGCGCATGTCGGAGAGATCGGCCGCGATCGGGTTGGCCAGGGCGAGGTCGGCGCCGCCGCCGCCGAACAGGATCGCGTCGTCGTGCGGAATGAACGACCAGGTCACGGCCTCGACGAGGCCGCGGCTGGCCAGCGCCCGCTTGGCGAGGCGCGTGCGCTTCTGCAACACGGTCAGCACCGGCTTGCCCACCGCCGCCTCGATGCGCGGCAGGGGCTTGGGCTCGATGCGGTCGAGGCCGGCGATGCGGATGATCTCCTCGACGAGATCGGCCTTGCCCTCGACGTCCGGCCGCCAGGAGGGGGTGAGCACCTTCACCCGGTCGCCCGAGCCGGCGACGTGGAAGCCGAGGGCCTCCAGCGTGACCTTCATCTCGGCTCGGGAGAGCTCGATCCCGGCGAGACGCCGGGTCTCGGTCCAGGGGAAGTCGATGACGCGCTCGGTCTGGGGCGGCTCGCCCATGATCACGGGCTGGCTCGGGCTGCCGCCGCAGATCTCCAGGACAAGGCGGGTGGCGAGGTCGAGGCCCGGCAGGGTGAAGGCCGGATCGACGCCGCGCTCGAAGCGGTAGCGGGCGTCGGTGATGATTCCGAGGCGGCGGCCGGACTGGGCGATGTTCACCGGGTCCCACAGGGCCGATTCGATGAGCACGTCGGTGGTCCCGTCGTCGCAGCCCGAGGCCTCGCCGCCGATGATGCCGCCGATGGACTCGACGCCCTTGTCGTCGGCGATGACGACGGTTTCGCCGGTCAGCGCGTAGGTCTTGCCGTCGAGGGCCTTCAGGGTCTCGCCGTCGCGGGCGCGGCGGACCACGAGGCCGCCCGCCACCTTGGCGGCATCGAAGACGTGGAGGGGCCGGCCGCGGTCGAAGGTCAGGTAGTTGGTGATGTCCACGAGCGCGTTGATCGGGCGCAGGCCGAGCGCTCGCAGGCGCGCCTGCATCCAGCCCGGCGAGGGGCCGTTCTTGACGCCGCGCACGAGGCGCAGGGTGAAGTAGGGGCAGAGGCCCGCGTCGGGCGCCGCGAAATCGAGGGTGACGGGCACCGGGCAGGCGCCCTCCCCGCGCACCGGCGGCTGGGGCGGGCGCTTGAGATCGCCGAGGCCGGTCGCCGCGAGGTCGCGGGCGATTCCGTGGATGGCGGTGCAGTCGGGCCGGTTCGGGGTGAGGTTGATCTCCACCACCGGGTCGTCGAGCTTGGCGTAAAGGGCGTAGGGCTGGCCCGTGGGCGCATCCGCGGGCAGGTCGAGGATGCCGCTGGCCTCGTCGCCGAGGCCGAGCTCGGCGCCCGAGCACAGCATGCCGAGGCTCTCGACGCCCCGGATGGTGCCCACCGCCAGGGCCTTGTCGAGGCCGGGCACGTAGGTGCCCGGGGGGGCGAACACCGTCTTCATCCCGGCGCGGGCGTTGGGCGCGCCGCACACCACCTGCACGGGCTGTCCGGTGCCGGCCTCCACCGTGCAGACGCGCAGGCGGTCCGCGTTCGGGTGCGGCTCGGCGGTGAGCACGCGGGCGATCACGAAAGGCTTCAGGCTGGCGGCCTTGTCCTCGATGCCTTCGACCTCGAGCCCGATCCGCGTCAGGGTCTCGGCCACGGTGTCGAGGGACGCCTCGGTGTCGAGGTGATCCTTGAGCCAGGAGAGGGTGAGTTTCATCGCTTGAATCCCCTGGCGTCCGAGGCTCCCAGGTGGGCGGGATGCCGGCGCCGAACAGGAAAGAAAAGGTCTCGTCCGGCCGGGGCCGGCGCGCGAAAGCCGGGGATCAGCCCGTCAGCCCGGCCACCAGGCTCGGGATGTCGAGGGGCCGGAAGCCGTAATGGTCGAGCCAGCGCACGTCCGCCTCGAAGAAGGGGCGCAGGTCCGGCATCCCGTACTTCAGCATCGCGATCCGGTCGATGCCGACGCCGAAGGCGAAGCCCTGGACGCTGTCGGGATCGAGGCCGCAATTGCGCAGCACGTTGGGGTGGACCATGCCGCAGCCGAGGATCTCGAGCCAGTCCGTGCCCTCGCCGAAACGGATCTCGCCGCCCTTGCGCGAGCACTGGATGTCCACCTCCGCGGAGGGCTCGGTGAAGGGGAAGAACGACGGGCGGAAGCGCATCTTCACCGCCTCGACCTCGAAGAAGGTGCGGCAGAACTCCTCCAGCACCCATTTCAGGTTGGCGATGTTGGCCGCCTTATCGATCACCAGCCCCTCGACCTGATGGAACATCGGCGTGTGGGTCTGGTCGGAATCGTGCCGATAGGTCCGGCCCGGGCAGATCACCCGGATCGGCGGCTGCTGCGACCGCATGGTCCGGATCTGCACCGGCGAGGTGTGGGTGCGCAGGACCTTGCGCTGGCCGTTGCGGTCGGGGTCCAGGAAGAAGGTGTCGTGCATCTCTCGCGCCGGGTGGCCGGGCGGGAAGTTGAGGGCGGTGAAGTTGTAGTCGTCGGTCTCGATGTCGGGCCCTTCCGCCACCGAGAAGCCCATGTCGGCGAAGATCGCCGTGATCTCGTCCATGACCTGGCTGATCGGGTGGACGCGGCCGCGCACCTCCGGCGCCTCGCGCACCGGCAGGGTCACGTCGATGCGCTCGGCCGCGAGGCGGGCGGCGAGGGCCGCTTCCGCCAGGGCGTCCCGCCGGGCCGTGAGCGCGCCCTGCACCCGGTCGCGCAGGCCGTTGATGAGGGGGCCGCGCGCCTTGCGCTCATCGGGGGTCATCGCCCCGAGGGTCTTCAGGAGTTCGGAGACCGACCCCTTCTTGCCGAGCGCCGCGACGCGCACGGCGTCGAGGGCGGCCTCGTCGGCGGCGTCTGCGACCTGACGGAGCAGGTCGCCTTCGAGGGTGTCGAGATCGGTCATCGGTTCCACTCACCGGCTGCGGCGCCGCCCCTCGCGGGACCGGGCGGGCTCGATCGGCATCGGGGCGAGGGTTTTCCCGGTCCCCGGCCGCAACGCAAGCGGCAGGGGGTCGAAAACCCCGGATCGTCGGGCACAAAGACGAAAGGCGCGGCTCCCCGGGGGCGCCGCGCCTTTCGTGAAGAAGAGCGCCCGGCTTGGGCGAGCCGAGCTCGCCTCAGGCGGCCTTAACTCAAGCGGCCTTGGCTGCCGGGAGGGCGGCCTTGGCCAGCTCGACCACGGCGGCGAAGGAGGCGGGCTCGTGGATGGCGAGCTCCGAGAGGGCCTTGCGGTCCACCTCGATGCCGGACTTCGACAGGCCGTTGATGAAGCGCGAATAGGTCAATCCATGCTCACGGACCGCGGCGTTGAGGCGCTGGATCCAGAGGGCGCGGAACGTGCGCTTCTTGTTCTTCCGATCGCGGTAGGCATACTGCATGCCCTTCTCGACCGCCTGCTTGGCGATCCGGATCGTGTTCTTGCGGCGGCCGTAATAACCACGGGCGGCCTTGAGGACTTTCTTGTGCTTCGCGTGACTGGTCACGCCGCGCTTGACGCGGGCCATGGGAGTTCTCCTGGATTACGAAAAAAGCAGTGTCGGCGTCGTGAAGGCTTACCGGCTGTTGGGCAGGAAGTACTTCTTCACGTTGGCAGCATCGCCCTCGAACAGGGTGGTGGTGCCGCGCAGGTTGCGGATCTGCTTCGTCGTCCGCTTGATCATCCCGTGGCGCTTGCCGGCCTGGGCATACATGACCTTGCCGGTGCCGGTGATCTTGAAGCGCTTCTTCGCGCCCGACTTGGTTTTCAGCTTGGGCATTTGGCTCTCCTGAACGCGCAGCGGCTCCGATCCGGCTGGATCGAAGAGATGCGCTCGGTTGATGCTTCTGATGGAGCAGCACGAACCGCCACGGCAGCCCGATCGGCCGGGCGGTTCAACGCGAGGGGGCTATGACAGAAAAGCGACGCGGTTTCAATGCCGCCTCTCGGGGCTCCATCGCGCGACCGAGGCGGGACCGGAAATTCCCGACCGAATGCGCTCGGGGATTGCTTGACAGCCCCGGGCGCTGAACCTACACCCCCGACACCGCCGGAAACGGGGCGGGACGTCAAGCGGGCGTAGCTCAGTCGGTTAGAGTGCCGGCCTGTCACGCCGGAGGTCGCGGGTTCGAGTCCCGTCGCCCGCGCCACGTCACTTCTTCGCCGAATATTGGATGCGGGCGTAGCTCAGTCGGTTAGAGTGCCGGCCTGTCACGCCGGAGGTCGCGGGTTCGAGTCCCGTCGCCCGCGCCATCGCGTTCCGCACGCACCATTCGTCTTCTCCCCGCCGCGCCCTACCCTTTCCCGAGGATTCTTCGGGGGGCGACGGATGTCGGGTGTCTTCTTCCTCTACTTCACCGTCTGCCTCGCCCGCGCGCCCGATACCTGCGAGTCGCGCAGGCTCGCCCTCGACGTGGACGACGCCCCGGCCTGCCTGCACGTGGCGCAGCCGCAGCTGGCGCAGTGGATCGGCAGCCATCCCGAATTCCGCATCACCGCTTGGCGCTGCGGCGCGCCGCCCCGCGATCGCGGCACGCGGATCTGACTTTGCCCCGTGACCGGGGAGACACAGGCGCCCCTCCGGCGCGCGAACCCGTGCGGGCCGCCGCGTTTTCGCCGCATGGAATGCGGAGGCGAAGGGCCGACAGGCCCATTCCCGAGATCCGTCCGCACCGATGCGCTTTCCCCGTCCCGCCCCTCCGCGCCCGCCGCTCCGCCTCGGCGCGGGCGCCCTCGGCCTCGCCGTCCTGCTGGCACTGGCCGGTTGCGGTGCCCCCACCCTCCTCGCCCCCGACCAGCCCACCAGCCTCGTCATCCTGGACGAGCAGGCGGCCGCCGCCGCGATCTCGCGCTACCGGGCGCAGCACGGCCTCGGCCCGGTGGTGATCGATTCGAGCCTGATCCGGGCCGCCTCGTACCAGGCGGCCTCCAACGCGAAGGCCGGCCGCCTCAGCCACGAGATCGGCGGCACCTTCGATTCCCGCATGGCCCAGGCCGGCTTCGGCCGGAGTTACGCCGCGGAGAACCTCAGCGCCGGCTCGGCCACCTTCGACGAGGTGCTGGCCCGCTGGAAGGCCTCGACCGAGCACAACAGGAACATGCTGATCCCGCAGCTCCGGCGCATCGGCATCGCCCGCGTCGACGCGCCGGGCACCCGTTACAAGCGCTACTGGGCCCTGGTGATGGCCGGCGGCTGAGACGTTGCGCACTGGCCTTCGCGGCCGGTGGCGCGGTGCCCCCTCAGAGTGCCCCGGTCCGAGCCGCGGGTCCCGCCGCCTCGTGGGGCTGGGCGCGCGCCTGCGCCCCCTGGATCAGGCGCTCGCTGGTGAGCTTCAGGAAGGAGAAGCCGAATTCCGGGTTCTGGTCATAGAGCTGCTTGACCTCCGAATAGGAGATTCGCAGGGCCTGCCCCGCCTCGACGCAGATCAGCGAGGCGGTCCGGGTGTTGCTCGGCGAGAGCAATCCGAGCTCGCCGACGACCCCGCCGGCCCGCACCGCGATCCCGTATTCCGGAAGCGACCGCTCTCCACGTCGAACATCTCGGCCGCGTCATCGCCCTGGCGGAAGACGGTCCGCCCCGCCCGGAAGCGGACCGCGCGGCCGAAGGGCCGGCGCCAGTCGAGGGAGAGGTCGCCCTCGGCCGCCGCCTCCCCCTGGCGCACGAGGCGCACCATCTGCCAGAGCCGATAGGCGTTGAAGGGGTCTGGATCGCCTCGGTGAGGACCACCGGTCAGCTCCCGATCAGCAGGCCCTAGGTGATGACGGCCACGCTGGGGACGAGGGCGATGATCCGCAGCGGGATCATGGTGGTCATCGCCGAGGCCGTGATGGTGAGAGCCGTGCCGGAATACCCGATGGCCTCGACCCCATCGATGCCGACCCCGGTCAAGGCAGGGTCCCGACCGATCGCGCCCTCTCAGCCCCGCCCATCGTCGGCATCCGCCTCGGCGAGACCATCCTGCAGGGAGCGGATGATGGTCCGCATCTCCGGCACCATGGCGATCGCCTTGGCGATGCGCTGCGCCTCCTCCCGGGTCATCGCGCCCGTGGCCGCATGGGCACCGGCCTCCTCCGAAAAGTAGGTCCAGGCCACGGCCAAGCCCTCTCCGTCCTCGACGCAGAAGCTTCCGTCCCGCTCGACCACGATCCAGGGCGGCGGGAATCCCCGGGCCGGCCTCGCGTGGATCTCGGCATCGTCCGCCACGGGACACCTCAGCGTTGGGGCAGGGTCGCGATCGCCGCGTTGCGACTGGTGGGCGGTGAGGGACTCGAACCCCCGACCCTCTCCGTGTAAAGCTCGGCGTCCGGTGTAGGGAAACATTTCTGTCTCCCATTAATTGCGAATTATCAGCCATTTAGGTCGGCGACCCTCACATTTTGGTTGCCAAAAATGGCCAGCAGGTGACAGGAGCGTGCTTCCCAGCGCTTCCCAGCCGAGGCCCACATGCGGCTTTCACGTGCCAATATCGTCAGTTTGGAAATCCTGGAAGGAAAATCCGAACGGATCGTTTTCGACGACGCGCTGCCCGGGTTCGGAATCCGGCTCCGAGCCGGGGGAAAGCGAACCTGGATCGTACAATATCGAGTTGGGGCGAAACACCGGAGAATTACAGTCGGCAACGTCGCCGCCCTTGAGGCGGACGACGCCCGCAAGCGGGCGCGGGAAATTCTCGCCAAGGTCCAACTCGGGGGCGACCCGCAACAGGAGAAAGCCGAGGCCCGCGCACGTGCGGCAATCACCCTTGCGAGCGTGGCGACCCAATATCTCGTTCACGCCAATAAGCGACAGCGGGCGAATTCCTATGCCGAGACGGAACGGTATCTCCTCCGCTACCTCGCTCCGATAGCCGATTTTCCAATTCATGGCCTCACGCGGCGAGACGTAGCCGTATGGCTTAACGATATCGCGGCCCAGCGCGGTCCCCACGCCGCTAATCGGGGGCGCACCTGCCTTTCGGCGATGTACACCTGGGCGATGCGGCAAGGGCACGTGGACTCCAATCCAGTGATCGCGACCGGCAAGGCCGTCGAGGAAATCAGCCGAACGCGTGTGCTGACGCAATTGGAGATATGCGAGGTCTGGAATGCGGCCCGCGGCAACACCGATTACGGTCGCATCATCCGGTTGCTCTTATTGACGGGTCAACGGCGAAATGAGGTCGGCGGAATGCGCTGGTCGGAAATCGATCGCGCCTCGAAAACATGGCGCCTGCCCGCCGAGCGAACCAAAAATGGCCTTCCTCACGATGTGCCTCTATCCAGCGCCGCGCTTGAGGTCATTGACGCAGTGCCGGCTCGCGACGGCCGAGATTTTCTATTCGGCGATAGGAAGGCCCTTTTCAGGGGTGGTCAAAATCCAAGGAACGGCTCGACAAGCGGGTGATGGATACGCGGGTTTGGTTTTCAGGCGAAGGTGCTGCGCCAGTCGTTCCGTGGAGAATTCATGATATCCGCCGAACGGTCGTGACCCACATGAATGAGCATCTTGGAATTTTGCCCCACGTGGTCGAGGCCGTGGTGAACCATATTACTGGCCCCTCAAAAATGGGCGTGGCTGGAATTTATAATCGGGCAATTTACAGCACCGAAAAGCGCCACGCCCTGGAGAAATGGTCGGATTATATTTTTGACCAGGCGAACTTCCGGAAATAATTATAAAACTCGATACCCAAAAAACTCTCTTGCTCTATTGTATCCAGCGTATGCCGCTCTGAATTTTGCTTTATATAACGGAATGTTTGCTATTGACGCGACACGACTCCTTGTGCGTACCATAGTGCGTGGGCCGGTTCTTACGGCATACGCCACTGATGCATCCACAAGACGGGACCGTAATGGCAGAGAACTACCTTTCAGACCTTCCAACAGAAGTCGCCTCACATCTGGTATTAAATAGAATAATCGGGACCAACGAAGCCGCAGCACTATGTAATTTTTCGGTCGGACACTGGCGTAGACTATGCCGGGAGAACAAAATCCCGGCGCCTGTACGCCTTGGCTCTCGAAAACTCGGGTGGCGTCTTGGAACGCTAATCGAGTTCAACGCGCGGCAGGCGGGCTGAGCCATGACCGAACCGCACCAGAACGACCGCACAGCCAGGGGCAAGCACCACCATGGCACCTCACACCCGGCCGGAACGCAAGGCGCCGTAAGCGGCCCGCGCAGGGCCCGGGTACATCCTACGAGCGCCGACGTGGCGGTAGGCGTAGGTCACTCGAGAATGCCGGAGGCTCACATCAAACGTGGCCTCGTGAGGATCGCCACCAAAGGCATTCGGACAGCGAAGGTCACTGAGATTGGCGGCGTGCCTGTCGTGATGACGAAGGAGCTTCCCGAAGGCGTTATGGCGGTTCTCCTCACGGATCGGATTGAGGCGCGCTGGACGGAGACCGGCGTATTGGTCGTTACGCTGGATAGAACCGCGATTTCCGAGATGGCCGGGGGCTATCCGCTGAAGGTATCATTCGGAGAGGCGTCTCCCGCCTGTAGGTAGCTCACCCCTGAAAACAGCAGGTGCATTTAAACCCAAACAGAAAACAGTCATAAAATAGAATTAAGCCCCCGCGATGATGAAATTACAATTCCGCAGGTGCTGATTGTTGGGTTGCCAGAAATCGGCTTACCCCACCAACCGGTTCCGCGTGATGCTCTTCCACGCGAAAGCCTTCAAAGCTCAAGTGATGGAAATGACTCTCGTGAAGCCGATAAGCCTGATTTCCAAACAAAACGCCGATGCTGAAAGTTTAAGGAAACGCCGCCAAAGATTATTGGTTCCGAATGATGCTGATTTGCTGATGCAATCTCTCGAACCATGTTTTGGCTGGCACCTCGACCTAACCATTGGTGTGAAAGGTTGCCAGAGTACTCGCCGAAAGCGAGCCGACGTGAGCCTCCAGCATTGGGCAGAGCGCAGGGCGCGAGCTCTTCACCTCGTTCTGACATTCGCTCCGTCAGACAATCAGGCGGAACAGGCCAGGACTGATGCCTTAGTCCGCTTGACCCTAGGAGATACAGCCAAGCTTGAGCGCGCCGATCAGATCAAGGTCGAGGCCGCGATGGCGGATATTCGTGCCATCCGAGAGGAACTCAAGCTTCGGCGCGAAAAACATAGCTCAGGGAATAGAGCGGCGGAAACGTGAACGGGAGCGCCCCGTAACGAAGCACCCCCGCCCCCAAATCCGAGAAATGCCGGCCAGTTTCCCAACAAGCCGCTTTCGCTATGTAGGTTCAATCAAGATGAGTGCTGAGGTCAAGTCAAGGTCGACATTCGGCGATGCAACGAAACCTTTCCGCGACGCTGGAATTCCGGCGCGCGTGCTCCTGCCGAGCAATTACCCAGGCCCTTGCGCGGGTCGGATTTCGCTGATTCCTTCATGGGATGGGGCGCAGCGATCTTGAGCGGTTGAGCCGCGAGGAGCTGATCGAG
>NZ_LMNE01000034.1:0-286883 GCF_001423285.1 Methylobacterium sp. Leaf111 | reverse complement strand
GCGGTGCAACCTTAACGGTTTGTTGCCGATGCGCGTTCAGGATGCCTCAACCTTTGGAGGATCCTGGCCCATGCGTGTGCTGCTGATTGAGGACGACGCCTCTGTCGCGCAGAGCATCGAGTTGATGCTCAAGTCCGAGAGCTTCAACACCTACACCACGGATTTGGGTGAGGAGGGGATCGATCTCGGCAAGCTCTACGACTACGACATCATCTTGCTGGATCTGACCCTGCCGGACATCTCGGGCTACGAGGTGCTGCGCACGCTGCGGGCCGCGAAGATCAAGACGCCGATCCTGATCCTCTCCGGCATGGCCGGCATCGAGGACAAGGTGAAGGGCCTCGGCTTCGGCGCCGACGACTACCTGACCAAGCCCTTCCACAAGGACGAGCTCGTCGCCCGCATCCAGGCGATCGTGCGCCGCTCGAAGGGYCACGCCCAGTCGGTGATCACCACCGGCGACCTCATCGTGAACCTCGATGAGAAGACGGTGGCGATCGCGGGCAGCTACGTGAAGCTCACGGGCAAGGAGTACCAGATCCTGGAGCTGCTCGCCCTGCGGAAGGGCACGACGCTGACCAAGGAGATGTTCCTCAACCATCTCTACGGCGGCATGGACGAGCCCGAGCTGAAGATCATCGACGTCTTCATCTGCAAGCTGCGCAAGAAGCTGGCGAACGCCTCGTCGGGCAAGAACTACATCGAGACCGTCTGGGGCCGCGGTTACGTGCTCCACGATGGTGTCTCGGAGATGCGCGCCTTGGCCGGTTGAAGCCNAACCACCTCTACGGCGGCATGGACGAGCCCGAGCTGAAGATCATCGACGTCTTCATCTGCAAGCTGCGCAAGAAGCTGGCGAACGCCTCGTCGGGCAAGAACTACATCGAGACCGTCTGGGGCCGCGGTTACGTGCTCCATGATGGTGTCTCGGAGATGCGCGCCTTGGCGAGTTGAAGCCTTCGAAGCCGAACGGCAGCGGAGGATGGCAGACATCTCGATCAACGAACATGGCCCCTCACTGCGTTCAGAGGGCGAACAGATCCCGCTGTCCGAACCGGGCTTGCGCCCAAGGTCGTGATCCCTTCATGCGGGGTAGGCGTTTGAAGGTCGGAAGCGCCTTGTGCGCCTGACCGTACAAAACGGCCCCTACGATCCTGCATCCGTCGCCGCGATGATAGACATACGTCCGGTAGTGAACCGCGCCGGGTTCACCGGAGGCCATTTGGTTTGGGTCAAGCGGCCAAGGTTTGCACCTCGGTTTGAGCATAGTCGCGCGCTTCGGCTTCGGCGGGAGGCACGTTACCGATCGTTTCCAGCGGCCGACGGTGATTGAAACAATCCACCCATTCGAAAGCGGCGAACTCGACGGCTTAGAACGACCGCCACGGGCCGCGCCGGTGGATGACCTCGGTCTTGAACAGTCCGATCACGGTCTCGGCGAGAGCATTGAGGCTCCTATCGTCGTCAGGCGGTGTTCGCGAGCGGTTCGGAAGCTCGCAGGCGGCCGCAGAGATGGGCGTAGATCTCACGGGCGACGAACCGCTTCAGGCAGCGGATGATTTCGCGCTGCGTCAGGCCTTCGGCCAAACGCCGCTGCATGTAGGCCAGCGTCGGCAGATGGCTGCGCAGGCGCACGATCACGACCCGGTAGAGCACGGCGTTAGCCTGCCGGAGTTCGCGAACCTCCCGCTCCAGGGCCTTGATCCGCTCGCGCTCGTCCGTCGTCGGGCCGGCTCGTTGGCCCTGGTCCCGCTCGGCCTGGCGTACCCAATTCCGCAGCGTCTCGCCCGAGCAGCCGATCTTGGCGGCAATCGAGCGGATCGCCCCGTACTGGGAATCATGCTCGCCCAGGTGCTCTCACACCATCCGCACCGCGCGTTCACGGACCTAAGGGGAAAAAGGTGGGGTTCGTTTCGTCATGGCTCCATCCTCGCAAGAGTTGAGGCCTCCGGAAAACCCGGCACGGGTCAAACCTGCTGAGTGGTCGCGCGCGTCGCTTGATGGGGGCATCACGCGCTGGCTCGAGCCGACGGGTCGGTGAGGTTGTCCCTTGAACGCAGGGCGAGCCAAGGCCCCACCCTTGGGAAGCTACGTGTCAAGCGTGGCCGTTCCGGCAGGGTGTCGTGGCGGCGCGGGGGTCGTGGACGCGGAGATCCATCCGCCGGATGCCCCTCGGTTTGGACGCGGGCAGCCGTTCGCAAGGCCCTGGGCCTTCCTCCTGCCCAGCGGTTCGCGCGTCACGTCGCATCGCTCGCGAAGGGGGGATCACGGCCGTGAGCCCTTCGCTCAGACGCCTCGGCCCTGTTCGGCAGGATCCCTGAGGAATCGCCGAATCCATCCGCCGACGCGCGCGCCGTCGTTGGGAGCATCGAGTGACGCCAGGGCCCGGGCCCGCACGGCCGCGTCGAGATCGCCCGGACGGTGCCCGGCGATCAGGGCACGGGCATAGTCGGTGGTGAATTCCGGGTGGAACTGGACGGAGAAGGCGCGCCGGTTCGAATAGGCGAGGATGCCGTGGGGCGTGAAGGCGCTGCCCGCCAGCGTTCGGCTCCCCGGCGGCGCCTCGACGACCTGATCCTGGTGGATGGCCGGGACGGCGACCCGCGGCTCTCCATCCATCCAGTCTGCCGCCCGATGAATGTCGTAGGTGTGCAGGCCGATCCCCCAGCCCTTCGGCGATTTCTCGACCCGTCCGCCGAAGGCGGCCGCCATGACCTGATGCCCGAAGCAGATCCCCACGAGAGGCTTGTCCGGGTCGAGATCACGCAGGGAGGCGATCAGCGTTCCGATCCAGGGGAGGGGATCGTAGGCGCCGGCCGGCGAACCCGTGACGAGGGTGGCGTCGAAGGTGTCCGGATCGGTGGGCCATTCGTCCCGGTTCACCCGGAACACCGAGACGTCGTGCCCGGAGCCGAGCCGGTCGGCGGTCATCCGGCCATAGCCCGGGTATCGGCCGGCGAGCCGCTCCGGGGGCGTGCCCGCTTCGAGAATTGCGATCTTCATGGATGGGAGACGGTGAACCGGCGTTTCACCCCCGATACCAGAACCCCCTCCGGTCAGCCCGCCGATTCTTCATGTGAATCGCGCCGCGGCGGTGATCCACGATTCGGGCTTCGGGAGGTGGGCGATAGGGCCCGCGTCCGGCGGCCCGACCGACCGGCACCGCGATCCGGCGCAGGATCCGGTTTCGCGCGCGCCCCCGTTGTGCAGCAGTTCCGGAATACGTCCGCATGGTCTTCATCCATGGGAGTCGTCCCGTGGCACCCTTGTGCCGACACGGGCTCAGTGACTTCATCCGAAACGGAGGATACAACGGCTGGCCGCCGGGGAAGTTCCCTTCATGAGCTGTCATCTCGATCAGGGTATCAGGCCAGATACATCCGATCCGCAGCGGCTTGCTGAGCTGGCCGCGCTCGACATCCTCGACACAGCTCCGGAGCAGGCGTTCGATGATGTCGTTCAACTGGCCCGGTTGCTGTGCGGATCGCCCGTCGCCTTGATCAGCCTGGTCGACAGCGATCGGCAATGGTTCAAGGCCCGCGTCGGGTTTCCCCGCTGCGAGACCGATCTCAATGCGTCGGTCTGCGTCTACGCCCTGAGCGAGCCCGACCTGCTCGTGATTCCCGACCTGACGGGCGATCCCCGCACCTGCCGGAACCCCCTCGTCACGGGGGATCCGCATATCCGCTTCTACGCCGGCGCCCCCCTGCGGATGCCCAGCGGCCGCGTGCTCGGCACCCTGTGCGTGCTCGATCACCAGCCGCGCGCGGGTGGTCTGACGGACGATCAGGCGGACGGTCTGCGCCGCCTGACGCGTCAGGTGACGACGCTGATCGACGAGCGCCGGCAGATCGCCCTGGTGAAGGCCGAGGAGGTCTATGCCCGTGCGGCCTCCCTCCGGCGCGCCGCGCTGATCGAACTCGGGGATTTCCTGCGGAACGAGGCCTCCGTGCCGGCGATGACGCACCGGGCGGCGGAGATCGTCGGCCGGACCCTGGACGCCAGCCGGACCGGATACGGCGAACTCGACGGGGCCGGCGAGTACATCACCATCCATCGCGACTGGACCACCGTCGGCTCGGACAGCCTCGTCGGGCGGCATCGCTTCATGGACCACGAGACCCTCGGCCCCTGCCTTTCGCGCGGGGAGACCCTCGTGGTCGACGCCGTGGCCGAGGATCCGCGCACCGTTGAGGCGGCCGCGCTCCTCTCGCGAATCAATGTCGGCGCGATGCTCAACGTCCCGGTGCGTGAGCGCGGTCGCAGCGTCGGCCTGTTCTTCGTGCACAGTGACGCGCCGCGCCCGTGGCGGCACGAGGAGATCGCCTTCGTCCGCAACGTCGCGGATCGCGTCCAGGTGGGCATCGCGCGCCTGCGGGCCGAGGAACATCAGGCGGTGCTCAACCGTGAGCTCAGCCATCGCATGAAGAACATGCTGGCCATGGTCCAGGCGATCGCGACCCAGACCCTGCGCAGCGCACCCGACCTCGAGACCGCCAGGGACGTGCTGGCCGACCGCCTGATCGCGATGAGCAAGGCCCACGACCTGCTTCTCAGCGGAACCCGCGAGAGCGCCAGCATCGAGGCGGTCATTCGCGGGGCTCTCGAGATTCACGACGATGCCCGGTCGGAGCGGCTGCACCTGGCCGGTCCCTTCGTCCAGGTCGGCTCCAGGGCCGCCCTCTCCCTTGCGTTGATGGTCCACGAACTGGCGACGAACGCGGCCAAGTACGGGGCGCTGTCCCGATCCGAGGGCTCGGTCGCCGTGATCTGGACCATCGAGACCGAGGGGCCCGAAGCGATGCTGTCCCTGTGCTGGACCGAGCGTGGCGGCCCCGCGGTGGTCACCCCGACGCGCCGGGGTTTCGGAAGCCGCCTGATCGAGCGCGGCCTCGCCGGCGCGGTGGGCGGGGCGGTGAGCACCACCTACGCGTCCACAGGCCTGGTCTGTACCCTGGCTGCGCCCCTGCGCGGGATAGAAGCGGAGGAGTAAGGCCCATAGGGTCCGCCGGCTCGGAGTGCGGGACGCGAGGATCGCTCGATGCCGGTGGCGGCGACAGGGCCGCTATGCCGGACCTTTTCTCGACCGCGAAGCGTTGAGGTTCATGCCCTACCCGACCTCCTCCAAAGGCTCGCACGCTCTCGTGGTGGAGGATGACGGTCTGATCCGCATGGATGCCGTCGATATTCTCGAGCGGGCGGGCTACGCCACCCTCGAGGCTCAGACCGCGGATCAGGCCCTGGACCTGCTGCGCCGCTGCCATCGGGACGTGACCGTCCTGTTCACCGATGTCCGGATGCCCGGCACGCAAGACGGCTTCTCCCTGGCGCGGGAGACCGCGCGGACCTACCCGCACATCGCCATCTTGGTCTCGTCGGGAATTGCCCGTCCCGTCGTCGGCGACATGCCCGCGCTCGCCCATTTCATCGAGAAGCCCTTCAGCGCCCGCATCGTCAATCGCCATCTGCAGCAGATGATCGACGAGAACGGGATGAAGGTTCAGTAGCGCCTGGGCCTGGGCTACGCCCCCGGGCGCCTTTCACCGTGCCCCTTGCCCCCGGCCACCACCGCGCGGCATTGCGAAAGGCGCCGCGATCGGCCTCCGGCGGCATTCGGGTTCAGAGCGCCGGGTCGCAGAGCGGCTTGCCCGAGGCCGGCGTCGCAAACCCTTTCGCCGCGAGCACGGCCAGACCCATCAGGACGAGGAAGATCGCGAAGATCACCGGGTTGTAGACGACCAGGGCGACGAAGCAGACCGCCGCCAGGGTGAGGGCGAAGGCGGGCGCCGCCGGGTAGAGGGGAGCGCGATAGGGGCGGGCGAGATCCGGCGCGATCCGGCGCAGCCGGAACAGGCTCGCCAGGCTCATCCCGTACATCACCAGCGCGCCGAACACCGCCATGGTGACGATGCTGGCGGTGAGCGACTGCCCCGCGATGGTCACCAGGTTGTCGCTGTAGATCGCCGCGATCCCGACGACGCCCCCGGCGAGGGTGGCGACGTGCGGCGTGCGGAAGCGCGGGTGCAATCGGGCGAGTCCGCGGGGCAGGAAGCCGGCCCGGGCCAGGGCGTAGATCTGGCGCGAGTAGCCCATGATGATGCCGTGGAACGAGGCGACGAGGCCGAACAGGCCGAGCCAGACCAGCATATGCAGCCAGCCGCTGGATTCCCCCACCACGCCCTTCATCGCCTGGGGGAGGGGATCGTTGAGATTGCTCAGGGTCCGCCAGTCGCCCGAGCCGCCGGCGAAGAGCATCACGCCGAAGGCCAGGGCCGTCAGGGTCAGCACGCCCGTGATGTAGGCGACGGGGATGGTGCGTTTGGGGTCCTTGGCCTCCTCGGCGGCCATCGCCACGCCCTCGATGGCGAGGAAGAACCAGATGGCGAACGGGATCGCGGCGAACATGCCGCCGATCGCCTGCAGGCCGAACCGGTCCGCGCCGGCCCAGCCGTGGGCGGCGAAGTGCGACCAGGCGAAGGCCGGGGCGACGACGCCCATGAAGACCAGGAGTTCGGCCACCGCCAGGATCGTCACGAACAGCTCGAAGGTCGCGGCGATCTGCACGCCGACGATGTTGAGGGACATGAAGACGAGGTAGGCGCCCAAAGCCGCGTGCTTCGGATCGAGGCCCGGGAACTGCACGTTGAGATAAGCGCCGATCGCCAGGGCAATGGCGGGCGGGGCGAACACGAACTCGATCAGCGTGGCGTAGCCGGCGATGCAGCCGCCCACCGGCCCGAAGGCGCGCCGGCTGTAGGCGAAGGGGCCGCCGGCCTGCGGGATCGCCGTGGTGAGTTCGGTGAAGCTGAAGATGAAGGCGACGTACATCGCCGCCACGGCCGTGGTGGTGATGAGGAAGCCCAGGGTCCCGGCGGAGGCCCAGCCGTAGCTCCAGCCGAAATACTCGCCCGAAACGACGAGCCCGACTGCGATGCCCCAGAGGTGGAAGGCGTTCAGGCCCCTGTGGAGGCCGCTCGTCTCGGTCTGCATCGCCCTGGCTCCGTCCGCCCGCCGCGGGCGGGGGAGCTTGAAGCAAGAGCGCTGCCGTGCCCTCGCGTCGGACGGAGGACTGGCACCGGCGCGTTCAGGCGGCGCTGGCGCGGGGCCGCGGGCGGCGCCAGGGGTTGCGCCGGGAGGGCTCGGACGCCTTCGTCCGGATGTCCATGGGATTGCCGCGCCAGACGATGGCGCCCCGCAGCCAAGCGCTCACCCACAGGGCGGGAACCAGGGCGTCGCGGATCAGGAAGGCCAGGAGCAGCCGGGGGTGCCGGTACCAGCGCGCCCGGACGGCCAGGGCGATCTCGGCCCCGTACCACAGGCCTGTGAGCCCGAGGAGGAGGCCGGCCAAGGGGATGGACGGCGCGGCCGCGAGGGCGGCCGCGAAGGGCAGGAGCGGGCCGCAGCCGATCTCGGGGGCGAAGAAGAGCGGGAAGGTGACCCGGCGCAGGCGCGCCCAGCGCAGCTGCCGGGACCAGACCTCGGCGAGGGTGCGCTGCCCGAGGGGCTGGTCGAAGGGGACGGCCACGAGATGCACCTGCGCCCCCGCCGCGCGCACGAGCTTCGTCGCCGCCGCATCCTCGGCGATCTCGGACGCGAGCGCCCGGATGCCGCCGCGGGCCTCCAGGAAGGGCTTGTGCCAGAGCATGCTCTTGCCCTGGGCGAAGCCGAGGCCGAGGGCCTCGCCGGTATATTGCCAGCGCGCCTGCAGGGTGTTGAGGAAGGCGCATTCCACCGCGGCGAACAGGCCCGCGGGGCGGGCCCCGATCGGCGTCGAGCAGACGAGGCCGGTGTTCGGGCGCCAGGCCGCCTGCAGCTGCTGCAGGTAGTCCGGCGGCATCGCGACGTTCGAGTCGGCCAGCACCACCCAGTCGTGGCGGGCCGCCTCCCAGCCGCGCACGCAATTGTTCAGCTTCGGGTTGTCGCTGATCCGCTCGTCGCCGACGATCAGGCAGGCGGGCACGCGGGGATGCGCCGCCATCAGGCGTTCCAGCAACGGCACGATGGGGTCGGCCCCGTGGGCGACGCAGAAGATCAGCTCGTAGTCGGGATGGGCGAGATGGAAGCCGCGCGTCAGTAATTCCTCGCTGAAGGCCTCGACGCCGCAGACCGGTCGCACCAGGGAGATCGGGGCGGCGCTCGGAAACACCGACGCGCCGTTGCGCCGCCCGATCCGCAGGGCCGCCACCGCGATGCCCACGAGGTTGATGCAGGTCAGGGCGACGCATAGCCAGAGGGCGGCCGTAGCGCCCGGCTCCGACAGCTCCTGCAGCGCCTGGTCCCACATCCGCGACGTCCCCCGTTCGCGAAACCCCACCATCGCAGCCCGGCGCGGGTTGGACACCGCGTCGCGTCCCCGGCTGCACAGCGCCCCTAACAGCCGTGATGCTTCAGTCGTATGACAGCCCCGGATCACGAGGGGGAGTGCGGGTGGCGGAACCGGTGCAAGGGGCGAGACCGGCGCGCGTGGCGATCGTGGGGGCCGGGATGGCAGGGGCGAGCGCGGCACGCGCGCTCCACGCGGCCGGGTTCTCCGTCGCCCTGTTCGACAAGGGCCAGCAGCCGGGGGGCCGCATGGCGAACCGCCGCGACGACGAGACCGGCCTCAGCTTCGACCACGGCGCGCAGGTGATGCGGGCGCACGGACCCGCCTTCCGCGCCCGCCTCGCCGACTGGGCGGCCAGCGGCCGCGTCGCGCCCTACGATGCGCCCGGCAGCGTCACCGCCGTGCCCGACATGACCGCGCCCGTGCGCGACCTCCTCGCCGGCCTCGACGTACAGGTCGGGCGCACCGTCACCGCCCTGGCGCGCACCGACGGCGGCTGGCGACTCACCCTGGCGGAGGCCGGCGAGGACCGGCTCTTCGACGCGGTCGCCCTGACGCTGCCGGGCCCGCAGGCCCTGCGCCTCCTCGCCGCGAGCGGTCTCGCCCTGCCCGGGGTGGAGCGGGCGACCTACGCGCCCTGCTGGTCGCTGATGCTGGCCTGCGAGCACGACCTGCCCCTCCCGGGCGACGTCCTGCGCCCCGCGGACGGGCCGGTCGCCGCGATGTTCCGCGAGGGCGCGAAGCCCGGGCGCCCGACCGCGCCCGTCGCCTACACCGTCCATGCCACGCCGGACTGGTCGAAGACGCATCTCGAAGAGGCCCCGGAGGCGGTGCGGGCCGCGCTGCTCGCCGCCCTGGGCGACCTGTTCGGCGGCCCCGTCACCCCCCTGCGGGCCCGCGCCCATCGCTGGCGCTACGCCCTCGTGGAGGAGACCTGCGGCGCCCCCTGTCTCTACGATCCGGGCCGGCGTCTCGGCTATGCCGGCGACGGCTGCCTCGGGCCGCGCATCGAGGCCGCCTTCGACAGCGGGCTCGCCCTCGCGGACCGGCTGATCGCGGATCTCGCATGAGCCGGTCACGATGAGCCTGCCCATCGTCTTCCACCCGGCCTACGAGGCGACCCTGCCCGAAGGCCATCGCTTTCCGATGCGCAAGTATGGGCGCCTGGCCGCGCTGCTGGTGGAGCAGGGACTGGTGCCGGGCGGCTTCGCGCGGCCGGAGCCCGCCGGGGCCGATCTCCTCGCCGCGGCCCACGACCGCGCCTACGTGGAGGCCGTGCTCGCCCTCGACGTCTCCCGCGAGATCGAGCGCACCATCGGCCTGCCCGTGGGCGCCTCGGTGGTCGCCCGTTCCTGCGCCTCGGTGGGGGGGACGCTGCTGGCGGCCCGCCTCGCCCTGGCGCACGGCCTCGCGGGCAGCACCGCCGGCGGCAGCCACCATGCCCGCCGCGAGACCGGCGCTGGCTTCTGCATCTTCAACGACGTGGCAGTGGCCGCGCGCACGCTGCACGCCGAAGGCACCATCGCCCGTGCCCTGGTGGTGGATTGCGACGTCCACCAGGGCGACGGCACCGCCGATTGCCTCGGCGGCACGCCCGATCTCTTCACCCTCTCGATCCACGCCGAGAAGAACTACCCGACGCGCAAGATCGCCGGCGACCGCGATGTCGGCCTGCCCGACGGCGTCGACGATGCCGGCTATCTCGCGGTGCTGGCGGCCCATGTCGGGCCGCTGCTCGATGCGATCCGCCCCGACATCGTCTTCTACAATGCCGGCGTCGACCCCCATCGCGACGACCGGCTCGGCCGCCTCGATCTCACAGATGCGGGCCTGCTGGCGCGCGACCGCTTCGTCGTCGGCGAGGCGCATCGGCGGGGCATTCCCTTCGTCGGGGTGATCGGCGGCGGCTACTCCACCGACATCGTCGCCCTCGCGGCCCGTCACGCCCTGGTCTTCGCAGCCATGGCCGAACGGGCGGCCTGACCGGGCACCCGTTCGGCCGTCGCGGCGGTGACCTCGACCTCGGCTTTCGACAGCGCCGCGTGGCGGGCGACGATCCGGTCGATCGTCCGACCCGGCTGCCCGCCGCAATACAGCGTGCGCAGGAGTTCGAAGCCGTGGGCATCCTCCTGCGCCAGGATGTGGCTGTCGCCGGAGGCGGGCGGCACCGGCAGCGTCGGACGCCGCCGCTTCAGGTCCCGCGCCGGGGCGACGCCGCCCATGCCGGGCAGGACCCGAGACCGCGATGTCGAAGGGGGGGCGTCCCGCGTGCCTTCCGCCGGCGCGCTCCCGGCGTCGGGAGGCCCGGTCGGCCGGCGACCGAAACGCGTCGGCATCGCTACGCGGCAGAGGCCTGTGTCGCCGTTCGCTCCTCAAGGTTCAAGAAACGCACGCGCGGCGCGCGTGCGGCTTCAGGCCGGGATCGGCTTCGGCAGGCTCCGGGCGGCGCTCTCCATGGCGTCGAACAGCTTCTCCAGTTCCGCGCCCTCGAGGCAGTGGAAGCCCAGGGTGCGGCTGAGCAGCAAGCCCAGGGTGGCGAAGGTCAGCATCGCGCCGGCCCCCGGGCAGCAGGCCACGTCCTCCATCTGGGCGAGGCGCTGCTTCAGGAAGGCGTTGAAGCCCGCGAAGGCCTCGGGGTTTTCCGCCGAGGCCAGCAGGAGCGCGCGGGGAAACCCGTCCTCGTCGGCGTAGACCTGACGGGCATGCGCGATCAGGGCGAGGGGGAGTGCGGCCGGACCCGGACCCTGCTCGACCTCGTGCGCGGCCACGCTCTCGCGGATCTCCCGCAGCTTGCGCTCGGCCAGCGCGGAGATCAGTGCGTCCTTCGAGGCGTAGTGATGCAGCACGCCCCCCTTGCTGAGCGAGGCCTCGGCCGCCACCGCGTCGATGGTGAGCGTCCGGGTGCCCATGCGCCGGATCAGGCGTTCGGCGGCATCCAGGATGACCACCGGTCGGTCTTCGCGGCGGGTACGCGCCTTCATCATCGACGATCCAGCCGGTTCACCGGCGGTTTCGAGGGCGGGAGATCTGTTGCCAGAGCCGGCGCGAAGATCGGGAAACGACAATGGGATATCGGGGAACGACGGCGGCGGGAAGACGGTTCGCCGAAAAAAGAAACCGTCTGGACGGTCGGTAGTGGAGCCGATATGGGTGACGCCAGAGAGGGCCTTTTCGAGTTCGAGGACGCGATGGTGGGTAGGCTGAGGGTGTGGCCGCGCAGGTGCGCGGGCGTGGCCTTCGTGCTCGCGGTCTGTGCCGTCGCGCTGGCGCCGGCCCGGGGCGGCGAGGCGGTGGCCGGGGAAACGGCCAGGGAGACGGGGAAACCGGCGAGCCCCGCCGTCGCCGTCGTGCGCACGGCCGTGGCGCGCGCCACCACGATCGCCTCCGACCTGATCTTCACCGGGGATATCCAGGCCCAGTCCCAGGTCAACGTGGCCTTCCGGACCAACGGCAAGATCGCGCAGCGCCTCGTGGAGGTCGGCGACCACGTCACCGCCGATCGGGTGCTGGCCAAGCTCGATCCCCAGGAGCAGCGCGCCAACCTCAACAACGCCCAGGCCGCGCTCACCTCGGCTGAGGCGCTGCTGACCCAGGCCAAGCTGAACTTCAAGCGTCAGGAGCAGCTCCTCGCCAGTGGCTACACCACCCGCCCGAGCTACGACGATGCCGAACAGCAGCTGCGCACCACGCAGGCCTCGGTGGATTCCGCCAAGGCCGCCCTCGGCAGCGCCGAGGAGCAGTACTCCTACACGGACCTGAAGGCGGGCGTGGACGGCATCGTCCTCAGCCGGACCTTCGAAGTCGGCCAGGTCGTGCAGACCGGCCAGACGGTGCTGGCGATGGCCCAGGACGGCCCCCGCGACGCGGTGTTCAACATCTTCGAGGCGGTGCTGGCCGCCCCCCCCGAGAGCAAGACCGTGGAGGTGACGCTGCAGGCCGACCCGCGGGTCAAGGCGACCGGCCGGGTGCGCGAGATCTCGCCCAGCGTCGATGCCGCCTCCGGCACGGTCCGGGTCAAGGTCGGGCTCGACGCGACGCCCCAGGCCATGAGCCTCGGCGCCATCGTGGTCGGCACCGGCAAGTTCCGGCCGCGCCAGGCGATCGTGCTGCCCTGGTCGGCCCTCTACCGCTGGGAGAACGCCCCGGCCGTCTGGGTCCGCGATCCCACCCACAGCACCGTCGCGCCCCGTCCGGTCGTGATCGAGCGCTACGGGCCCAACACCATCGCGCTCAAGGGCGGCGTCGAGCCCGGCGAGGAGGTCGTCATCGCGGGCATCCAGCTCCTGCGCCCGGGCCAGACCGTTGCCGTCTCGCAGACCCTGGAGGCGGCGCGATGATCCGCCCGACCCTGCTCCGGTCGACCCTGGGCGCCCTGGCGCTGGTCTCGCCCCTCGGCGCCTGCCACGCCGCCGAGGAGACGGCCCCGCCGCCACCCGTACGGCCGGTCCTGTACCGGGTCGTGAAGCCGGTGGCGGCCCAGGTCTTCGGCCCCTTCGCGGGGGTCGTGGCCCCCCGCTACCAGTCGGAGATCGGCTTCCAGATCGCCGGCCGGATGATCGCCCGCGACGTCACCGTGGGCGACATCGTCCACAAGGGCCAGCGCATCGCCGCCCTCGATCCGGTGGTGACGCGCTTCGCCCTGACCCGCGCCGAGGCGGACCTCGCCGACGCGAAGGCGCAGGCCGAGAACGCGAGCGCCACGGAATCGCGGCGCCGGCGCCTGCTGGCCGGCGGCAACGTCACCCAGGCCCAGCTCGATACCGCCGTGGCGAGCCGCGACACCGCCCAGGCCCGCGTCTCCCAGGCGGAGGCGAACCTGCAGCGGGCCCGGGACCAGATGGGCTACACCGAGCTGCACGCGGATTTCGACGGCGTCGTCACGGTACGCAGCGCCGAGGTCGGGCAGGTGCTCAGCGCGGGCCAGGCCGTGGCGACCCTGGCCCGCCCCGAGGAGCGCGAGGCCGTGGTGGACATCCCCGAGGAGCTCGTCGGGACGATGCCCACGGATGCCCAGTTCACGGTGGCGCTCCAGAGCGCCCCGGACGTCACGGCGACGGCACGGGTGCGCGAGATCGCCCCCTTCGCCGACCAGACCACGCGCACCCGGCGCATCCGCATGACCCTGCTCAAGCCCTCCGAGGCCTTCCGGCTGGGCTCGACCCTCACCGTCACCCTGGCGCGGGCCGAGGCGCCTCACGTCGACCTGCCCGCCGCCGCGGTGCTGACGGAGGACGGCCGCGACGCGGTCTGGGTCGTCGCACCGGACGGGAAGAGCGTGCGCAAGCGGCCGGTCACCGTCACCCGCCGCGACCCGGAGCGCGTGAGCATCGGCACGGGCCTGAACGCCGGAGAGCGGGTGGTCCTGGCCGGGGTCCACTCGCTCCAGGAGGGGCAGGCCGTGCGCTTGCCCGACCCGACGCCCTGAGCCCGGGCACCGCCGCCATCCATGATCAGCCGCCATCCCGGTGAGGCGAGAGCAAACCCGTGAAGTCCTTCAATCTCTCCGAATGGGCCTTGGAGCATCGCTCCTTCGTCTGGTTCCTGATGCTGATCTCCGTGGTGGCCGGCTTCCTGGCCTACGAGCGCCTCGGCCGCGAGGAGGACCCGCCCTTCGCAATCAAGACCATGATCGTGCAGGCGCGCTGGCCGGGCGCCACCATCAGCGACACCCTCGATCAGGTCACCGAGCGGATCGAGAAGGAAGTGCAGCAGATCGATGCCGTCGATTTCAGCCGCAGCTACACCACGCCGGGCCAGGCCACGGTGTTCGTGCAGCTGCGCGAGACGACGCCACCCAAGACCATCCCGGCGATCTTCTACCAGGTCCGCAAGCGCATCGGCGACATCCAGGGCACGTTCCCGCAGGGCATCCAGGGTCCGTTCTTCAACGACGAGTTCGGTGACGTGTTCGGCAACGTCTACGCCTTCACGGCCGACGGCGTGACCCCGCGGCAGCTGCGCGACTACGTCGAGCGCGTCCGCGCCGAGGTGAAGAAGGTGCCGTCTGCGGGCAAGATGCAGCTTCTCGGCGCCCAGGACGAGGTGATCTACCTCGACTTCTCCACCCGCAAGCTCGCCGGCCTCGGCCTCGACACCAACTCGGTCATCCGCACCCTGCAGTCGCAGAATGCCATCGCGCCCTCGGGCGTGATCCAGGCGGGCCCCGAACGGGTCTCCGTCCGGGTGGGCGGCCAGTTCGTCAACGAGGAGAGCCTGCGCGCCGTGAACCTGCGGGTGAACGATCGCTTCTTCCGCCTCTCCGACGTCGCCGAGATCTCCCGCGGCTTCACCGACCCGCCGACCGACCTGTTCCGTTTCAACGGCCAGCCGGCCATCGGCCTCGCCATCGCGATGCAGCCCTCGGGCAACCTGCTCACCTTCGGGCACGACCTGAAGGAGCGGATGCGCAAGCTCGAGGGCGAATTGCCGGTGGGCGTCGGCATCCACCTCGTCTCGGACCAGCCCAAGATCGTCGAGGAGGCGGTGGGCGGATTCACCAAGGCGCTCGTCGAGGCCGTGGTGATCGTGCTCGCGGTCAGCTTCATCTCGCTCGGCTGGCGCGCCGGCCTCGTGGTCTCGCTGTCGATCCCGCTGGTGCTCGCCATCGTGTTCGTGGTCATGCAGGTGATGGGCGTCACGCTCCAGCGCATCTCGCTCGGCGCGCTCATCATCGCGCTGGGCCTCCTCGTGGACGACGCCATGATCACCGTCGAGATGATGGTCGCGCGGCTGGAGGTCGGCGACAGCCTGAAGAAGGCCGCTACCTTCGCCTACACCTCCACCGCCTTCCCGATGCTCACCGGCACCCTGGTGACGGTGGCGGGCTTCCTGCCCATCGGCTTCAACGGCTCGTCGGCGGGCGAGTACACCTACTCGCTCTTCGTCGTCATCGCCGCCTCGCTCCTGGTCTCCTGGGTGGTGGCGGTGCTGTTCGCGCCCCTGATCGGGGTGAAGCTCCTGCCGAAGCAGATGAAGCACAAGGACCACGGCGCCCCGAGCCGGTCCATGCGGATCTTCACCGGCCTATTGCTGGGCGCCATGCGCTGGCGCTGGACCACCGTCGCGGCCTGCGTCGGCATGCTCGGCGCGGCGATCGTCGGCATGGGCTTCGTCCAGCAGCAGTTCTTCCCGGCCTCCGACCGGCCCGAACTCCTCGTCGACATGACGCTGCCGCAGAACGCCAGCATCGCCGAGACCAAGGGCCAGATGGACCGCTTCGAGGCGACCCTGGTGGGCGACCCCGAGATCGTACGCTGGTCGTCCTATGTCGGCCAGGGCGCGGTGCGCTTCTACCTGCCCCTCGACCAGCAGCTCGGGAACGCCTTCTTCGGCCAGATCGTGATCGAGACGAAGTCGATCGAGGCGCGCGAGCGCATGAAGCTGAAGCTCGACAAGCTCGCCCGCGAGCAGTTCGTCGGCACCGACTTCCTCATCCACTCCCTCGACCTCGGCCCCCCCGTCGGGCGTCCGGTGCAGTACCGCCTCAGCGGCCCCGACCTGCAGACCCTGCGGGCCCAGGCGCTCACCCTCGGCAACATCGTCGGCGCCAACCCGCATCTCGACGTGCCGACCTTCGACTGGAACGAGCCCGGCAAGGTGCTCAAGGTCGACATCATCCAGGACAAGGCGCGCCAGCTCGGCGTGACCTCGGAGGACATCGCCGGACTGCTCAACGGCATCGTCGGCGGCCGGTCGATCACCCAGGTCCGCGACTCGATCTACCTCGTCAACGTGGTCGCCCGCGCGCAGGCCGTGGAGCGCAACTCCCTCGACACCCTGCAGAGCCTGCAGGTGCCGCTGGCCAATGGCAGCGTGGTGCCGCTCCTGGCCTTCGCCACCATCGGGTACGAACTGGAGCAGCCCATCGTCTGGCGCCGCGACCGCCTGCCGACCATCACGGTGCGGGCCTCGATCGCGGACGACACCCAGCCCGCCACGGTGGTCGCCCAGCTCGACGAGACGATCACCGCGTTCGGCAAGTCCCTGCCCGACGGCTATGTCCTGGCGGTGGGCGGGGCGGTGGAGGAGAGCGCCAAGGGCCAGGGGCCCATCGCCGCGGTGGCGCCGGTGATGCTCCTCACCATGGCGATGTTCCTGATGATCCAGCTCCAGAGTTTCCAGAAGCTCTTCCTGGTGGCCAGCGTGGCGCCGCTCGGGCTCATCGGCGTCGCCATCGCGCTCCTCACCTTCAACAAGCCCATGGGCTTCGTGGCGATCCTGGGTGTGCTGGCGCTGATCGGCATCATCGTGCGCAACTCGGTGATCCTGGTGACCCAGATCGACGAGTACGAGCGCGACGGGCTGGCGCCGTGGGACGCGGTGGTGGATGCCACCTGCCACCGCATGCGCCCGATCCTGCTGACCGCGGCGGCGGCCAGCCTCGGCCTCGTCCCCATCGCCCGCGAGGTGTTCTGGGGACCGATGGCCTACGCGATGATCGGCGGCATCCTGGCGGCCACCTTCCTGACGCTGTTCTTCCTGCCCGCCCTCTATGTCGGCTGGTACCGGATCAAGGCGCCGCCGAAGGGCACTCCGCGCAAGGTCCACGGCGCGGACGGGCAGGTCCACGGTGCCGAGGCGCCCGCAGGCTGACCCACGGATCCGCGGATCCGCGGGCGGGCACCGCGTCAGCGCGGGCTCGTCCCGGCCCGGTCCACCGTGGCGCCGGGGCGCGAATCCGTCGACGCGAAATAGGGCTTGATGTCGAGGAGCGGGGTGCCGTCGCGGCAATCGAGACCGCGCACCCGCAGGCTCGCCCCGTCCCGCGCCAGAAGCTCGACCACCGAGAGGGCGATGGGGTTCGGGCGCGCCGGCGAGCGCAGGGAGAAGGTGCCCCGGCTGCCCTCCGCATGGCGGGGGCGCTGCAGCGCGAGGTCCCGGGCGGCCTCGTCCATCCAGTAGAGGACGATGAGGTGGCTCGCGCCCTCAACGTTCTGGAGGGCCTCGGCGAAGGGCGCATCGACGGCGAGCGTGCAGACCGCGTCGGTCTTCAGGCCGTTCTTCGGGCACTCGCCGCGCGTGGCCCAGGGCGTGCGGACGCGGCCGATGAAGTAGAGCCCGGCGTCGAAGGCGTCGGGCAGCGGGATCGCCACCTCACCGGGACGATCGTCGGTCTCGTCGTGCATGCGCGGCGCCTCTCCTCCGGCGCGGGTCGAAGCGCCGGGCCTCTCGTTTCGGGCAAGCCGAGACCGGGGGCAAGCCGAGACCGGGGGCAAGCCGAGACCGGGGGCAAGCCGAGACCGGGAGCAAGCCGAGACCGGGAGCGGGCCGGTCGCCGCCGGTCAGGCGGCGACCGGCGACCGTTGCCGGGCGCCGCGGGTCTGCTGCGCGAACTCGCTGATGGGGCCGGGCCGGCCGATGAAGTAGCCCTGCGCGGCGTGGCACTTCTCGGTGACGAGGAAGCCGAGCTCCTCGGCGGTCTCCACCCCTTCGGCGATGACCGGCAGCCCGAGGCCGGCGCCGAGCCCGAGCACGGAGCGCACGATGGCGGCCGCCTGCGGGTTCGAGTCGACGGCCGCGATGAAGGAGCCGTCGATCTTGATGGTGTCGAAGGGGAAGAGCCGCAGGTTCGAGAGGGACGAGTAGCCGGTGCCGAAATCGTCCATGGCGAGGCGCAGCCCCAGCGCCTTCAGCCGACGCAGGTTGGTCAGGGCCCGCTCGGGATCGCGGATCAGGGCGGTCTCGGTGATCTCGAGTTCGAGGCGCGCCGGATCGAGGCCGGTCTCGGCCAGGATCGCCTGGACGGCCGGCGCGAAGCCGGAATCATGGACCTGGACCCCCGAGACGTTGACCGCGACCGCCAGGGGTACCTCCCAGCGTGCGGCCTCCCGGCAGGCCTCCCGCAGCACCCAGGCGCCGATCTCCCGGATCAGACCGCTCTCCTCGGCGATGGGGATGAAGACCGCCGGCGAGACCAGCCCGCGCCCGGGCTGGTGCCAGCGCAGCAGGACCTCGAAGCCGATCACCGTCCCGGAGCGGGTCTCGATCTGCGGCTGGTAGACCAGGCGCAGCTGGTCCTCCGCCAGGGCGCGGCGCAGCTGCTTCTCCAGGAGGCGGCGCTCGCGCACATCCTGTCCCATGGACGCCTCGAAGAAGCGGTAGGTGTCCCGCCCCTCGGCCTTCGCCAGGAGGAGCGCCGTATCGGCCGCATTCACGAGGTCGTTGCGGTCGCGCGCGTCGTCCGGGAACACCGCGATGCCGATGGTGGCGGCCGGCACGGGCTCACCCTGGAGCGCGCTCTCGGCCGCGGCCTGGAGGGTCGCCCGGATGGTCTCGGCGAGGCGGCCGGCCGTCACCGCGTGGGTGCAGGGCGTCAGCACGGCGAACTCGTCGCCGCCGATCCGCGCCATCGTCTGGGTGTCGTCCAGGAGGCCGCCGACGAGGCGGGCGACCCGCACGAGGGTGGCGTCCCCGATCGGGTTTCCGAAGAGATCGTTGATCTCCTTGAACCCATCGAGGTTGATGTGGAGGAGCGCCAGGCGCCCGCTGCCCGCCTGCCGGATGTTCCGGTCCAGGCAGTCCTGGAAATGCTGGCGATTCGGCAATCCGGTCAGGAAGTCGTGCCCGACGAGGAACCGGATCTGGCGCTCGGCCCGCCGCCGCGTCGTGAGGTCCCGCACCGCCAGGGCGACATGCGGCGTCCGCCCATAGGCGACCGGGCGCATGATGAGCTGGACCGGGAGGTCGGACCCGTCGAGCCGGTACAGGGTCCCCTCGACCCCGTCGTCGGGGTGGTCGGCGAGGCTGCCGCGGGTCGCGCTGTCGGGAACGAACTGCGCCAGGGGCAATCCGGCCAGGGCCTTCGCCTCGCCGCCGGCCAGGGCCGCGAAGCTGTCGTTGGCGCTGACGATGACGCCGTCCTGGCAGATCACCAGGCCCTCGACGGCGGCGTTGGCGAGGCTGTGCAGGCGTCCGCGATAGACCTCGCGCTGGCGGTCGCGCAGGTCAAGCACCAGGGTCGTGCAGGCCATCAGGAGGATCGTCAGGCTCGCGAGCCCCACCGGGAGGGCGAGCCAGAGCGAGGGGACCGTCTCTTCGGGCACGACGACCGAGGGATCCGGCATCACCGTCAGGGCCAGCATGCCGAGGATGTGGTGGCCGCAGATCGCGCCCGCAAGGAGCGCGGCCCCGACGACCCGACCCCGTGCGCGTGCGCTGGTCAGCCCGATCCCCAGGGCCGCCATGGCGAGCCCGACGCCCACGGCGACGGACAGAGCCACCAGCGCTGGATTCCAGACCATGCGCCCGGCGACCTGATAGGCCGCCATACCGGTGTAGTGCATCGCGGCGATGCCGAGGCCCACGATGGCCCCCCCGACCAGGGGGGCGCTGCGGGCGCTCCAGAACGCCGCGGTCGCGAGGCCGATCCCGCTCACCCCGATGCCGAACACCAGCGACAGCACCGTCAGGCCGACCGCATAGGCCGCGACCAGGCCCGGATCGGAGGCCAGCATGGTGAGGAAATGTGTCGCCCAGATCCCCGAGCCGCCGGCGACGGCCGCGACCCCGACCCATCCGCTGCGCCAGCCGATCCGGGTCTGCTTCGCGTGGTGCAGAAGCGCGACCGTAGACGTCGCGGCCAGGGCGCAAATGATCGCCGCGAGCGTCAGCAGCCACGGGTCATGTTCGGTAATGAAGCACCCGAAGACTGTGAGCATCGACGCCCTGTTCCCCCTGTCGTAGCCGCTTATGCCAGTCCGAGGACCCAGTCTTCGTCTCTTCAGGACGAAACGGATACCTTGCATATGTTAAGGGAATCGGAGGCGAAACGAAATGGTTGTATTGGAACCAAGCGGCCATTGGGAATCCCTCAGGCCGCGACGGCGGCGGGAAAAGTCGCCGATCCTGCCCGCGTTCGCCTCCTGGGTGCGGCGGGTGTAAGACCCTGGGGACCGAGCGCCTGGGCAGGAGTCACCGTGATCCGCAACGAGTTGCGACCGATGGAATCCGTCTCCGATGCCGAGACCGCGGTGGACCGCCTGGCGGCACTCCATGCGGGGGCGATCGCGGCGTTGCGTTCGGCCCTCGCGCGCTATCTCGATGGCGGCCCGCCGCCGGACGCGACGGAGCGGCTGCAGTTCCGCTATCCGGAACTGCGCCTCACCTACCAGCCGGCCGGGCCGATGCCGCAGGTCTCCCGGGCCACGGCCAAGCTCCAGGCGCCGGGCACCTACGCCACCACCGTGACCCAGCCGGACCATTTTCGCGGCTACCTGCTGGAGCAGTTGCGGCCCCTGGTGCGGGACTACGCCGTCACCCTGGAGGTCGGCCTCAGCGCCCAGGAGATCCCGTATCCCTACGTGATCGAGCCGGGCGCCGATCTCGGGCGCAGCGGCGTCACCCCGCGGGACCTCGCCACCTACTTCCCGGTGCCGCTGCTCTCGGTGGTGGGCGACGAGATCGCGGACGGGCTCTGGCAGGACCTGCCCGATGCGCCGCGCCCGCTCGCCCTCTTCGACGCGATCCGGACCGACTACTCGCTCCGGCGCCTGGTGCACTACACCGGCAGCGACTGGGGCGACGTGCAGCCCTGGATCCTGCTGACCAACTACCACCGCTACGTCGACGGATTCATCCGCCACGGCCTGGAGCGCCTGGCGCGCGGCGACGAGGGGTTCGAGCGGATGATCCTGCCGGGCGGCGTCACCGTCTCGCGGGCGGAGGCCGCTACCGTCGATCCGGCCGCGCTGATCGCCGCCTCGCCCTGGCACAAGTACCAGATGCCGGCCTACCACCTCGTGGCCCGGGGCCCCGACGGCAGCCAGCAGGGGACGACCCTGGTGAACATCGGCGTCGGCCCGTCCAACGCGAAGACGATCACCGACCACCTCGCGGTCCTGCGTCCGCATTGCTGGCTCATGGTCGGCCATTGCGGCGGCCTGCGCCAGTCGCAGACCATCGGCGACTATGTCCTCGCCCACGGCTATTTCCGCCGCGACCGCATCCTCGACGAGCTGGTGCCGCCGGACGTGCCGGTGCCGGCCCTGGCCGAAGTGCAGCTCGCCCTCCAGGCGGCGGCCGCCCACGTCACCGGCGAGAAGAGCGAGGCCCTGAAGCGCCGGCTCCGGACGGGCACGGTGGTCACCTACGACGACCGCAACTGGGAGCTCCGCTTCAGCCAGGAGCGGCGGCGCATCAACCTGTCCCGCGCCATCGGCGTCGACATGGAGAGTGGCACCATCGCGGCCCAGGGCTATCGCCTGCGAGTTCCCTACGGCACGCTGCTCTGCGTCTCCGACAAGCCGCTCCACGGCGAGATCAAGCTGCCGGGCGCCGCCAACGCCTTCTACGAGCGCGCGGTGGCCGAGCACCTGCTCATCGGCCTCGCCGCCCTCGACAACCTGCGGGCCGAGCGCCACGGCCTGCATTCGCGCAAGCTGCGCAGCTTCGACGAGCCGCCCTTCCGCTAGAGCATTTTCGGTGATCTCCGAATCATCGAAAATGCCCTTTCTGATTGTGTGGTCGCGTTGTCTTCACGCGAGCCGGCATCCCCCTTTCTTGAAAACGCTCTAGGCCGGCTCGGCGAGGACGTCCGGGGGCTCGACGGCCTCGAATTCCGGAAAAATCGCCCGCACGGTGGTGCCCGCGTCGGGCACGCTCTCGATTAGCAGGCGGCCCCGGTGCCGGTTGACGATGTGCTTGACGATGGCGAGGCCGAGGCCGGTCCCGCCCTGGTCGCGGCTGGAGGCGACGTCGACCCGGTAGAACCGTTCGGTCAGGCGCGGGATGTGCTCGGCCGCGATCCCCGGCCCGTGGTCGCGCACGGCGAGCTCGATGCTCGTCCGCCCGCTGGCCGCCTCGGTCTGGCGCCGAAGCGCGACCTCGACGCGCCCTCCGCTGCCGCCGTACTTCACCGCGTTCTCGATCAGGTTCTCGACCACCCGCAGCAGCTCGTCGCGCTCGCCCAGGATGGGGAAGGCGCCCTCGGCGGCGACGCTCAGCACCACGCCGCGGTCGCGGGCCAGCGGCCCCTGCGTGTCCACCATCTGCCGGGCGATCCGGGTCAGGTCGACGGGGCGCGTCGGCGGAACGTGCTCGCGCAGCTCGATCCGCGACAGCGACAGGAGATCGTCGACGAGGCGCGCCATCCGCTGCGCCTGGGTCTTCATGATGCCGAGGAAGCGTTCGCGCGCCGGCGGGTCGTTGCGGGCCGGGCCCTGCAGCGTCTCGATGAAGCCCAGCAGCGAGGCCAGCGGCGTGCGCAGCTCGTGGCTGGCATTGGCGACGAAATCGACCCGCGTCGCCTCGAGGCGCCGGGCCGAGGTGAGGTCGCGCAGGAACAGCACCACGTTGGGCTGCCCGCCCACCACGCCGTCCGGCATCGGCAGGGCGCCGATCTGCACCTCGAAGGCGCGCTCGGTGGGGACGCGCGTGGCGTAGAGCGTCTTGAGCGGGGCGCCGGTGCGCAGCACCTCCTCGATCCCGTCGAGGACGTCGGGGGCCCGCAGGGCGAAGGAGAGCGGGTGGCGCAGCTTCAGGGCCGGCAGCAGGGCCCGGGCGGCGGGATTGACCTCGATCACCACCGCACGGCGATCCACGAGGATGACGGGATCGGGAATGTTGGCGAGGAGCGCTTCCGCCACCGAATGCCGGCTGGCCCCGGGGCTCTCGGTCACCCGCACGATGCGGGCCCGCCCGAGGCTGCCGATGACGCCGCCGAGGCAGAGGACGACCAGGGAAGCCGCGATCATCGGTCCGTCGAGGGTTCCCCGTCCGGCCGCGAACACCCCGAGTCCCACCGTCGCGACGGTGGCGGCGGTCCAGGATGATCGGCGTGCGCCCCGTGCCATGCGGACCCTCCCGGCTCAGCCCCGCGCCTCAGGCCCGGGCGTCCCGGGTGCGCTTGACGATCTCGTAGACGGTCAACATGGCCAGCGCGATGACGAAGGGCACGAGATAATAGCAGACCCGGAACAGCAGCAGCGATCCGAGCACCTGGTCCCGGGGCAGGCTCGACAGCGCGAGGAGGATCGTCGCCTCGAACACCCCGATGCCACCCGGCGCGTTCGAGGCGATGCCCAGCATGGCCGCCAGGACGTAGATCGCCACGAAGGTGGTGAAGCCGATGGAGGTGCCCGCCGGGAGAAGCACGTAGAGCGTCGCGGCCGCCGCGCAGACGTCGCCGATGCCCACCACCATCTGGCTCAGGGAGACCGAGGCGCCCGGCAGTTCGAGCCGCCAGCTCTTCACCCGGACGTGGCGGCGCTTGAGAGAGACCCAGAGCAGGTAGGCCACCACGGCGAGGAGGGCGCCGAAGCCGACCCCCTGGTTCAGCGCGATGCTGGTGAAGGTGAGGGCGGCGAGCTGGCCGGCCTCGACGATGAGGCTGAGGCCCAGGACGACGCCCATCCCGAGCCAGAAGGTGAAGCCCGCGATCACCGTCAGGGCGGCGATCTTGGCCGCTCCCAGCCCCTTGCTCGAGTAGATCCAGTAGCGGATCGTCCCGGCCGTCAGGAGCGGGAAGCCGAGGGTGAAGCTGACGGCGTAACTCGTGAACGAGGCCAGGGCCGTCGTTCGGTACGGAACCTTCAGCTTGAGCTGCCGGAGGGCCAGGGCATCGTAGCAGGTGAGGAAGAGGTAGCTCAGGCCGACGAACAGGAAGGCGAAGCCGAGCTGTTCGGCCGAGGCGCCCGTGAAGGCCGCGTGCATCTCGGCCCAGGTGACCGTCTCGACGAGCTTCCACAGGACGAACAGCGAGCCCGCCAGGATGGCGAGGCTGGCGATGGTGCCGAGCCAGGCGTAGCGACCGCGCAGGCCGCCCTTCGGCGCCTCGGTCTCCGCCGCGTCGATCGGCGACGCCTCGGGCGCGAGCGCCTCGGCCGTCTCGATCTGCTTCTGCTGTCTCGCAAAGTTCATCTTGTCGGCGTCCGCCTCCGCTGGGCTCCCCGCGCACGGCCGCATCGGCGGCATGGGGTCAACCCGAGCTTGTGCCGGACCACGGCCCGTCGCCCGCATTTAGGAGCATCGGCCGGCAATTGCCAGCGAGGGAGGCGCAATGCCCACCGGCGATGCAGGCTTGCGCCTCCGCCAGCCCCGCCCGGATGCGCGCGGCGACGCTCGGCGCCGTGCAGACAAAGGTCGGGCTCGGATGCGGGATCGGGATCAGCCTCAAATCCGGACGCGACGCTTCGAGGTCCGACTGCGTGAAGACTGCGATCCGTCCGGAGAGCACGACGACGCGCAGGTGCGGCAGGCAGGCGAGGAGGGGCGCCAGCCAGGGCAGAGCCTGCCGCACCTCGGACCGGCGCGGGGGCCGGTTGCGGGCGCCGGGGGCGTGGATGACCCACGGAATCGTGTTCCAGATCAGGGTGTCGCGGCGGGCGATCCCGGCCTCGGCGAGGAAGCGGAAGAGGTTGGCGGCGGTGCCCGTCGGGTTGTCCCGCGAGACGAGGCCGGTGCCGCGGATGCGCGGACCCGGCGTCTCCAAGAGCAGCAGCAGGCGGGCCGCGACGCCGCCGTCGAGGGGGTCGGGCTCGGGGACTTCGGCGCCCTGCGCCGCGGCGATCGCCCGGCCGAGGGCGCGGATCGGGGCGAGGTGGGGGCTGTCGAGCCGGGACTTGCGCGCGGCCAGGGTGACGGGGTCGCGCAGGCTCTTCGGTTCGGCGGGCGGCGCCTCAGCCGACATCGGCGACGAGGCGCCCCAGGCTTTCCGGCAGGGTGCCCTGCCGGCGGAAGCGCTCGCGCCCGTCCTCCTGCGCCAGGCGCCGGGCGAGGCCCTCGGGACCGCCGAACTGGAAGCCGAGCTGCGTCGCGTAGGCCGCGCAGGCCGCGCCCTTGGCCACCCGGCCCTCGGGGCCGAACAGGCATTCCGTCTCCGGCAGATCGGCGAAGCGCGGGCGCAGGGGCTCCTTCGGGGTCTGGTCGCGCACCGTGTAGGGAAAGTCGCGCCACCACAGGATCGGCGCGGTCGGCTCGGCCGCGTCCAGGGCGCGGACCACCTGGACGTGATCCACATGCCCGCCGATGCCCTGGGGGGCCAGGACGAGGTCGGGTGCCGTCTCGGCGAGGAGCGCTTGGATCGCGCGGGTCAGGTCGGGCACGATGGTGTCCTCGGCCCGCACCTCGCCGAACAGCTCCGGCGCCGAGCCGTAGCCGCGATGCGGCGCCTCGCGGAAGGGCCAATGGCGCGGGGGTGCGAGCAAAAGGGCGGCCACGGCTGTCGCATCCTCGGCCCGGCGCAGGTCCATGTAGTCGATCTCGTGCCCGAGCCCCTTGTCGGTCTGGCAGGCGAGGGCGAAGCCGGTCGGGTTCGCCACCGAGGCGGTGAACACCGTCACGGTCTCGACCTGCCAACCCGCCCGGCCGAGGGCGTGGAGCAGCCCGCCGCAGGAGAAGGCGGCATCGTCGAGATGCGGCGACAGGGCGAGGGCGGTGGGCATCGGCTCAGAGCAGGTGCGGTTCGGCGCGGAAGCGGCAGGACGGGTCGTGCGGCAGGGTCGCGGCGAAATCGGTCGCCGGGCGCTCGTTCGCCACGCGCGCGTACACGTCCATGATCTGCCGGCCCACCGCCCGCCAGGAATAGACCTGCCGGCACTCGGCGAGCCCATCCTCGGCCAGGCGCCGGCGCAGGGGCTCGTCCTCGATGACGCGGGCCAGGGCCTCGGCCAGGGCCGGCACGTCGCCGGGCTGGACCAGGAGTCCGTTCTCGCCGTCGCGCAGGCAGTCCGAGACGCCGACCGCATGGGTCGAGACCACCGCGAGCCCGGCGGCCATCGCCTCCAGGATCGTGTTGGAGAATCCTTCCGCATAGGTCGGCGAGACGAAGACGTCCGCCGCCCGGTAGAGATCCGGCACGGTGTCGTAGTCGGCGTAGCCGGTGAAGCGGATCTCGGCTTCCGAGAACTTCAGGTCCGCTGCGCGAGCCTTCGACGAGTCCACGTCCGGCCCGATGCCGGAGATGGTCGCTTCGAACGGGATGGCGCGGGCGCGCACCAGCGCGAGGGCGTCGATGAAGTCGAGGACGCCTTTCCGGCGGTCGACTCGGCCGTGATAGAACAGCCGCACCGGGCCGGGATGGTTATCGGGTCCGGGCGTGAAGCGCGCGGTGTCGACCGCACCCGGCACGATGGTGAAGCGGGCGGGGTCCGAGCCGAGCCGGTCGCAGACCTCGCCGACGAAGGAGGCGCCGCCGATCAGCAGGGCGTTGGCATGGGCCAGGACTTCGCACATGGCGACCCGGTGGGTCTCGCAGCACGAGCCGACCCAGTGGCCGTCGCCGCCCTGGATCGAGACCACGTTCGGCACGCCGAGGGCGCGCGAGGCCAGGAGCGTGGCCCAACCGGTGGGGTAGCCGTACTGCGCGTGCAGGATGTCGAAGGGCTTCTTCGCGTGCTCGGTGCGAATCGCCGCCACCATCGTGTCGATGTCGCGCTCGAAGTCGCCGCTCTCCTGCTCGCCGAGCTGTTCCAGGCCGATCACGGTGACGCCGGGGACGTCGGGCGGCGGGCCGCCGCCATAGACGCGGGTGCCGAAGGCGTCGCCGCGATACTGGGAGATCATCGTGACGTCGTGGCCGGCCTCGACCAGCTCGCGCAGCAGGTTCTGCGCGTAGACGCTCATGCCGGAGATCGCCGGGAAGTAGCGGCGCGAGACGAAGCAGATCCTCACGCGGAGGCTCCCGGGTTCGGATTGCGGCAATCGCGGAGGTATTTCAGCGAGGCCGGCACCATCAGGTCGGCGCGGTGGCTCTCGCGGGAGAGCTCGACGCAGATCAGCCGGTCGAACCGGATCGCCTCGAGGGCGTCCAGCACGCCGGGCACGTCCATGTCGCCCTCGCCGAAGGGCAGGTGGACGTGGATGCCCCGCGCCATGTCCTCGAGGGCCACGGTGCCGATGCGGTCGGCGAACTCGCCGACGGCGACGGCCGGGTCGCGCTCGCCGGTGACGAGGCAGTGGCCGGTGTCGAGGGCGAGCTTCAGGCCCGGCAGGTCCAGGGCGGCGTAGTCGTCCAGGGTCTCGATCAGCATGCCGGGCTCGGGCTCCAGGCAGGCGACGACGTTCTGCTCGGCGGCGTAGGCGACGACCTCGGTCAGGCCCTCGCGCAGCCAGAGCCTCGCCGCGTCGGGATCGATGCCGGGCTTCGGCACGCCGGCCCAGAACGAGACCGCCTCGGACTGCAGGATCGCCGCGATGTCGACGGCGCGCTTGAGGAAGCCGATGCGCCGCGCCCGGCCGGACGCGTCGCCGCTGACCAGGGTCGGCTCGTGCTTGGCCTTCGGATCGAGGAGGAAGCGGGCACCGGTCTCGATCACCGAGCCGAGGCCGAGGCGCTGCAGGCGGCTCGACACCCGCTGCGCCTCCTGCACCCAGGTCTCGGCGAAGGGGTCGAGGTGGTGGATGTCGAGGGTCAGCGCCACGCCCTGGTATCCGGCCTCGGCGATGAGGTCGATCGCATCGTCCAGGCGGTGATGGGCGGTGCCGTTGGTGTTGTAGGCGAAGCGCAGGCTCATGCGGCGCGGCCCTGCTGGCTCAGGCGGAATGGCGCGTGGTGCGATTCCGGCTCGCGGTAGAGCGGGTAGTGGGCGCCCACGATCCGGTCGGCCAGCGCGGTGTCGAACAGCGGCTGCCCGCCGAAGTGCTCGATCGCCTCCGGGGTCAGGCGCACGGGCTTCAGGGTGTCGGTGGCCTCGCCGAAGCGGATCAGCGGGTGGTCGCGCTCGATGAGCTTCTGCGTGTTGCGTGCGCCGATGCGGTGATAGCTCATGGTCTCGACCTCGAGCCCCGGCACGATGGCCTTGACCACGCCGACCCGGCCGCCGGGCGGCGAGCAGTCGACGTAGAGCACGTCGAACCCGGCGTCCTCCAGCCGTTCGCGGGCGATGCGGCCCCGTGCGTGCCCGTCCGGGGCCTGCGTCGTGGGCAACTCCGAAAAGCGCTTGGTGGCGCGCTCGGAATAGACGGTGTCGCGCAAGGTCGCGGCGATGCCCTCGGGGGGCTGCACGATCCATTCGAGCATCGCTTTGAGGGCGCGGCTCTCCTCCAGATCGAGGCTCGGCAGGGCCTTGTCGATGAAGGCCTTGACGTAGCCCGGGGGCGTGACCCGCTCGGCGAAGGCGAGCGGCCCGTGGCCGAAGGCCTTGCGCACGCGGGCGGCCTGGAACTCGAGCAGCGCCTTGCGCAGGGCCCGCTCGCGGTCCGGGTCGCAGGCCTCGCCGCAGGCCGAGAGCGCGATCGGCACCGGCGTGTCGGCGAGGTTCCGGTCGTAGCCGACGACGTAGAGGTTGGTCAGGCCGAACTGATCGGTGGCGAATTTCGGCAGGGCCTTGATCCCGAGGGAATCCAGCCGATCGAGCATGCCGCGCGTCTCCGGGCCGAGGCCCTCCGACAGGTCGAGCACCACCCCCTGGTCGAGGGCGCGGAACAGGAGGCCGTTGCCGTCGCGCTGCAGGAGTTCGAGCAGGCCGTGGCCCAGCGCGAAGTCGACGTCCGGCCCGGCGCCGAGACCGTTGGTGATGAGGTTGGTGAAGGGCTTGTAGCCCTCCGACAGCTCGAAATAATCGGTGGCGGCGATGTCGAGCGGCATCAGTACCGTCTCGCCGGTGCGGGCGCGGAGGGCGGGCGTCCATTCGAGGGTGGTGGCGCGCCCCACCGGGCTGCCGGCGGGCAGGCACAGGGTGAGGGGATCGGCCACCGCGCCGGTGCCGTAGACCCGCACGAGGTCGTCGTAACTGGCGCGCTCCTTCTTGCGCGGCATCACGGCGAGCGAGGGCATCAGGTTCTCGGCGATCTCCGCCACAGCGCCGATGATCGCCTCGTCGTCGGTGGCGCCGTAACCGATGCCGCTCGGCATGGCGCCGACGAAGAACGGATCATCGAGGAACAGCGACACGAACCAGACCGGGATGCCGGTGCGGTCCAGCGGCGCCAGGGGGAAGCCGACGATGCGGCCCTCCGGCAGGATGTCGAGATAGGCGCGCACCGGCTCGGGCAGGGCGGCCGGCAGGCCCTCGATCCGGCGGGGAGCGCCGTGGGTGTAGGCGCGCGGTGCCTTGATCCGGCTGTGGCGGGCGCGGTCGTCCTGGTCCTGCTCGTTCACGGTCGTGCGTTTCCGTTGTTCAGGCCGACGCTTCGTAGGCGCGGGCCAGCAAGCGCATGGTGTGAAGGTCGCGCGTTGCGCTGTAGGCCTCGCGCTCCTCCGGTCGGCGCAGGGCCGAGCCGAAGGCCTTCACCTGTTCGAGGAAGGGCGAGGCCTCCCCATCGAAGGGCAGAGTTTCGGAGATGCCGGTTGACCCGTCGGTGAACGACAAGGTTCCGCCTGCCACCTGTCCCATCGTGTCGACGGCGGTGAGCAGGCCCTGGGTGCCGGTGACTTCGAGGCGCCGGCGCGGCAGGGCGTCCGGGCAATTGTAGGCGACGTGCAGGTTGGCGAGGACGCCCGAGGGCGTGCGCCCGATCAGGAGTGCACCGTCGTCGACGGCGTAGTCCTGCGCCCGCGCCTGGGTCAGGGCGGCCAGATCGTGGATCGATTCGTCGAGGAGAAAGTCGACGAGGTCGAGGCCGTGGGGGGCGAGATCCATCAGGGCGCCGCCGCCGGCCTTGGCCGGGTCGATGCGCCAGTTGTCCTGGCCCGCGAAGGAGGTCCAGGCGCGCGGCAGCCAGCAGGCATAGACGATGCGGATCGCCGTGACGGTGCCGAGGCGGCCCGCGCGGATGGCATCCCGCATGGCCCGGTGGGCCGGGTGGTGGCGCTGGTCGAAGGCGGTGCCGTAGAAGGTGTCGCCGCGCGCCAAGGCCGCGACCATCGCCTCGGCATCGTCGAGGGAGGCCGCCATCGGCTTCTCGCACAGGATAGCCTTGCCGGAGCCGGCCAGCGCCGCGATCGCCTCCCGGTGCAGGTGGTTCGGGGTGGCGACGTAGACCGCCTCGACCTCCGGGTCGTTCACGAGGTCTTCGAGCCGCGCGTAGGCCCGTGCGCCCTCGGCCTCGGCCGCCGCGCGCGAGGCCTCGCCCGGATCGGCGACGGCGACGAGCCGGTGCCCGGCCGCGCGGATACCCGGTGCCATGTAGTCGCGGGCGACCCAACCGTAGCCGACGATGCCCCAGGCGACGGGGCTCCGTTCCGAACCTCCCATCACCAGCGCTCCGGCAGGTCGACATAGGTCCGGTCACGGACCCGGTCGGCCTCGGGCGCGTCGAGGTCGCCCTGCCAATCCAGGGTGTCCGGCCCGGTGTAGGTCGACGGATAGGTGGCGCGGGCGGCGTACTCGGCTTCGTAGCGCTCGGACGGCCAGCGGATCGCGTGCCGCGCCCCGCCTTCGGAGAGAAAGAGCGGGTTGAGCCGAAGGCTCCGGCCGGGGCGCGGCACGGTGATGCCATCGATCACGCGGCGGGGGGCCGGGCGCATGCCGGGACCCGCCACCACCGAGAAGGCCTCGCAGGCGGTGAGGTCCTGGGGCTTGCGGGGGGAGGGGGCACGCCGCTCCACCATGGCCCGGGTCAGGTCGTCGTCGTCGTAGACGAGGCCGTCGGGGAAGAGCTCGTCGATCTCCGCGGCCGAGACGGCGCGCCCCGCCGAGAATCCCGGGCGGTCGCTGTTGTGAATGTGGCTGACGGCGAGCCAGCCGTCATCACCGGCATTCTGGCGCAGGCATTCCAGCACCTCGGTCTTGCGGTCGAGGAAGTAGAAGGCATCGTTGCAGACGACGAGGTCGACCGGCGCGCCCGGGATCGGCCAATGGGGCGAATTCGCATCGAAGCAGACGAGCTGGGCCGACTTGCCGACGACCCAGTGCCGGGCGACCCACAGCTTGGCGAAGACGACGTCGGCGCCCGCGACCTTGATGCCGCGGGTCTGGAATTCGCGCAGGTAGTGGCCGATGCCGCAGGCGAACTCGAACACGCAGACCGGGTCGTTCCAGTGAGCCTCGAGGAGCGTCAGCCCGGCCAGGAAGGTCGGGTCGGTCCAGCGATTCAGGAAGTAGTCGCCGACCCGGCCCCAGCCGAGGAGCCGCACCGCGTCGCGCAGCGAGCGTTTGTCCCGCTCGCGCACGAGTTCGTGGAGGTCCAGGGGATCGGCCGGCGGGCCCGTCCACCAGTCGTCCTGGTCGGCGAGGAGACCTTCGAGGGCGAGGTTCGCCTCGCCGGAATCGAGCAGCGCCAGGGTTTGGGCCACGAGGTCGGCGCGGTTGGTCCGCAGGTAGGGAATGCCGTCGATCACGGGCCAGCGCGCCCCGCTCGCCCCGTCGCGGAGCGAGTGTGGGGTGTCGGCCTTGAGGGGCTCGCCGGTCTCCGGCGAGCGAAGATCGAAGGGGATCATGACGGGGCGCCCGCGCGGTCGCGAGGAAACATCACGGGATCTGCATGTCCTTGAGCACGCGGTCGTGGAAGCCCTTCACCGGACCCGCGTGGACGAGCTCCATCTCGTCGAGGACCGTGCCCATGGTCAGGGTCGCGGCCCGCAGATGCTGGGCGATCTGCAGGACGCGGTCGATGCAGTCGGCGGCGTGGAAGGCGCGGCCCTCCGCCGTGGCGTCGTCGGGCAGGACGGTACGCGCCCGCTCCACGGTCTCCCGCAGCCCGGGATCGAGTTCGTCCAGGGCCCATCGCGTGGTGCGGGCCATGATCGGCAGGAGGTGGTCGCCGAGGAGCATCTCGCCGGTGAAGCCGGCATCCGGCATCGCGGCGTTGTGGAAGTGGTGGGCCATGGCGGCCAGGAAGACCTGGGTCGGGTCGGCCCGGTAGAACGGACTCAGCACGACGCCGTAGACCGCCACCATCAGGCAGTGCTCGGCGTGGTTCTCCGGCGGCTCCAGCAGGATGCGGGGCTTGCCGGGGCAGGTGACGCCGGCGCGGGGCTGATGCGCCAGGGCGGCGACGAAGCCCGGGAGGGGCCCCTGCCCGAAGCCCGATGGCGCGCGCAGGGCCGCCCGGAGGCGGTCCCGCAGGCCGGATTCGACGCTGTCGGTGACGGCATCGAAGCCCGCCACTAGGACGTCGGCCGTTTCGCCCGCCTCGAGCCCGGCGGAGGCCAGGAAGGCCGCGTCGAGATCACAGAGGCGGGCGGCGGCGAGCGCCTTGGCGGTGATGTCGAGGGCCACGGCCTCCGGCGCGGCGCCCCCCGTGAGGGCGCTCCAGCCCTGCGCGAAGAGGCGCTCGGCGATGGAGCCGGTGCGCCCGGCGGAGTGCACGCGCTTGAGGTCGTTGACCTCGACGAGGAGGGCGCGAAGCGCCCGCGGGGCCGCGGGACCGGCGCCCTCCGTCTGGGCGATCATCAGTGGGCGCCGAGCCAATCGAGCAGCATGGTCTGCTGCTTGCCGAAATCATGCTCGGGGCCGTGGCCGTTCTTCACCATGGGCGCCTTGAAGAAGCTCGAGAGCTGCTCCTGGGGGCCGCCGTCGCCGCGCTTCTTGGCGAGGTCGAGAACACGGGCGATCTCGATGACGAGGGGGGCGGCCAGGATCGAGTCCTTGCAAAGGAAGTTGACCTTGATCTGCATGCGCTGACCCAGGAACCCGGTGACGTCGATGTTGTCCCAGGCTTCCTTGTCGTCACCGCGGGGACGGTAATAGTGGATGTGCACGAGGTGGTCCTCGACCGGGTAGCCGAGGATCGAGTCGAGCACCGTGCCCTTGGTGTTAAGCTTCGACTGGAGCGAGTCCTTGTCGTTCAGCGCGAGGCCGTCACGGTTGCCGAGGATGTTGGTGGAGAACCAGCCATCGACGTGCAGGGCGCGCGCCTTCAGGGCGGGGGCCAGCACCGTCTTCATCATGGTCTGGCCGGTCTTGCCGTCCTTGCCCGCCACGGGGACGTTCAGGTCCTTGGCGAGTTCGAGCAGGGCCGGCACGTCGGCGGCGACGCTGGGGGTGAAGTTGGCGTAGGGGACGCCGCTCTTGATCGCCGCGTAGGCGTAGAGCATCGCCGGGCTAATCGACTCGTCGCTGCTGTCGAGGCCCTTCTCGAAGGCGGCCGTCGAGTTCAGGGTCGGGTCGGAGAGGTCGGGCCAGCGCTCGGTGGAGGCGAGGTTGATCACCACGACCTCGTCGAGATTGCTCTCGGCCTTGAAGCGGCGCAGGTCGTTGGCGATGACGGAGACCGCCTCGCGGTGGTCCTTGGCAACGATGCGGTTGGCACCCTCGATGTTCTTGCAGAACTTGGCGCTGCCGACGGCCGGCCAGGGCTTAATGCCCTTCAGAACCTGGGCGCCATTCTCGATATCCTGGGCGTTGAGGACGCCGTGGCCGGTAGCGGCGGAGGCGAGGTCATCGTCGTTCAGGTCCCATCCGCCGAACACGAGGTCCTTGTAGTCGGCCATCCCGGCGACGGGGACGCCCGCGAGGGGCAGGCCATCAAGGCGGTTCGATCCGGATTTAATCATCTCGATGCCTGCGATGGCGGTGGTGGCGACAGCGCCACCCATGCCAACGAACGCAACGCCGACGCGGCGACCGGTCTGCATGCTCATTGGGAAACGGCTTCCTTCTTCAGGCGAACGGGAGCCTGTCCCAACCTGGGGGCCGTTCCGCTCAGCCCTCACTAACTGGGCTTCCGGGGTTGCGTTCCAACCCTGGCCAGGACGCCTTTTTGACGCGGTGCGCCTGAACGGCCTCCGAACGAAGCGTTAAAAATTCGTAAATACAAGGGCTTAACCCAACGTTAAGCCTGCCATCGTTGAATCACGGAGCTGTCCCATTCTGGTCACAGCAGCCGGCGAGACGTCCCCTCGCTGAACGACAACGAAGCCGCGCCCGACGAAGGCAGCGGTACGAACAAGGACCAATGATGGGGGTTTTCCCGGAGCCGGCGCTCTGCGCCGACGACGTGAGCCGTCTCGTGCCCAACGAGACCTTCAACGCAGATCTGACCGTGGCGTGGCTGCCGCGGACCGAGCGCAGGACGCGCCGGACCTTCGCCACTCTTCGCCGCCGGACCCTTGCGACGCTCTTCACCGGCGTGCTGCTGGGCGGCGCCCTGCCGCAGAACGCCCTGGCCCCCGCCGCGGCGGCCCATGATCGGATCGACGAGCGCGCCCTGACGGCGCAGACCCTCGTCCGGGAGCAGTCCGCGCCCGCACCTGAAGCCCCCAACGCGGCCGACTGGGCCGGGGTTCCCGTGGTCGAGCAGGAACCCGCGACGCTGTCGCTGATCGAGAGCGACCTCGCGGCCCTCGCCCCGAGCCGCGACGCCGCCGGCGCCGAGCGCCTGCGCTTCGGGGACATGGCCGTGCCGCGCGAGATCGTCGACACCATCCTGCGGGCCGCCACCGAAACCGGGGTCGATCCCGCCTACATGATGGCGCTGGCCGACAAGGAATCGAGCTTCTCAACCACGGTGAAGGCCTCGACCTCCTCCGCCGAAGGCCTGTTCCAGTTCCTGTCGGGCACCTGGCTCGAGCTCATCCGCACCTACGGCGCCCGCCACGGCCTCGCCGACGAGGCGGCGGCGGTGAAGGGGCGCGGCAGTGCCATCACGATCGCCGACGAGGCGGTGCGAACCCGCGTGCTGCGCCTGCGCCAGGACCCCTACGTCGCCGCCCTGATGGCGGGCGAGCTCATCAATCGCGACAAGGGCCGGATCGAGCAGCGCATCGGCCGCGACCTCTCCACCGCCGAGCTCTACTTCGCGCATTTCCTCGGCACCGCCAGCGCCGGCCGCTTCCTCGAACTCACCGCCGAGAAGCCGGGCCAGGTCGCCAAGCAGGTCTTCAAGGCCGCGGCGAAGGCGAACCGGAGCCTGTTCACCGAGAAGGCCGGCAAGGGCCGCCGCAGCCTCACGGTCGCCGAGGTGCGCGAGAAGATCGGCGGCATGATCGACCGTCGCCTCGACCGCTACGAGGGCGTGGCCGCCCTGGCGGGACCCGAGCTGAAATCCGAGGTCACCCTCATGGAGATCGAGACCGACGCGGCTCCCACCCCGGCGCCGGCCGCGCGCGTCCACGTCACCGAGGCGACCACGCCGGCCGACTGACTCAATGCCCGGCCGGCGCGCCCCCGCCGAGCTTGACCTCGCTGAGGATCATCGCGAGCGGCACCGCCGCCCCCGAAACGAGGCAGAGCGACCAGAACACGTCGATGTAGCCCCAGTACGCCACCTGGGTCTGGAGCTGCTGGCCGATCCAGGCGATGGCTTGGTTCTGGGCCTCGACGCCGGACGCCCCATGGGCCTGGAAGTACTGCGTCGCCGCCCGCAGAGTCTCCTGGTAGTTCGGGTTGGCGCCGGAGATGCTCTCCCCGAGCCGGCTCTGGTGGAATTGCTGCCGGTAGGCGAGCACGTTCTGGGCGAGGCTCACGCCCATCGAGCCGCCGACGTTGCGGGCGACGTTGATCAGCGCCGAAGCCTGGTCGGTCTGCCCCTTGTCGATCCCCTCGTAGGAGGCGGCGGTGATCGAGATGAAGATCATCGGCAGGCCGATGCCGATATAGATGCGCGACCAGGCGAAGAACCAGAAGCTGGTGTCGCCGTAGAGGCGCGTGAGGTCGTACATCGCCGCGGAGACGATCGCGGCGCCCAGGGCGATGAGGTATTTCGGCTGCACCTTGCCCGAGATCCGGCCGATCACCAGCATCATGAACACCGTGACGAGGCCGCCGGGCGCGAGGACGAGGCCCGCGAGGGTGGCGGTGTAGCCGTAATATTCCTGCACCAGCTGCGGCACGAACTGCGTCGTGGCGATCAGGATCGCGCCGGTGGCCATCATCACCAGGAAGCACGCGCCGAACTGGCGGCTGCCGAGGAGCCGGAGGTCCACGACCGGGTTCTTCCGGGTCAGCTCCCAGGGGATCATCGCCACGAAGGCGACGACGCAGATCGCCGCGAACACGATGATGAAGGTCGAGCCGAACTAGTCCTTGCGCTGGCCCTCGTCGAGGACGACCTCGAGCGACCCCAGGAAGGTGGCGACGAGGAGGAATCCCACGAGGTCGAAGCGCACGCCGGCGCGGCGCAGGCGACTCCGTTCCGCCGCCGCCCCCGGCGGGTCCTCCAGCAGCACGTGCATCAGCCCGAGGGCGATCAGGCCGATGGGGCCGTTGATGAGGAAGCACCAGTGCCAGGAGACGTTGTCGGAGAGCCAGCCGCCCAGCGTCGGGCCGATCACGGGTGCCACCACCACGGCGAGGCCGTAGAGGGCGAAGGCCTGGCCGCGCTTCGCCGGCGGGAACGAATCGGCGAGGATCGACTGGGCCAGTGGCGCCATGCCGCCCCCGCCCAAGCCCTGGAGCACGCGGAAGACGAGGAGCGATTCGAGGTTCCAGGCAAAGCCGCACAGCACCGAGGCCACGGTGAAGAGCGCGATGCTCCACATGAAGAACGCCTTGCGGCCGAACCGCTTGGCGAGGAAGCTCGAGGCCGTGAGCACGATGGCGTTGGCCACGAGGTAGCTCGTCACCACCCAGGCGGCCTCGTCGGGGCCCACCGCCAGGCCCCCGGAGATGTAGCGCAGGGCCACGTTGGCGATGGTGGTGTCGAGCACCTCCATGAAGGTCGCCAGCGAGACGACGAGGGCGATGGCCCAGGGGTTGTGCCCACCCGGCGCCTTGGCGGAGGCCCCCGACGCGCCGCTCGCCTTGCCCCCCGCCTTGCCCCCCGCCTGCGAAGCCGCAGCGCTCACCGGACGTGGACCCGCGGCACGATCGACATGCCGGGGCCGATGGCGACGTCGGTGGGCCACTGGTCGACGACGATCTTCACCGGGATGCGCTGGACCACCTTCACGTAGTTGCCGGTGGCGTTCTGGGCCGGGAGCAGGCTGAAGGCGGTGCCGGAGCCGGGCTGCACGGACTCCACGTGGCCGGTGATCTTGCGCTCGGGATAGGCATCGATCTCGATGTCGGCGTGCTGGCCCGGCCGCATGTCGGTGATCTGCGTCTCCTTGTAGTTCGCGATCACCCAGATGTCGTCGGGCACGAAGGTCGACAGCGTCTGCCCGGCCTGGGCGAACTGGCCCTTGGCGCCCGACAGCTGCACCAGCCGGCCCGGCTGGGCCGCCGTGACGGTGGTGTAGCCGAGGTTCAGTTCGGCCTGGGCCACCTGGGCCTTGCCGGTGGCGAGGCTGGCCTCGGCCCCCGCCTTCTGCGCATTGAGCGCGCCGACCTGGGTGCGCGCCGCGACGACGTTCGCCCGCGCGCGATCGTAGGCGGCCTGCTGCTGGTCGAGGGTCGAGGATGAGGATTGCGAGCGCTGGATCGTGCCCGCCCCCTTCTCGGCGAGGTCCCGGTAGCGGGCCGCATCCTCCCGCGCGAATTTCAGCGAGGCCTCGGCCTGCGTCACCTCCGCCTGGGAGGCGGCGACCTGCGCCTTCTGGCCCTCGATCTGCGCCTCGAAGTTGTGGATCGAGGCCTCGGCCGAGGCGACCTGCGCCTTCGCCTGCGCCAGGGCCACCGCGTAGTCGCGCCGGTCGATCTGGAAGAGAACGGCCCCGGTCTCGACATGCTGGTTGTCGGTGACCGGCACATCTACGATGTAACCGGCGACCTTGGGCGCGATGGAGAATTGCCGCGCATCGACGAAGGCGTCGTCGGTGGATTCGAACGGGTGCAGGCGGGTCAGCCAGTAGACGTAGGCGCCGGCCGCCACGGCGACGACCGCCACGGTGATGCCAAGGGCCCAGAACGGATGCCGGCGCAGGATGTTCGGCTTGCTGTCCGCGTCGGACTCCTCGGCCGCAGCGGACTCCTCGCCCGAGCCGGACTTCTCGGACGAGCCGGACTTCTCGGGCGCGCCGGACTCCGCGCCCGGCTCGGTCTCGCCGGGGGGCGCCTCTCCGGGGGACCTCGTCGCGGACGCCGTCTCCTGCGGATCGGCCCCTTCCGGGTCGGAGGGCCGCACCGCGTCGCCCCGTGCGGGCTGGCGCCCCACGGCCTGCTGATCCTGAAGCATCGACGAACCGTCCGAACGCATCCAGGGGCCGCGCGATCGAAACCGCGCCGCCCGAAACTCCCGCCTCGGCGACAACAAGAAGTAGCGCCGGCGATTGTTCCCGGTGCGCATGACGTTTGCGGGCCCCGTCCGCGGCCCGACGGAACGTCCGAAATCCGGCGCGCGTTTTCGGGTTTGACGGGCCGGATCCCGGTTCGTCCGCAACCTGCAGGAGGCGCGTATGACCGCCGGTTCTTCCCTGTCGCCACCGGGTGCCGCCGGTCCGGGCGGCCTCGACCGTCTCGACGCGATGAGCACGGTGCTGGCCCGCAATTGGTGGTTGATGGCCCTGCGCGGGGTCGTCGCGATCCTGTTCGGGCTGATCGCCTTCGTGGCGCCCGGCGCCTTCGTCCTTTCCCTCGTGCTGTTCTTCGCCGCCTACATGCTGGTGGACGGCATCGTCGGCGTGATCGCCTCGGTGCGGGCCGCCCAGCGCCACGAGCGCTGGGGCTTCCTCCTCCTCGAAGGGCTCCTCGACCTCGTCGTCGGCGTCGCCGCCGTGCTCGTCCCGGCGGCAGCCGTCTGGGCCTTCGTCTACCTCGTGGCGTTCTGGGCCCTCGTCACCGGCGGCCTCATGGTGGCGGCGGGCTTCCGCCTGCATGCCCATTACGGGCGCTGGTGGCTGGTGCTCGGCGGCGTCGTCTCGATCCTGTTCGGCATCGCGCTCCTGGTCGATCCCGGCATGTCGGCCCTGGTCCTGACCTGGTGGATCGGCAGCTACACGATGGTGTTCGGAATCCTGCTGGTGCTCCTGGCCTTCCGCCTGCGCGGCCGCCACGCAGAGGCGGGCCGGCCCGGCCCCCTGGGGCGCCCCGGAACGGCGTAGCTTTGGCCGCGCGAGATGGTCTAGAACCGGCGGGACACCGCGGGGCGCTTCGCCGCCCGAGCCCCGCCCCCCGTGACCATGGCCCGCGATGACCTCCCCCGACCCGGAACGCCCGCGCCCCGCGCGGGTCGACCCGCCCCGGCCCGCCCCTGAGCCCGAGCCTCGGAGAGCCGCCGGGCCGGACAATGCGGACACCCGCGCCGCGGCGCGGGAAGCCGCGGCGGCGGCGCGGACCCTCGGCCGCCAGCTCCGCGTGCTCGCCGTCGGTGCGGCACGGGGTGCCGGACGCCGGGCCGCCGGCGCGGCGCGGGCGGCGGGGCCAGCTTGGCGGGGATGGGCTGACCGCATGCGCCCCCGCGCGCCGGCCGGACCTCCGCCCCCGTCCACCGCCGCCCCTGCGGCGGGGCCGACGCCCGCGCCCGCACGCGCGCCGGCGCCCCGCGCCGCCGGCTGGCCGGCCCGGCTCCGCCGACATCCCTGGCGCGCCGCGGCCTTGGCGGTCGTCCTGCTGCCGCTGCTGGCCCTGGCCGGGCTCGTCCTCTACAGCTTCGCCACTCTGCCGCCCCTGGGCGGCGTGGTGCCGGAAGCGGGCCAGCGGGCGCTCACCGTCGAGGCCGATGACGGCCGGGCCTTCGCCACCCGCGGGGCGTTCCAGGGCCAGAAGCTGACGGCGGCGGAGATGCCGGCCCATCTCGGCCAGGCGATCATCGCGATCGAGGACCGGCGCTTCCGCTCCCACTGGGGCCTCGACCCGCGCGGCTTCCTGCGCGCCCTGTACCGCAACGCCGTCGGCGGCGGCGTGCGTGAGGGCGGCTCGACGATCACCCAGCAATATGCCCGGCTCGTCTCCCTGAACCAGGAGAAGTCGCTGCGCCGCAAGATTCAGGAGGCGTTCCTGGCCCTGCGCGTCGAGGCGACGATGTCGAAGGACGAGATCCTGCTCGGCTACCTCAACACCGCCTATTTCGGGGCCGGCGCCTACGGCGTCGATGCCGCCGCCCGGCGCTACTTCGGCAAGGGGGCCGAGGCCCTGACCCTGCCGGAGGCCGCGATGCTGGCGGGCCTCGTGCGCGCGCCCTCGCAGCTGGCCCCGACCCGGAACTTCGGCGGCGCCAAGGAGCGCGCCGACGTGGTGCTGCAGACCATGGTGGAGACCGGCGCGATCACGGCCGCCGAGGCCGACAAGGCCCGCGCCCAGACCATCACCCTGCGCACGCCCCCCGAGACGCCGCCGGGCACCAACTACTTCCTGGACATGGTCTCGGCGGAGTCGAAGAAGCTCGCCGACGCGCCGGGCGACGTCACCGTGCGCACCACCCTCAACCTCGACCTGCAGAGCCTCGCGGAGGGCGTCGTCGCCCGCCGCCTCGACGCCGAGGGGCCCAAGAAGAAGGCCGGCCAGGGCGCCATGGTGGTGCTCAACAAGGAGGGCGCGATCCTCGCCCTGGTGGGCGGGCGCGACTACGAGGACAGCCAGTTCAACCGCGCCACCCAGGCCAAGCGCCAGCCCGGCTCGCTGTTCAAGCTGTTCGTCTACCTCACGGCCTACGAGAACGGCTTCAACCCCGACACGGTGCTGGTCGACCGGCCGATCCAGATCGGCGACTGGGAACCGCAGAATTCCACGGGCCGGTTCAAGGGCGCGATGCCCCTGCGCAGCGCCTTCGCGCAGTCGATCAACACGGTGGCGGCGCAGCTGGCCGACGAGGTCGGTATCCCGGCGGTCATCGCCACCGCCCACCGGATGGGCGTGACCGCGGAGCTGCCCAACGTGCCGAGCCTCGCCCTCGGCTCGGCCGAGGTGACGCTGCTGGAGATGACCCGCGCCTATGCGGGCGTGCTGGCCGGGGCCGCGCCGGTGGACACCCACAGCGTCCACGCCATCCGGGGCGCCCAGCCGCAGCCGCTCTACCTGCGCGCCGACGCCAAGGGCGGCACCGCGATCCCCACCGAGGCCCGGGCGATGATGCTCGACTCCCTCCAGGCCGTGGTCGACGGCGGCACCGGCAAGGCCGCCCGGATCGCCGGCCTGCCGGTGGGCGGCAAGACCGGGACGACCCAGGACTATCGCGATGCCTGGTTCATCGGCATGACGCCGGACCTCGTCGTGGGCGTCTGGGTCGGCAACGACGACAATGCCTCCATGAACCGCGTCGGCGGCGGCGATCTCCCGGCGAGCATCTTCCACGATTTCGTCCAGCGGGCGACGGCGCAGCTGGCCAAGGGCCGCAAGCGCCCCTCGGCGGCGCGGGGCGAGCCGGCCCGGGCCGAGCCGGCGCCCGCCCGCGAGGTCGCCGCCAGCGCCGCCGCGCCCGGCATCCACGGCGTGCCGGAGGTGGTCGACACCGGCACCCTGGCCTTCCGCGGCCGCACCGTCCGCCTCCTCGGGGTGGAAGGGGAGGGCGGGGCGCTCGCCCGGCAGCTCGCCCGCTACCTGCGCCGCCGCGAGGTGACCTGCGCCCCCGCCTCCGGGGCCGAGGCGGCTGGCGAGCAGCTCCGCTGCCAGATCGATGGCGACGACCTCGCCGCCCTGATCCTAACGGCCGGCGGCGCCCGCGCCGCCGAGGACGCGCCGGCCGACCTCCTCGCCGCCGAGGAGCAGGCCCGCTCCGAGCGCGCCGGCATCTGGGGCCGGCGGCGGTAGGGGCCGGGATCCTGGGCCGAGCGGAACATCGCGTTCCGCACCGTCCCGCGATGCGTTGGCCCCCCTCCCGCGGATGCGGCGCGCCGACCGGGCGGACGCGGTCCGGTCAGTACCCCCGCCCGGCCCTTGACCTTCCCACCATGGGAACCCCCACATGGGGGGACATGGACAAGCGCCCGACCCTCGATGCCACGATTCCCACGCCCGGCCGGCGGCTCGGCTTCCCGGTGGAGGGGCTGACCTGCGCCTCCTGCGTCGGGCGGGTGGAGCGGGCGTTGCGCGCCCTGCCGGGAGCCTCGGAGGTCTCGGTCAACCTCGCCACCGGACGGGCCGAACTGCGTCTGCTGGGTCCCGGTGCCGCGGCGGTGGAGGCCGTCGCGCGGGCCGGCTACGCCGTGCCGGAGGCCGTCACCACCCTGGAGATCGCCGGACTGTCCTGCGCCGCCTGCGTCGGGCGGGTCGAGCGCGTGCTGGCCGCCGTCCCGGACGTCGCCGCGGTCACGGTCAACCTCGCCACCGGCCGCGCCACGGTGCGCCACCCCGAGGGGCTGGTGGCGCGCGCGGACCTGGAGGCGGCGGTCGCGAAGGCGGGCTACCAGCCGCAGGCTCCGGCCGAAGCGCCGGTCGCGGCCCGGGAGACCCGTCTGGTGCAGGAGGGCGCGACCCTGCGCCGGGACCTCGTCGCGGCGGCGCTCCTGTCGGCGCCGATCGTGGTCCTCGACATGGGCGGCCACCTCGTCCCGGCCTTCGGCCACGCGGTTCACGGCGCCCTCGGCGCCTGGGCCGGCGGGCTCGAGGCCGGCCTCGCCACCCTGGTGCTCGCCGGACCCGGGGCCCGCTTCTTCCGCCAGGGCCTGCCCGCCCTGGTCCGCGGCCACCCGGACATGAACGCCCTCGTGGCCCTCGGGGCCGGCGCCGCCTACCTGTATTCCCTGGTCGCGGTCCTGGCGCCGGCGCTTCTCCCGGCGGGGACGGCCCACCTCTACTTCGAGGCCGCAACCCTGATCGTCACGCTGATCCTCCTCGGCCGGACCCTGGAGGCGCGGGCCAGGGGGCGGACGGGCGCGGCCATCGCCCGCCTCGTCGGCCTCAGCCCCGCCACCGCGCGGGTGATCCGCGACGGCGTCGAGACGGAGGTGGCCCAGGCGAGCCTCCGGCGCGGGGACGTGGTCCGGGTCCGCCCGGGCGAGCGGGTGGCCGCCGACGGCGTCCTGGTCTCCGGGGCGAGCTACGTCGACGAGAGCATGATCACCGGCGAGCCGGTGCCGGTGGCCAAGGCGCCCGGCGACGGCGTGGTGGGCGGCACCCTCAACACCCATGGCAGCTTCGACCTGCGGGTGGACTCCGTCGGGGCCGACTCCGTGCTCGCCCGGATCGTCCGCATGGTCGAGGCGGCGCAGGGCGCCAAGCTGCCGATCCAGGCCGTGGTCGACCGGGTGACGGGCTGGTTCGTGCCGGCGGTCATCGCCGCCGCGGCGGCGACCTTCGCGGGCTGGCTGGCCTTCGGGCCGAGCCCCGCCTTCGGCCTCGCCCTCGTCAACGCCATCGCGGTGCTCATCATCGCGTGCCCCTGCGCCATGGGCCTCGCGACCCCGACCTCGATCATGGTGGGCACCGGCCGCGCGGCCGAGCTTGGCGTGCTCTTCCGCGATGGCGGCGCGCTCCAGCGCCTGCGCGCGGTCCGGGTCGTCGCCCTGGACAAGACCGGAACGCTCACCCTGGGCCGCCCGACCCTGACGGACCTCGTCGCCGGGCCGGGCGTCGCGGCGGACGAGGCCCTGCGCCTCGCCGCGAGCCTCGAATCCCGCTCCGAGCACCCCGTCGCCCGCAGCCTCGTGGCGGCGGCCGCGGACAGGGGCCTGGCCCTCGGAACGGTCACGGCCTTCGCGGCGGAGCCCGGCTACGGCATCGCCGGCACGGTGGACGGCCGGGCCGTCGTCGTCGGCGCGCGGCGCTTCCTCGACCGCCTTGCGATCCCGGCCGGAGACCTCGACGACGCGGCCGACCGCCTCGCCCGGGAGGGCCGCAGCCCGCTCTTCATCGCCCTCGACGGGCGCCTCGCCGCCCTGGTCGCGGTGGCGGACCCGATCAAGCCCGGCGCGGCCGAGGCCGTGGCGGCGTTGCGCGCCCGCGACCTTGCGGTGGCGATGGTGACCGGCGACGGCCGCGCGGTGGCCGAGGCCGTGGCCCGCACCCTCGGCATCACGTCGGTCTCGGCCGAGATCCTCCCCGGCGGCAAGGTCGCGGCGGTGCAGGCCCTGCGTGCCCGCCACGGCGCGGTGGCCTTCGTGGGCGACGGCATCAACGACGCGCCGGCCCTGGCCGAGGCCGATGTGGGCATCGCCCTCGGCACCGGCACCGACATCGCGGTGGAGGCCGCCGACGTGGTGCTGATGTCGGGCGCCCTCTCGGGCCTCGTCGGCGCTTTCCGGCTCTCGGCCGCGGTGATGCGCAACATCCGCCAGAACCTGTTCTGGGCCTTCGCCTACAACGTCGCGCTGATTCCGGTGGCGGCGGGGCTGCTCCACGCGGTCGGCGGACCGCTGCTCTCGCCGGTCCTGGCGGCGGGCGCCATGGCGCTGTCGAGCGTCTTCGTCCTCGCCAACGCCCTGCGGCTGCGCCGGGCCGGCGGTACGGCGACGACGACGGGAGCGGTGGCGTGAGCGCGGTGACCATCGGGGAGGCCGCCCGCGCCAGTGGCGTCTCGGCCAAGATGATCCGCTACTACGAGGAGACCGGCCTGCTGGCGCCGGCCGGCCGGACGGCCGCGGGCTACCGCCTCTACACGGAGGCCGACCTCCATGCCCTGCGCTTCGTGCGCCGGGCCCGCGACCTCGGCTTCACCATGGAGGATATCCGGGCGCTGCTCGCCCTCTGGCACGACCGGGCGCGGGCGAGCGCCCAGGTGCGCCGCCTCGCCCTCGACCATGTGGCGGACCTGCGGCGCCGGATCGACGCCCTGGACGGCATGGCCCGCACCCTGGAGGATCTCGCCGCCCATTGCGGCGGCGACGCCCGGCCCGACTGCCCGATCCTCGACGACCTCGCCAGCGGTCCCCACGGCCGGCCCGGCGCGACACCGCGGCAGGGGGAGCGCGACCCCGGAGCGTCGCCTTCGCGGCGCGGGACGCGTTGACCGCATCCCTGGCCTCTTGTTTGCTGGGACCGGCGTCGCAACCCCGGCGCGTCCCCCCCTGAGAGCCGTCGCCTCTCGAAAGTCGCTGTCCATGCCCGTCCTCGACCGGATCGCCGCCTTCGCGGACGAGATCGCCGCCTGGCGCCAGGATCTCCACGCGCATCCCGAGCTGCAATACGACGTCCACCGCACCGCCGGCTTCGTCGCCGACAAGCTGCGGGGCTTCGGCTGCGACACGGTCGCCACCGGCATCGGCCGAACGGGCGTCGTCGGGGTGATCCGCGGCCGGGCCCACGGCTCGAACCGCGCCATCGGCCTGCGCGCCGACATGGACGCCCTGCCGATCCAGGAGGCGCGCGACCTGCCCTACCGCTCCACGGTGCCGGGAAAGATGCATGCCTGCGGGCATGACGGGCACACGGCGATGCTGCTCGGGGCGGCGAAGTACCTCGCCGAGACCCGCGCCTTCGACGGCACGGCGGTGCTGATCTTCCAGCCGGCGGAGGAGGGCGGCGGCGGCGGCGAGGCCATGGTCCGCGACGGGCTGATGGAGCGCTTCGGCGTCGAGACCGTCTACGGCATGCACAACATCCCGGGCCAGGCGCTGGGCACCTTCGCCATCCGGCCGGGCCCGATCATGGCCTCCACGGACCGCTTCACCATCACCATCACGGGTCGGGGCGGCCACGCCGCCCAGCCGCACAACGCCATCGACAGCGTGCTGGTGGCGAGCCACGTCATCACGGCGCTCCAATCCGTGGTGTCGCGCACCGTCGATCCCCTGGAGAGCGCGGTGGTTTCGGTCTGCGCCCTGGAGGCGGGGGAGGCCTTCAACGTGCTGCCGCAATACGTGGTCCTGCGGGGCACCATGCGGGCCCTCTCGAAGCCGATGCGGACCCTGATCCAGGACCGGATCACCGAGATCGTCACCCACGTGCCCCGGGGCTTCGGCGCCACCGGCGCCATCGACTTCAACAGCGGCTACCCCGTCACCGAGAACCATCCGGCGGAGACGGACTTCATCGCCGACGTGGCGGCCGGGCTCGTCGGCGAGGCCGGCATCGACCGGGCGGTGGCCCCCATGATGGCCGCCGAGGACTTTTCCTACATGCTCGCCCACCGCCCCGGCGCCTACATCTTCCTCGGCAACGGCGACAGCGCCGGCCTGCACCACCCGGACTACGACTTCAACGACGCCGCCGCACCCTACGGCGCCTCGCTCTGGGCGCGGGTGATCGAGACGGGGTTGCCGATCCGGGGCGCGTGACGCGGATCGTCACGCGAGGCAGGCTCCGGCCGAGCCGGGCGCCCTGCTGAAACGGCGGGTTCCGGGCGGCCGGGCCGCGCAGGCCGATCGACGGCCCTGACAGGGCCCGGCCCTGGGGGCAACAGCCGAACGTCCCGACCCTGCAAGGAGCGACTTGCGACCCCGTGTTGGACCTCTGGAGGTCCGCTTCTCGGAAGCTTGCCGGACGACGCTCTACGGCCGGATCGGTTGGGTCGGTGACGGATTGCCGACAGTCCGAAAAGTCGTGACGTCGGACGTTCGCTGGAGCAGGGGCCGGCAGCGGATCTGTCGTATGCCCGAACGAACGATCCGAGCATTGCCGAAGCCGTCGACCTTCTTGGCGAGGCTATCCCGAACGTTGCATGAAGAAGGCGACCGCCTCGTTGAGTGCTTCGGGCAGGACGGTCATGTGAGTTCGTCCAGGGATAAGGCTGAAGGTGCTTGTCACGCCCGAGATCCGGCTCAACCGCTCCGTCATCGCACGGGTCAGTTCCACGGTGCGGGTCGATGCGAGGCGGGCGCGGCGCGCCTCATGGTCCGGGGCGACCCGTTGGAACGGGGCGAGGGCTTCCTCGTAGGCACCGGCCAGGAGAAGCACGCGCGCGCCGTTTGGAGAGGCCTTCTCCAACTCCGCGATGCTTTCGAGCACCACGGCGTCTTCCCAGTAGATGGACGGGCTGGCGGCGATCCAGTGCGAGAAGGCCGCGGGCGCCCGAGCGAGGGCGTGGAGGACGAACAGTCCCCCGAACGAGTGACCGAACACCGCTTGCCGCGAAGGATCGACCCTGCAGCGTCGTGCGATCGCAGGCCGGAGATTGTCCAAGACGAAGCGCAGGAACGCGTCGGCGCCGCCCGTCCGGATCGGAGGACCGCCGAGCTGGGCCGGTGGGTAGGACCGTCCGGGCGGTGGCGTGTAGTCCCAGGACCGACGCAGGCCATCGTAAGGATCGTCCCCGGGATAGCCGATGCCGACGACGACGAAGCGCGTGGCGATACCCGTGGCGTCGGGGTAGGGCGCCTGTACGCGTTCGATATCGATCGCCGTGGCCGTCACCGCGTTGCCGTCCAGCAGGTACAGCACGGGCCAGCCGTCCGCAGGCACCTCGCCGGGCGGAACGTAGAGCGTGATCCGCCACGGCACCTGCTGGCCGTTGCCGCCCAGATCGAAGGCGACCGCGCCGGTGAGCCGGGCCGGCTCGTCGGCAGTCGCATGGGCCAGGCTCGGCTTTAGCAGCAGCCAGGCGGCGGCGGGAAGAGCCGCCAGGCGGCGCCGCGAGGGAAGTGCCTTCATCGGTCTCGGCTCGCGGGGGGGGCAACGGATGCGGAGAGGGGCGCTGCGGTGTCAGCTCTGCCGTCTACCATCGGTAGATCAGGCTGCCGATGACGGTCGCCGGCGCGCCGCGGTAGCAGAAGCCCGCCTGACAGGTGAAGTAGTCGCGGTCGAAGACGTTGTTGGCGTTGATCTGGGCGCGAAAGCCTTTGTACGCCGGATCGATGGCCGCAAAGTCGTAGGCCACCAGCGCATCGAACAGCGTGACGGTCGGGTTGCGGACGGTGTTCTCGTCGTTGGCGAAGCTGTTGGCGTTGAAGCGGATGCCGCCACCGAGCGTCAGTCCGCGCAGGGCCGAACTCGACGGGAACAGGTAGCTCAGGAAGCCGGTGAACGTGTCCCCGGGAATGCCCGAGAGGGCGTTGCCGTCCAGGGATTGGCCCGCGAACGAGGTCTGGCTGAGATAGCGCAGATTGAGGTGGGTGTAGGCGAGGGTGAGGTTGGTGCCCGGCGCGAAGTTGGCGATGGCCTCCATCTCGAAGCCGCGGGACTCGACGGCGCCGGTGGCCACCTGGAAGGCGACGTTGTTCGGATCCGTGCGCAGGACGCTGCTCTGGACGATATCGAAGCCGGCGAACCCTGCCTGGATGTTCGTGCCGGGGATCAGGTATTTGACGCCGGCCTCGATCTGGTCCCCCGTCGCCGGTCTGAAGGCGCGTCCGGCGGCATCGACGCCCGGCTGCGGCGCGAAGGTGGTGGCGTAGCTGGCATAGGGGACCAGCCCGGGGGCCAGGAGATAGTTGAGACCGACGCGGCCCGTGAAGGCCTGGTCGTTCTGCTGGGTCGCGGCAGCGGGGGCCGCGGTCGTGGTCTGGGACACCCAGTCGTAGCGCCCGGTCAGGGTCAGCACGAAGCGGTCGAACTTGGCCTGCTCCTGCAGGTACAGCCCGACCTGATCCTGGCTCTGCGCGGTGCGCGGGCCCAGCAGCGGCGCGAGGATCGGTTGCTGGCCGTAATTGCGCGTGACGAGGTTGAGATCGGGGGCCGCGCCGAAACCGAAGCGATAGTTGAAGTCGGAATGCGCGTAGTCGAGCCCCGCCACCAGCGTATGCGCGACCGGCCCCGTGGTGACATGCGCCTCGATCTGGTTGTCGAGCGTGATCTGGCTCAGGAACTGGCGCGAATATCCTGTCGATCGGCTGGCGCTCAGGCCGTCGGGGCTGAGCGCGGCGATCGACGCGTAGCGATAGTCGTTGCTGATGTCGTAGAAACGGAAGTTCTGCCGGAAGACCAGATCCCCGTCGAAGCGGTGCTCGAACGCGTAGCCGACGCGCCCCTGCTGCTGCCTGAAGTCGTTGAAGGCCGGGTCGCCTGAGTAGATCCGGCTCGGGCGCAGGTTCTGGTTGAAGAACGTCGTGCTGCCCGGAAGCTTGGTCTCCTGATACTCGCTCAGGAACGTGAAGGTGGTGTCGGCGGATGGCTTCCACGTGAAGGACGGCGCGATGTAGCTCCGGTCGTCCGAGCCCCCGGGGATGAAGGTGTCCGACTGCCGCTTGATGCCGGTGACGCGGTACGCGAGGGTGCCGCCCGTGCCCTCCACCGGGCCGCCGATGTCGAAATTGCCCTGGTAGCGGTCGAAGTTGCCGACCTGTAGCTGCACCTCGCCGAAGGGCACGAAGACCGGTCGTTTCGTGGTGACGTCGAGAATGCCGCCGGGCGAGCCGAGCCCGTAGAGACCGGAAGCCGGACCTCGCAGGATCGTAGCCGCCTCGATGCCGTAGGGTTCGATGCGCGGTACCGTCAGGCCCGATGCGACCTGGCGCAGGCCATCCCGGAAGATGCCGTCATAGGTCAGGCTGAAGCCGCGCACGAAGAACGAATCAAAGCGCGGATCGAAGCCGAAGACGTTCGAGGACACGCCGGCCACGTAGCCGAGGGCCTCGTTGAGCGTCTGGACGTTGCGGTCGTTGAGCGCCTCACGGGTGAGCACCGTGACCGACTGTGGGGTCTCAAGCAGCGGTGTGTTGGTCTTTGTCGCCGTGGGGCTGATCCGAGCGGTGTAGCCGGTGATTCCGGAAGGGCCTCCGCCGCCGCCGCTGGTCGCCGCCGTGCCGCCATCCCCACCACTGAGATTGGCCTCACTACCAATCCGGGGTCCCGGTGCGACGCCTTCGACGGAGAGCTGGTCGAGCTGCACGCTCGTTTGCTGTGCGGCCACGGGCCAGGAGAGAGCTGTTGTGGCGAGAAGTAAAGCAAGGGAGGGGGCGCGATGGGGCATATGGCACGCTGATAAGCGCCTTAAGCGGCGCAGTATCGTACTCATTGCCAGATACGATCTGCATGGCAAGTTGGAAACGTGATATTTATCACACAATTAGAGCACTTCAAATCTGAAGTTGTTCTAATCTGTAACCCTATAGCGTTGGTTAATGAGATTTTACATCGCTCTATCATCGCTTTCCTTCATGGCCGATTCCATCAGCCTTAAGCCACTGGCTTGATCGAATGAAATGACTGATTGCGGCGATGAAGTCGGGTCGATCACTGAACGCCCGCTCAGGGCTGGAGGGTCTCGTCCTGAAGTGACTCCTCATTGACCCGATCAAATCGCTGACGAGTGGCCGCCTTCGAGATGCCGCAATACCGGTCGTTCTGCCTGACGGGGGTCGGTTTTTGCCCTTCCGCTCGACCACCGGATCGAGTGGATCGCGAATATTTCACTTCGTAAGCTCCTCGAATGCGAAGGTCCTATGAAGCCAGGCAGAGAAGCTCCGCAGCGCTGCTTCTCGGCTGCGTCAGTGCACTGGTCATGCTCATCATCGTGGGCCGCATCGTCTGGGCCGTCGCGACCGTACCAACGACCGCAGACGCCGTCCGGCTGTCACATCAGGCGATCCGAGACAAAGCTCTTTCGGAGACGATCGCGGCACGCCCTGACGCTTGTACGATCAAGGGCGCACCCGGTTTTGGTTGGTCCGTGGAATGTCGCGACATCGAACGCACCTCGGGTTCCGAATGCCGCTCCGTTTGGTGGAATATCGACCCATGGGGAGTTCCATCCAACGGGATCGGAGGCCGCTTGGACTCCCTTCACGACAGATGCCGGAAGGACGCCTGAGGGACGAGCGCCGTCGGCCCGCCGACGACCGAGCTGGGTCATCGCGAGATCGTCCGCTCCAGGGCAAAAGGCCAAGCTCCGCTTCTCACTCTCAGCGGCCCTTCACACAGACGAGCGGACCGAGTTTCAGCCCGAGGACGGAGAGTTCATGCGATGCGCAGACAGATCGATCGTTTCCTGCTTCCGCTGCTTCTCTGCATCCCTTCGACGGCCTTCGCCGGCGATGCGGTCAGCCTGACGGTCGCATCGACATCGGTGCGGGGAAATGGTCAGGGGCCGAACCAACCCGACATCGTGGTCCGCTTCGATGATGGCGGTGCGGCGGCGTTCGCGACATTCACGGCCGCGCCTGTCGGCGGTCGCCTGACAGTCCGGCTCGACGGCCTCCCTGTCTCGCAATCGGGGCGCCTCCTCACGCCCATGACGGGAGGGCTCGCGGTCCTCGTTCCCCACCATCCGGATCAGGCGGTCGAGGTCGCCCGACAGATCGCATCGCGTTCCGAGAGCCTCACCGCCGCCTGCGCGTGGGCGACCGTTTCGCCGGAGCAGGAAGGGCCGTGGAGATGCCGACCGCTTCGGGGAAGCGCGTGACGCAGGTCCATCGAGGACGAGTTGGCAGACGCGACGCCGACTCCTGTCCAGGAAAGGGCGATCGCAAGGGCCGATGCTCGAACCGAAAGTCGGGGCCCGGCCCCCCATCCCCGGGCCGCGCAGCGGAGCCCGGGACCCGGGGACGCCGAGCGTGTCGGACCTGACACGGTCGGCGGCTCCGGACGGCGCGCCTCTCCTTCGGGGCGGGCTCGACCGCGGCGCCCCCGGATCGACGGGTACGGGTGCCACCGCCCGACGGCGAGGGGGCCCGCGCGGAGCCCGTTCTGCATGCGCCTGCGGGTCACCCTCCCCGTGGGGGAAGGCCCCCGGAAGCCCCGCTCAGACCGGGCGGTTGGCGGTCCCGCCGAGGTGGAACACCCGGTGTGGCACCAGTTCGCCGCGCTCGACGTCGCCCACCGCCACGAGGATGCCGCCGCAGGTGGCGAAGGCCTTGCCCTCCACCGGGGCGTCGCGCCCGCGCAGGATCACCGGCTGGCCGCGCATCAGGCGCAGGGCCATGTCCCGCGACACCGGCACCGAGGGCACCGCGTCGAGGGCGGTCTCGACGGCGTGGAGATGCCCGGCATTGCCGTCCGGCCCGGCTTCCTCGAGGGCGGCGACCTGGCAGGAATCCGCCTCGGTGAAGGGGCCGACGCGGGTGCGGCGCAGGGCCGAGACGTGGCCGTAGCAGCCCAGCAGGCGGCCGAGGTCGCGGGCGATGGCCCGGACATAGGTGCCCTTGCCGCAGGCGGCCTCGATCACCGTGCGCTCGGGGCTGTGCTCGACCACCGCGAGATGGTCGATCTGGACCGGGCGGGCCACCAGCACGACCTCCTCGCCGTCCCGGGCGAGGTCGTAGGCACGCTCTCCGGCGATCTTGATGGCCGAGTACCGCGGCGGCACCTGCTCGATGGCGCCGATGAAGGTCGGCAGCGCCGCCTCCACGGCTTCGCGGGTGGGGCGCGCCTCGCTGGTGGCCACCGGCCGGCCCTCGGCGTCGTCGGTGTCGGTCTCGATGCCCCAGGTCACGGTGAAGACGTAGGCCTTGCGCCCGTCCATCACGAACGGGACCGTCTTGGTCGCCTCGCCGAGCGCGATCGGCAGGATGCCGGAGGCCAGGGGGTCGAGGGTGCCGGCATGGCCCGCCTTCTTGGCGTTGAAGGCGCGCTTCACCACCGCGACCGCGTGGGTCGAGGTCATGCCCACGCCCTTGTCGAGGATCACCCAGCCGTTGACGTCGCGGCGCTTCGGCCGGTCGGGGCGCGGCGCGCCCCGCGGCGGACGCCGGCCCTCGGCGGCCACGGGCCGGTCCGCCGGGTTCGGCGGCGCTGAACCCTCGGTGCGCTCGACGGTCGGTTCGTTGATCATGGGGGTCCTCGGTCAATGCTCACAGGGGGCGGGCGGCACGTCCTGCGCCGTCATCCGTCCCGGTCGGGGTTCGCTGTTCGGTGTCTCCGCCGCCTCGGGCCGGAGACGGGGGGCCGCTCAAGGCCGGTGCGCGTCAGGCGGCGTCGGGGTCCGAGGCGCCGTCGTCCTTCTTCGCGGCCGGCGATTCGAGGTCACGGCGCACCTTATCAGTCCGCAGCAGGGCGTCGATCCGGTCGGCCTCGTCGAAGGTCTCGTCGCGCAGGAAGCGCAGATCGGGCGCGTATTTCAGGTTCACCCGGCGGGCGACCTCCTGGCGCAGCGCCTTCTTGTTGCGCGCCAGCGCCGCCAGGACCGGGGCCTCGTCCAGGCCGCCGAGCGGCATGATGTAGGCCGTGGCGAGCTTCAGGTCCGGCGACATCCGCACCTCCGGCACCGTGATGACGTGCGCGCTCAGCACCGGGTCCTGGATGTCCCCGCGCTGGAGAACCTCAGCGATGGCGTGGCGGATCAGCTCAGCGACGCGCTGCTGGCGCTGCGAGGGTCCGGTGGGGGTCTGCTTCTGGGCCATGTCGGATTCTGATCGTCTTGTCGTCGAAACGGTTCGACACCGGCGCGCCGGGAGCCGCGGACGATGCGTCGCTGAAACGGAACATCGAGGTGCCGCCGCACGGAAACGCCGAGCCGGCTGAAACGAAGCGGACGTCGAAGGCGACCCTCTTAGCGCAGATCGGCGTCCGGGATATAGGCCCGTCGCGCCAGTTTCCGCGTCGTCTTTCCGCGAAGACGGCCGGCGCCGGCTCCGAAACGCGCAACGGGGCCGCGACCTCGTCGCGACCCCGTCGGTATTCCGAAGCGAATCCGCCGCTTAGAGCGTGCGACGGATCTCCTCGACCCGGTAGCACTCGATGGTGTCGCCGGCCCGCATGTCCTGGAAGTTCTCGAAGGACATGCCGCATTCGTAGCCGGCGGTCACTTCCTTCGCATCGTCCTTCAGGCGCTTCAGCTGGGCGAGCTTGCCCTCGTGGATGACCACGCTGTCGCGAATCAGGCGCACATGGGCACCGCGCTGGACCACACCGTCGGTGATGCGGCAGCCGGCGATCTTGCCGACCTTCGACACGTCGAAGATCTGCAGGATCTGGGCCTCGCCGAGACGCTCCTCGCGCAGCGTCGGCGGCAGCATGCCCGACAGGGTCGCTTTGATGTCATCCACGAGGTCGTAGATGATGTTGTAGTAGCGGATCTCGACGCCCTTGTTCTCGGCCGACTCGCGCGCTTCCTTGTGGGCCCGCACGTTGAAGCCGATGACGACGGCCTTCGAAGCCTCCGCCAGGGTGATGTCCGACTCGGTGATGCCGCCGACGCCCGCCAGCAGAATCCGCGCCGACACCTCGTCGTTGCCGAGCTTCTCCAGCGCGCCGTTGATGGCCTCGACCGAGCCCTGCACGTCGCCCTTGACGACCAGCGCCAGTTCCTTGCGACCGGCGCCTTCCTTCAGGTCGCGCATCATGTCGACCAGCGAGCGGTTCGCGCCACCGGTACGGGCAGCCAGGCGCTCGCGCTTCTGGCGGGCCCGGTATTCGGTGACCTCACGGGCGCGGGCCTCGTTCGGCACGACCACGACGCGGTCGCCCGCATCCGGGGTGCCGTTGAAGCCGAGCACCTCCACGGGGACCGAAGGACCGGCGTAGGGGACGTTCTCGCCCTTGTCGTCGATGAGGGCGCGCACGCGGCCCCATTCGGCGCCGGCCACGACGATGTCGCCAGTGAACAGGGTGCCCCGCTGGACAAGGACGGTCGCCACCGGGCCGCGACCGCGATCGAGCTTGGCCTCGATGACCGTACCCTCGCCGTCGCGCGTCTCGTTGGCGCGCAGGTTCATGATCTCGGCCTGGAGCTGCAGGCCCTCGAGAAGCTCCGGCAGACCGTCGCCGGTCTTGGCCGACACCTCGAACTCGAGGGTTTCGCCACCCATCGACTCGACCTGGATGTCGTGCTGCAGCAGCTCGGTTCGCACCCGCTGCGGATTCGCCTCGGGCTTGTCGATCTTGTTGATCGCCACGATCAAGGGAACGCCGGCGGCCTTGGCGTGGGAGATCGCCTCCACCGTCTGCGGCATGACACCGTCATCCGCCGCCACCACGAGCACGACGATGTCCGTCACCTTGGCACCGCGGGCGCGCATGGAGGTGAAGGCCGCGTGGCCGGGGGTGTCGATGAAGGTGACCATGTCGCCGCTCGGAGACGCGACCTGGTAGGCACCGATATGCTGTGTGATGCCGCCGGCCTCGCCGGAGACAACGGTGGTCTTGCGGATCGCGTCGAGCAGCGAGGTCTTGCCGTGGTCGACGTGGCCCATGATGGTAACGACGGGGGGACGCGGATCGAGATCCTCCTCCAGCTCCGGCTCGTCGCTGAACAGGCCTTCCTCCACGTCCGACTCCGCAACGCGGCGGACGGTGTGGCCGAGTTCCTCGGCGATCAGCTGCGCCGAATCCGAGTCGATGACGTCGGTGATCTTATGGATCTCACCCTGCTTCATCAGCAGGCGAATGACGTCCACCGCCCGCTCCGACATGCGGTTGGCGAGCTCCTGGATCGTGATCGTCTCCGGGATCGTCACCTCGCGGGAGAGCTTCTCCTTCTGCTCCACCTGCCGGTTGCCGCTCATGCGCTGCTGGCGGCGGCGGAACGAGGCGACGGAGCGCGTGCGCTCGTCCTCACCCGACGTTGCGGTGGCGATCGTGAGACGGCCGCGGTTGCGATCGCCGCCCGGCTGCTTCGGCGTCTTGGGCGGCGTGATGATCTTGAGCGGCATGCCGGGGCGGCGGATCACGCGCTTCTGCTCGCTCTCCTCCTCGGCAGCCTGCGGGCGGCCAGCCGTACGGGCCGGCGTGGCTCCACCGGCCGGACGGGCGGCCGTGGCCGCGGTCGGAGCGGTGGGCTCGGGCTCCGGCGCCGGAGCCGGGCGGGCCATGAAATTCAGGTCGCGCGGCTTGCGCACGTCGGCCGTGATGGTCTTGCGCGGCTCGGCCGTTGCTGGGCGAGCCGTGAGCGGCGGACGCGCAGCCAGACGGGCCGGCGCTGTCGGAGCCGCAGGCCGGGCGGGAGCGGCAGCCTGAGCGGGACGCTCCGCCGCCGGGGCAGCCGGGGCCGGAGGCGCCGAGCGCACGATGGTCGGGGCCGCCGGCATCGGGGCGGTCTTCGACACAGTCGGGGCGGCGGCTGGTGCGGCATCGGCCTTCGCAGCGTCTTGAGCCGCAATTACAGCGGCGCGTTCTGCCTCCTCGGCGGCGCGGCGATCCTCTTCCTCCTTGCGGCGGCGGGCCTCCTCCTCGCGCATCTTCGCCTCGGCGGCCTCCCGCTCGCGCTGTTCCGCAGCGATGCGCTCGCGCTCAGCCGCGGCTTCTGCCTCGGCACGCCTCTGCGCCTCGGCCTCGCGGCGCTTGGCGTCGGCGAGGGCAGCCGCACGGGCGTTGCTCTCCTGCTCGCTGAGAGTGCGAAGCACCACCCCATTTGCGGACCGCTGGGCCTGACGCGGTGCGGCCGGCGGCGGAGGCGGCGCCACCCGCGTCGCAGGGGCGACGGGCGTCGTCTCACGCGCGGGGGCGGCCGGCGCGGCACCGATGACACGGCGCTTCACCGTCTCGACCACGACCTGCTTGGAGCGGCCATGGGAGAAGCTCTGACGCACCGTTCCCTGCTCGATCGGACGCTTCAAGGACAGCGGCTTCGAAGGGGGTCTCGCCTGCGTCTTGTCGCCCGGATTGTTCGTATCGCTCATTCAGTCCAAACCCTGAGGGTTTCCATCGTCCCGTGAACCGGCAAACTGCTGTGCGCCGGGTAGATCCATCGCTTCAATCGTCGTGCAGATCGGAAACGGCCTGCCCAATACGGGCGGAGCCGGCCTCCTCGGCCGTCGTCGCCAAACCTTCGAAGGTGCGGAGCCGACGCCAACGCGCAAGGCAGCCGGAAGCTCCGACTCCTGCGACGAGAGCCGCATGTATCACATGATCCCGACCCAAGGCCATGTCCAATTCTTCGTTGGACAGGTCATCGATGACGGGAATGCACGATATGGCACTGCCATGCCGCCGGTGCAATGCCGCGACGATCTTCCGCCGTCCGTCGGCGCTACCGTCGGAGGCTTGAATCACCGCCGCCACACCGGTCTTGTCGCCGATGGCCGACTCGACCTTGGCGAAGCCCGCGACCACGCAGCCGGCCTTGTTGGCCAGGGACAACGATTGACGCAGGTCGGCGCGCAGACCCTCGGCGATGCGGTCGGCGAGGTCGGATGCTATGACATCCTTGCTTTTGAAGGCGCGTTGAAAGGCGCGCCGCTTCACAGCTTCGTTGACCGCCGCGCGGGTGGGGGTAAGCCAGGCACCGCGGCCGGGTAGGCGAGCCCGCAGATCCGGCACCACGGCGCCGTCGGGCCCGAGCACGAAACGGATCAAGCCGGACGGCGCCTGCGTCACCCGCGTGACGAGGCATGTGCGCAGAGCATTGGCACGACCCCGCCCCAGACCCGGATCGAGCAGCGTGCTCGGATCCGGCTCGACGGCATCGTCGGTCACATCTGCGGTTTCGCCCGTCATGTGGCGTGGGATTCTTTCGTCAACTGGAAAACATCCCCGCGATCCGTGGCCGCGGGGAGCCATGATTCGCCTTCTCAGACGGAGGCGGGCTCCTCATCGGTGGACTCGCTCGTCTCAGTCTCGGTCGGCCCCTCGATCCAGCCGGCATGGACGCGGGCCGCCATGACCATGGCCTCCGCTTCCGCCCGCGAAATCTCGAATCCCTCGAGGTAGCCTGTGTGCCGCTTGGCCTCGGGGCCGCGCCCTTCGGTGTAACCCACGAGATCATCGGTGGCGCAACCGGCGAGGTCCTCGATCGTCTTCACGTCGTTCTCGCCCAACGCCACCAGCATGGGCGTGGTGATGCCGTCGATCTCGCGCAGCTCGTCCTGCACGCCGAGTTCCTGACGCTTGGCATCGAACTCCGATTCGACGCGGGCGAGGTGATCCTGGGCGCGTGCCTGGATCTCGGTTCCGCTCTCCTCGTCGAGTCCCTGGATGTTGGCGAGCTCGCCCGGTTCGACGTAGGCGATCTCCTCGACGTTTCGGAAGCCCTCCGCCGCCAGGAGCTGGCCCACGGTCTCGTCGACGTCGAGGGCTTCCATGAAGATCGCGGTACGCTCGGCGAACTCCTTCTGACGACGCTCCGACTCCTCAGCCTCGGTCAGGATGTCGATGTCCCAGCCCGTGAGCTGCGAGGCGAGGCGCACGTTCTGGCCGCGGCGGCCGATGGCCAGGGAGAGCTGGTCGTCGGGTACCACCACCTCAATGCGGTCGGCCTCCTCGTCCAGCACCACCTTCACGACTTCCGCCGGCTGCAGCGCATTGACGATGAAGGTCGCTTGGTCCTCCGACCATGGGATGATGTCGATTTTTTCACCCTGGAGTTCGCCGACCACCGCTTGGACGCGGGAGCCGCGCATGCCGACGCAGGCGCCAACAGGGTCGATCGAGCCGTCCCGCGAGATCACGGCGATCTTCGCGCGCGAGCCGGGATCGCGGGCCACGGCCTTCACCTCGACGATGCCGTCGTAGATCTCCGGCACTTCCTGGCCGAAGAGCTTCGCCATGAACTGCGGGTGCGAGCGCGAGAGGAAGATCTGCGGTCCGCGCACCTCGCGGCGCACGTCGAATAGGTAGGAACGAATGCGGTCGCCCGGACGGAAGGTTTCGCGCGGGATCATCTCGTCGCGGCGGACAATGCCCTCGCCGCGGCCGAGGTCGACGATGACATTGCCGTACTCGACGCGCTTCACGAGGCCGTTCACGACCTCGCCGATGCGGTCCTTATACTCGTCGAACTGCCGGTCGCGCTCGGCGTCGCGCACCTTCTGCACGATGACCTGTTTGGCCGACTGGGCGGCGACGCGGCCGAAATCGAAGGGCGGCAGGGTGTCGGAGATGACGTCGCCCACGAGGGCGCCGGGGTTGTAGCGGCGGGCCTGCTCCAGGGTGACCTCGCGGGCGTCGTTCTCGACCTGGTCGACCACCACGAGGTGGCGCGACAGGCGCAGCGCGCCCGTCTTCGGGTCGATCTCGGCATGCACGTCGGTCTCGGCGCCGTAGCGGGAGCGCGCGGCCTTGGCGATGGCTTCCTCCATCGCGTCGATCACGATGGACCGGTCGATCACCTTCTCACGGGCGACTGCTTCGGCGATCTGCAGGAGTTCGAGCCTGTTGGCGCTGACGACGGCCATCGGTTTTCGTCCTTCTCTTCGTCGTGTTCTGTCGCGATCCCCCCGCCGCTCGGCGGGGCAGGGATCCGGGCGTGTTAGTGGAGCTTGCCGTCTTCCTTCACCCGCACCGCCTTGGTGCGGACGGGCTTCGCCTTGTTCCGGGCCTTGATGGCGAGACTCTCCTCGGTCTCGACCTTCACAGGCTTGGGCCGCAGCGAGGCCTTCGGTTTCAGGGGACGGGAAATCTTCTTCTTCAGCGGGGCAGGGGCCGATTCAGCTTCGATCTCCGCCTCGTCCTCCTCCGCGTCGTCCCTCTCGTCGTCGAGGGCGGGTGGACCGCCGCGGCGCAGGGATTCGCGTACCAGCTCGTCGGTGAGCACGAGGTAGGCGTCGCCGAGGTCGCGCAGCGGCAGGTCGATCCGGCTCGGCAGGCCCTCCTTCACGTCGGGCAGGTCGATCGGTACCGTGAGCCCGTCCGCATTCGGGGCGCCGATGATGCCGCGGAAGCGCTTGCGGCCGTCCATCGGCACGGCGAGCTCGATCTTGGCCTCGTAGCCGGCCCAGCGCGCGAAATCGACGGCCCGCACAAGCGGCCGGTCGATGCCCGGCGAGGAGATCTCGAGGTAGTAGGGCTTGCCGATCGGATCATCGAGATCGAGCAGTGGCGAGATGGCCCGGCTCACCGCCTCGCAATCATCCACCGTCATGGTGCCGTCCGGCCGCTCGGCCATGATCTGCACCGTGCAGCCGTTGGCGCTCGTCACCTTCACCCGGACGACGCGATAGCCCAGGCCCTGAATCGAGCCCTCGATGACCTGCACCACCCGCGCGGCCACGCCGGTCTCGGTGATGAGGCGCTTTTCGTTGAGATCGCTGTTGAGCGGGTCGCTGTTGAGGTTGTCCGCCATGCTGCGCTTGAAGTCCGGCCTTGTCCGAGGCGATCCGGCGCGAGGGTCATTGCGGCAATAAAAAAGAGCGGACCCGGTGGGGCCCACTCCCGAACCGCAGTCTCACAACTGCAACCAGAACTGATAGCAAGAGAGTAGGCGCGTTCGCTCCCATTTTCAAGCAGTTTCCGCCCTGCGTCGAACCCGGACCCTGGGCCGGCCTGGGCGAAAACCACCGCCTACGTAGCTGCCTTGATTCCCCATGATCCGCGCGGCGGTTCCACAACGCACCAGGTAGAAATCAGAAAAAATTTGAAGACCAGTCTTGGGCCGCTCGGCGATCCCGCTCGCGCCCCACCCCGAACGGACGGAACTGCAACGACCCCGGCGTCGTGCTGGGCACGCGGATGGAACCCTGTTGCCGATCGGAACCATGCAGCCCGGCCCTTCGGACTCGCAGTGCGTACCGCGAACGGAGTCCACGGTGTCGGGATCGCGCGCCGCCGGCGCAGACCTCTCAATCCCCATGGTGCTGGGCCGCGCCGGTGGATGTTGCGATCCGAGGCTTTGCCCTCGCGTACGACTGTCCGGCGCAACAGCGAGCCCGGAGGACCTCCCGCGTTGCGTCGGGGCCAAGAAAAACGCCGCCCCGCAGGGCGGGACGGCGTCGATGATCGCTGTCGGTCGTCTGGGTCCCGAGGTCCGGACCCAAATCGAACCTCAGGCCGCTTGGGCCCGCTTCAGGAGCTTGCGGTTCACCAGCATCTCGGCGATCTGCACGGTGTTCAGGGCCGCGCCCTTGCGCAGGTTGTCGGCGACGCACCAGAACGAGAGGCCGTTCTCCACCGTAGCGTCCTCACGGATGCGGGAGACGTAGGTGGCGTCCTCGCCGGCGGCCTCGTGCGGGGTCATGTAGCCGCCGGGCTCGCGCTTATCGACGACCATGAGGCCAGGGGCCGAGCGCAGGATCGCGGTGGCCTGCTCGGCTGAGATCGGGCGCTCGAACTCGACGTTCACGGCTTCCGCGTGGCCGATGAACACCGGCACGCGCACGGCGGTGGCCGTGAGCTTGATCTTGGGATCGAGCATCTTCTTGGTCTCGGCGACCATCTTCCACTCTTCCTTCGTGTACCCGTCCTCCATGAACACATCGATGTGCGGGATGACGTTGAAGGCGATGCGCTTGGGGAACTTCTCGGCCTTGATCTCGCCGGCGGTGAAGACCGAGCGGGTCTGCTGGAAGAGCTCGTCCATGGCGTCCTTGCCGGCGCCGGAGACCGACTGGTAGGTCGCCACCACCACGCGCTTGATCGTGGCCGCGTCGTGGAGGGGCTTCAGCGCGACCACGAGCTGCGCCGTTGAGCAGTTCGGATTGGCGATGATGTTTAGCTTGGAGAAGCCGTGGATGGCGTCCGGGTTCACTTCCGGAACGATCAGCGGCACGTCCTGATGGTAGCGAAACGCCGACGAGTTATCGATCACGACGCAGCCGGACTGACCGATGCGGGGCGACCACTCCTTCGAGGTCTCGCCGCCCGCGGACATCAGGCAGATGTCGGTATCGGAGAAGTCGTAGGAATCGAGGGCCTTCACCTTCAGGATCTTGTCGCCGAAGGACACGTCCTGGCCGGCCGAGCGGCGCGAGGCAATTGCCACCACCTCGTCCGCCGGAAAGGCGCGCTCGGACAGGATGTCCAGCATCTCGCGGCCCACATTGCCCGTGGCACCCACGACGGCGACCTTGTAACCCATGCTCTTCACTCCGCTCTGCACGGGCGCCGAGGGCCCGTGCGGCGCCCGCCGGTCTGGCGAAGCGCATCGTCCGGTACCGGCGCCGTTCTCAAGCCTCCCTGCCGTGCGCCGAGCCGCCCACGGCGGCCGGCGGCCCGCCGGCCGCGAAGGTGCGCGGCCCGATCCCGGTCCGCGCCGTCTGGCGCCCGCCGCATCGCAGCATGAGTCGCCAAGGGCGGGAGCAAGACGCCTCGCTCCCGCCTCTGTCAAGGGTTGGACGCTCCGATCACGCCACCAGGGCGGCCGGGGCGGCCTCGAGGGCGTCCCGCGCCTCCGCCAGGATGGCGTAGGAGGTTCGTCGCGCGCCCTGGTCGTGGATCGCCGCCGCCACCATGATCTCGTCGGCGCCCGTCTCCCGGATCAGCTCGGCGAGCCCCGCCCGCACGGTCTGGGGCGAGCCGACCAGGCTGCGGGCCAGCATGCGCGAGGCCTGTGCCTTCTCGTGCGGGGCCCAATAGGTCTCGATATCGTCGATCGGCGGTCGCAGCAGGCCGCGCGTGCCGCGCACGAGGTTGGTGAACTGCTGCTGGGCCGAGGTGAAGAGCCGGCGCGCCGCGGCGTCGGTCTCGGCCGCCACCACGTTGATGCCGATCATCGCATGCGGGTGGCTGAGCTGCGCTGACGGTTTGAAACGCTCGCGATAGAGGGCGAGGGCCGGCAAGAGCTGCTCGGGCGCGAAATGCGAGGCGAAGGCGTAGGGAAGTCCCAGCATCGCGGCGAGCTGCGCGCCGTAGGTGCTCGAGCCGAGGATCCAAAGGGGCACCTTCAGCCCCGTCCCCGGAACTGCCTGGACCGTCTGTCCGGGCTGCGGGTCGCCGAAGAGGGCCTGCAGTTCCAGCACGTCCTGCGGAAAGGTGTCGGCGGCATCTGGGGAGCGCCGCAACGCGCGCGTGGTGCGCGGATCGGTGCCGGGCGCGCGCCCGAGGCCGAGATCGATCCGGCCGGGGAACAGGGTCTCCAGGGTACCGAATTGCTCGGCGATGACCAGGGGGGCGTGGTTCGGCAGCATGATGCCGCCCGCGCCGACGCGGATCGTCCGTGTGCCAGCCGCGACGTGCCCGATCACGACAGCCGTCGCCGCACTGGCGACGCCGATCATGTTGTGGTGCTCGGCGAGCCAAAAGCGACGATAGCCGTGCTCTTCCGCGTGGCGGGCGAGATCCACGCTGTTTCGCAGGGCATCGGCAGGCGTCGCGCCCTCGGGCACGAAGGCGAGGTCGAGGACGGAAAGGGGGATCATGAAGTCCTTCTGTGTGTCGCGCAGTGGGCCCCGTACCGAGAGATCGCGATGGGCAGGGCCCGCTGCAAGCACGGGCCGGCATGTGTCGCCCGCATGGGTCGATACCAACGATTCACCCTGTCGTCGGAAAGGCGGAGGCCGCACCCGATCCGGAAACCCCGGTTTGCCGGAGTGGGGAGCAGGATGGGCTCGGGCGGCGCGCGGCCGCCGAAGAACCCCGGAACGCGATGCGAACGGTTTTCGAGCGAGACGGATTGGGAACGGACGCGACGGCTACGGAGCGGATGCGGCTTCCTTGTCCGTCGGTCCGCCACCTCATGCAGGTCTTGGCAGCGGGGGCCGTGGTCGCGGTCTTGAGTCTGGCGGCACGGGGAGGAGGGCCCGACCCTGCCGCTCCGGCCATGGAGGCGCCGCCCGAACCCGGCTTCGTGCCGGTCTCGGCTCAGGCCGTGCGCCCCGCGATGCCCCTCGCCCTGTCGGCGCCCCGCTTCCGCCTGAACGACCCCGAGGCGATCGAGGCGCCGCGCGCGGAGGCGGCCCGGCTCAATCCGTCGAGCGGCCGTCGGGAGGACCTTTTGGTCCAGGGCGGCTTCGATACGATCGAGGCACCATACCTGCGCCTGACCCTGACCGAAGCATCCGAGACCGAGCCGGGCCCTAGCCTGTTCATCACCCTGGCCCGACGGGCCGCGGATGGTCAGGCCCTGGCCGTGATCCGCACCGGTGAGCGCGGTGCCATCGAGACCAAGTTCGGCCCCATGGAGACCCTCCAGTTCACTCTCGGTGGCGAGGGCAAGCGCGCCTGCACGGGCTTTGCCAGCCTGAACCCCGGCGCGCTCCGCCTGGACGGCTGGCTCTGCGCGCCCCTCGGACAGGCGCCGGAGCCGCGGGCCATCACCTGTCTTCTCGACAAGGTCGTGCTGAACGGTCAAGCTCCTCCGGAGCGAGAGACCGCCTTCGCGAGCTACGAAGCCCGGCGCGATCCCGGATGTGGGCCGCCTGCCCTCGTCGCGACGGTGTCGCCGCGGGATATCGGAAGCGAGACCGGATCGATCCCAAGCCGGGCCACACGAAAGTCGGGCCACACGAAAAAATGAGGCTAAACTGCGGCGATCGCGCGAAGCGCGGCCATAATCCGGGAACCTCGGCCGGGCTGGCACGTCTTCCCTCCATGCGAAGGCCTCAGTTTCTTAAGGAAGCCCGGCCTACAGTCCCACAGCTTCAACGAAGGTGCGTCATGCGCTCTGTCTCGATTGCCCTGATGGGTGCCCTCACGCTCGCAGCCGTCGGCGCGAACACCGCTGCCGAGGCCCAGGGGCGTTATGCGCCGGCCGGCTACCGCGTCAGCCAGCCCCTGCCGATCCGCATCCGTCCGCGGAGCTGGCTCGATGCCGGCAACGTGGTCGAGGCGAACAACGGCTCGGTCAGCAACCCGGCAACCAACCCGCAGTTCATCACTGCGAGCTACCTGAACTCGCCCCCCTATGGCCGCAACGATCGCTTCGGCGGTGGCATCCTGTCGGATCCGATCACCAACGGCCCGTTCGTCGGCGCCCGTTCGAGCGCGATCCGCAACGTCGACCTGTCGGCCATCGACGCGATCGACCCGACCTCCTACGTCTCGCGCTTCGGCAACCCTTACTAACTCCAGCCACGAAAGCCGGACATGCGACGGGCCCCTCACGGGGCCCGTTTTCGTTTGGACGTCGCTCGCTGCGACATCCGCACCTGAATCAGGCGGCGGCGTGCCTCAGTTCGCGGATGATCGCGTCGCCCATCTCGGCGGTGCTGATCGGAGCCGTTCCCTCGGCGGCGATGTCCCGTGTGCGGGCGCCGGACGCGAGGGTGCGGGTGACGGCCGAGTCCAGAAGGTCGGCGGCTTCACCCAGGCCGAAGGAGTAGCGCAGGCACATGGCCAGCGAGCCGATCATGGCGATTGGGTTCGCGTAACCCTTACCGGCGATGTCGGGTGCCGAGCCGTGGACCGGCTCGTAGAGGGCCTTGCGGCTGCCCTTGGCATCGACGGCGCCCAGGGAGGCGGAGGGCAGCATGCCGAGCGAGCCGGTGAGCATCGCCGCCACGTCCGAGAGCACGTCCCCGAACAGGTTGTCGGTGACGAGGACGTCGTACTGCTTCGGGCGGCGGACCAGCTGCATGGCACAGTTGTCGGCGAGCACGTGCTCCAGGCTCACGTCGCTGTACTCGGCATGGACCCGGGTCACGACCTCCTTCCAGAGGACGCCCGACTTCATCACGTTGTGCTTCTCGGCCGAGGCGACCCGGCCCGAGCGCTTGCGGGCGAGGTCGAAGGCCACGTGGGCGATCCGCTCGATCTCGGCCGTGGTGTAGACCTGGGTGTCGACGGCGCGCTTCGAGCCGTCCGGCAGGGTGGTGATCTCCTTCGGCTCGCCGAAATAGACGCCGCCCGTGAGCTCGCGCACGATCATGATGTCGAGGCCTTCGACCAGCTCGCGCTTCAGGGCCGAGGCCTCGGCGAGGGCCGGGTAGCAGATCGCCGGACGCAGGTTGGCGAAGAGGCCCAGATCCTTGCGCAGGCGCAGGAGCCCTGCCTCGGGCCGGATCTCGTAAGCGACATCCGCCCATTTCGGGCCGCCCACCGCGCCGAGCAGGATGGCATCGGCGGCATCGGCCCGGGCCAGGGCCTCGTCCGTCAGCGGCTTGCCGTGGGCGTCGATGGCGCTCCCGCCGACGAGGTCGCGCTCGATCTCGAAGTGGGCGAGACCCAGCGCATCCAGAGCGCCGATCACCTTCTCGACCTCTGCCATCACCTCGGGGCCGATGCCGTCGCCGGGGAGGAGGAGGAGCTTGTAGGGGGTCATGGGATCAACTCGCGATGGATGTTCGAAGGACGGGGGGCAGGCGGTCCGCCGTCGGATCAGGCGTCAGACCTTGCGCGCCACCGTGAACCGCGCCGCCTGGCGCAGGGTCTCGGCCTTGTCGCCCCAAGATGCCACGGCCTCCTCGCAGACGCCGACGAGGCGGTCGCACTCGGCACGGGCGCCGTCGAGGCCGAGGCGGTCGACCAGGGTCGCCTTGCCGGCATCCTTGTCCTTGCCGGTGGCCTTGCCCATGGCTTCGGACGAAGCCTCGCGGTCGAGGATGTCGTCGGCGATCTGGAAAGCCTGGCCCAGGGCGTGGCCGTAGCGCAGCAGCGCCTTGCGCTGGTCCGGGGTCGCGCCGCCGACGATCGCACCGGCTTCCACCGAGAAGGCCAGGATCGCGCCGGTCTTCATGGCCTGAAGCTGCAGCGTATCGTCGACATCGAGGGAGACGGGACCGAAGCGACCCTCGGCGCCGAGGTCGAGGAGCTGGCCGCCGACCATGCCGCCGAGGCCCGAGGCCTTGGCGAGACCGAGCACGAGGTCCGCGCGCACGGCAGGATCGGGTTGCCAGGCGGCGTCGGCCAAGATCTCGAAGGCCAGGGTCTGGAGGGCGTCGCCCACCAGGATCGCGGTCGCCTCGTCATAGGCCTTGTGCACGGTGGGCTTGCCGCGGCGCAGGTCGTCGTCGTCCATGGCGGGCATGTCGTCGTGGACGAGGGAGTAGCAGTGCACCAGCTCGATGGCCGAGCCGGCTGCGAGGGCGCCGGTCTCTGTCCCGCCGAGCATCCGGGCGGTCTCGATGGCCAGGAACGGGCGCAGGCGCTTGCCGCCGCCGAGGACGGCGTGGCGCATCGCGTCCATCAGGCGCACCGGACGGGTGATCTCGCCGGCCTGCGTCTCCGGGGTCAGGCGCTCGGCGAGGTAGGCCTCCACCCTGTCCGCAACCGTGGCAAGCCTGTGGGAAAACGCGTCGACCGGGGCATCCGCCTTGACCGAAGCGTGGGATCCTTGCGTTGAGGTCATGTTCGGTCGGGCCTTCGGTCAGACGGTGTCGTGTCGTGGGCGGGGGAGGTTCGAATTCAGGATCGGGAGGAGAGGGCGGAGCAGCCGTTGCGGCAGGTTTCGGCGCGCCCGCTGCCGATGCGCGAGGCATCCGGCAGGACACGGGCGAGAGGCTTGCGACGGATCGTCAACCTCATCCTGCTCCTCCCCGTCATCGGCCTCGTCCTCTTATTGTCGCTCGCGCTCGTCTATAGTGCGCTGACCCCGCCCTCAACCCTGATGCTGGGGCGAAGGTTGACGCTGCAGTCCGTCGACCGGCAGGCGGTGGGGCTCGAGGCCATCTCACCCTACCTCGTCCAGGCCGTCATCGCGTCGGAGGACCAGCGCTACTGCCTGCACAACGGCGTGGATTGGAGCGCCCTGCGGGACGTGGTCGACGACGAGGAGGGCCCGAGCCGCGGCGCCTCGACGATCCCGATGCAGACGGTGAAGAACGTCTTCCTGTGGCCGGGTCGATCGGTGATCCGGAAGGCGCTCGAGATCCCCCTGGCCCTCGTGGCCGATACCCTGTGGGGCAAGCCGCGCACCATGGAGATCTACCTCAACATCGCCGAGTGGGGGGAGGGGGTGTTCGGGGCCGAAGCCGCCGCCCGGCGCTGGTTCGGCAAGCCGGCCCGCGCCCTCACCCGCGGGGAGGCGGCGCTGCTGGCCGCCGTGCTGCCCAACCCGATCCTGCGCAATCCAGCTCTGCCCTCGCGTGGCGTCCGGGCCCAGGCCGCTCGGATCCAAGCGCGGATGAACGGCGTCTCGGGGCTGATGGGCTGCCTGAAGCGGTAGCCCGAGGCCACGGGATCGGCTACCTGCCGCCCATCCTCATCGCGGTGCTGAGCCCCCGCGACCACGACCTGCCCCCGCGCGACCCCATGGGCGAAAGACCGACGATGACCCAGCCGACCTTCGAACTCACCCTCGAGCGCATCGCGCTGATTCGCCGGATGGTGGTGGCCTGGAACCCTGAGGGCGTCGGTGCGCCAATCGTCCACCCCGACGCGCCCTACGGCAGCACCGACCGCGACGGCGATATCTTCAACGTCACCGGCGACGACGACGGGGCCGACGAGGAGCACCGCGCTCTGGGCGATGCCCTTGCGGTTTTCACCGCCAATGCCGTCCTCAAGCCGGGGCGCTACGCCTATCACAACACCCTGGCGAAGCTTGCCTCCGACGATGTCGGCGACGTCTTTCGCGATGAGGCCACCGGCGAGACGCCCGAGCACGTCACCTTCGACGTCGCGGCCGAGCAGGTCGCCCGCGTCAAAGCCCTGGCGATCCGCTGGGACGCCGCCCGCGACGTGCCGGCCGTGGACACGGACGCGCCCTACGGCCCGGGGGTCGGCCTGCCAACCGGGCACCGCGAGATGCAGCCGGTGCTCCAGATCTTCCTGCGCTACGCCGATCTCGGCCCGGGCGACTTCTCCCGCGGCACCTCGGGCTGGCAGCCAGCTTGAGGGGTGCGAACGACGCAGCAAGCGAACGGATCGGCCTGCAGGAACGTTGGCGGTGGAGAACAAGCCGAGGAACGTGACGGATGCTGCAACGCTGGCCGAGCCGGATCTGGGTCGTCCGACACGGCGAGAGCGCGGGCAACGTCGCGCGCGATGCCGCCCATGACGCTGGGCTGGAACGCATCGACATCCCGGAGCGCGACGTTGACGTTCCCCTGAGCGATCGCGGCCGTCGGCAGTCCGAGGCGTTGGGGCGCTGGTTTTCCGAGATGCCGGACGCGGAGCGTCCGAACGTGGTGCTGAGCTCGCCCTACCTCCGGGCACAGCAGACCGTCGCGGGCATTCGCCGGGCCGGCGGCCTCGCATCGGACGCGGCCGACGACACCGTCGACGAGCGACTGCGCGAGAAGGAACTGGGGCTGCTCGACCGGCTCACGCGCACGGGCGTCGAGGCGCTTCATCCGGAACAGGCCGAATTGCGGGCCCGCCTCGGAAAATTCTACTATCGCCCCACCTGCGGCGAGAGTTGGTGCGACGTCATCCTGCGTCTGCGCGGCGCCATGGACACGATTTCCCTGCACCACGGCGAGAAGCGCGTCCTGATCGTCGCCCACCAGGTGGTGGTGCTCTGTCTGCGCTACCTCATCGAGAACCTCAGCGAGGCCGAGATCCTCGGCATCGATGCCGAGGGAGACGTCCTGAACTGCTCCGTCACGGAATATGCCTTCCGGGCGCAGGCGGGTTCCACTGGCCGCCTCCACCTCGCGCGCTACAACTTCGTCGCCCCGGTCCAGCGGGCAGGCGCTCCCGTCACCGCCGAACCCTCGCTGACGGAAGACGTGCGATGACCGGGAGCGAACTCGACGCTGCGTGCCTGCGGGCGCGTCCGCTTCCGACCCCGGAGGCCGGCAGCAAGGACGACCGCGGCAGCGTTCTCGTCCTCGGCGGCTGCGCCGAGGTGCCGGGCGCCGTTTTCCTCGCCGGCGTCGCGGCCCTGCGGGCCGGTGCGGGCAAGCTGAAGATCGCCTCCGTGCGAAGCGTCGCCGTGGCGATGGCCCTGGCCGTGCCCGAGGCGATGGTGATCGGTCTCCCGGAGACCGGCGGGGGCGAGATCGAGGCGGAGGCCGCGGCCCCTCGCATCGCCGAGGCGGCCCGGCGCTGCGACGCGGTGCTGCTCGGACCCGGCATGAACACCTGCGCGATCACCACAACGCTGGTCCGCACGCTGCTCGCGGACCAGGACGAGACCGCCCACGTCCTCGATGCCGGCGCCATCTGTGGCCTTGCTGCCCATGCCCAGACGGTGCGCGCTCTTCGCGCCCCGCCGGTGCTGACACCGCATGCGGGGGAGATGGCGCAGCTCCTGGACTGGGACCGCGGGGCCGTAGAGGCCGAACCCCTGAAGGCGGCCCGGCGCGCTGCCGAAATGCTGCGGGCCGTGGTCATCATGAAGGGCGCCGAGAGCTGGATCGTCGCCCCCGACGGCGCGCACTGGCACTACGATGGCGGCGGCGTCGGCCTCGCCACCTCCGGCTCGGGCGACGTCCTCGCGGGCGTCATCACCGGCATCCTCGCCCGGGGCGTCGATCCGCTGACCGCCGCTCTGTGGGGCGTCTACCTCCACGGTGACGCCGGCGCCCGGCTCGCGAAATCGGTCGGGCCCGTGGGATTCCTCGCCCGGCAGATTTCCGGCGAGGTGCCCCAGATCCTCCAGGGCTTCTCCGCAAGTCCGTCCGTCTAGCCGGGCCCCCGTGGGGAGGGGACCCGGCGGGTTTCGCCTCAGGCGCCGAGCTTCTTCCTGCGCTGGGCGAGGGTGCGCAGGCGCAGGGCGTTGAGCTTGATGAAGCCGGCCGCGTCGCGGTGGTCGTAGGCGACGGCGCCCTCCTCGAAGGTGACGAGGTCCTGGTCGTAGAGCGAGTTCGGGCTGGTGCGGCCGATGACATGGACGCCGCCCTTGTAGAGCTTCAGCCGGACCTCGCCGGTAACCATCTCCTGGCTCTTGTCGATCAGGGCCTGCAGCATCTCGCGCTCGGGCGAGAACCAGAAGCCGTTGTAGATCAGCTCCGCGTATTGCGGCATCAGCTGGTCCTTGAGGTGTGCGGCACCCCGGTCCAGCGTGATCGACTCGATGGCCCGATGGGCGGGAAGCAGGATGGTGCCGCCCGGCGTCTCGTACATGCCGCGGCTCTTCATGCCGACGAAGCGGTTCTCGACGAGGTCCAAGCGACCGATACCGTTGTCGTGGCCGAGCTGGTTGAGCTTGGCGAGCAGGCTCGCGGGCGACAGCCGCTCGCCATCGATGGAGACCGCGTCTCCCGTCTCGAAGCCGATGGTGATCACGGTCGGCGTATCCGGCGCCTCCTCGGGCGAGCGGGTGCGCGAGTAGACGTAATCCGGCACCTCGTCGGCGGGGTCCTCCAGCACCTTGCCCTCCGAGGAGGCGTGCAGGAGGTTGGCGTCCACGGAGAACGGGCTCTCGCCGCGCTTGTCCTTGGAGATCGGGATCTGGTGCTGCTCGGCGAAGGCGATCAGCTGCTCCCGGCTCTTCAGGTCCCACTCGCGCCAGGGGGCGATGACCGTGACGTCGGGCTTCAGGGCATAGTAGCCGAGCTCGAACCGGACCTGGTCGTTGCCCTTGCCGGTGGCGCCGTGGCAGACGGCGTCCGCCCCGAGCTTCTCGGCGATCTCGATCTGCTTCTTGGCGATCAGCGGCCGGGCGATGGAGGTGCCCAGGAGATAGACGCCCTCGTACTGGGCGTTGGCCCGGAACATCGGAAACACGTAGTCCCGCACGAATTCCTCGCGCAGATCCTCGATGAAGATGTTCTCGGGCTTGATGCCGAGCAGTTCCGCCTTCTTGCGGGCCGGCTCGAGCTCCTCGCCCTGGCCGAGATCGGCCGTGAAGGTGATGACCTCGCAGCCATAGGTCGTCTGCAGCCACTTCAGGATAATCGACGTGTCGAGTCCGCCGGAATAGGCGAGCACGACCTTGTTGACGGGCTTCGGGTTCGCGTCGGTCATGAGCTCGCTTCCGGTTCGGGCGTCGTGTGCGTCGGCGTCGCGCGCCTCCGCGTCGTGATTGCCGCGGCTTATCAGCGGAGCGCGGGGCCGTGCAACCGCTGTGCCGTCGGACGCGTTCGCTCAGCGTGGCCGTGAGCGTGAACCGCCTTGTCGCGAGCCTTCGGGCGGGCGACACTCACGACCGTTCTCGACCCCGGAGATTCGACGCATGCCGCGCAGGCCGACCCTCGAATTCTGGTACGAGTTCGCATCGACCTATTCCTACCTCTCGGCCATGCGGATCGAGGCCCTGGCAGCGGCGGCCGAGGTCGAGATCCGCTGGCGCCCGTTCCTGGTCGGGCCGATCTTCGCCGCGCAGGGCTGGAATTCTTCGCCGTTCAACCTCTACGCCGCCAAGGGGCGCCACATGTGGCGCGACGTCGAGCGCGAGGCGGCCCGGCTCGGCCTCCCACCCGTCAAGCGCCCCGATGCCTTCCCGCAGAACAGTCTGAGCGCCACCCGCGCGGCGACCTACGGCATGGACCACGATTGGCTCGTGCCCTTCTCCAAGGCCGTCTACGAGGCCGAGTTCGCCCGCGGGCAGTCGATCGCCGAGCCGCCCGCCGTGGTGTCGATCCTCAACGGCCTCGGCCTCGACGGCACGATTATCCTGAAGCAGGCGGCGGCGGAGGCGAACAAGGGGCGGCTGCGCGTCAACGGCGAGGAGGCGCGGTCCCGCGGGATCTTCGGCGCACCGACCTTCCTGGCCGGCGACGGCGAACTGTTCTGGGGCAACGACCGCCTGGAACAGGCCCTCGCCTGGGCGGCGGGGGACCGGCCCGGCGCGATGCGCTGAGGCGGGGCGGCGCGGCGGCGCTGGCGGTCGGGCACCGGCGGGTCTAGAAGCCGGGCGGCTTTCCGCACGCTTCCCCGATCCCCACGCTACCAGGGCCGCCCCATGAGCTTCGCGTTACCGGGCCTCCACCGCCGGCGCTTCCTCCTCGCCTCCACCGGCCTTGCCGCTGGCCTCGCGATCGCCGGGGAGAGTGTGGCACAGGGCTACGGCCAGGCGTTTAAGGTGGACAACGACGAGGGCCGCCCGGTCGCGAACATGCGTCTGCCCGGCGAGATCGTCGGCGAGATTCCAGCTCTGCGCGGGGTCACCTATGTCGGACCGGCCGAGGCAGAGACGACCCTGTACGAGTTCTTCGACTACAATTGCCCGTATTGCCGGAAGGCGGCGGCCGACATGGTCTCCCTCAGCGAAAGCGATCCATCGCTGCGAATCGGCCTGATCAACAATCCCATTCTCGCGGTGCAATCGGCCCAGGCCGCGAAGGTCGCCCTTGCGATCCAGCGCAAGCTCGGATCGGCAGCGGCCTGGAGCCTGTATCGAACGTTGCTGGCCAAGCCCGGCAAGATCGACGGGCCCGGCGCCCTCCAGGCCGCCGCCAAGCTCGGTGTGCCCGCCGCCGAGGTCGAAAGCATCGCCGACAGCGAGGAGGTGCGTCTCGCCCTCAAGGCGCAGATGCGCATGGCCGCCGATCTCGGCCTCGCCGCGACCCCCTCCTACGTGCTCGGCAACACGGGGCTTCTCGGCCATCCCGGCCCGAAGGCCCTCGCGCGGATGGTCGCCGCGACCCGACGCTGCGACCGCATCGCCTGCTGAGGCGGCCTCACCTTCGCCACCGTTTGTCCGCATCGGAACAGGGTTCGGCATCTCGCGTTGCACAACGCACCGGCGCAAGTTCCATCGTCTTGCGCCCCCCGGACACGCATGCTAGGCCCTCGCCGCGCCGGAAGGGCGGGCTTTTCATGGCCCGCGCAGACCGGCACGTTCCCAATCCTGACGGTTTCAGAGCCCGCGCCGAACACGGCGCGACGCGGCCGGAGCCCTCAGGCAGGATTGAAGAGAGAGCGGCGCGTGGCGCAGAACGGTTCCGAGGCGGGTTCCCCGGTTGCAGGCGTAGCGGCACGCTACGCGTCGGCCTTGTTCGAGCTGGCGCGCGATGAGCGCGACGTCGATGGCGTGGCGGCGAGCCTCGACCGGTTCGACGCGATGCTCAAGGAGAGCGCCGACCTGCGACGCTTCGTGCGCAGCCCGATCTTCACGGGCGCCGAGCAGGAGGCCGCCATCGTCTCGCTGCTGGAGAAGTCCGGCATCGGCGGCATCGGCGGCAACTTCATCCGCCTCGCGGCTGCCAACCGTCGACTGTTCGCCCTTCCCGACATGATCCGCGCCTTCCGCACCCTGGTGCGCGAGTCGAAGGGCATCGTCCGCGCCGAGGTGACCGTCGCCGAGCGTCCCTCCGACGCCGTCGTGGAGGAGATCAAGGCCTCCCTGCGCGACGTGGCGCGCGCCGAGATCGACCTCGACCTCAAGATCGACCCCAGCCTGATCGGCGGCCTCGTGGTCAAGATCGGCAGCCGCATGGTGGACGCGTCCCTGCGCACCAAGCTCAACGGAATTCGCCTCGCGATGCGGGAAGCCCGGTAAGGGCCTTCGAGGCCCGACCGCTTCCCGTTCCCAACCCCATTCATTCAATCCAAGACAAGAGGCCCGACGATGGACATCCGCGCCGCCGAGATCTCCGCGATCCTAAAGGATCAGATCAAGAATTTCGGCCAGGAAGCCGAAGTCACCGAGGTCGGTCAGGTTCTGTCCGTCGGTGACGGCATTGCCCGCGCCTACGGCCTCGACAGCGTCCAGGCCGGTGAGATGGTCGAGTTCGAGTCGGGCGTGCGCGGCATGGCCCTCAACCTTGAGCAGGACAACGTGGGCATCGTGATCTTCGGATCCGACCGCGACATCAAGGAAGGTCAGACCGTCAAGCGCACCGGCGCGATCGTGGACGTGCCGGTCGGCAAGGCGCTGCTCGGCCGCGTCGTCGACGCCCTCGGCAACCCGATCGACGGCAAGGGCCCCATCGCCACCACCGAGCGTCGCCGCGTCGACGTGAAGGCGCCGGGCATCATCCCGCGCAAGTCGGTGCACGAGCCGATGGCCACCGGCCTCAAGGCCATCGACGCCCTGATCCCCGTCGGCCGCGGCCAGCGCGAGCTCATCATCGGCGATCGCCAGACCGGCAAGACCGCCATCGCCCTCGACACGATCCTGAACCAGAAGCCGGCCCATGCCGGCACCGACGAGAACGCGAAGCTCTACTGCGTCTACGTCGCCATCGGGCAGAAGCGCTCCACCGTCGCCCAGTTCGTGAAGTCGCTGGAAGACAACGGCGCGCTCGAGTACTCGATCGTCATCGCTGCCACCGCGTCCGACGCCGCGCCGATGCAGTTCATCGCACCCTTCGCCGGTTGCGCCATGGGCGAGTACTTCCGCGACAACGGCATGCACGCCGTGATCGTCTATGACGATCTCTCCAAGCAGGCCGTCGCCTACCGCCAGATGTCGCTGCTGCTGCGCCGTCCGCCGGGCCGCGAGGCTTACCCGGGTGACGTGTTCTACCTGCACTCGCGCCTGCTCGAGCGCGCCGCCAAGATGGGCGATGCCGCCGGCAACGGCTCGCTGACCGCGCTGCCGGTCATCGAGACCCAGGCCAACGACGTCTCGGCCTACATCCCCACCAACGTGATCTCGATCACCGACGGCCAGATCTTCCTCGAGACCGACCTGTTCTACCAAGGTATCCGCCCGGCGGTGAACGTCGGTCTCTCGGTCTCCCGCGTGGGCTCTTCGGCCCAGACGAAGGCGATGAAGAAGGTCGCCGGCAAGATCAAGGGCGAGCTCGCGCAGTACCGCGAGATGGCCGCCTTCGCGCAGTTCGGCTCGGACCTCGACGCCTCGACCCAGAAGCTCCTGAACCGCGGTTCGCGCCTGACCGAGCTCCTGAAGCAGCCGCAGTTCTCGCCGCTGAAGATGGAAGAGCAGGTGGCGGTGATCTACGCCGGCGTGAACGGCTACCTCGACACCTTGCCGCTGAACAAGGTCCGTCCCTTCGAGGACGCCCTGCTCTCGGCCCTGCGCACCAAGCACGCCGACCTGCTCACCAAGATCCGCGACTCGAAGGACCTGTCGGACGACAGCGCCAAGACGCTGAAGGGCGTCGTCGAGAGCGTCGCCAAGTCGCTCGCGTAAGTCGCGGCATCGACAGCGAACCCGGTCGCCTGCGGGCGGCCGGATCTTGAGCGAGCGCAGGCGCCCGGATCGTCCGGGCGCCTCGCCTTGAGCGGCAGCGGATGGATCTGGAAGTCACCCCATGGCGAGTTTGAAGGATCTGCGGAACCGCATCACCTCGGTGAAGGGCACGCAGAAGATCACCAAGGCGATGCAGATGGTCGCCGCCGCCAAGCTGCGGCGCGCCCAGATGGCCGCCGAGAGCGCGCGTCCCTATGCCGAGAAGATGTCCCAGGTTCTGGGAAACCTCGCGGCGAACCTCGTCGGCGGCGTGCAGGGGCCCCGACTCCTCTCCGGCACCGGCGCGGAGAAGACCCACCTGCTCATCGTCTGCACGGCCGATCGCGGCTTATGCGGCGGCTTCAACTCCTCGATCGCCCGCCTCGCCCGTGACCATGCCCGGCGGCTGATGGCCGAGGGCAAGACGGTGAAGATGATCACCGTCGGCAAGAAGGGCTACGATCTCCTCCGCCGCCAGTTCCGCGACGAGATCATCGAGAACCGCGACCTGCGCGGCAACAAGGCGGTCGACTACGAGTTCGCCGCCGAGATCGCCGACAGCATTATCGCCCGCTTCGACGCCGGCGAGTTCGACGTCGCCACGCTGTTCTACTCGCGATTCCGCTCCGTGATCTCGCAGATCCCGACGGCGCAGAAGCTCATCCCGGCCGAGCTGCCGGAGACCGGCGCCACGGCGCCGGACGCCGCCCTTCAGTTCGAGCCGAGCGAGGAGGCCATCCTCGACACGCTGCTCCCGCGCAACCTCACCGTCCAGGTGTTCCGGGCACTCCTGGAGAACGCCGCTTCCGAGCAGGGCGCTCGCACCGGCGCCATGGACTCCGCCACGCGCAACGCGGGCGAAATGATCAAGAAGCAGACGCAGATCTACAACCGGACGCGTCAGGCCATGATCACCAAGGAACTCATCGAGATCATCTCGGGCGCCGAAGCGCTCTAAGCGCAGACGACGCCCTGACCGCAACATATCCAAAGGACCCGTAACATGGCGAACACCGCGATCCCCGGCGCCGGCTCGAACAAGGTCGGCAAGATCACCCAGGTCATCGGCCCCGTGGTCGACGTTCACTTCGACGGCCACCTGCCCGAGATCCTGAACGCCCTGGAGACCAAGAACAACGGCAGCCGCCTCGTTCTCGAAGTCGCCATGCAGCTCGGCGAGAGCACCGTGCGCTGCATCGCCATGGACACCTCGGAAGGCCTGGTCCGCGGCCAGGAAGTGACCGACACCGGCGAGGCCATCAAGGTCCCGGTCGGCTTCAACACCCTCGGCCGCATCATGAACGTCATCGGCGAGCCGATCGACGAGGCCGGCCCGATCCAGTCGGACACGCTCCGCGCCATCCACCAGCCGGCGCCCGCTTATTCTGAGCAGTCCACCGAGTCGCAGATCCTCGTCACCGGCATCAAGGTCGTCGACCTCCTCGCCCCCTATGCCAAGGGCGGCAAGATCGGCCTGTTCGGCGGCGCCGGCGTCGGCAAGACCGTGCTGATCATGGAGCTCATCAACAACATCGCCAAGGTGCACTCCGGCTACTCGGTGTTCGCCGGCGTCGGTGAGCGGACCCGCGAGGGCAACGATCTCTACCACGAGATGATCGAGTCCAAGGTGAACATGGACCCGAAGGAGCACAACGGCTCCGCCGAGGGCTCCAAGTGCGCCCTCGTCTACGGTCAGATGAACGAGTCCCCCGGCGCCCGCTCGCGTGTCGCCCTCACCGGCCTCACCATCGCCGAGGACTTCCGCGACCAGGGCCAAGACGTGCTGTTCTTCGTGGACAACATCTTCCGCTTCACCCAGGCCGGCTCGGAAGTGTCGGCGCTCCTCGGCCGCATCCCGTCGGCGGTGGGCTATCAGCCGACGCTCGCCACCGATATGGGCGCCCTCCAGGAGCGCATCACCACCACCACCAAGGGCTCGATCACCTCGGTGCAGGCCATCTACGTGCCCGCCGACGATCTGACCGACCCGGCCCCGGCCGCCTCGTTCGCCCACCTCGACGCCACGACCGTGCTGTCCCGCTCGATTGCAGAGAAGGGCATCTACCCGGCCGTGGATCCGCTGGACTCCACCTCGCGCATGCTCAACCCCGCCGTCCTCGGCGAGGAGCACTACGACGTCGCCCGCAAAGTCCAGCAGACCCTGCAGCGCTACAAGGCCCTGCAGGACATCATCGCGATCCTGGGCATGGACGAGCTCTCGGAAGAGGACAAGCTCACCGTCGCCCGCGCCCGTAAGATCGAGCGCTTCTTCTCGCAGCCCTTCTCGGTGGCCGAGATCTTCACCGGCTCGCCGGGCATTCAGGTCCCGCTGGCCGACACGATCAAGGGCTTCAAGGGTCTCGTGAACGGCGAGTACGACGACCTGCCGGAGGCGGCGTTCTACATGGTCGGCACGATCGAGGACGCCAAGGAGAAGGCGAAGAAGATCGCCGCGGCGGCCTGAGGTCTTGAACCTCAAAGCCGTTCTCCTTCTCGTCGGTCTCGTGGTCGGCGGTCTCACCGGGTATCTCACCCGGCCCGAGGCCGCCGAGATCAAGATCGGGTCGTTCAGCCTCGAGGTTCAGGGGGATTCGCCGGCGGGAACCCGCGGCGGCTCCCTGACCACGGGTCAGATGCAGCATATCGGCATCTTCGCCGTCATCGGCGCGGTGCTGGGCCTCGGGATCGGCTTCGTCGCCGATCACCGCAGGGCCTGACCACGAACACGACGGCGTGCGCCCTCCGGGTCCGGCGCGTCGTCACTCCGCACAGACACCCCGAGCCGGGATCCTCGACCTCATGGCCACCTTCCAGTTCGATTTCGTCGGTCCCGAGCGGACGCTGTATTCCGGCCAGATCGAGGCCGTGCAGCTGCCCGGCATCGAGGGCGAAATGACCGTGCTCCCCGGCCACGCTCCCGTGCTCACCGCCCTCAAAGTCGGCGTCATTGTGATCAACGAGGCCGGCCATACCGGCAAGCGCGTCCTGGTCCGCGGCGGCTTCGCCGATATCGGCCCGACCTCCGTCACCGTCATCGCCGAGCGTGCGAACCCCTTCGAGGAGATCTCGCCGGAGTCCCTCGACCGCGACATCGAGGCGGTCGAACTCCTGCGCGACGCCACCGAGGATTTCGCCAAGAAGGACGAGCTCACCGGCCAGATCGTCCAACTCCGCGACGCCAAGGTCGCGCTCAAGCTTTAAAGGCCCATCGCCTACGAGGTCCTACCCGGCCGCGTGCGCGAGCAAGGCCTCGCGCGCGGACGCATCGTCCGGGCAGCCCAGATCCAGCCACAGGGCCCGGGCCCGGGCGAGTCGACGACCGATCTCGGGACCGGGCCGAACGCCCCGCGCCACCAGATCGGCCCCACCGAGGGGAAATTTCGGCGCCCCGACGCGGCCGCTCGCCAGATCGTCGAGATAGCGTTCCGCCCCCGGCGAGAGGTCCGGCATCGGTTCGCTCCGGGTGGTCGTCCGCGCCAGGGAGAGGCCCCGACGGTCGTGATCGGCGGCCAGGCGTCGGATCTCCGTGCCGTCGATCATGGCCCGTCCATGCAGAGCATCGAGGGCCCGCCCATAGGCCGCGAGGACGTCAAGGTCGGTCTTCGAGAGCCGTAATCTGGCCTCCAGCCGTGCGGCATCCGCAGCGGACCACACCGCCAGCGCCGCCAGTCGGTCGATCGCGGACGTCCTCGAGCCATCCGCTTGGGCACGGGCGAAGCGCCCGAGATCCCCGAATCCGCCGATCAGCCGCAACAGCAGTCCGGTCTCACTCAAAATCGCGACGGCCGCAGCCGTGCCGTGCGCGAGGAGCAGCTTGAGGAATTCCGCTCGGATGCGCTCGCGCGAGAGCCCATCCAAAGCATCGCGGGCGGAGATGCAGGCCGACAGGCCCTCCGGGTCGGGAGGTCCGGCGCCGTAGCGGGCATGGAACCGGAAGAACCGCAGGATGCGCAGGGCATCCTCGCGAATGCGGGTCCGGGCCTCGCCGATGAAGCGGACGCGTCCCGCCCGCAGATCGTCGACCCCGCCGGTCGTGTCGTGGAGGGTGCCGTCGGGCGTGAGGGAGAGCGCGTTGATGGTGAAGTCCCGGCGCTGCGCATCGAGGGCAAAGTCGCGCCCAAACCGCACCACGGCGCGGCGCCCGTCGGTTTCGACATCCTCCCGCAGGGTCGTGACCTCGAAGGAGGCTTCGCCCGCGAGCAGCGTGATGGTCCCGTGCTCGATCCCGGTGGGAATGGCGCGCAGGCCGGCCGCCTCGGCCCGGGCGATCACCGCCGGGGGCAGCAGCGTGGTGGCGAGGTCGATGTCGTCGCCGGCGCGCCCGAGCAGAGCGTCGCGGATGCAACCGCCGACGAGCCGGGTCGCCTCGCCCTCGGCGGACAAGGCGCCGAGCACGCGACGGACCCCCGGTCGGTCGAGAAGGTGGCCGAGGCCCGCTCCATCGAGGACGTGTCCGCTCACTGGAACCGCCCGGGCACGACCTGGCCGTTCTCCAGGTGGGGCGGTACGTAGCCGCCACGATGCCGTTCGCTGAAGAGCCCCGTCGCCACCAGGGAGAGGACGACGAGGACGATGCCCGCCAGGGTCAGGCGGAAGGCCTGCCCGTCCCAATGCACGCCGTGGTCGGGCCGGCGTCCGCGGACCGCCAGGTAGAGGGCGTAGAGCAGGAACGGCGAGAGGAAGATCAGGAGTTCTTCGAGGACGCGGCGGATCATGAACGTCTCGAATCGCGATGGGATGGGCGCCGCGTCACGGGAAGAGGCGCTCCTGCAAGTTGTTGACGATCCCAGCGGTGACGCCCCAGATCCGGAACGCGCCGTAGGTGATGGCGTAGTAGCGCCGCTGACGACCGCGCCAGATCGCGCTTTCGATGCGGCGCTGGGCCGGATCGAGGAGGTGGCTCAGCGGAACCTCGAACGTGGCGGCGACCTCGTCGGGGTTCAGCGACAGGTCTGCCTCCGGGTCGACGAGACCGAGCACGGGCAGGACCAGGAATCCCGTGGCCGAGAGATAGGGATCCAGGTAGCCGAGCACACGGATCGCCTCGGCGGGAAGTCCGACTTCCTCGCGAGCCTCGCGCAGGGCAGCATCGGCCGGGCTCGGATCGCCGGCGTCGATCTTACCCCCGGGGAAGGCGATCTGCCCCGAATGATCGCGTAGATGCGCTGCGCGGACGGTGAACAGCACATGGGGGCCCTCGGCCCGGGGCATCACGGGCACGAGAACCGCCGCGCGCCGGTGGGGGCGCTCCGGCACCACCGCCCCATCGGTTCCGTCGAGGTCGTGGTCGCCCCGCGGGTTCGCCGTCGGAGCGCCATCGCCCGGCGGCTCCGCCGACAGGTACGCGGAGGCCCGGGCGACGAGGTCCGCCAGCGCAGCGTCCTGCCTCATGCGCTCTCGGCGGGCGCGATGCGGTGGAAGATGCCGCCGGCCATGACGCCGAGCCAGCCGTCCTGCTCCTCCGCCAAGGCGAGGAGGTCGTAGGTTAGCGCCCGGGTCAGCAGCGCCCAGAGGTCGCGGCGGACATGGACGTAGGGGCGCAGGCCGCCCCCCGCATCCTGCTCGAAGCGCAAGGCATGGCCGGCTTCCACGGGCACGAGGTCGTCGACATTGGTGCGGAAGGCGATGCGCCGCCCCGGACCGTCGCCCTCGACCGCCATCTCCACGGCTACGAAGGGCGCATCCTCCACCGTGATGCCGACGCTCTCCACCGGGGTGACCAGCACGTAGCCGCCACCGGGCTCGCGCCGCAGGATCGAGGCGAAGAGCTTGACCAGGGCCGGACGGCGGATCGGCGTGCCGTCGTGGTGCCAAATCCCGTCGGCGGCGATCCGCATGTCGATCGCCCCGCAGAAGGGCGGATTCCAGCGCTCCACCGGCGGCGGGCCGCGGCGCGCCACATCGCCCAGGGCGGCGCTGAGGCGGTCGATCGTCGGATCGGCGACGGGAGGGGTCGGTTCGGTCATGCGGTCACAAGATAGCGCATCCGGACGGCGGGGGAACGGCGGCGCGACGTCCTCTCCGCGCCGACGAAGGCCAGCGCGCGCAGGTCCGAACCCTGCGTCGTCGCGCCGACCTTGCCAGCGTGCCGCAAAGGGCGCCACACTCCCGGACAGACGGCCGACGCCAGGCCCGCCCCTCGATGGCGCATTCCCGCCGCGCGCGGCCCTCGCCGGCCGATGCGGAGAAGTCAGGACCGAGACGCATGATTCAGGGCTCCCAGTCGGCCACCACCCTCGATGACGGCATCGTCGCCACGGCGGAAGCCTGCCTCGGCTCGGTGGGGCAGGCCCGCGAGGCGATCCACAAGGTCATCTTCGGCCAGGAGCAGGTCGTAGACCTCGCCCTGATCACGATCCTGGCCGGCGGCCACGGCCTGCTGGTCGGCCTGCCGGGGCTCGCCAAGACCAAGCTGGTCGAGACCCTCGGCACCGTCCTCGGCCTCGATGCCCGCCGGGTGCAGTTCACGCCCGACCTGATGCCGTCCGACATCCTCGGCACCGAGATCTTGGACGAGGACGCCGATCGCCACCGGTCGTTCCGCTTCGTCAGGGGGCCGGTCTTCACCCAGCTCCTCATGGCGGACGAGATCAACCGCGCCAGCCCGCGGACCCAGTCCGCGCTGCTGCAGGCCATGCAGGAGAACTTCGTCTCGGTGGCTGGCGAGCGCCACGACCTGCCGCGCCCGTTCCACGTGCTGGCGACCCAGAACCCGATCGAGCAGGAGGGCACCTATCCACTGCCCGAGGCGCAGCTCGACCGCTTCCTCCTGGAGATCGACGTCGGCTATCCCGACCGCGCCGCCGAGCGCCGCATCCTGATCGAGACCACCGGCGTCGACGAGCACAAGCCGGTGGCGGTGATGTCCACCGAGTCCCTGCTGACGGCCCAGCGCCTCGTGCGCCGGCTGCCCGTCGGGGATGCGGTGGTCGATGCCATCCTCGACCTCGTGCGCGCCGCCCGCCCCGAGGGCGGCGATCCGTCTCTCAAGGGCAAGCTCCTCTGGGGGCCGGGCCCCCGCGCCAGCCAGGCCCTGACCCTGGCGGTGCGCGCCCGCGCCCTGATCGAGGGCCGCGTCGCCCCGTCCATCGCCGACGTGAAGGCCCTGGCCGAGCCCGTGCTCAAGCACCGCATGGCACTGAGCTTCGCGGCGCGCGCCGATGGCGAGACGATCTCGGGCCTCATCGCCCAGCTCGCCGGCAAGCTCTAGGGCATGGCGATTCCCCGGCCCGGCGGCGGCGCCCCCCAGGTCCTCGACCGGAGCGCCCGCAATCCCGGACGCCGCGAGACCGAGCATGCGCTCGCCCTGGCCGAGCGCATGCCGCGGCTGATCCTCGAATCCCGCCGGGTGTCCTCGACCCTGGCTCATGGCATCCACGGCCGCCGCCGGGCCGGGCCGGGCGAGAGCTTCTGGCAGTTCCGGCCCTTCGTCGCCGGCGAGGCCGCCGCGCGCATCGACTGGCGCCGCTCGGCTCGCGACGATCGGCTCTACGTACGCGAGCGCGAGTGGGAGGCCACCCATAACATCTGGTTCTGGATCGACCGCTCGGCCTCGATGGGCTTCGCCTCGCACCTGGCACAGGCACCCAAAGTGGAGCGCGCGCTGGTGCTCGGCTTCGCCCTGGCCGACGCCCTGGTGGAGGGTGGCGAGCGCACCGGCCTGCTCGGCCTCACCCGCGCCACCGCCTCCCGTCGCATCGTCGAGACCATGGCGCAGGCCCTCGCCGCCGATGCCAAGGGTCAGGACGACGATACTCCGCCGCCCGCCACGCCGGGCCGGTTCGACGAGGCCGTGCTGATCAGCGATTTCCTGTCGCCGCCCGATGCCGTCAGGGCGTCGGTGGACCGGCTTGCCGGCCGAGGCACCCGGGGTCACCTCGTGATGATCGTCGATCCCGTCGAGGAAACCTTTCCGTTCACGGGTCAGGCGGTTTTGCACGACCTCGAGTCGAAGCTCAGCCTCAATGTCGGCGATGCCGGCGCCTGGGGCGAGGCTTATCGGGTGCGGATCGCCGCCCATCGCGATCGCCTCGCGGAGATCGCCCGGACCCAGGGCTGGACCCTGACGATCCATCGCACCGACCGTCCGGCGAGCGAGGCGGCCCTGCGCCTCCTCACCATCGTCGCCGCCGCGCGCGGGACCGGTTGAGGATCGCCGCATGCTCGGACTGCCCCTTACCTTCGCCGCGCCCCTGGCGCTTGCTGCCCTCGTCGCCCTGCCGGCCCTCTGGTTCCTGTTGCGGGTGACCCCGCCACGCCCGCGCCGCATCGATTTCCCGCCCCTGCGGATCATGGCCGACCTGCTGGGCAAGCGCGAGACGCCGGCCCGGACGCCGCCCTGGCTGCTGATCCTGCGTATCCTCGCCGCCGCCTGCCTGATCCTGGCGGTGTCCGGCCCTGTCTGGAACCCCTCCGGCACGGGCGCCGCCTCTGGGCGCACGCCGCTCCTCGTCGTCCTCGACAACGGCTTCACCGCCGCCCACGATTGGCGCGACCGCCTGCGGGTGGCCACGGACGCGATCGAGAGCGCGGCCCGCGACGGCCGCTCGGTGTCGGTGACGGCCCTGGCCGAGCCGGCGGCGGCCCTGGAAGCCAAGGTCCCGTCCGCGGCCCTGGAGCGCCTGCGTGCCATTGCACCGCGTCCGCATCTGGCCGATCGCGGCGCGCACCTGGCATCGCTCACTGTTTTCCTCGAGCGCAGCCCGAGCACGGCGATCCTCTGGATCAGCGACGGCGTCGCGGGCCCAGGCGAGGAGACGTTCGGCAAGCGTTTCGCCGACCTCGTCGGCCGGACCGGGGCCGCGCTCACCATCCTGAAGGCCGATCAGCCGCCGGCGCTCGCGCTATCGGCCGCAGAAGCCAGCGGGCAGCTCACCGCGCATGTCCTGCGAGCGGCCCCGAACGGCCGCGACACCGGCCTCGTGCGCGCCGTCGACCAGAAGGGCCTGCCCCTGGCCGAGCACGCCTTCACCTTCGGGGCGAACACCACCGAGGCCGAGGTCGGGTTCGACCTGCCGGTGGAGCTGCGCAACAGCATCAGCCGGATCGAGGTCGCGGCCGAGCGCTCGGCCGGCGCCGTCACCCTGGTGGACGAGCGCGGCAAGCGCCGCCGCGTCGGCCTCGTCTTCGGCGGAACCAGCGACCAGGCCCAGCCGCTGCTGGCGCCGACCTACTACCTGTCGCGCGCGCTCGGTCCCTACGCCGACGTGCAGGAGCCCCGGGGTGCGAAGGGCATCGCGGAATCCATCGGGCAGCTCCTCGACAACCAGGTCTCGGTCCTCGTCCTCGCCGATGTCGGCGCCCTCGACGGTCCGACCCTGGCCCGTGTCGAGCAGTTCGTCGACGCGGGCGGCCTCCTCCTGCGCTTCGCCGGACCGCGCCTCGCCGCCGGCAACGACCCCCTGGTGCCGGTGCGCCTGCGCCGCGGCGGCCGCACCCTCGGCGGCACCCTCTCGTGGGACAGCCCCAAGACCCTGGCGCCCTTCGCGCCCGAGAGTCCCTTCGCCGGTCTGAGCCCACCCGCCGATATCGGCGTGCGCCGGCAGATCCTGGCCGAGCCCGACGGCGACCTGCCGGGTCGGACCTGGGCCTCGCTCCAGGACGGCACGCCCATCGTCACGGCGCAGAAGCGTGGCCAGGGCCTCGTCGTGCTCTTCCACGTCACCGCCGATACCACCTGGTCGAACCTGCCCCTGTCGGGCCTGTTCATCGACATGCTGCGCCGGGTAGTGAATCTCGCGGGGGCCAAGGCCCTGCCGGAGGGCGATGCCGCCGCCCGGGCGACCGCCGTGCTGGCGCCGCGCCTCACCCTCGACGGGTTCGGCGCACTCGGGGCGCCGCCGGCCGGCGCCACCGCGGTCTCCGCCGACGATACCGATCGCGCGACGCTGGAACACCCGCCGGGCTTCTACGGCCCGGCCGACGGCGGCATCGCGGTCAACGCCCTCGCGGCGGCGGATCGGTTGAAGCCTCTCGATTTCGCGGCCCTCTCCGGCGCCCGCCTCGGCTCGCTCGCCGGTGCCGAGACCCTCGACCTGCGCGCCACTCTCTTCACCCTGGCCCTGATGCTCCTCATCCTCGACACCCTCGCGGGCCTCTGGCTCGGCGGCTTCCTGCGGCGTGGCCGGGCTTTCGTCTCGCGCCCGGCCGCGCTCCTCGTCGCCGGCCTGGCGCTCGGCACGCTGATCGGCACGCCCGTGCCGGTTCAGGCCCAGCCGGCCCCGCCGGTGCGCGCGGGCACCTTCGACTCGGCCCTGGCCACCCGGCTCGCCTACGTGATCACCGGAGACGAGGCGGCGGACACCGCGAGCCGGGCCGGACTTACGGGCCTGACGCAGATGCTGGCGAGCCGCACCGCCCTGGAGCCCGGCGACCCGATCGGGATCGACCCCGCCAAGGACGAACTCGCTTTCTATCCTCTGATCTACTGGCCCATCGTCGCCGGGCGGCCGCAGCCGAGCGAGACCGCGATCCGGCGCATCGACGCCTTCATGCGCAACGGCGGCACCGTGATCTTCGACACCCGCGACGCGCTCACCGCGCGGCCGGGCGGCCCGCCGACGCCGGAAGGCGCCTATCTCCGCACAATGCTGGCGACCCTGGAGGTCCCCGAACTCGAGCCCGTGCCGCCCGACCACGTCCTGACCAAGGCCTTCTACCTCGTCGACACCTTTCCGGGCCGCTACGCCACTGGCCAGACCTGGGTCGAGACCCTTCCGCCGGCGGGCGAAGGCTCCGAGCGCCGGCCCGCGCGGGCCGGCGACGGCGTCTCGCCGATCGTGATCACGAGCAACGATCTCGCGGCCGCCTGGGCGGTGGGCAAGCGCGGCGAGTCGCTCTACCCCATCGTCGGCGGCGACCAGCGCCAGCGCGAGATGGCCTTCCGCGGCGGCATCAATTTCGTGATCTACACTCTCACCGGCAACTACAAGGCCGACCAGGTCCACGTCCCGGCGCTGCTGGAGCGCCTGGGCCAGTGATGACCCTTTCACCGGAGGCCATCCGCCCATGCTGAGCCTCAGCTTCAGCCCCCTGGTGCCCTGGCCGGTGCTGATCGCCTTCGGCGTGCTCGTCGTGGTCTTCGCGGTGCTGGCCTTCCTGGCCCGGGGTCGCACCGCGATCCTGCGGGCGCTCGCCCTGGCCCTGGTGCTTCTCGCGATCGCCAACCCGTCCCTGGTGCGCGAGGATCGCGAACCGGTGAAGGACATCGCCGCCATCGTGGTCGATCGCTCGGGCTCGCAGGCCCTCGGCGACCGGCCGGCGATGACTGATGCGGTCCGCGCCGAGTTGCAGCGTCGCTTCGGGGCCCTGACCACCATCGAGCCGCGCTTCATCGACGTGCCCGACGCCAAGGAGGGCGACGAGGGCACCCGGCTGTTCACCGCCCTGTCGCAGGCGCTGGCCGACGTGCCGGCCGAGCGCCTGGCGGGCGTCGTCATGCTCACCGACGGCGTGGTCCACGACATCCCGGCCTCGGCGGCGGCCCTGGGCCTCAAAGGGCCCCTCCACGTCCTCGTCACCGGCCATCCGGACGAGCGCGACCGGCAGATCAAACTGATCGAGGCGCCGCGTTTCGGCATCGTCGGGCGCGACCTCACCATCCGGGCCGAGGTGATGGAGCGGGGTGGAACCGGCAGCGCCACCGTGACCGTCCGCCGCGACGGCGAGGAGGTCGGCCGCCGGACCTTCCCCACCGGCCAGCCCTTTTCCCTGACCATGCGGATCGAGCATGGCGGTCCGAACGTCGTGGAGATCGAGGTCGAGCCGCTTCCCGGCGAGCTCACCACGATCAACAACCGCGCGGTCCTGCCGATCGAGGGCATCCGCGAAAAGCTGCGGGTGCTCCTCGTGTCCGGCGAGCCGCATCAGGGCGAGCGCACCTGGCGCAACCTCCTGAAGTCCGACGCCAACGTCGACCTCGTCCACTTCACCATCCTGCGCCCGCCGGAGAAGCAGGACGGGACGCCGATCTCCGAGCTCTCGTTGATCGCCTTCCCGACGCGCGAATTGTTCGTCCAGAAGATCAAGGATTTCGACCTCATCATCTTCGACCGCTACGCGAACCAGAGCGTGCTGCCCTCGGCGTATTTCGACAACATCGTCCGCTACGTTCGCGAGGGCGGCGCCCTGCTGATCGCGGCCGGACCCGAATTCGCCTCGCCCTCCAGCCTGTCGCGTACGCGGCTGGCCGCGATCCTGCCCGGCGAGCCGAACGGGCGGGTGCTCGAGCAGCCGTATAAGGCGGCCCTCACGAACATCGGCAACCGCCATCCGGTGACCCGCGCCCTGCCGGGCTCGGAGGCCTCGCCGCCGGCCTGGGGGGACTGGCTCCGCATCGTCTCGACGCAGGTGAGGCCCGGCATCCAGCCCATCCTGCAGGGTCCGAACGCCCTGCCGCTGCTGGCCCTGTCGCGCGAGGAGAAGGGCCGGGTCGCCCTGCTCACCTCGGACCATGCCTGGCTGTGGGCGCGCGGATACCAGGAGGGCGGGCCCTATCTGGATCTGCTGCGGCGGCTCGGTCACTGGCTGATGAAGGAGCCGGCCCTGGAGGAGGAGGCCCTGCGGGCCCAGACCACGGGGCACGGGCGCGAGGTCCGCGTGGAGCGCCAGACCATGGCCGACACGGCCGAGCCCGTTTACGTAACGGGTCCGACCGGTCGCCAGCGCACCCTGACGCTGACCCAGGGTGAGCCGGGCCTGTTCTCGACGACCTTCGAGGCGACCGAGCTCGGCCTCCACACCCTGCGGTCCGGCAGCCTCGTCGCCTTCGTCAGCGTCGGTCCGCCGAACCCGCGTGAACTCGCCGACGTCTTCAGCGACACCGAGCGCCTGAAGGCGCTCGCCGAAGGCACCGGCGGCTCGATCCGCCGCATCGCGGACGCCGCCGGAGGCACGGTGGTGCCACGCCTGCAGTCCGTCCGCAGCGGCCGTCTCGGCGGCTCCGACTGGATCGGTTTCCGCCCCAGCGACAGTGCCAACATCCGCGGCGTCGAGGTCTATCCCCTCGCCCTCGGCCTCTGGGCGCTCGTCGCCCTGGCCGGTGCCGTGTTGGCGATGTGGCTGGTGGAGGGCCGGCGCGGCCAAGCCGTGTGACGCGTCACGCCGGCAGCCGCTCGAAGAATCGCGCGATCTCGGCCGCAGCCCGGTCGGGGTCCTCCCGGTGAGGGAAGTGGCCCACGCCGGGCATCGGCGCGAGGTCGAGGTCCGAGAATGTCTCGCCGAGGCGATCCGTCCAGGCGTATGGGAAGAGCGGGTCGGAAACGCCCCAGCGGACGCAGGTCGGCACGGCGATCGGGGGCAGCACGGGCGCCTCGCCACGAATCATCGCCAAGCGGCCGGCCTGTGAACTGACGTACCAGTTGAATCCGCCCTGAAGGTTACCGGGGGCGAGGAAGTTGTCGGTGAAGGCGTCGAGCACATCGTCGAACGCGGCCGGATTCCCGCCGGCCCAGTGGTGCAGGAAGTGACCGATATAGAGCCGGCAGCCCTCGCGCGAGGCCCCGACCTGCGCCGCCGCGAACGGCTTCACGTGGTAGGATTGATACCAGATTTCGGCGAGCATTTCGGGTGCGGCGAGGCGTGGGCCAATGCCCGGATAGGGGCAATTGAAGGTGAAGAGCCCCGTGAGCCGTTGCGGGGCCGCCCGGCCGAGGGCCTGCACCACGTAGGCCCCGACATCGTGGCCGACGACGCCGACGCGGTCGAGGCCGAGGGCATCGAGCAGCGCCACGACATCGTCGGCGTGCACCTCCGCGCCGGCCTTGGCGGACGGCAGCGCATCCGGCTTCTCGCTGGCGCCGAAGCCGCGCAGATCCGGTGCGATGAGCTCGAAGCGGCCAGCGAGGCGCCGCATCACCGGCTCCCAGGTCAGCCAGAATTCCGGCCAGCCGTGCAGCAGCACCAGCGCGCGGCCGTGCCCGAGCCGCGCCACGTGGAGGGCGACGCCGTTCGCCGTGATCGTGTCGTGCCGGATTGCCGTCGCGTCCATCGTTTCCATCCCTGCCGGCGCCGGGTCGGCGCCCTCGGCGGAGTCAACGCCGGCGGAGGGCGGTGACGTTCCCCGAGACCGTTGTGGCCGCGCCCGCGCGCAGTTCGCGCCAGAGGAAGCGGGCCGGGTCGACGGGGGAGGGCGGAATGAGACGCCCGGACGGGATCGGCGCGAAGCCGAAGCGCCGGTAGTAGGGCGCGTCGCCGATCAGGATGACGAGGCCGTGGCCGGCGGAGGTCGCCGCGTCGAGGCAGGCCGTCATCAGGGCGGCGCCGATGCCGCGCCCCTCGAAGCTGGGATCGACGGTGAGCGGCCCGAGCACGAGGAGCGGATCGCCCGCCTCGGCCGGACCCACCCGCACCGAGCCGACGAGGTAGGTCGCCACCAGGGCGGTGAAGCAGAGCTCGGCGACCGGTGCGGTCCCCTCGCGCAGGCGGTAGGCCGTGCGGGCGAAGCGGCCCGGACCGAACGCGCGGGCATGGAGCCGTTCGATCGCCTCGGCGTCGCTCGCGTGCTCGTGCCGGATGACGAGGGGGAGGGTGGTCACGTCGCCCGAGCCGAGAAATCGATGCGCGGGTCGATCCAGGTGTAGATCAGGTCGGAGAGCAGGTTCACCGCCAGCCCGAGCAGGGAGAAGATGTACAGGGTGGCGAACACCACCGGATAGTCGCGCCCGACGATCGAGGTGAAGGACAGGAGCCCGAGCCCGTCGAGGGAAAAGATCGTCTCGATCAGCAGCGAGCCCGTGAAGAAGGCCGAGATGAAGGCCGCCGGAAAGCCCGCGATGACGATCAGCATGGCGTTGCGGAAGACGTGCCCGTACAGCACCCGCCGCTCGGACAGGCCCTTCATCCGGGCCGTGAGCACGTACTGCTTGCGGATCTCGTCGAGGAACGAGTTCTTGGTCAGCAGGGTCGAGGTCGCGAAGGCGCCGAGCACCAGGGCCGCCAGGGGCAACGTCATGTGCCAGGCGTAGTCGACCACCTTGCCCCAAAGGCTCAGGGATTCGAAGTTCTCGCTGGTCAGGCCCCGGATCGGGAAGATCTGCACGAAGGACCCACCCGCGAACAGGATGATCAGCGCGATGCCGAACAGGAAGCTCGGGATCGCGTAGCCGATGATGACAACGGTCGAGGTCCAGAGGTCGAAGCGCGAACCGTCGTGCACCGCCTTGCGGATGCCCAGCGGAATCGAGATCGCGTAGGAGATCAGGGTCATCCAGAGGCCCAGCGAGATCGACACCGGCAGGCGCTCGCGGATCAACTGCAGCACCGATACGTCGCGGAAATAGCTGTTACCGAAATCGAACCGGACGTAATCCCAGATCATCTTGGCGAAGCGTTCGGGCGCCGGCTTGTCGAAGCCGAATTGCTGCTCGAGCTTCTTGATGAAGGCCGGATCGAGCCCCTGCGCGCCGCGGTAGCGGGCATTCGCCTCGCCTCCGCCGCCGCTGCGGGCGGCGCCGCCGAGGTCGCCGGCCCCGCCGGTTACCCGCGACAGGCTTCCCTCGTTCTGACCCTGGAGCTGGGCCAGCACCCGCTCCACCGGGCCGCCGGGGGCGAACTGCACGATGACGAAGGTGATGAGCATGATCCCGAAGATGGTCGGGACCATGAGCGCGATGCGGCGCAGAATGTAGCCGAGCACGGGTGTCCCTCAGGTTCGGCCGATGCGCCGGGCCTTGGCGGCATCGTACCACCAGACGCTCGGCGCGCCGAGATCGTAGGTCGGCCCCTTGGCCGGGCGGCCGTAGACGTCCCAGAGGGCCAGCCGGTGATCGGCCTTGTACCACATGGGTACCCAGTAGCGGCCGGCCCGCAGCACCCGGTCGAGGGCGCGCGCGGCGTGGATCATGTCGGTGCGAGAGGTCGCCTCCGTCACCCGCTCGATCAGGGCGTCGATGGCAGGGTTCGCGATGCCCGCCAGGTTGCTCGAGCCGGGCGTGCCGGCGGCGCGCGACCCGTAGGCCTCTCGGAGTTCGGGCCCCGGCGTGAGCCCGCTGGCGAAGCGGCGGGCGGTGAGGTCGAAGTCGAAATCCTTGACCCGGGCCTGGTACTGCGACGGATCGACCAGCCGGATGCTGGCGCGGATGCCGATCAGGCCGAGGTTGCGGATGAAGGGCTGCGTCACCGGCTGGAACACCGGGTCGTTGTCGAGGAACTCAATTTCCAGCGGCTTGCCTGAGGCCAAGCGGATCACGCCGCCGTCGCGGGTGCAGCCGGCTTCCCGCAGCAGGGCCACGGCGCGGCTGAGCAGGGCGCGGTCCTGGCCCGAACCGTCTGAACTCGGCAGGCTCCAGGCCTCGCCGAAGACCTCCGCCGGCAGGTCGCCCCGCATCGGGTCGAGGAGGGCCAGCTCCTCCGGCGCCGGGCGGCCGGTGGCCTTCAGGTCCGAATTCTCGAAGTAGGAGGCCGTGCGGAGATAGGCGCCGTACATCAGGTTGGCGTTCGACCAGTTGAAGTCGAAGCACAGGCCGATCGCCTCGCGTACCCGGGGATCGCGAAAGGCCTCGCGGCGGGTGTTCATCCACCAGCCCTGCGTGCCCGAGGGACGGGCATCGGGCACCGTCTCCTTGCGGACGCGGCCCTCCTGCACGGCGGGGAAGTCGTAGCCCGTGGCCCAGACCCGGGCGGTGAACTCCTCGCGGAAGGTGAAGGCGCCGCCCTTGAAGGCCTCGAACGCGACTTGGCGATCGCGGAAATACTCGTACCGGATGGCGTCGAAATTATTCTGGCCCACATTCACCGGCAGCTCGGCGCCCCAGTAATCCTTCACCCGCTCCAGCTCGATGAAGCGGCCCGCCTCCACGCGGCCCACCTGGTAGGGCCCCGAGCCCAGGGGTGGCTCCAGGGAGGAGGCCTCGAAATCGCGCTTGGCGTAGTAGGTGGCGGAGAACACCGGCAGGGTGGCGACGAAGAGGGGCAGATCGCGGCTGCGGCCGGGCGCGAAGCGCAGGGTCACCGTGGCGTCGTCCTCGGCGACGGCCTCGGCGAGGTCGCGGATCACCTGCGAGATCTCGGGGTGGCCCTTCTCCTTCAGGAGGCGCATCGACGCCGCCACGTCATGGGCGGTGAGGCGCGCGCCATCGTGGAAGCGGGCCTGCGGCCGCAAGCTGAAGCGGTAGGTCAACCCATCCTCGGAAATCTCCACCGAGCGGGCGAGGAGCCCGTAGAGGGCGTCCGGCTCGTCGAGGGCGCGGACCATCAGCGAGTCGAAGGTCAGGTTCATGCCGGCGGCGCCGTCGCCGCGCAGGACGTAGATGTTCAGGGTGTTGAAGGTGTCGGAGGCCTGGTTGCCCAGGGTGGCGGCGAGCTGCGCCGAGAAGCGCCCCCCCCGCGGCGCGTCCGGGTTGACGTAGTCGAAGTTCGGGAAGTCGGCCGGGTATTTCAGGTCGCCGAAGCTCGACAGGCCGTGGCTGGTGCGGGCCGCCGCCCGGACGGGGGGCGGCAGCACCAGAGTCGCCCCGAGGGCACCGGCGCCTGCGACGACCGCACGCCGGGTCGGGCCGGCGCTCAACGCGGGGCCCCGGTCTTGGCCGCCAGGGCTTCGTCGTACCACCAGGTCGCGGGGAAGCCTGAGCTGCCGTATTTCGGAAGCACCGCCGGGTGCCCGAAGCGGTTCCAGCGCAGGGTGCGCGAGACGTTCGAGCCCCATTGCGGCACGACGAAGTTGTGGGCCAGCAGCACCCGGTCGAGGGCGTGAGTCGCCGCCAGCACGCCCGGGCGATCCTTCGCGAAAATTACCTTCTCCACCAGGGCGTCGACGCCTGCGTCCTTGATGCCGATGAGGTTGCGCGAGCCGGCCTTGTCGGCGGAGGCCGAACCCCAGTACTCGCGCTGCTCGTTGCCCGGGGAGAGGGATTCCGGCCACGAACTCGTGGTGATGTCGAAATCGAAGGCGCGCAGGCGGTTCTGGTACTGGGCCTGGTCGATGACCCGCAGGGTGCTGTTGATGCCGATGAGCTTCAACTGCGCCGCGTAGGGCAGCACGACCCGCTCGAACACGCTCTGGAATTCTAGGAACTCGACGGTGAGCGGCTCGCCGCTCTTGACGTCGGTCATCTGGCCGTTTCGCAGCTCGTAGCCGGCCTGCTTCAGGAGGCCGACGGCCTCGCGCAGATTGGCGCGCACCGCGTCCGGCGTGCCGTTGACGGGGTTCGTGTAGGGCGTGGTGAAGACGGAAGGAGGGACCTTGTCCTTCACGCCGTCAAGGATCGCCAGCTCGTCGCCCTGGGGCAGGCCGGACGAAGCCAACTCCGAGCCGAAATAATAGGAGTCGATCCGCTTGTAGAGGCCGAAGAACAGCGACCGGTTCATCTCCTCGAAGTTCATCGCGAGATTGAAGGCTCGGCGCACCCGCGGATCGGCGAACTTCGCCCGGCGGGTGTTCAACACGAAGGCCTGCATGTTGCCGTTGCCGCGATCCGGGAACTCCTCCTTGATCAGGCGGCCCTCCTTCACGGCGGGGAAAGTGTCGTAGGCGGTGGCCCAGTTGCGCGCCACGTTCTCGGCCCGGAAGTCGAACAGGTCGCCCTTCAGCGCCTCGATCAGCACCGTCGCGTCGCGAAAATATTCGTTGCGCATCGTGCCGAAATTGTTGCGACCGACATTCACCGGCAGGTCCTTGCCCCAGTAATCCGCCACCCGCTCGTAGGTGGCGCTGCGCCCAGCCTCGAACTTCGCCAACCGGTAGGGTCCCGAGCCCAGGGGGATCTCGAGGGTGGTCTGGGTGACGTCGCGCGACCGCCCCTGCGCGTCGGTACCGGTCCACCAGTGCCTGGGCAGCACCCGCAGCTGGCCGAGTACCTGCGGCAGCTCGCGGTTGCCGGCTTCCGAGAAGGTGAAGGTCACCTCGCGCGGGCCGGTGACGACGGCCTTGGTCACGGTCTGGTAATAGGCCGAATAGAAGGGGCTGTTCGCCTTCAGGACGTCGAAGGACCAGACCACGTCCTCCGGTGTGATCGGCTGGCCGTCATGCCAGCGGCCCCCTTCGCGCAGGCGGTAGGAAACGGCGGACAGGTCGTCGGCGAGGCGCACGCCGTCCGCCAGGAGGCCGTAGGACGTGAACGGTTCGTCGGCCGATTCCGTCATCAGGGTATCGTAGATCTGGACGATCCCGCCCTCGAGATCGCCCTTCAGACCCGAGACCACGTAGTTGAAGTTGTCGAAGCCCCCCTGAGCCCCCAGCCGCACGAGGCCGCCCTTCGGCGCGCTCGGGTCGGCATAATCGAAATGCTTGAAGTCGGGGCCGTATTTCGGTTCGCCCATCAGCGTGATCGCGGGCATCCAGGCGCCCTTCGGCGCGGCGGGATCCGGATCGGGGGCGGCCCGGGCGGGCAGGCCACAGGCCAGGAAGGCGAGGGTGGCGACGAGGCGTCCGATCAGGGCAATTCGCATCACGGGCAGGCGGTCTCCGGATTCCGGGTGCGCGGGTCCGCCGCCGCACCGGCGACGGCAGGCGGGTGTTCTAGGACGGACCGGCCGCGAACGCCAAGCCGGCGCGTGCGCGCACGGCCCCGTTCCGATTTGCGAGCGAGCGACCGCGGCGCGGCGCCTCAAGCCATAGGCCCGGTGGTATGCTTCCCATGTACGACAGAAGCGTCATGAAGGAGCCATCATGGCCCAGGACAGCGCGGTTTTGCAGGTACGGCTCGATGAGCGCTTGAAGCAGGCCTTCGCGGATGCGGCGTGGCGGGACAGCACCACCCCGTCCGGGGCGCTGCGCGCCCTCGTTCAAGCCTACGTGCGCGAGAGCCGCCGGAAGGAGGCGCGGCGGCAGAGCCGGCTGGTCGCCGCCGCGCCGGACGCGGATGAGACGGAGGCTCTGATCGCCGACGTACAAGATCTCGGGGATGCGGAATCTCGGTCGTGACCGGAGGGCAGGCGATCGTGATCCTCGCCACAAAGGGAAGCTATACGAGCAAACCGCGACCGTGCGTGGTCTTCCAGGCGGACAGCTTTCTCCACACGGACAGCCTCACGCTGTACCTGATGACGAGCGCGCGTGTGCTGGGGGGCCGATGCTCCGGATCGACGTTGAGCCGAGCCCAGCCAACGGACTTCGCGAATCCTCCCAGATCCAGGTCGACAAGATCGTCACGGTCCCGCGCGTGAAGGTCGGGAGCATCGTCGGGCGTCTGGAGGACGCCTAGATGCGCCGCCTCGAAGAAGCCGTGCAAGAATTCCTCGACCTCGACCGCTGACGCAGGGTTACCTCGAACGAAGAGGCCGGGCTCTGGCCCGACCTTGGTCACTCTCCAGATATCTCGCTCAGAGCATCTCGGTCCGCGGCGAAGACAGGCGTCTTACTGCCCGGCCGGCTTCTCAGCCGGCACGGTTGCGGCCGGAGCGGGAGGCGCGGCGGGGGCTGCCCCGACCGGCGTATCGTCGGCGGGCTTCACGGATGCCGGCTTGTTCGCCTCTTCGCCCGCGACGGTGGGCTTGGCGGCCGTCGCCGGGTTGGCGACCTCCGGCTTCTGGTCCTCGGTCGACTTGGAGGCGTCCGCAGGTTTCGGCGCCTGCTCGCGCCGCACTTCCGCCGCGGGCTTCGACTCGGGATCGGGCTTGGCCTCGGCCGGCTTGGCATCCCCGGTCTTTGCGGCGGCCGGTTTGGCCTCGGCCGGCTTGTCGCCCTCGGCCTTCTTCTCCACGGCCGGCAGCGGCGCCGGGGTATCGGCAAGGCTGTGCAGGTAAAGGATCACGTCGGCGCGCTCGGTCGGCGAGGTGATGCCCGCGAAGGCCATCTTGGTCCCGGGGACGTAGCCCTTCGGGTTGGTCAGGAAGTGGTCGAGCTCGTCGTAGGTCCAGGTGCCGCCCTTTTCCTTGAGCGCGGCCGAGTACTCGAAGCCGGGCTCGTGGGCGCGCTGGCGGTCGACGACGCCCCAGAGATGGGGGCCGACCTTGTTCGGGCCGCCCTTCTCGAAGCTGTGGCAGGAGGCGCACTTCTTGGCCGCGGCCTGGCCCTTCTCGACGGTGGCGCTGGCCAAACGGATCGGCAGGGGCTCGGCCTTCGCCTCGGGCGCGGCGCCACCGGCAGCCTTCGGCTGCGGCTCGGGCAGGGCATAGCCCGCATTGCCCGCGGGCTTGGGATGATAGATCAGCTCGGCGACGAAGCCCGACCCCACGGCGAACAGCAGCGCGCCGAGCGCGGCACCCGCGACCTTGTTCAGCTCGAAAGAGTCCATTCTCGACAACTCCGGTGCGGCCGGCCTGAGGGGGAGAATTCAGGGCGAAGTCCAGCGCGTACCTGTGCCGGACTTTGGAAACGGTCGAGGGTGCTTAGCCGCTGAAGCCCGACCTTGACAATGGCCGAGTCACGCTTCGCGTAGTCGCAGACGGGCAGGTGTCGCCGCCATCCCTCACTTCTTCAGACGCGGGCGGGCGCATCCGGTTCCCGCCTCGCCCGACGGGGCTTTCCCGGCCCGGCGCCACATCGCCAGCATGACAACCCGAGGCGCCGCTGGTAAGCACCGGCCCCAGCCGGAGCAGGGCCCAGACCGATGTCCGATCCCATCGTCCTCATTCCCGCGCGCATGGCCGCGACCCGCCTGCCCAACAAGCCGATGGCCGATCTCGCCGGAGAGCCGATGATCGTGCATGTCTGGCGCCGCGCCGTGGAGGCCGGCATCGGCCCCGTGGTGGTGGCCACCGACACGCCCGCCATCGTCGAGACCATCGAGGCCGTGGGCGGCCTTGCGGTCCTGACTCGGGCCGACCATCCCTCCGGATCGGATCGTCTGGCCGAGGCCCTGGAAATCATCGATCCGCAGGGCAACCACGACGTGGTGGTCAATGTCCAGGGCGACTTACCGACCATCGACCCGGGCATCATCGGCGCGGCGATCCTGCCGCTGGCCGACCGCTCCGTCGACATCGCCACGCTCTGCGCCATCATCACCGAGGATTCCGAGCGGCGTGATCCCAACGTGGTCAAGCTCGTCGGCCACACGGTGGGCACCCGCCGCCTGCGCGCGCTCTACTTCACCCGCGCCGAGGCGCCCTGGGGGGAGGGGCCGCTCTACCATCACATCGGACTCTACGCATATCGCCGGAAGGCGCTCGCCCGCTTCATGGCCCTGCCGCCCGGCGAGCTCGAGACCCGCGAGAGGCTGGAGCAGCTCCGCGCCCTCGAGGCCGGGATGCGCATCGACGCCATCGTCGTCGACGACCTGCCTCTGGGTGTCGACACCCCCGCCGACCTTGCGCGCGCCCGCGCCATCCTGTCGGCCCGCCGCCTGAACTGAAGCGCCCCGGAAAGACCAGCCCGCATGCCCCAGCACATCGTCTCCTACCAGGGCGAGCCCGGCGCGAACTCCCACATCATCTGCGCCCAGGCCTATCCGGACTGGACCCCGCTGCCGTGCCCGACCTTCGAGGACGCCTTCGCGGCCGTGAAGGAGGGCCGCGCGACGCGGGCGATGATACCCATCGAGAACTCGATCGCCGGCCGGGTGGCGGACATCCACCACCTGATCCCGACCTCGGGCCTGCATATCGTCGCCGAGCACTTCCTGCCGATCCATTTCCAGCTGATGGTCTTGCCCGGCACGTCCGTGGCGCAGATTCGGACGGTGCACAGCCACGTCCACGCCCTCGGGCAGTGCCGCAAGATCATCCGGCGTCTCGGCGTCCGCCCCATCGTGGCCGGGGACACGGCGGGCGCCGCCCGCGAGGTGGCGGAGGCGGGCGATCCCACGCGCGGCGCTCTCGCCCCCGCGCTGGCGGCCGAGGTCTACGGCCTCGACATCCTGGAGCACGACGTCGAGGACGAGAGCCACAACACCACCCGCTTCGTCGTGTTCTCGCCCGAGCCCGAGCCGGTCTCGCCCGAGGCCGGCCCGATGGTCACGAGCTTCGTGTTCCGGGTCCGCAACATTCCGGCGGCCCTCTACAAGGCGCTGGGCGGCTTCGCGACGAACGGCGTGAACATGTCGAAACTCGAGAGCTACATGGTCGACGGCCAGTTCGTCGCGACCCAGTTCTACGCCGAGGTGGATGGCCATCCGGAGGAGCCGGGCCTGTCGCGGGCGCTGGCCGAACTCGGATACTTCTCGCGCGAATTGCGGATCATCGGGACCTACCCGGCGCATCCCTACCGTGAGGCGAGCCGCATCGCCGCGGAATAGGGGCTCCGCCCCGTCGCTCCCTTGGCAAGGGCAGGATCGCACCGGGGCCGGCCGCCGCTATGCCGCGGCGGATGACCCTCGTGGCCGTTCCGCGGGCCGGGGCCGCGCGTTCGGTGTGCGGCAGCCAACCCATGGGCATCCTCCCACAACCGGCACGATGATACACGGCGCCAGCCGCCGCGCGAGGTCCGGTCACCGTCGCACGTCCGAACCGACATTTTATTCCCTGGTATATTGCATACAAAGAAATTTGATGCATCCTGGCAGGATCGGGGCGAACAATCCGATCGAGAAGGAATTCGGGATGGAACGTCAGGACTCACCGTCCGCCAAGTGGTGGCAACTCGCCTTCGGCGTGCTCTGCATGGCGATGATCGCCAACCTCCAGTACGGGTGGACTCTGTTCGTCGACCCCATCGACACCAAGTTTCACTGGGGCCGGGCGGCGATCCAATTCGCATTCACCATCTTCGTGGCCACCGAAACCTGGCTGGTGCCGGTCGAAGCCTGGTTCGTCGACCGCTACGGCCCCCGCATCGTGGTCTGCTTCGGCGGCATCATGATCGCCCTGGCGTGGTTCCTGAACGCCCACGCCGATTCCCTCTTTCTGCTCTATGCGGCGGCCGTCATCGGCGGCATCGGCGCGGGGTCCGTCTACGGCACCTGCGTCGGCAACGCCCTGAAGTGGTTCCCTCATCGCCGCGGCCTCGCCGCCGGCGCCACCGCGGCCGGCTTCGGTGCGGGCGCGGCCGTCACGGTGGTCCCGATCGCCAAGATGATCGCCACCAACGGCTACCAAGATGCGTTCCTGTTCTTCGGACTGGGTCAGGGGGCCATCGTGGTCCTCCTCTCGTTCTTCCTGCGCAAGCCGTCCCAGGCCGTGCCGGTCCAGCGCAAGACCCTGCGCCTGCCGCAGGCCAAGGTCGATCGCACGCCGCGCGAGGTGGTGCGCACCCCCGTCTTCTGGCTGATGTACGTGATCTTCGTGATGGTCGCCTCCGGCGGGCTGATGGCGGCCGCGCAGATCGCGCCGATCGCCCACGACTTCAAGGTCGCGGACGTCCCCGTCAGCCTGTTCGGACTGCAGATGGCAGCGCTCACCTTCGCGATCTCCCTCGACCGCATCTTTGACGGCTTCGGACGCCCGTTCTTCGGCTTCGTCTCCGACAATCTCGGGCGCGAGAACACCATGTTCATCGCCTTCTCGATCGCCGCCCTGGCGATCATCACCCTCCTGACCTATGGCACGTATCCGCTGGTCTTCGTGTTCGCCACGGCGGTGTATTTCGGCGTCTTCGGCGAGATCTACTCGCTGTTCCCGGCGACCTGCGGCGACACCTTCGGTTCGAAGTTCGCCACGACGAATGCCGGCCTGCTCTACACCGCGAAGGGCTCCGCCGCGTTCCTGGTGCCGATCGCCAGCGTCATCTCGGCCAAGTACGGCTGGTCGGCGGTGTTTTCGATCATCATCGGCCTCAACGTCGTGGCGGCGATCCTGGCGATGTTCGTGCTCAAGCCCCTGCGCCTGCGCTACCTGAACGACGAGACCGTCCCGATTCCCGTCGCGGCCCGGCCTGCCCAGGCCGCCTGACGCGCGGGCCGTCCCGCGTCCCGCGGGCGTCGACGTCCGATCGGCCGAATGCGTGCCGATCGGGCGATGGATCGAACCGACGGTCGGATCGAGGTCGAGGCCGTCCTGGAACCGAGGTTGTCCATGAACATTGCGGCGGCACTCACCCTCCAGACGCTCCCGTTCGCCGGCATCGTCCTGGCCGGTCGCGACGACCAATATCTCTTTGCAGTCGTGTATCTCGGTGCGGTGGGCCTGATCCTGACGCTGATCATCCTCACCGGCGAAAGTCCGAGCGACGTCTCGTCCTTCGCCACGGATCTCGAAAGCCTGTCCGTCAACTGATTGCTGCGTCGCGAAATCCATCGCGACCGAGACAAGCGTCTTCGCACGGGAATCCGGTCAGCCCTGTAGGATGGACGATTGAGCGATGCGGACGTCGCGGGGCGACGGTCCTTGAGACGGAGGGGCGGTCCCAGCCCTGCGTCGACGGCATAAGTGGTGTGTAGAATTCAGTATACCAACGGAAATGGTGCGGTGCCATATCAGGTGCAACGCAATCGCCCTGGAACACCACCGATGATCGCTCTTCTCGTCCTCGCCGCCGTCGCTCTCAACGTCTCGCTGGTCTTCGTGGCCGCGAACCTCCTGACGCCGAACAACGGCCCGCTTTCCAATTCCGGCCGCTTCATCGCCAGCAACGAGAACGCCCCGTCGACGATCCGCCTCGCCGCCTGAGGCGATCCCGCCGGGCGTCCACGCCCTGGGGAACGGTCCATGAAAAGCCCGCCCGGCCCGGCCGCGGCGGGTTTTTCGTGCCCGGCTATTCGCGTTTGATGATCCGGTCCACCACGAGGTCGGACCAGAAGCCGGGGCGGAACGAGCGCTTCAGCGCCTCGGGATCGTATTCGGTCTCGACCCAGGTCAGGAAATCCAGGCCCTTGGGCTCGCCCTCCCGGCGGTAGAGCGCGAAGAACGCGTCGAGGATCCCGGTCTTGGCGAACCGGAAATGGCCGTAGCGGGCCGAGAGCTGGCCCATGGCCTCCGATACCGGCAGGCCCTCGTGCAGGATGAGGTAGAGCGCCGCCGCGAGGCCGGCGCGGTCCGCGCCCGACTTGCAGTGCATCATCGCCGGGTACGCGACCCCGTCGAAGAACGCCTTGGCGGCCAGGATGGTCTCCCGCGAGGGCGCCTCCCGCGAGCGCAGCACGAACTCCACCAGGGTCAGGCCCTGCCGCTCGCAGGCCTCGCGCTGGAGCGGCCAGGAGCCGTGCTCGCGCCCGCCGCGCAGGGAGATCACGGTGCGGACCCCCTGGCGCTTGAACCAGGCCAACTGGTGCGGCGTCGGTTGGGCGGAGCGCCACAGCTTGCCCGCGCCGATCCGGTGGCGATTCAGGTAGGCGAGGCGGAACACCCCGTGATCCACCAGCAGCATGTTCGCCCAGGCCTTGGCCCGCGAGACCGGGCCGGCGATCGGGCGCTCGAAGCGCGCGATCCGCGCCATGCGCCGGGCGTAGCGGGTCTCGTACGAGAGGAAACGGTTGAACACGGGGACGGTGGGACCGCTCTGTCGGGGACGGGGAGGGGCTGATCTACCAGTGCGCGGCGGCCGCGGCAAACGCGCTGTGGAGAGCGGGGAGCAACCGGCATCGACCTTGCGTTGGTCCCCGTCGCCTTGTCTTCGCCCGGATCGTCGCCTCCGATGCGGTAGTCGACACCGATTGCGAACCGTCCATCGTCTTCATCGAGCGCGGGGATCCGTCATGCGAACGAGCACCACCAGCATCCGCCGCGCCCGTCCGGCCGACGCCGACCCCCTGGCGGACCTGTTCGACGAGACCTGGCGCGAGGCCTACCGGGGGATCATCCCCGGGGTCGCCCTGGAGCGGATGATCGCGCAGCGCAGTTCGCAGTGGTGGCTCGGGGCCACCCAGCGCAGTCGACCCCTCGTGGTGGTCGAGCAGGCGAGCACCATCGTCGGCTACGCGGTCTACGGACCGGCGCGGGGCCGCATCCTGCAGGCACCCGGCGAGATCGATGAGCTCTACATCCGCCCGGCCTACCAGGGTCTCGGGCTCGGCCGCCGCCTGTTCCGGGCGGTTTCCAACGACCTGGCCGACCACGGCCTGACCCGGGTCGGGGTCTGGGCGCTCGAAGGGAACGAGCGGGCCTGCGCCTTCTATGCCGGGCTCGGCGGCATCGCGATCGGCCAGGCCGTCGACCGGATGGCCGGAACGGTTCTGCCCAAGGTCGGTTTCCGATTCAGCTGACTTCACCGAAGCCTGCGCCGCTCCTGCGGTCCGGCTCGGCAAGTCGGATCCTCGGGCGAGCGAGCGGGACGACGGATGAGCGTGACGGCGGCGGATTGGGACAGGCGGGTCACGGACCTCAGCGCGAAGCTGCCGGACCGCATGCGCCGCGCCGTGGACTGGCTGCGCGAGCCGTCGCGGATCTGGGTCCGTCTCCTGGCGGCGATCCTCTTCATCCTCGGCGGCATCTTCTCGATCCTGCCGATCCTCGGCCTGTGGATGCTGCCTCTGGGTCTCGCCCTCTTGAGTCAGGACGTGCCCGCCCTGAAGGTTCCCCTGGAGCACGCGGCCCGCTGGATCGAGCGCATGGTCCAGCGCCTCGCCGCGGCCTGGCGCCGGCGCTTCGGTCCCTCGGACCGGCCCTGAAACGCGCCCGACAATTTCGTGCAAACGTCGCCGCCCGCCGCACGGTACGATTTCCTTCGCGGCGGAAGGGCCTTAAGACACCCGGCAACGGGGCCGGAATGCCCCTGCTTGCGGGAGCACACATATGATCATCGACGCGGTCTCGATCGGCAAGAATCCGCCTGACGACGTGAACGTCATCATCGAGGTACCGATCGGTGGCGACCCGATCAAGTACGAGATGGACAAGGAGGCCGGCGCCCTGGTGGTCGACCGCTTCCTCTATACGGCGATGCACTACCCGGGCAATTACGGCTTCATTCCGCACACCCTGTCGGGCGACGGCGATCCCTGCGACGTGCTGGTGGCCAACACCCGCGCCATCGCCCCCGGCGCCATCATCAGCGCCCGTCCGATCGGCGTCCTCGTGATGGAGGATAATTCCGGCGAGGACGAGAAGATCATCGCCGTGCCGTCGCGCCACCTGACCATGCGCTACGATCGGATCGAGAACTACACCGACCTTCCCGACATCACGATCCACCAGATCCAGCACTTCTTCGAGCACTACAAGGATCTCGAGCCCGGCAAGTGGGTCAAGATCAAGCGCTGGGGCGGCAAGGACGAGGCGCACCGCCTGATCCTCGAGGGCATCGAGCGCGAGAAGGCCAGCAAGGCCGCCAAGGGCAAGTAACGGCCCCCGGCACGTCGATCCTCGGAGACCGGCAATTCGCAGCACGGCGGTCCCTTCCTGGCGGAAGGGGCCGCCGTTTCGCGTCTCAGAGCGCCTCGCCGCGCATCAGCCGGGGCTGCGGTCCGCGCGCAGCGGCCGCCTCGCCGATGAACAGCCGCTTCAAGCCGGGAAGCCGATCGACCAGGCCGAGGCCGACATCGCGGGCGAGGCGCAGCGGCGTCACGTCGTTGGAGAAGAGGCGGTTGAGCCCGTCCGTCACCGCCCCCATCGCCACGGTGTCGAAGCGGCGCGCCCGCTCGTAGCGCTTGAGCACGTCCGGGCTTCCCGGATCGAGACCGAGGCGGAGGGCGTCGGTCACCGCCTCCGCCAGCACCGCCGCGCCGGCGAGGCCCAGGTTCAGGCCCTGGCCGGCGATCGGGTGGATGACGTGCGCGGCATCGCCCAGGAGCGCCAGGCGCTCGCCCCGGAAGCTGCGGGCCATGCCGAAGGCGAGGGGATGCGCGCTCGGGCCCCGCTCCAGTGCCAGGCGCCCGAGGTTGAGGCCGAATCGGCGCTCGATCTCCGCCAGGGTCTCGTCGGGGCCGCCTCCGGTCAGGGCCGGCACGTCGGCCGATCGCTCCGTCCACACGATGGACGAGCGGTGCCCGAGGGCGCCCCCGTCCACCAGGGGCAGGATGGCGAAGGGGCCGCTGGGCAGGAAGTGCTCGTAGGCCCGGCCCGCATGGTCGCGCTCGTGCCCGATCGTGGCGACGAGCCCCATCTGCGGATAGGACCAGCCGACCCAGCCGATCTTCGCGGCCTCGCGCAGGCGCGAGCGCGCCCCGTCCGCGGCGACCAGGAGCGCAGCCTCCAGCACGCGTCCGTCGGCAAGCGCGATGCGGGTGGTGCCGCCGGCGGGCGTGGCCTCGAGAAGGCCGGTGGGTTCGAAGAGCACCCCGGCCGCCTCGGCCGCCGCGAGCAACGCGGCCACGAGGGGCTCGGCCTCGACCATATGGGCGAAGGGCGCGCCGGCCTCCGCCTCCTGCGCGAAGGTGAGGAAGACCGGGCGCACCGGGTCCGACAGGCGGCTGTCGCTCACCACCATGTCGTGGATCGGCTGCGCCGCCCCCTGCACCGCATCCCAGATGCCGAGGCGCGCGAACATGCGCCGGCCGCCGGCCGCCACCGCGTAGGCTCGCCCGGCATGGCGCGCCGCCCCGGCGCTCAGAGCGGGATCGCAGACCGTGACCGTCAAGGCCGGGCCGTTGGCCTGGGCCAGCGCAAGGGCGAGCGTCAGGCCGGGAATGCCGGCGCCGGCGATGACCACGCTGCGCCGGTTTCCGCGCTTCTCCGATCCGTCCATGCCGATCCCCGCCGCCCTCGCTGCCAGGGAGGGAGTGCCATTCCCCGGCGCCGGGGGCAACGCGCGGCGTCAGGGATCGGGCCCGCGCCATCGTCGCTGGGGCCGGTCGCCGAAATTGGCCCGAAGCCGTGCCATCCGATCCTCGCGATCCGATCCTTGCCATCGGAATGGTTCACATGTGAAGGATCGCCCGTGGCGCCGCGGCGCCCACCCAGCCCGGAGATCGCCGGGCGACCAGGGAAGCGGCATGACCGGCATCGTCACCGAACTCCTCGACATCCTCGACCTGAAGAGCCTGGAGCCGGATCTCTACCGGGGCGAGAGCCTGCAGACGGGCTGGTTCCGGGTATTCGGCGGGCAGGTCGTGGCGCAGGCGCTGGTGGCGGCGACCCGTACGGTGCCGGAGACCCGGCCGCCGCACTCGCTCCACGCCTACTTCCTCCTCGGCGGCGATCCGAAGGCCCCCATCGACTACGCGGTGGAGCGCATCCGCGACGGCCGCAGCTTCACCACCCGCCGCGTCGTCGCGCACCAGCACGGCCGGGCGATCTTCGCGATGTCGGTCTCCTTCCATGACGCGGAGGCGGGCGCGACCCATCAGGCGACCATGCCGGACGTGGCTCCCCCGGAGGAGGTGCCGGAGGCGCCTGCCGCCACCGCCGACGCCGCCCGGCGCGGGCTCGCGATCCCGGCGCCGATCCTCTCCTATTTCGGCCGGCGCCGGCCCATCGAGCTGCGGCCCGTCGAGATCGAGCGCTACCTGCGCCGGGCTCCGCGGGAGCCGCGCTTCCACGTCTGGATGCGCGCCGTCGACCGCCTGCCCGACGATCCGGCGATCCACCGCGCCGTCCTCGCCTACGCCTCTGACATGACGCTCCTCGACGCCACCCTGATCCCGCACGGCCAGACCGTGTTCGACCCGGAGATCCAGTCGGCGAGCCTCGACCACGCCCTCTGGTTCCACCGGCCGTTCCGGGCCGACGACTGGCTGCTCTACGCCCAGGACAGCCCGAGCGCCGACGGGGCCCGGGGCTTCGCACGCGGTCAGATCTTCACGCGCGACGGCACCCTCGTGGCGTCCGTGGCCCAGGAAGGCATGATCCGGCCGCGCCGCGCCGAGGCCTGACAGGCTCGGCGCAACCGGCGAAAAACGCCTGCGCCGTGCACGAATTGCCTGCCTGATCGGCTCTGTGCCTAATCTGCGGGCAAACTTGGCCGTCGAAACGCCGCGTCATGAGTCAGTGACCGGATACTTCTTGGGCAGATGTGGGTTCGGCAAAAAAGTTCCGTTGGCATAGTCCTTGAATATGGGTGCGGGTGAACGGGTCGGAAGCGGCCCGGGCGCACCGGCCGGTCCGATCGTGTCGCGACGCTTGCGTGCGCCGGCCGGTGGCCTCCACGCGCGCATGTGTCTGTCCACTCGGTTCACCTCGTCGAACTCAACTCGTAGCTTAAGGGGGCGTCGCCCATGAAAATCGTGATGGCCATCATCAAGCCGTTCAAGCTGGAGGAGGTCCGCGACGCTCTGACCGGCATCGGCGTCCACGGCCTGACCGTGACCGAGGTGAAAGGCTACGGACGCCAAAAGGGCCACACCGAGATCTACCGGGGCGCCGAGTACGCCGTGAGCTTCCTGCCCAAGCTCAAGATCGAGGTGGCCGTGGCCTCCGATCTGGTCGCGAGCGTGATCGACGCGATCGCGGCCGCCGCCCGCACGGGCCAGATCGGCGACGGCAAGATCTTCGTCGTGCCCCTCGAGAAGGCCGTCCGCATCCGCACCGGCGAGACCGACGTCGACGCCCTCTGAGGCGACCGCCTGTCCGGACGATCGCGTCCGGGCGCCCCTGACACGTCCCCTTCACATCAACATCGCACCGCGATCGGGAGTCTCGTTTCCATGAAGCTTCGCAATGCCCTGGCGCTCGGGCTGGGGGGTGCCGCGCTGGCACTCCTGTTCATCGAGCCATCCCTTGCGCAGACGCCCACGGCGGAGGCCGTGACGGCCGCCGCGAGCGCCGCGCCCGTCCCGAACAAGGGCGACACCGCCTGGATGCTCATCTCCAGCGCCCTGGTGCTGCTGATGGTTGTGCCCGGCCTCGCCCTGTTCTACGGCGGCCTCGTTCGCACCAAGAACATGCTCTCCGTCCTGACGCAGGTCTTCGCCATCGCCTGCATCTCCTGCCTGCTGTTCGTGATCTTCGGCTACAGCCTCGCCTTCACCAACGGCGGCGGCCTCAACGACTTCGTCGGCGGCCTGTCCAAGGCCTTCCTGAAGGGTATCGACGCGAACTCCACCGTCGCCACCTTCTCGAACGGCGTCGTGATCCCCGAATACGTCTACATCTGCTTCCAGATGACGTTCGCGATGATCACCCCGGCCCTCATCGTCGGCGCCTTCGCCGAGCGGATGAAGTTCTCGGCCCTGGTCGTGTTCATGATCCTCTGGACCACGCTGATCTACTTCCCGATGGCGCACATGGTCTGGTACTGGGGTGGCCCGGACGCGGTCGGCAACGCCGCCAAGGCGCTGGCCGCCGCCACCGACGACGCCTCGAAGGCGACCGCCCAGGCGGCCCTCGACGCGGTGAACGCCGATGCCGGCCTGCTCTTCAAGTGGGGCGCCCTCGACTTCGCCGGCGGCACCGTGGTGCACATCAACGCCGGGATCGCGGGATTCGTCGGCTGCCTCATGCTCGGCAAGCGCATCGGCTACGGCCGTGACCTGCTCGCCCCGCACTCCCTGACCATGACGGCGATCGGCGCGTCGCTCCTCTGGGTGGGTTGGTTCGGCTTCAACGCCGGCTCGAACCTCGAGTCCAACGGCACCGCCGCCATGGCCATGCTCAACACCTTCGTGGCCACCGCCGCCGCAGCCCTCTCCTGGCTGTTCGTGGAGTGGATGCTGAAGGGCAAGCCGTCCCTCCTCGGCATGCTGTCGGGCGCCATCGCCGGCCTCGTGGCCGTCACCCCGGCCGCCGGCTTCGCCGGCCCGATGGGCTCGATCATCCTCGGCCTCGTCGCCGGCGCGGTCTGCTTCATCATGTGCTCCACGGTGAAGAACGCCCTCGGCTACGACGACTCCCTCGACGTGTTCGGCGTCCACTGCATCGGCGGCATCCTAGGCGCCATCGCCACGGGCCTGCTCGTGAACCCGGACTTCGGCGGCGTCGGCCTGCCCGACTACACCTCCAAGCCCGGTGAACTCGCGGTCGGCGCCTACGAGACCAGCGCCGCCCTGATGAGCCAGATCAAGGCCGTCGGCTTCACCATCGTCTGGTCGGGTGTCGGCTCCGCCATCCTGTACAAGCTCGTCGATCTCACCATCGGCCTGCGCGTCACCCAGGACGAGGAGCGCGAGGGCCTCGACATCGCCGATCACGGCGAGCGCGCCTACAACTACTGAGCCATACGACGCCCCCGGGCGTCGGACGGAAAGGCCCCGGTCCCCGCGACCGGGGCCTTTCTCGTTCCGGCCCCCCCCCGGTCGAGCGCGCTCTGCGCAGGCGTCCCGCGGCCTCACGGGGCCGTGAGACGGGACCTGCCCGGTCGCGCGCCACCTGCCCGCGAAGCGCCCACCGCACCGGAATGACTCGATGCCGGAGCGACCCAGGGAAGGACGGCATTGCAACGGTGCGCGCAGGGAAGTCTCAACCTTAGCCAGCCGTTAACTCCGGCGACGCTACCGTCGCCGGACAGTTCCCCATCGTGTCTGGTACCGCATGCGCTCGCTTCGCCGTTCCGCATCGCCCTACGATACTTTCGTCGACAGCTTTCGCCCGTTCCTGGCCAAGCGAATGACGGAGTTGGGCGGTCTCGTGCTGTTTGCCGGTGCCACCGCGCTGACGGTCGCCCTGGCGACGTGGTCGATCGACGATCCGAGCCTCAACCACGCCACCGACCACCCGGCCCACAACGTCCTGGGCACCGGCGGCGCCGTGGTCTCGGACCTGGCGATGCAGCTCCTGGGGCTCGGCTCCCTGGCCTTCGTGCTGCCCCCGGCGCTCTGGGGCATCCAGTTGATGCGCACGCGGGCGCTGCCCCGGGGCGGCCTGCGCCTGACCCTGTGGATCATCGGATTCTTCGCCGCGAGCGCGGTGGCGAGCGCGCTGCCCTCGACGGCGCGCTGGCCCCTGCCCACCGGCCTCGGCGGCGTCGCCGGCGACGGGCTGATGCATGCCGCCCGCACGATGCTCGGGATCGTGGCGACCCCGTTCCGCGCCTTCGCGGGCTTCCTCTTCGCCGGCGTCGCGATCCTGTGCCTCACGGGGGCCTGCCGGGTCGGCGAGCTCGATGCGGAGGATCTCGACGCCTACGACGCGCCGCCGGCCCCCGTGCGCCAGCCCGCGCGCGGCCGGCCCGACGCCAGCCAGGACGGACGCTACGAGGACGACGAGCCGAGCCTGGGCATCGTCTCCCTCGGGGCGATGGCGCAGGCCCTGATGGGCGGGCGCACGGCCCTGGCGGCGCGCATCGCCGATTGGCGCGCCGAGCGCGCGGCCGCCGCCACAGCGCTCGCCTATGCGGGCGCCTCGCCGGCCCTCGCCGCGCAGCGCGCCTTCGCGGCCCCTGAGGACGCCCCCTGGGCGACCCACGCCCCCGATGCCCGGGTGGCCTCGTCGGACGGCCGGCGCGAGCCGGTCTTCGACGCGCCGCCGCAGGCGCCGTCCGCGTCGCGGCGCCCTCCGGTGCCCGTGCATCACGGCGACGAGGAGGCCGACAACACGGACGAGGTCGAGGCCGCGCCCGTCGAGGCCGCCGCGCCGGCGCGCTCCCGGGTGGCGCCCGCGGCCCCGCCGCCCGTCCCGGCCGCCGCCCGTCGCGCGGCTCCGCCCCAACCCCTGAATGCCGAGAACTACCGGCATCCCGCCCTGGAGCTCCTCGCCGACGCGCCGCGCCTGCCCGCCTCGAGCCAGATCTCGTCGGAGGCCCTGGAGCAGAACGCCACCCTGCTGGAGGCGACCCTCAGCGACTTCGGCGTGCGCGGCGACATCCTAGCCGTGCGTCCCGGACCCGTCGTCACCCTCTACGAGCTGGAGCCGGCGCCCGGCACCAAGTCGAGCCGCGTGATCTCGCTCGCCGACGACATCGCCCGCTCGATGTCGGCGGTCTCCGCCCGCGTCGCCGTGGTCCCCGGCCGCAACGCCATCGGCATCGAGCTGCCGAACGCCCGGCGCGAGACGGTGTACTTGCGCGAATTGCTGGCCTCCGCCGATTTCGCCGAGACCAAGCAGAGCCTTGCCCTGTGCCTGGGCAAGAACATCGGCGGCGAGCCGATCATCGCGGATCTGGCCAAGATGCCCCACCTGCTGGTGGCCGGCACCACGGGCTCGGGCAAGTCCGTGGCCATCAACACCATGATCCTGTCGCTCCTCTACCGGATGAAGCCGGAGGAGTGCCGCCTGATCATGACGCTCGACGGTCCGCTCTTCATGNGGGGAGCCGATCATCGCGGATCTGGCCAAGATGCCCCACCTGCTGGTGGCCGGCACCACGGGCTCGGGCAAGTCCGTGGCCATCAACACCATGATCCTGTCGCTCCTCTACCGGATGAAGCCGGAGGAGTGCCGCCTGATCATGGTCGACCCGAAGATGCTGGAGCTCTCCGTCTACGACGGCATCCCGCACCTGCTCTCCCCCGTCGTCACGGACCCGAAGAAGGCGGTGATCGCCCTCAAATGGGCCGTGCGCGAGATGGAGGAGCGCTACAAGAAGATGTCGAAGGTCGGTGTGCGCAACATCGACGGCTTCAACGCACGCCTCGCCGAGGCGCGCGGGCGCGGCGAGATCCTGACCCGGACCGTGCAGACGGGCTTCGACCGGCAGACCGGAGAGGCCGTCTACGAGACGGAGGAGATGGACCTGTCGGCGCTGCCCTACATCGTGATCGTGGTCGACGAGATGGCCGACCTGATGATGGTGGCGGGCAAGGNAGGCCGTCTACGAGACGGAGGAGATGGACCTGTCGGCGCTGCCCTACATCGTGATCGTGGTCGACGAGATGGCCGACCTGATGATGGTGGCGGGCAAGGACATCGAGGGGGCGATCCAGCGCCTGGCGCAGATGGCGCGGGCGGCGGGCATCCACCTGATCATGGCGACCCAGCGTCCCTCGGTCGACGTGATCACGGGCACGATCAAGGCCAACTTCCCGACCCGGATCTCCTTCCAGGTGACGAGCAAGATCGACAGCCGCACGATCCTGGGCGAGATGGGCGCCGAGCAGCTGCTGGGCCAGGGCGACATGCTCTTCATGGCCGGCGGCGGGCGCACGACGCGCGTGCACGGGCCGTTCTGCTCGGATGCGGAGGTCGAGAGCGTGGTCGCCCACCTCAAGCGCCAGGGCCGACCCTCCTACCTCGAGGCCGTCACGGCGGAGGAGGACGGAGCGTCGGGCGGAAAGGGATGCGGGGAGCCGCCCGCGGCGCGGGACCGCCGGTCAGGTTGCCNCGCGTGCACGGGCCGTTCTGCTCGGATGCGGAGGTCGAGAGCGTGGTCGCCCACCTCAAGCGCCAGGGCCGACCCTCCTACCTCGAGGCCGTCACGGCGGAGGAGGACGGAGCGTCGGGCGGAAAGGGCGGCGCGGACGAGATCGAGGTGGACGGCGCGGTCTTCGACCAGGGCAGCTTCGGCGAGGCCGGCGGCGACCTGTATGACCAGGCCGTGCAGGTGGTGCTGCGGGACAAGAAGGCCTCGACCTCCTACATCCAGCGTCGGCTGCAGATCGGCTACAACCGCGCCGCCTCCCTGATGGAGAAGATGGAGATCGAGGGCATCGTCGGTCCGGCCAACCATGCCGGCAAGCGCGAGATCCTGATCGAGGCGGATTCCCACCACGGCTGAGGCGCTCGGCGGCGCCCGACCTACGGCACGCTCCCGAACCGGTAGGTCGTGGTCGCCCGGAAGGGCGCGTCCGGCCGCAGGACGGTGCTGGGAAAGGCCGGGTGGTTCGGCGCGTCGGGAAACCCTTGCGCCTCGAAGCAGACGGCGTCGCCCGCGCGGTAGAGGCCGCCGCCCGAACCCGTCACCGTCCCGTCGAGCATGTTGGCGGTGTAGAGCTGCAGCCCCGGCCGCGTCGTCGCCACGGTGAGGCAGCGTCCGCTCTCCGGATCGACCGCCTGCGCCACCACGCGAAGAGTCCCTTCGCCGCCGAGCACGTAGGTGTGGTCGTAGCCGTGGGCCAGGGCGAGCTGCGGGTGCGCCGTCCGGATGCGGGCTCCGAGGGCCGTCGGTGTCCGGAAGTCGAAGGGCGTCCCGGCCACGGGCAGGATCGCGCCCGTGGGAATCTGCTCGGCATCGGTCTCCAGCACCGCGTCCGCCGCGAGGGTGACGACGTGCCCGAGGGCGCTGCCCGCGCCCTCGCCGGCAAGGTTGACGTAGCTGTGGTTGGTCAGGTTGAGGATCGTCGGCCGGTCGGTGACGGCGACGTAGTCGATCGCCAGCGTGCCGTCGTCGTCCAGGCGGTAGGTCACGACGACGTCGAGATTGCCCGGGAAGCCCTGCTCGCCATCGGGGGATCGGTAGGCCAGGGTCAGGCTGGCCGCGTCGGCGGCTTCGACCCGCCAGATCCGCCGGTCGAAACCCTCCGGCCCGCCATGCATGGTGTTGCGGCCCGCGTTCCGGGGCAGCTGGTACGCCGCTCCGTCGAGGCGGAAGCGGCCGCCGGCGATGCGGTTGGCGTAGCGTCCGATGATCGCGCCGAAATGCGCGTCGCTCGCCGCGTAGCCCGCGAGGTCGGCGGCCCCGAGGACGACGTTCGCCACGCGGCCCCTTCGGTCCGGCACGTCGATCCGGCTGACGATGCCGCCGTAATCGAGCACCTGCACCCGCAGGTCGCCCCGCGCGAGGCTGTGGCGCATCACGGCCGCGCCGTCCGCCGTGGTTCCGAATGGCTCTGTCCGCATCGACGTCCGAGTCCCGCTCCGGCCGGCTCAACGCGCGGCGGGCGGATCGGTCCCGTCAGGCCGGCACGGCCGCGTCCTCGACGTCGCCGGAGAGCTGCATCCGATGGAGCCGGGCATAGGCATCGCCCGCCGCCACCAGCGCCTCGTGGCGCCCGGTCTCGACGATCCGCCCGGCCTCCATGACGACGATGCAGTCGGCATCGCGCACGGTGGAGAGCCGGTGCGCGATGACCAGGGTGGTGCGGCCCCGCATCAGGCGCAGGAGCGCGTCCTGGACGAGGCGCTCGGACTCGGAATCGAGGGCGCTCGTCGCCTCGTCGAGGAGCAGGATCGGGGCGTCCTTGAGGAAGGCGCGGGCGAGCGAGATGCGCTGGCGCTCGCCCCCCGAGAGCCGTCCGCCCGCGGGACCGACGGGGAAATCGTAGCCCTCCGGCAGGCGGCTGATAAAGCCGTGCGCCGCCGCCGCCTCGGCCGCCGCCTCGATCTCGGCGCGGGTCGCCCCCGGCCGGCCGAAGCCGATATTGACCGCGATGGTGTCGTCGAACAGGACCACGTCCTGCGAGACCACGGCCACCGCCGCGCGCAGGGAGGCGAGGGAGACGGTGCGGATGTCCTGCCCGTCGATGCACACCGCGCCCTCGGTCACGTCGTAGAGGCGCGGCACGAGGTTGAGCAGGGAGGACTTGCCCGAGCCCGAACGCCCGACCAGGGCCACCGTCGCCCCGGCCGGAACGGTGAGGTCGATCCCCTCCAGGGCCGGCGCGTCGGCGCGGTAACGGAACTGCACGTCGCTGAAGCGAATCCCGCCCCCCGCCACCTGGAGCGGGCGCGCCCCCGGCACGTCGCGGATCTGCGGCGCCTCGTCCATGAGGGCGAAGTAGCGCTGGAGCGCGGCCCCGGCTTCCTGAAGGATCGCGTTGAGGGTGCCCAGCGTGCGGATCGGCTGCGAGGCCAGGAGCAGCGCAGTGACGTAGCCGGTGAAGTCGCCGACCGTGCGGTCGCCCGAGGTCACGCGCTGGCCGACCAGGGCCAGCACCGCCGCCACCGCGAAGCCGCCGCCGATCTCGAGGAGCGGGTCGAGGCGCCCGCGGGCATTGGCGGCCTTCATCTTGAGGCGGCGCACCTCGTCGAAGGCCCCCTTCGCCCGGCCCTTCAGGTAGCCTTCGAGCGCGTAGGTCTTGGCGATGCGGGCGCCCTGCAGGCTCTCGGTGATGAGGCTCGCCGTGAGGCCCATCCGCTCCTGCGTCGCGGTGGAGACGCGGCGCAGCTTCCTGCCGACCCGGCCGATTGGGCCGGCGACGAAGGGCACCACCACGCCCGCCACCAGGGTGAGGACCGGATCCATCCAGACCAGGGCCGCCACCAGGGCGATCAGCATGGCGATGTCGCGCAGGAGCACCGTGGAGATGCGGGTCAGAGCCTCCTTGATGAAGGCGAAATCCGTGGTGAAGCGCTGCGTGAAGGCCGCCGGGCTCTCGCGGCCGAGCTGGGCGAGGTCGGATTCGATGAGGTGCCCGTAGAGGGCGGCCTGCATGTCGGCCTCGACCCGGGTGACGACCCGGTTGGTCAAGACGTTCTGGCCGAACAGCGCGAAGCCGCGGATCGACGTGATGGCGATGACGATCACCGGGCCGTAGGCGAGAGCGGCCATGTCCTTGCGGTCGAAGGCGTCGAAGGCGAGCTTGATCAGGGTCGGGTACAGGCCGGTCGCCGCGCCCACGATGGCGATGAGCACCAGAACCACCGCGAGGGTCGCCCGGTGCGGACGCAGCCATTCCCGCCAGACCCGGCCGAGGAGGGGCAGGATGTCGCCCTTGGGAAGCGCCCGTCGCGCCATCTGATCCGCTCTTTCCGTGTCGTGCCCGTCCGCCGGCACGCGGGCCGCGACTGCGGGGGTGTTTGCGTCCGCCCGCCGGCGAGATCAAGCGAAAGCCATTGGGGGCGCGCTCCGCCGTCCGGCTAGGAAATGTGATAATGTTACAGTAGAGCGGGGGAGCTTACCGAAAGGATCGTCCCCGATGCCGTTCCGGCTCCTGTCCTCGCGCCTGCGCTTCCGTCTACCTGCCGCCCTCGTGTTCCTGCTCGGCCTGCTCGGTCCGGTCTCGGCGGCGGAGACGAAGCTGCGGGCCGTCGCGACCTTCTCGATCCTGGCCGACCTGGTGGCCCAGGTCGGCGGGGACCATGTCGCCGTGACCTCCCTGGTGCAGCCGAACGCCGACGCCCACGGCTACGCGCCGGCGCCGAGCGACGCCCGGACCCTGGCGGATGCCAACCTCGTCGTGGTCAACGGCCTCGGGCTGGAGGGATGGATCGACCGGCTGATCAAGGCCTCCGGCACCAAGGCGCCCGTCGTCGTCGCCTCCGCCGGGGTCAAGCCGATCGAGGCCGAGGATGACGGACACGGGCATGGCGGACCTGGGCAGGCGCATGGCCACCACGACGATCCCCATGCCTGGCAGAGCATCGCCAACGCGCGAATCTACGTCGGCAACATCCGGGATGCCCTGGTGCGGATCGACCCGGACCATGCCGCGGCCTATACCGACAACGCCAAGGCGTATCTCGCCAGCCTCGACGCCCTGGAGGCCGAGGTCCGGACGGGGATCGCCGCGATCCCGAAGGCCCAACGCCGGATCATCACGACCCATGACGCCTTCGGCTACTTCACCGCCGCCTACGGCCTGACCTTCATCGCCCCGCAGGGCGTGTCCACCGACAGCGAGGCGAGCCCCCGGGACGTCGCCCGGATCATTCGCCAGATCCGCCAGGAGAAGATCCCGGCCGTCTTCCTTGAGAACATCAGCGATCCGCGCCTGATGCAGCAGATCGCCCGCGAGAGCGGCGCCGTGATCGGGGGCAAGGTCTTCTCCGACGCCCTGTCGGGGCCGGACGGGCCGGCGCCGACCTACGTGGCGATGATGCGCCACAACCTCACGGCTTTCACGGCGGCCCTGGGCAGGCGCTGAGCAGGGCGCCCCAGCCGCCGGTCATCGGCCGTAAGGGCTGAGGCCCGAGCCTCAGCCCCCTGTCATGGGGGGAAAGAACGCGATCTCGGAGGCGCCGGCGATCGGTGCGTCCGGCTTTGCGTGGACTCGGTCGATCGCCGCGCGGACGATGCCGGTGGTCTCGAAGGCGTAGGCGTATTCCTCGCCCCGGCCACGCAGCCAGTCGACGAGGTCCGCGACCGTGACGATTCCTTTGGGGAGGTCGACATTCTCCTCGGCCTTGCCGACGCGCTCGCGCACCCAGGCGAAATACACGAGCTTCATCGCGTGGTGTCCCTCAGCGTGGGTCGTCGATGACGTGCTTGATGCCGGCGCGCAGGTAGTCCCAGCCGGTATAGAGCGTCAGCGCGGCAGCGATCCAGAGGAGGACGGTTCCCGCTCGGATCGTGCCGGGCAGGATCGTTTCCCCGGCCGGGCCGGCGACGAGGAAGCCGATGGCGATCAGCTGTACGGTCGTCTTCCACTTGGCGACCTTGCTCACCGGAACGCCGACCTTCAGCTCGGCCAGGTACTCGCGCAGGCCCGAGACCAGAATCTCCCGACACAGGATCACGATGGCGGCCCAGAGGGTCCAGCCCACGATGGTGTTGTCCGCGGCCAGCATGAGGAGGCAGGCGGCCACCAGGAGCTTGTCGGCGATGGGATCGAGCATCCGCCCGAGGGCCGAACTCTGGTCGTAGGTCCGCGCCACGTAGCCGTCAAGATAATCGGTGATCGCCGCCAGGATGTAGACCGCCAGGGCGCCGAAGCGCGCGCCCGGCTCGGTGGGCCAGTACAGCAGCGCGACGACGACCGGCACCGCCACGAGCCGCCCGTAGGTCAGGCAGTTCGCGAGCGTCCAGGCTGGCGACCGGCGGCGGGTGAGGACGGGATTCATCGCAGGCGTGAAACCATGTGCGGCGGTGGGGGTCAACCGCCCGGACGCGCCGATCTCGTCACGCATGGGTGTGAAAGAAGTCGTAGACGGCGCGGGCCGTAGCGGCGTTGACCCCCGGGGTCTTCGCCAGGTCCTCGAACGCCGCGCGCTGGATCGCCTTCACGGTGCCGAAGTGGTGCAGCAGCGCGCGCTTGCGGCTGGGGCCGATTCCCGCGATCTCGTCGAGGGGGTTCTTCACCATCTCGCGCTTGCGCTTGGCCCGGTGGCTGCCGATGGCGAAGCGGTGCGCCTCGTCGCGCAGGCGCTGGACGAAGTAGAGGGTCGGGTCGCGCGGCGGCAGCTTGAAGGGGGGGCGGCCGGGCACGAAGAACGTCTCGCGCCCCGCGTCGCGGTCCCGGCCCTTGGCGATGCCCACCAGGGCGACCTCGGTGACGCCGATCTCCTCCAGGGCGGTGCGGGCGGCGTCCAGCTGCCCCTTGCCGCCGTCGATGAGCACGAGGTCGGGCCAGGCCGGCAGGGTGTCGCTCTCCGGGGGCGCCTCCGGGACGGGGACCTCGGCGCCGCCTTCGCTGGCGGCGATCGCGGCCTCCCGGGCGGTGCGCGGGTTCTCCTTGACGAGGCGCTTGAAGCGCCGCTGCAGCACCTCGCGCATCATCCCGTAATCGTCGCCCGGGGTCAGTTCCTCCGACTTGATGTTGAAGGTGCGGTAATGCTGCTTGGCGAAGCCCGTCGGCCCGGCCACGATCATGCCGCCGACGGCGTTCGTGCCCATGATGTGCGAGTTGTCGTAGACCTCGATCCGCCGGGGCGTGCCGGAAAGCCCGAACGACTGCCCGAGGGCGGCGAGCAGCTTGCCCTGGGATGCGGTGTCGGCGAGGCGCCGGCCCAGGGCCTCCTTGGCATTGCGCTGCGCGTATTCGACGAGGTTCTTGCGCTCGCCCCGCTGGGGCTGGTGGATCTCGACCCGGTAATCCGTGCGGCTCGACAGGGCGGCGGCCAGGAGCTCCGCATCCTCGATGGCGTGCGAGACCAGGACGCTGCGCGGCGCCGGCTTGTCGTCGTAGAACTGCCCGATGAACGAGGCCAGGACCTCGTCCGGCGTCATGGTGCGGTCGGCCTTGGGGAAGTAGGCGCGGTTGCCCCAGTTCTGGAAGTTGCGGAAGAAGAACACCTCGATGCAGAACTGGCCCGCCTGCTCGTCTAGGGCGAAGACGTCGGCCTCCTCGACGCCCTGGGTGTTCACCCCTTGCGTCCCCTGGATCGCCGACAGGGCCGCGATGCGGTCGCGGAACCGCGCCGCCCGCTCGAATTCCATCTTCTCCGAGGCGTCCTGCATCTCCTCGCGCATGCGGTCCTTCACGGCGTTCGACTTGCCCGCCAGGAAGCTCTTCGCGCTGTCGGCGAGCGCGCGATAATCGTCGAGGTCGATCTCGCCGGTGCAGGGGCCGGAGCAGCGCTTGATCTGGTAGAGCAGGCAGGGCCGGGTGCGGTTCTCGTAGTAGCTGTCCGTGCAGGTGCGCAGGAGGAAGGCGCGCTGCAGGGCGTTCACCGTGCGGTTCACCGCCCAGACGCTGGCGAAGGGGCCGTAATAGCTGCCCTTCCGGCGCCGGGCGCCGCGATGCTTGATGATCTGCGGCGCTTCCGAATCCGCCGTGACGAGGATGTAGGGAAACGACTTGTCGTCCCGCATCAGCACGTTGAAGCGGGGCTTCAGCTGCTTGATGAGGTTGGCCTCAAGGAGCAGCGCCTCGGTCTCGGTGGCGGTGGTGACGAACTCCATCGCCGCCGTCTGCGAGATCATGCGGGCGATGCGGTTGGAATGCGCCTGGCCCCGGGCATAGGAGCCGACCCGCGCCTTCAGGTTCTTGGCCTTGCCGACGTAGAGGACGTCGCCCTTCTCGTCGAACATCCGGTAGACGCCGGGCGAGGTCGGCAGGGTCGTCCAGAACCTCCGGATCACCTCGGTGCCGGCCTTGACCGCGCCCTCCTCGAAATCGAAGTCGATCTCGGGGGCGTCGTCGGCCTGTGCGAGGTCCTGCGCCTCCTCGGAGGCGTCCTCCCGGAAGCCGTCCTGCGGGAAGCCGTCCTGATCGTCGAAGCCGTCAGGCGGCAGATCGTTCGAGGCGGGGTCTTTCGCGGGCGCGCGGCTCATGCCGCTGACTTAAGCCTCGGGGGAAGGCGAGGGAAGGGGCGACGGAGGAGGCGCGCCGGGCGACCCGGCCCCGTCGCCTCAATCGAACAGCGCGTCGATGTCGCCCTGGTCGACGTGGCCGATATCGTCGGCGAGCTTCGGCCCGTTGAGGAGCGAGCTCTCGTCGTCGATGTCCACCTTGGCGGGATGGGCGCCCAGCAGCTCGCTGAAGGTGTCGAGGCCGCCCCAGGCCTCGATCATCCGGTCGAGGTGTTCCTCGATGAACTTCAGCACGCCCACGATCTTGTTGATGCGCTGGCCGGTGAGGTCCTGAAAGTTGCAGGCTTCGAAGGCGACCACGACGCGGTCGAGGATCGCGTCGATGTTCTCGCGTCCCGCCATGGTGGTGGTCATGGCGCGCAGCATGCTGGCGTTGGTCTCGATCTCCTCGATCGCGCCCAGGATCGTGCTGGTGGCGCGCTCGGTGGAGTCGACGACGGCATCGAGCTCGCCCGCCACGCGGCGCATGCCCTTGCCGGTGTTCTCGGAACGGTAGAGCGTCGCGATCTCCTGCTTGGTGCGGGTGATCGCATCCTTCATGATGTCGAGCTCGGAGCGCATGGCGAAGGCTTCGTTCAGCTCCTTCCGGCACGCCTCGATGGTCTCCACCGTGCTGGTCTGCGTGACCTTGCGCAGGTCCTGGATCGCGGACAGGATCTCGTCCAGGCGCTTGTTGTTCAAGGTGACCGCCTCCGACGAGACGGCGGATTCCATCGCCACGGGGGCGCTCGCGAGGCCGAGACTGTCTTCGATGCGGTAACGTTTGAGAGTCATCGGTCGCGATCAGCCAACAAGAGTGAAGCCGGGTCATCCTGCGCCCAACTGATTGCGATTTCTTGAACGTCACAACTCATCGGCAACCTTTACGGCGCGTTCACGCTGAATCCATTCCCCTGTTCGCCGCCGCGTCGGCCTGAACGATTCACCATGTTCCTTCACCGGGTGTCCGCCCCGGACCGCGATCCTGGCCCCGTGTCGCCCCCCTGAGCGGGGTCGATCGGGCTTGGAGCGTTGACGAGCATGCGGTTCGATTGGTGCGTGGCCATCGCCTGCCTGACGGCGGGATTGGCGGGGCAGGGGAGTGGGGCGCAGGCGCAGGGCGCGCCGCGGCCGGGCGCCTATGGCGGCGGCTTCCTCGAACTCCTGATGAGCGATCGGCCGGGCGCGCAGGCGCCACGGGCCATGGCGGAGCGCCCGATCCCCGGCCGGCGCCTGCCGGAGGAGCGCGCGGAGGCGCGCGCGCCGGCGGCCTATGCCGCCGCCGTGCCGCGCCAGCTGCATTCGGGCGATCGGGTTCCCCCGGAGCCGGAATGGGAGCCGCAGGCGCAGATCGCGCCGCAGCGCGTCCCGGTCCGCCTCGCCGCCCTGCCGACGGCGCCGGCGCGGGAACCGGCGGTCGAGAGCATCGCCCGTGCCCCGGATGCCCGCTACGCGCGGCAGGTGGTCGCCTTCGACGGGCCGCAGCGTCCCGGCACCATCGTGGTCGATACGCCGGGGAAGGTTCTCTATCTGGTGCAGCCCGGGCACCAGGCGATCCGCTACGGCATCGGCGTCGGCCGACCGGGCTTCGCCTGGTCGGGCCTGAAGACGATCAGCCAGAAGCGGGAATGGCCGGACTGGACGCCGCCCCAGGAGATGATCCGCCGCCGTCCGGACCTGCCGCGCCACATGGCCGGCGGCCCCGGTAATCCGCTCGGCGCCCGGGCTCTCTATCTCGGCTCGTCGCTCTATCGGATCCACGGCACCAACGAGCCGCACACGATCGGGCAGAACGTCTCGTCCGGCTGCATCCGCATGATGAACGAGGATGTCATCGATCTCTACGAGCGTACGCCGGTCGGCACGCGCGTCGAGGTCCTCTGAAGTCCGAGCCCCGAAGATCTGACCCCTGGAGAAGACCTGATCCCTGAAACGGAAGAGCCGGCGCCTGTTCGAGGCGCCGGCTCTTCGTCATCCTGGATCAGACCCAGTCGTCGTCCCCGCCGCCGCCGAGGTCGCCCCCGAAATCGCCGCCGGAATCCTCCGTGAAGGACGCATCCTGAAGGTCGTTGCCGCCGCCGAGGGCCGAGCCGAGATCCTCGTTGCCGCTGCCGCCGAAGAAGTTGTTCTCGGTGATGTTCGGGGTGCCGCCGAGACCGGCCGCCGCCGCGCTGCCGAGCTGGGAATGGCCGCCCGCGAAGGCGTTGGAGAGGGCGCTGCCGAGGAGCATGCCACCGGCGGCACCCGCCGCCATGGGCAGCGCCGTCGCCATGAAGCCGCCGCCGCGCGCCGGCGCCGCCTGCTGGCCGGCCCAGGGGCCTCCCTGCTGCGGACCGCCGTAGCCCGGCTGCTGCCCGTAGCCGGGCTGCGGCTGACCATAGCCCGGCTGCTGCGGCTGTCCGTAGCCCGGTTGGCCGCCCTGGTTGCCCCAGGCGCCGCCCTGGCGTGGCGGCTCGGGCTGGCGGGCGGAGGAGCCGCCGCCGAAGATGCTGGACAGGAAGCCGCCGCCGCCCTGGGGCTGCTGCTGGCCCGCACGGCGCAGCTGCTCCAGCTGCTCGTTCAGGCTCTTGATCGCCTCTTCCTGCACGTAGATGAGCTGCGCCATGGCGTAGGGCGCGTAGGGCTGTGCCCGGATCTTGTCGGCAATGAAGCGCTCGGCTTCCGCGTCACGGGGCTGGCTCGAAGCCTGCTCCAGGCGCTGGAAAATGCCGCCGATGACGTCGCGTTCTTCGCTGTTCATGGAGTCGTCCTCCTGGGGCAAGCCGGCGGGTGACCACCCGCACGGGCCGGTCAGAGATGGGGGTGCCGCCGGCCTTTGTCAGGGGTTCAACGCAAACTTTGCCGTCCCGGATGCATGCGCCGAATCCGAATCTGCGCAGAACGCGGAAAAGCCCGGCCTTGCGGACCGGGCTTTCCTGTCGAGGCGCGCCCCGCGAGGGGCGCGACCGGAGCGGATCCTAGTAGGAGCCGAACTTGTAGTTCAGGCCGGCGCGGACGACGGCGAACTCGGTGTCGCGCACCTGGCGGCCGCCGCTGGCGAGCACGACGCCCGGGCTGGTGACGCTGACTTCCTGGCCGGCATTGTTGACGGCGAAGACACCGTTGTTGCGGTTGCCGCGGTCGAGGTTCACGTACAGACCTTCGATCTTCAGCGTGACGGCCGAGGACTTGAAGAAGTTCAGGAACGAGTCGGTGGGGAGCGCGTACTCGATACCGCCGCCGGCAGCCCAGCCGGTCTGGAAGTCGTCACGGCTGCGGTTGGTCAGACCGAAGTCGCGACCGCCGCCCGAACCGTAGGCGAAGCCGCCGGTGCCGTACACGAGGGTGCGGTCGAAGGCGTAGCCGAGGCGACCGCGGACGGTGCCGAAGTAGTCGAGGCCCGAGACGCCGGCCGGGTTGAACACCTGCTGGGCGGCCAGCGGGCCGGTGGCCGAGAAGCGGTTCCGCTCACGACCGAAGTCGACGTACTGGGCGTCGGCCTCGACACCGATCACGACACCGGAGCCCGGGGTGAACTGGTAGTTGTAGCCGACCTGACCACCGCCGACGAAGCCGTCGTTGCTCTGGCCGTTGCTGAAGGCGATGGCGGCGGTGGTGCCCGGCAGGACCAGGGTGCTGGCGCCGTTCACGCCGATGACGGTCGGCTGGTTGTTGCTGGAAGCGTCGAAGCCGTAACCGGCGTTGAAACCGGCGTAGAAGCCGGTCCAGGTGAACACCGGCACCGGCACGAACACCGGCGGGGGAGCCTGACGACGCGGAAGGTCGGCGGCGAAGGCAGAGCCGGCGATCGCGATGCCGGCGAGCGCGGTGGCGCTGCGAAGGAAGGATTTCATGATCTGGTCCTCTAACCGTTACGCACCGGCGCCACTCTTACGGGTGGCGTCCGCTGCAGTTCCCCGTCTTTAAGCCAGCAGCGTGCGAGAAGCTGTTGCGTTACGATCACGCCAGCCGCAGCGAACGCGGCCCCTTTGTGGCGGTACTCGTCTTATTCTCACCCGCTCCGTGAACAACGAACGCGCATCAATGGCCAAGGTTCGCGTACGGCCACGCTTTTTTCCTCACCCCTCTTTGACAAAGTGTCGCAGGGGCTGGGCAGCCTATGGGGACAGCGCGATCGCGGAGATCAGGCGGCCATAATCCCCTTCGCCGCGATGGGTGGTCCGGCGATAGCTGTAGAATCGGTCGGGATCCGCGTAGGTGCAGCACCCGAGATCGCTCGCCCGGGTGACCCCAGCCTGCGCGAGGCGCGCCAGGATGAAGCCCGGCAGGTCGAACTGAGCATGAGCCTCCCGTGCTCCGGGACCGAGGAAGCGCTCGAAGCCGGGGGCGTCCGCCCGGAATCGTGCGATGAAGTCGGGCCCGACCTCGTAGGAGGCCTGCGCGATCGTCGGGCCGAGGACCGCGACGATGCGGTCGCGCGCGGCGCCGAGGCCCTCCATCGCCGCGAGGGTCCGGTCGATCACGCCGCCCAGGGCGCCCTTCCAGCCCGCATGCGCCGCCCCCACGACGCGGTTCTCCGGATCGGCGAACAGGATCGGCCCGCAATCGGCCGTGGCGATCCCGAGGGCGAGGCCGGGGACCCGTGTCACCATCCCGTCGGCCTTGGGGCGATCGGCCGGGGCGATCGGACCCTCCACCACCACCACGTCGGGCGAGTGGACCTGGTACAGGCTGACGAGGGCGTCCGCCGGGACGTCCAGGTGACGGCTCATGCGGCGGCGGTTCTCGCCCACGTGGTCGGGCGCATCGTTCGAGCCGAGGCCGCCGTTGAGCGCGGCGTAGATGCCCTCCGAGACGCCGCCGCGCCGGGTGAAGAAGGCGTGCCGAATGCCCGGGAGGCCGGCGAGATGCGGGGACTCGAGGGCTTCGGGATGTTCGCGCGTCATAGGCACTCCGATCCTTGAGGAGGACGTCGTTTCTGGACAGGGACTGCGTGGGCACGGCCTTCGCGACGGCGAGGTCTGCGTGCGGGGCCTCCAGAGACCCCGGCGACACCCTGACGTCGCGGCTCTTTACGGTTCGTTAAGCATGTTTTGATCGGATGCGTCTCAAGAGTCGAGGATCAGCCGATGTCCGAAGCAGCCCGTCACCCCGCCCCGTACGAAACGGCAACCCGTCCGCAGCCCGGTCCGCTGCGCGATTGGCTGGCGGCGATGAAAGCCGCGACCCATCCGGCGGGCGCCGAGCCGCAGCCGACCGTCGCTCCGGCTCCGCTGGCGGACGAGGCCCGGGCCGCCGAGCCGACCAAGACCTGGACGCCGCGGGTCGTGACGCCGGCCCCCGCCCCGGCGGAGGCCGCCGAGGGCGACCTCTCGGACCTCATGGCCGAGAACATCATGCTGAAGGCCAAGCTCAAGGTCGAGAACGACCGCTACGACGCGCTCCAGGGCGTCATCGCCCGCGAGCTGCGCAACCTGCGCGCCCATGTCGAAGCCGAGATGCAGGAGTTCGAAGAGGCGCGCCGCGAGCGCGACCGGCTCAGCGCGTCCCAGGGCGAACTCGAGAAGGAGGTCCGCGACCTCCGGGCCAGGAGCGCGGACGAGGCCGCGCAGCTCTCAGAGATGCGCAGCGAGCGCGACCTCTGGGCCGCCCGGGCCGAGGCGCTGGCGCAGCCCATCTTCCAGAAGCGCAACGGCCTCTGAGGCCTGCGCCCCCACCCTGAAACAGCGAAGGGCCGCCCCGTGAGGGGCGGCCCTTCCATTGCCGAACCGCTCTTGTCCGGCCGGAACTCTCACGTTCGCGTCGAGCGCTAGAAGGCTGCGCCGGAGGCGACGGTCCAGGTCCGGGTGGCCGGGGTGAGCGGCTGATGACAATGAGACACTGGATCACCTCCTTTCGTTCGTTGCGGGTGAGCCGAAGTTAGTCAGCCCCTTTCGGTTTGAAAAGGCCTGCGCCCGCGCCCATCCGCCGCTCCCCTGGGTAAGGGTCCCCGAAGCCGCAGGGGTCGGCTGGTCTCGGCCCCGCCGGCGGTCTAAAGGTTCCGGCCTTCCCCTCGCGCGGCGCGGCACCGACCTCGTGTCCGCGCCCACCGGCCACGGACCCGCTCCCCTCCATGTCCACAGCCCTGCGGATGCCGGCGCCCGACGAGGCGGCGCTCGACCCGGACGCCATGCGCCAGCCCTTGCCCGACGCCTGGTACTGCGTCGGCCGGTCCGAGTCCCTGAAGGCGGGAGCCCTGCGCGCCGTGGAGCTCAACGGCGAGCAGATCGTCCTGGGCCGCGAGGCCTCCGGCGCCCCCTTCGCCCTGCGCGACCGCTGTCCCCATCGCGGCATGGCCCTGTCGAAGGGCCGCTTCGACGGCGGCGAACTGACCTGTCCGTTCCACGGCTGGCGCTTCGGCACCGACGGGCGCTGCCGCGACGTGCCGACCCTCTCGGCCTCGGACACGGCCGATTTCACGCGCATCGCGGTGCAGCGCTTTCCCATCCGCGAGAGCGCGGGCTTCGCCTGGGTCAATCCGTATCTCGGGCCGGAGACCGGCTCGCCCCCGGCGGCGCTGCCGGACCTCGGCTTCACGGCGGCCGGCTCCCTGGTGGTCGAACTCGTGGTCGAGGCCTCCTTCGACCTGACGACGCTCAGTCTCGTCGATCCCGGCCACGTCGCCTTCGTGCACGATTCCTTGTGGTTCCGGCCCTCGAAGGAGCTGCGGGAGAAGGTGAAGACCTTCACGCCGACCCCGCACGGCTTCACCATGACGAGCCACGCCACCACGACGAGCTCGCCGGTCTACCGGCTCCTGGGCGGCGTGCCCGCGGTGGAGATCGAGTTCCGCCTGCCGGGGGTGCGGCTGGAGCGGATCGAGGCCGGGACGAAGCGGGTGGCGAACTACACCTTCGCCACGCCCCTGACCCAGAACCGGACGATGCTCACCAACGCCCTCTACTGGAACATGCCGGCGCTGAATCTCCTCAAGCCCGTGGCGCGGCCGCTGATGCGCCAGTTCCTCACCCAGGACCAGCAGGTGCTCCAGCACGCCCAGGCCGGCCTCGACCGCAAGCCCACCATGGTGCTGTTCGGCCAGGGCGACCTGCCGTCCCAATGGTATTTCCGCCTCAAGCGCGAGGCCCTGCAGGCGGCCCGGGAGGGGCGGCCCTTCGCCAATCCCCTGGCCACGCAGGAGCTGCGCTGGCGCTCGTGATCGGCCGGCACCCGCGCATCGACCTGCGATGCGTGGCCGCGGCGCTTGATCGGCGCGCCGCAGCCGCCATCTCGGATCCATGAAACGGCACAGTCTGATCAAGGCGTTGAGCGCCGCCACGGTGATGACGCTCGGCGGGGTCGGCTATGCCGCCCACAAGCGCGGGCGCAATCCCTACTATCGCGGGCCGCGCAGCGACCATTTCGACGGGGTCCGCTTCCACAGCCCGGACCAGCCGCCGGACAAGACCCTCGGCGACATCGCCCGCTGGCGCTCCCGGCGCGGGGTCGACAGCCCCCTGCGCCAGGCCTGGCCGGCCTTCCACCCGAGCCCCTACGCCGCCGAGGTGCCGCCGGAGCGGGTCTCTGGCCTGCGCGTCACCCTGATCGGGCATGCGAGCTACCTGTTCCAGGTCGCCGGCCGCAACATCTTGGTGGATCCCGTCTATGCCCGCCGGGCGAGCCCGGTGGCATTCGCCGGCCCCAAGCGGGTAAACCCGCCGGGGATCGCCTTCGCCGACCTGCCCCCGATCGACGCGGTTCTGATCACCCACAACCACTACGACCATCTCGACGGGGCGACGGTCGCGCGGATCTGGCAGGCGCATCAGCCGCTGGTCCTGGCGCCGCTCGGCAACGAGGCGATCCTGCGCGCCTACGACGACACCATGCACGTGGAGACCCGCGACTGGGGCGAGTCGGTGGATCTCGGCGGCGGCCTGACCCTCCACGTCACACCCGCCCATCACTGGTCGGCCCGCGGCCTCAACGACCGGCGCATGGCCCTGTGGTGCTCCTTCGTCCTCACGACCCCGGCGGGCGTGCATTACCATTCGGGCGACACGGGCCTCCGCGACGGGGCGACCTTCCGGGAAGCCCGCGCCCGCTTCGGGCCGCCGCGCCTCGCCACCCTGCCGATCGGGGCCTACGAGCCGCGCTGGTTCATGAAGGACCAGCACATGGACCCGGGCGAGGCCGTCGCGGCGGGGCTGCTCCTCGGGGCCGACCAGATGCTCGGCCACCACTGGGGGACCTTCCAGCTCACCGACGAGGGCATCGAGCAGCCGGTGGACGCCTTGGCGGAAGCCTGCGCCGCGCAGGGCCTCGCCCCGGAGCGCTTCCTCGCCATGCGGCCGGGCCAGGTCTGGGAAGCCTGACGCGGTTTGGAATCTCCGACGCGGCTGGGCACTCCGTGACGGCGCCTTGGGGAGACGAAGGGCGCCGGCCATCCCGTGACGGGCGCCCCACCAGCCGGCCCGGTCCACAGGCGCAACGCACCCCGGGGCAGGTCCGGGACCCTCCGGCGCCGCCGGGCCGCGTCTGCGGTCCGGCCGGCGACCCGACCTACAGAATGAACCGGCTCAGATCCGCGTTCGCCGCCAGGCTCTCCACCCGCGACCGGACGTAGGCGGCGTCGATCGGCACGGTCTCGCCCGACCGGTCGGTGGCTGTGAAGGAGATCTCGTCGATGACGCGCTCCAGCACGGTCTGGAGCCGGCGGGCGCCGATGTTCTCCACCGAGTTGTTCACGTCCACGGCGACGCGGGCCAGGGCGTCCACCGCGTCCTCGCTGAATTCGAGGGTGACGCCCTCGGTCTGCATCAGCGCCACGGTCTGCTTCAGCAGGCTCGCCTCCGTCGAGGTCAGGATCTGGCGGAAATCCTCGACGGTGAGCGGCTGCAGCTCGACGCGGATCGGCAGGCGGCCCTGCAGCTCCGGCAGCAGGTCGGAGGGCTTCGAGACGTGGAAGGCGCCGCTGGCGATGAACAGGATGTGGTCGGTCTTCACCGGCCCGTGCTTCGTCGCCACGGTGGTGCCCTCGATCAGGGGCAGCAGGTCGCGCTGCACGCCCTCGCGCGAGACGTCGGCCGAGGAGCGGCCCTCGCGGGCGCAGATCTTGTCGATCTCGTCGAGGAAGACGATGCCGTTGTCCTCGACCTCGCGGATCGCCTCCTGCGTCAGGGATTCGGCGTCGACCAGCTTGTCGGATTCCTCCGCCAGCAGGGGGGCGTAGGCGTCCGTCACCGTCATCCGGCGCGGCTTGCCCTTCTGGCCGCCGAGGGCCTTGCCCAGCATGTCGCCGAGATTCACCGCGCCCATGGACGCGCCCGGCATGCCGGGGATGTCGAACATCGGCAGGCCGCCCGGCGCCCCGCCGGAGAGCTCGAGTTCGACCTCCTTGTCGTCGAGCTCGCCCGCCCGCAGCTTCTTGCGGAAGCTGTCGCGGGTGGCCTGGCCCGCGGTCGGGCCCACCAGGGCGTCGAGGATGCGGGCTTCCGCCGCCGCCTCGGCCTTGGCCTTCACCGAGCGGCGCTTCTCCTCGCGCTTGAGGCCGATGCCGACCTCCACGAGGTCGCGCACGATCTGCTCCACGTCGCGGCCGACATAGCCGACCTCGGTGAACTTGGTGGCCTCGATCTTAAGGAACGGCGCTCCGGCGAGGCGTGCGAGGCGGCGGGCGATCTCCGTCTTCCCGCAGCCCGTCGGCCCGATCATGAGGATGTTCTTCGGCGCGACCTCCTCGCGCAAGGGGCCGGTGAGCTGCTGCCGGCGCCAGCGGTTGCGCAGCGCGATGGCGACCGCGCGCTTGGCGTCGGCCTGCCCGACGATGAAGCGGTCGAGTTCCGAGACGATCTCGCGGGGAGAGAAGGTGGTCATCACGCTCCGATCGGATGCGGCAGCCGGGCTGCCAGGGGGCGGGGGATGGCGCGCAGCAGGGCGGCGCGCAACGGGTGCCACCCGGCGCTGAGCGCCAGGATGAAGGCCCCGAGGGTGAGGAGGCTCAGCGGGATCGTGCTGCCGGCGAACCCGGCCTCCCGGACCAGGGAGCCGAGGGCGATCCCGGCATAGACGAGGCCCGAGACCAGCAGCGCGCGCCGGTCCACCGCGAGCGCGATGCCCGCGAGGCCGAGCACGATCGCCAGCACGCCGAGGGTCGCGGCCTGTCCGCCGCCGGCCGTCAGGGTGCCGAGGATCGGATGCACGATCAGGGGGGCGGCCAGGAGATGCAGCCAGAAGGCGATGTCGGTGCGCCGGGTGACGCGGGCCGGGTCGGACAGGTCGAAGCGCATCGCCAGGGCGAAGACACCGAGGCCAGCGGCGATGAACAGGGCGTTGCGCGCCGCCAGGGTCAGGTCCGGCGCCACGACGAGCAGGAGGCCGAGCAGCACGGCGCAGAGGGCGGCCGCGCCCGCCGCCACGGTGATCGGCACGGCGAAGCGTCGGTAATGCAGGGTCACCAGCCCGAGGGTCGCCAGCCCGCTGCCGATCAGCGGGCCTGGGCCCAGGCGGTCGGTCGCCATCAGGTCGAACAGGGTCGGCCAGCTCGCCCCTGTCGTCCCCGCGCCGGCGAGTCCGAAGGCCGCCGACGACTGCACCGCGAGGGCGAAGAGGACCAGCAGAACGATGCTGGGCAGAGCCATGCGGCGCCGGCGGGTGAAGAATTCGGCGAGCCCCCAGGCGAGGGCGGCGATCAGGGCGTAGCCGGGCGCAGGGCCGAGGGCCGACAGGCCGAAATGCGCGCAGGCGCCGAGGAACAAGAACAGCCCGAGGGTGACGAAGATGTCGGCGAAGCCCGAGACGAAGCGCAGGCGCTCGTCGTCGCGCGGCGCGTCGAGGCCGGTGTCCGGCCCCGGGTTCACCCGCGCCAGGCGATCGAGGGAGGCGGCCTGGATCTCGGTGATGATGCCCTCGGCCACGGCGCGGCGGAGGTGGTCGGCGGTGATCACGACGGAACCTCGCGGTGGGTCGCCCCGCACAGGGCGAGGGCGATGCCGCGTCGGGCGGGACAGGGGGCTGGGCGACGCACGTCCCCGACTTAAGCGCGCCGCCCCGCCCTTTCCAGACGGTCCCGTGTCTCAGGCGGCGCGGATCGACCCCACGAAGTGCGTGACCTCGCCGTCGAGAGCGCTGGAGCGGCGGGCGAGCTCCGCCGCCGAGGCGAGAACCTGCGTCGCCCCGGCGCCCACCTCCACCGCCGCGCCCTGGACCTCGGCCATCGTCTCGGTGACGTCATGGGTGCCGCGGGCGGCGTCGCTGACGCTGCGGGCGATCTCCTGCGTGGCGACCTGCTGCTCCTCCACCGCCGCCGCGACGCCGAGGGCGATGCTGTGCACGCTGCCGATGGTCGTGCCGATCTCGCGGATCGCCTCGACGGTCTCGCGGGTGGCGGCCTGGATCATGCCGATCTGCGCCGTGATCTCGTCGGTGGCCTTGGCGGTCTGGGCCGCGAGGGTCTTCACCTCGGTGGCGACCACGGCGAAGCCCCGGCCCGCCTCGCCGGCCCGCGCCGCCTCGATCGTGGCGTTGAGCGCCAGCAGGTTGGTCTGGCCGGCGATGTTCGAGATCAGGGCGACGACGTCGCCGATGCGGGCGGCGCCCTCGGCGAGGGCCTCGACGCGGGCGTTGGTCTGGCGGCTGCTCTCGACGGCATTGGCCGCTGCCGCCGAGGTCTGGCCGACCTGCTGCCCGATCTCGTTGGCGGTGGCGGCGAGTTCCTCCGTGGCGGCGGCCACGGCCTGGACGTTCTGCGCCGTCTCCTGGGCGGCGCGCATCACCGCGGCCGATTGCCGGTTGGTGCGCTCGGCCTGGGCCGACATCGAGCGGGCGGTCTCCTCCATGGCGGCGGCGGCATCGGAGAGGTCGCCCACGAGGGCGCCCACGCTGCCCTGGAAGCGGTCGGCCAGCTCGGTCCGCTCGGTGCGGCGGCGGGTCGAGGCGAGCCCGGCGGCCTCGTCCTGCGTCGCCCGCAGGGTCTCGGCCTCCCGCATGGAGCGGGCGAAGACCTGCATGCTGGCCCAGATGGCGCCGATCTCGTCGCGCCCCGGCTTGACGGCCGGCAGGTCGAGCTGGCCCTCCGACAGACGCCGGATCGCCGCGGCGACCCGGGCGAGGGGCGCGGCGATCTGCCGGTGCCCGATCAGGATGCCGAGCACGAGGCTCGCCAGGGTGCCGCCGGCCGCCAGGGCGATCAGCAGGGTCAGGCGGCTGTCGTAGAGGGCGTCGGTCGCGGCATCGATGGCGGTGACCTGGGCCTGGCCGCCGGCCACCAGGGCGTCGATGGAATCCTGGAAGGCCTGTCGGTTGGCGCGGTTGGCCTCGTTGAAGCCGAGATCCGCCGCCGCCTTCGGGGCGACCGCGGTTCCCGCCCGGGCGATCTCCTGGCGCAGGCTGGTGAAGGTGGCGGCCCCCTGCACGACCCGCTCGAACTGCGCGCGCTCCGCCTCGGGCACCCGCCGGCCCAGGGCGGCGAGGAGGTCGTTCATCGCCGTCAGGTTCTGCCGCATCCGGTCGGCGTATTTCTGCGCGTCGGCCGTGTCCTTGGCGGCGTAGACGCCGCGGGATTCGAGGACGACGTTGCTCACGAGCCGGTTGACGTTGGCCGCGTCGAGGGCCCGGCGGGCCGCCTGCCGGGACTCGACCATCGCGGCGTTGAAGGCCGAAAGGGTGCCGATCCCGACGCCCGCGACCACCAGGGTGATCGCCCCGCAGGCCAGGACGAACATCAGTATCTTCGCCTTGATCGTCATGTCCGAGATCCCGTCACGAGCTTTCATTCAAGCTCGTAAGCAGTGTCTCGAAAACTTCGGTTAACGGATCGGAGCTCGGTCAGCTTTCAGACGTTTCCAAGGTCTCGATCACGAGGCTGTCATTCGTGTAGACGCAGATCTCGGCGGCGATCCGCATGGCCCGGCGAACGATCTCTTCTGCGTCATGACTGCTGTCTTCGAGGGCGCGGGCAGCCGACAGGGCGTAGTTCCCGCCCGAGCCGATCGCCATCACGCCGCTTTCCGGCTCCAGCACGTCGCCCGCGCCCGAGAGCAGCAGGCTGACCTCCTTGTCGGCCACCAGCATCATCGCCTCCAGGCGGCGCAGGTAGCGGTCGGTGCGCCAGTCCTTGGTCAGCTCGACGCAGGCCCGGGTCAGCTGCCCCGGATACTGTTCGAGCTTGGCCTCCAGCCGTTCGAACAGCGTGAAGGCGTCGGCGGTGGCTCCCGCGAAGCCGCCGATCACCGTGCCCTTGGCCAGGCGCCGGACCTTGCGGGCATTGCCCTTGACGATGGTCTGGCCGAGGCTGACCTGCCCGTCGCCGCCGATCACCACCCGGCCGCCCTTGCGGACCATGAGGATCGTGGTGGCGTGCATCTGCGGCGGACCGCTCGCTTCGGAATGGGACAAGACAGGCTCCGGTTCGGGTGGGAGAACCGCTCACGTAGGTGCTCACGGGGTTCGCTCCAAGCGCCGCCGGGGTCTCGGCCTATCCGGGATAGCGCGGAAAGGCCGGCAGCGCGTCGAACCGGCCGAACCATTCGGGCGCGTCCGCGACCTGGATGCGGATCGACGGGGGCAGGGCGTCGGGATCGTCCAGGGTCGCGGTGTGGAGGTCGACCTGGCCCGGGAAGACCGCCGCGTTGCGGTAGAACAGGTTGGTGCCGCAGGTCCCGCAGAATTCGCGGAGCACGCCGGGCGAGGATTCGTAGGCGGTCGGGGTGCCGGTGATCGTGATCCGCTCGTCCGAGAACAGCGCGAACCCCACCGCGGGTGCACCCGCGGACCGCCGGCAATCGGTGCAGTGGCACAGGGCGCCGTGGCTCGGCTCGCCCGCGGCCACGTATTGGATGGCGCCGCAGCGGCATCGTCCGGTCAAGGCCATGCGAATCTCTTCCCCCCGCGCACGCCTCCGTTGTCCCTGAGGGGCCGGCAACGCGCAAGCCGCCGGGGGCCACGCAAGCCCCCCTAGACCACGACGGTGATCCGCTTCGCCGCCCGGGTCAGGCCGGTATAGAGCCAGCGCGCCCGGTGCTCGCGGAAGGCGAAGGACTCGTCGAACAGCACGACGTCGTCCCATTGCGAGCCCTGCGCCTTGTGGACCGTGAGGGCGTAGCCGTAGGTGAACTCGTCGGTCTCGCGCTTCAGGAAGGCCGGGATCTCCTCCTCGGAGCCCGACATCACGGCCTTGAGGACCTTGATGTCCACCGGGCGGCGGCGCAGGGCCGGGTCGTCCTCGGGCACGACGTCGAGGCGCACCGTGTCGGAGCGCGGTGACGAACGCTGCGCATGCACCGTCCAGGTGGAGCCGTTGAGGAGGCCCTTGGTCCGGTCGTTGCGCAGGCAGACGAGCTTCTCGCCCACCGCCGGCATCGGGTCGGTGTGGCCGGCGAGCTCCCGCAGGCGGTTGTTGTAGAGCCGCCGGGTCTTGTTCATGCCCACCAGCACCTGGTCGGCCTGCAGCACCACGGCCGGGTCGATGGACCGGCGCGAGACGATGCGGCTCTCGCCGTAGTCGCCGAGGGTGAGGCGCCCGCCTTCGCGTACCGTCATCGCCATGCGGACGATGGGGTCGTCGGCCGCCTGCCGGTGGACGTCGGTGAGCATCACGTCGGGCTCGGCCTCGGTGAAGAAGCCGCCCCCGCGCACCGGCGGCAACTGCGCCGGGTCGCCGAGCACCAGCACCGGCCGGTCGAAGGAGAGGAGGTCGTTGCCCAGATCCGAATCGACCATCGAGCACTCGTCGATGACGATGAGCTCGGCCTTCGAGACCGGCCCGGTGCGGTTCAGGGTGAAGGCCGGGCCGCCGTCCTCGGTCTCCTTGGTGCGGTAGATCAGGCTGTGGATCGTCGCGGCGTCGTGGCAGCCCTTCTGGCGCATCACCGAGGCGGCCTTGCCCGTGAAGGCGCCGAACACCACCGTGCCCTCGACGTCGTCGGCGATGCGCCGGGCGAGGGTGGTCTTGCCGGTGCCGGCGTAGCCGAAGAGGCGGAAGACCTGCTGGCCGCCGGACTTGCGCCAGTCGGAAATCGCCTTCAGGGCCGCGTCCTGCTGCGGGGCGAAGCGGGTCGGCAGGGGGGCATCGGCCATCAGAGCACCGAGGGCCGCTGCAGGTCGAAGAGGTCGGTACCGCGCGCGGCGAACAGGTCCTCCAGGGCATCGCCCCCGGATTCCTGCGCGAAGGCGTACTCGGCCTCCGAGATCGGCACCGCCTGGAGGAAGGCCAGCGCCGCGTCTGCGGTGGCCGGTGTCTCCAGCCGGGCCTCGAACAGGGCCGGCGGCACGAACAGGACGTGCGCGAGGCTCGCCGAGAGGCCCGTGAGCAGGCCGGGAAAGACGATACCGGGGGCCAGGAACCAGCGCCCGTCGATGACTTGGAAGGCGCAGGCCGCCACCATCCGCGCCACGTCCGGGTCGGTGCTCACGCCCAGGATCTCGCAGCGCCCGGGGAATTCGACGCCGTCCTGGTAGAGCGGGTGGTTGGCCAGGGTCACCGTGGCGCAGGCGGTGAGGCCGGGGCGCGGGGCGTCGCGGCAGGTTAGGATGTCGACGTGGCTGCGACCCGTCTCGTCGGCGTGCCGGGCGACGGAGGGCACGCCGCCCAGGGCCGCCGCCAGCATGCGCGCCACCGCCCGGTTGGTCTCGGTGATGTCCGCCGGAGGGGCGGCCGGAGCGCTCACGGCCAGCGCACCGTGGGGGGCAGCGACGACAGGATCGAGGCGACGTTGCCGCCGGTCTTCAGGCCGAAGATCGTGCCGCGGTCGTAGAGCAGGTTGAATTCCACGTAGCGTCCGCGCCGGACCTGCTGCTCCAGCCGGTCCTCCTCGGTCCAGGGCGTGGCCAGGTTGGCGCGCACGATGGCCGGGTAGGCCTTGAGGAAGGCCCCGCCCACGTCGCGGGTGAAGGCGAGGTCGGCCTTGGGGTCGCCGGTCCAGTGATAGTCGTAGAAGATCCCGCCGATACCGCGCGGCTCGTTGCGGTGCTTGAGGTGGAAGTACTCCTCGCACCAGGCCTTGTAGCGGGCGTAGTCGGCGGCGGGCGCGTGGGCGTCGCAGGCCTCCCGCATGGCCGCGTGGAAGGTCAGAGAATCCGGGTCGTCCTGGGTGCGGCGCCGGTCGAGCACGGGGGTCAGGTCGGCGCCGCCGCCGAACCACGTCTTCGTGGTCACCACGAAGCGGGTGTTCATGTGCACGGTCGGCACGTTCGGGTTCCAGGGATGCGCGATCAGCGAGATCCCGGTGGCGAAGAAGCGCGGGTCCTCGGCCGCCCCCGGCATCTGGGCGCGGAACTCCGGCGCGAACTCGCCGTGCACGGCCGAGACGTGGACGCCCGCCTTCTCGAAGACCCGGCCCTTGATCATCGCCATGGTGCCGCCGCCGCCGGGCGCGCCGGTGTGGTCGGTGCGCTGCCAGGGCGTCTTCACGAAGGTGCCGGGCTCGGCCGGGGCGTCGGGATGGAACGGCCCGGTCGCCTCCGCCTCGAGGGTTTCGAAAGCGGCGACGATCCGGTCGCGCAGGGTGGTGAACCAGGCCGTCGCCTCGGCCTTCACGGCGTCGCGCTCGGCCTCGGGCAGCGGGGGGACGGAGGATTCGGGCATGGTCATGCCGGGGGATGTCCCATCCCGCCGCCCGGCCGTCAATTCGCCGGGCGGCGGTCGGGGTGCGGCGCTCAATCCTTGACGGACATCAGGAGCCGCTCGGTCTTGGCGTCCTCGATCCGGTTGACCATGCGCCGGCCCTCGTGGACGTCGCGGATGGTCTTGGTGGCGGTGATGCAGGACTGCACGAGCATGATCGTGCCCATGGCGAGGTAGCCCTTGATCCAGATGTCGATGGGCATGAACAGGATACCGAGGCCCACCATGGCGGCGGAGCCGAGGAACGAGGCGTAGGTGAAGGCGACCCAGGCGCCGGAATGCTGCGTGGTCTCGTTGGTCATGGGGATTCTCCTCGGGTTGGGGTGATTTCGGAAGGTGGGCCTGGCGATGAAGCTCGCCGCGCATTCCCTCTCCCCCTTGCGGGAGAGGGTGGCCCGTGAAGCGGGTCAGGCCGGGACGATTTCCCGCGAGAGGGGAGCGCGCTGTTCGGAGAGGTCGTCCCCTCTCCCGCCTGCTCCGCAGGCACCCTTCCCCGCAGAGGGGGGAGGGGCCCGCTTGCGCAGCCGCAGCGCGGCAATCAGGCGGCCGGCTGGCGGGGCGCCTCGGCCCGGGCGCGCAGGCGGTCGAGGATCGCGGACGGGGCCGGGCGGGAGCTCGGGCCGAAGCCGGCGCGCGCCATCCGCTCGGCGAGGTCGGCGCCGGGCTCGGCCTCGCGCAGGGCCGCCTCGGTGTCGTCGGCCTCGGCCTGGAGACTGCGCAGTCGCGCCAGCGTCGCCTCGGCTTCCTTGAGGGTCGCCCGGTCCTGCGGCGCCGGGCTCACCCGCAGGCGGCGGGCCGTCTCGGCTGCGGCGGCGAGGCGCCGGCCCCGTTCGAGGTCCGCCTGGCGCCGGGTGGCGTCGGCGACCGCCGCGCGGATGCGGACGAGTTCGGCGGCGAAACGGCCGCGGGCGGCGCGGATGGCGTCGCGCTCGGCCTCCAGTTCGGCGATCGCCTCGGCGGCCTCCGACGCCAGGTCGTCGCGCCCGGACTGGAGTGCCGCCACGGCGCGAGTCTCGAGGTCGGTGGCGCGGGCCTCGACCTCGGCGAGGCGGCGCTCCTCGGCCCGGTCGCCGGCCACCGAAGCCGCCAGCGCCTGGCGGCTGCGCTCCAGGGCGGCGCGGGTCTCGCGGATCTGCTGGTCGAGGATGAGGAGGGCGTTGCGGTCGAACAGGTCTTCTTCGGCGCGGGCGGCGGCGCCGCGGGCGAGGGTGCGAAACAGTCTGAGCATCGTCGGGCTCCGGGTCGGTGGTTGCGGTCCACCCCCCGGTTGTCGTAGTTTTTGAACACTGTTCAAGTGCGCAATTGCACAGCGTTCAATACGACCGTGGGAAGCCGCCGGTCTGACGCAGGGCCTCGCCCAGGATCATCGCGGCGCAGACCGCGACGTTCAGCGAGCGCAGGTCGGCCCGGATCGGCACCACCACCCGGGCATCCGCCGCGGCGTGGACGGCCTCGGGTACGCCGGCCGATTCCCGGCCCATCAGCAGGCAGTCGCCGTCCCGGTAGGCGAAGTCGGTGTAGGGCAGGGCGCCCTGCGTGGTGGCGAGGACGAGGCGGATGGTCTCCGCCCGGCGCCACTCCGAGAACGCGTCCCAGGAGCGGTGGCGGGTGACGGCGACGCGGTCGAGGTAGTCGAGGCCCGCGCGGCGCAGGTGCCGGTCGGAAACGTCGAAGCCGGCGGGCTCGATGATCTCGACGGCGGCTCCGAGGCAGGCGGCGAGACGCAGGAGGGTGCCGGTGTTCTGCGGGATGTCGGGCTGGTAGAGGGCGAGGCGGAGCATCGGCGGCGTCTCAGGATGGGGGCGGGCGGGTCCGTGCGGCATCGCCCCCCGGTTGGCAGGCGGTCAAGGCGGCATAGTTAAGCGTGCGCTGCAGCAACCGGATGGTCTCATGTTTTTCGATTGGCTCGAGCGCCGGATCGACACCTTCGCGCCGTTCGACGACGGCCGCATGCCGCCGAAATCCGTCCTCGGCTTTGCGGGCTTCTACCTCCGGCCGATCCGCGGCGCCCTGGCGATCCTGTTCGTGGTGGCGGTGCTGGCCGGGTCGGTGGAGGCCTCCCTCTACCTGCTCATGGGCTGGTTCATCGACCTCCTGAACAAGGCCGACCGCGCCACCCTGTGGCAGGAGCACGGCACCGGCCTGATGCTGGCGGCCGGCCTCCTGCTGGTGGTGCGCCCCATCACGATCTGGCTGCACGAGATCCTCTCGAACCAGCTCATCGTGCCGCAGGCGACGAACCAGATCCGCTGGCGCACGCACCTCTACACCCTCGGTCACTCGCTCTCGTACTTCCAGGCGGATTTCGCCGGGCGCCTCGCCAACCGGGTGGTGCAGGTGGGCCCGGCGGTACGCGAGCTCGCCGTCGTCTTCATCGACACGCTGCTCTACGTCGCGATCTACGCGGTCACGGCGGTCGGCCTGTTCGGCTCGATCTCCCTGTGGCTCGCCCTGCCGGTGGTGCTCTGGATCGCGGCCTACGCCGCCCTGACCCGCTGGTTCGTGCCCCGGGCCCGGTCCCGCTCGCTGCTCACCGCCGACACCCGCTCGGCCCTGATCGGGCGCATCGTCGACAGCTACACCAACATCCTGACGGTGAAGCTCTTCGCCCGCGACCGCGAGGAGCGTGCGGCGGTGCGCGACGCCGTCGACGTCCACACCAAGGCCTACCTGCACCAGTTCCGCCTGGTGAGCAGCACCACGACCCTGCTCGGCCTCCTCAACAGCGTGCTGATCCTCGCCACCGCCGGCGTCTGCGTGATCCTGTGGCAGCGCGGCGGCATGACCACCGGCGAGGCCTCCGCCGGGCTCGCCCTGGTCCTGCGCCTGATGGCGATGTCGGGCTGGGTGATGCAGACCGTGCGGGGCATCTTCGAGAATGTCGGCGTCATCCAGGAGAGCATGCAGACGATCGCCCGTCCGCACGCCATCACCGACCGGCCCGATGCCGGGACCCTGGCGGTGACGGGCGGCGATATCCGCTTCGAGAACGTCAGCTTCCATTACGGCCGCGACGACGCCGCGATCATCGAGGGCCTGAACCTGCACATCCGGCCGGGCGAGAAGGTCGGCCTCGTCGGCGTCAGCGGCGCCGGCAAGACCACGATCACCGCCCTCCTGCTGCGCCTGCACGACCTCGAAAGCGGGCGTATCTTGGTGGACGGCCAGGACATCGCCGGCGTGACCCAGGGGTCCCTGCGCAGCGCCGTCGCCATGGTGACCCAGGACACCTCGCTGCTGCACCGCTCCATCCGGGACAACATCGCGTATGGCCGCCCCGACGCCACCCAGGCCGAGGTCGAGCGCGCCGCGCGGCTGGCCCAGGCCGACACGTTCATCCGCGATCTCGTCGACCACAAGGGCCGCACCGGCTACGACGCCCAGGTGGGCGAGCGCGGCGTGAAGCTCTCGGGCGGCCAGCGCCAGCGCATCGCCATCGCGCGGGTGATCCTCAAGGATGCGCCGATCCTGATCCTCGACGAGGCGACCTCGGCCCTCGACAGCCAGGTGGAGGCGGCGATCCAGGAGAGCCTCGACACCCTGATGGAGGGCAAGACGGTGCTGGCCATCGCCCACCGTCTCTCGACCATCGCGGCCCTCGACCGCCTCATCGTCCTCGATGCCGGACGGGTCATCGAGGAGGGCACCCATGCCGAGCTGATCGCCGGTGGGGGACTCTATGCGCGCCTGTGGCAGCGCCAGTCCGGCGGCTTCCTCGCCGACGGCCTGGCCGCGCAGCCCTACGAGGCGGCCGCCGAGTAGGGGGGCTCGCCGGCAGACGGTGTCCGGTTCCGGGACATCCGTGCTGCACCGCACACGGGCGGTGCTGGCTTTGCCGGAGCCTTGGGCAGGAGGCGTTGGGCGGGTTTAGCGTCAGGCCGAAGAAACCCAGCGTCAAGAGGGATTTAGGATCGGTTTGCCCAGGGCTTAGGCAATCCCTGCCCGTTTCATGTCCACCCTGCATAGCAGACCGGCCGCCTCAGCCCTCGTGCTGCGCTGCGGCGACGCCTACATCAGGGCCATGGCGACGGGGCGACAGACCCCGTGGCACGAACCGTTTCGGACCCAGACTCCCATGGTACACGCGATCCTCAACCACATCCGTTCCTCCTGGAAGGAGAACGCCTCGGCGCGCCAGATCGCCGACCTGACCGACCAGCAGTTCGCCGATATCGGCGGCGACCGCCTGGACAGCCGCCTGCTCGACAAGGCCCGCCGCCACCGGGTGCGCGAGACCGTGCAGTTCCACAAGTCGGTGGGTGTGTTCTCCTACCCGACCGCCTAAGATCACCGAGGCGCCCTGACCGACATCCCGTCGTTGGGGTGCCGGTGAATCAAGGGGCGCCGCTTGGAGCGAGGCAATCGGACTTCGGCCAAGCGCACGTGGACCCGTCGGAACGCGGGCAAGCGACGGAACGCCGTCTCGTCCCGTCTCCGGGCCGGCCTCGCGGCTGTCCTCCTCTCGGCGACCCCGGGCGTGGCCCACGCGGCCGAGCCCGTCGTCATCACGGTCGATCCCCAGTCCGGCGCAGCCGCTCCGAAGCGCGCCGTCGGTCACGCCGTCGTCGCCACCCTGCCGGAAGCCCTGGCCCTGCGCCGCACTTGGCAGAAGGCTTGGCGCCGATCCGATCCGCGTCGCGCGATCGCGATCGCGATCGAGATCGCCCTCGCACCGGGCCTGCACCGCCTCGCCGAGCCCGTCCGGTTCGGTCCCGAGGATGGCGGCACGGCCGCCGCCCCCCTGGTGGTGCGCGGCAGCCCGGACGGCACCAGCCGCCTCGTCGGCTCCATTCCCCTGCAGCCCGCCCCCGGCGGCATTCCCGCCGATCTCCTCGCGCGCCTGCCCCCATCCGCCCGGGCCCAGGTCCGCGCCTATCGGCTGCCGGCGGCGGCCGGCCTCGAATCCCGTATCCAGGAACCCCGCACCCTCGCGCAGCGCGACGCCCGGGTGAACCTCGCCGTCTTCGACGGGGCCGGGGCGCTCTGGCCGGCGCGCTGGCCGAATGCCGGCTGGGCGAAGGTGGCGGCCGCCTCCGACGACGCGGCCGGCTTCACCATCTCGGACGGCCGCGCGGCCGGCTGGCGCGGCGAGCCCGACCTGTGGGCCGAGGGCTACTGGCACTGGGACTGGCTGCTCGAGGCCTTTCCGGTGGTCGGCCTCGATGGAGCCGCCAAGCGCCTGACCCTCGGGGATCGGCCCTATGAGGGCATCGCCCGGGGCGCCCGCTACCGCATCGTCCACGCGCTCGCCGAGCTCGACGCGCCCGGCGAATGGTGGCGGGACGTGGGCTGGGGCGTCCTCCTGGTCTGGCCGCGCGATCCCGCCGCCGCGCCGGAGGTGGCGGTGACCGACACCCTGCTGGCGGTGGAGGGCGCGTCGCACCTGCGTCTCGAAGGGCTGACCCTCGAACAGGCGCGCGGCGACCTCGTCCAGGTCGCGGACGCGACCGACGTCGTCCTGTCCGGCGTGAATCTGCGCCGGACCCCCGGCCGGGCCCTGTCGATCGCGCGCGCGACCGCCAGCGGCCTCGAGCGCAGCAACGTGGCGGAAACGGGCATCGGCGCCCTGCGCCTGTCGGGTGGGGACCGGGCCAGCCTGACCCCGGCCAGGCTCTTCGTGCGGGATTGCCGGATCCGCGACTACGCCCAGGTGGCGCGGACCCAGAGCCCGGCGATCACCCTCGAGGGCGTGGGCCAGGTGGTGGAGGGCAACTACATCCACGACACCGACGAGTACGCCATCCACTTGCGCGGCAACGACCACCGGGTCGCCTGGAACGAGATCGCCCGGGTCCTGTCCGGCTCGACGGACAGCGGCGCGATCTATTCCGGCCGGGACTGGACCGCCCGCGGCACGGTGATCGAGCACAACTACCTGCACGACATCCGCGCCGCGCCGGGCTTCGAGATCAAGGGCGTCTATCTCGACGACATGGCGAGCGGCGTCACCGTGCGGGACAACCTGTTCGTCCGCGTCGACCAGCCCGTCTTCCTCGGCGGCGGCCGCGACAACCGCATCGTCGACAACCTGTTCGTGGACTCGAGCCCGGCCATCCACGTCGATGCCCGCGGCCGGACCTGGGCCCGGGACGCGATCGCCGACCCGCAATCGGAGCTGCGGGCGGCCTTCGCGGCGATGCCGGTCGGCTCCAAGCTCTGGCGCGCCCGCTATCCCGGCCTGGCCACGATCCTCCAGGACGATCCGGCGGCGGCGCGCAACAGCCTGACCGGGAACGTCTTCCTGGACAGCGACCCGTTCCGGTTCGGCGACGGCGCCCGCGCCGACGAGCAGGTCCGGTCCGGCAATCGCGGCCCGGACGGCCTGCGCCTGCCCGCCGACGCCCCCGCACAGGGCGCGGCGCGCTTCGGCACGGTGCTCGACGCGGCGGGCGCGGTGGTGCGGCAGGCGGATCTCACGCGGCTGGACCGCGACGCGCGGCTCGCCCCCTCTCCTCCGTCCCCGGCGGAACGATAGCCCCGAACCGCGGGCGGCCCCCGGTCGGTCTCCGGCCGGGACGCATCGGGTCCTGCGCGGCCGCGTTCGCCGCGGAGACATCGGTCGCGCGGGTCGATACGGTGGCGGACGCCCCATGATCGCGGCCCCGCTGCGCCTTCGGGTCGCGCGCGCCGAACCCCGGCGACCACGACGGCATCATCCTGCAATGCGAGGCGGTTCGGATCCGGCATGCGATACGGCGAGACGAAGACGGTGCTGGTCACCGGCGGGGCGGGCTTCCTGGGCTCCCACCTCTGCGAGCGCCTGCTGGAGCAGGGCCACGAGGTGCTCTGCGTCGACAACCTCTTCACCGGGTCCCGCCGCAACATCGCGCCGCTGCTCGACAATCCCCGCTTCGAGTTCATGCGCCACGACGTGACCTTTCCGCTCTACGTCGAGGTGGACGAGATCTACAATCTCGCCTGTCCCGCCTCGCCTGTGCACTACCAGTTCGATCCGGTGCAGACGGCCAAGACCAGCGTCATCGGGGCGATCAACATGCTGGGGCTGGCCAAGCGCCTGAAGATCAAGATCTTCCAGGCCTCGACCAGCGAGGTCTACGGCGACCCCGAGGTGCATCCGCAGCCGGAGGAGTATTGGGGCCGGGTCAATCCGATCGGGCATCGCTCCTGCTACGACGAGGGCAAGCGCTGCGCCGAGACGCTGTTCTTCGACTACCACCGACAGCACAAGCTCTCGATCAAGGTGGCGCGGATCTTCAACACCTACGGCCCGCGCATGCACCCGAACGACGGGCGGGTGGTGTCGAACCTCGTGGTCCAGGCCCTGCGCAACGAGGACATCACGCTCTACGGCGACGGCTCGCAGACCCGGGCCTTCTGCTACGTCGACGACCTCATCGACGGCGTCCTGCGCCTGATGGCGACCGGCCCCTCCGTGACGGGCCCGATCAACCTCGGCAATCCGGGCGAGTTCTCGATCCGCGCGCTCGCCGAGCTGGTGATCGCGCTGACGGGCTCGCGCTCGCGCATCGTCGCCCGCCCGCTGCCCGCCGACGATCCGCGCCAGCGCCGGCCCGACATCGCCCAGGCCAAGGCGCTCCTCGACTGGGAGCCGACCGTGTCGCTGCGCGAGGGGCTGATGCACACGATCGGCTATTTCGACCGGCACCTCGGCGCCGACACCCCCGCCTGACGGGGGTGTTCCGGCGCCTCAGTCGAGCGCCTCGGCCCCGGTGAGCACGAGGCCCACGAAGGGGCGCGGGCCGATGGCCGCGAGCGCCCGGTCGAGGGTGGAATAGCGGCTCTGTCCGTGCCGGACGGTGACGAGCACCGCCGTGACCCGGGGATCGGCCGCCAGGCGCTCGGCGATGGCGTCGGCCCCGATCAGGCCCACATGGATCACCACGAGGTCGTAAGCGTCCTGGGTGCCCAGGATGCTGTCGACGTAGTGGCGCAGGTCGCTGCGCGCGGTCTGGCCGTCCTGCGGGATGAGAGCGAGGCCCGAGCGGTGGCGCACCAGCACGTCGGAGAGGTCGGATCGGCCCGGAACCGGGGCCCCGCCCCGCCGGGGCGGCAGCCCGACCTCGCGGGTCACGGTGCCGTCGGCGGAGGCGTCGACCAGGAGGACGCGCTCGTTCTCCTGGGCGGCCGAGGCGGCGTAGTCGAGGGCGAGCATCGAGCGGCCGGCGACGTCGTCGGCGGAGGTGACCACGATCACGTGCGGGCGCTTGGCCGGCAGGTCGCGTCGCAGGCGGTTGCGCAGGCGGGTGATGGCGACCTCGTAGGGCCCGCTGCCCAGGCGGTCCGTCCCGTTGCGGGCCCCGCGCGGCAGGGTCGGCAGGAGCCCGAGGACGAGGCGCTGGGTCCGCGCCTCCAGGCGGGTGCGCGACCGGATGCGCCCGCTGAACTGCTCGGCCATCAGGCTGCCGCCGATCCCGAGACCGAGGCCCGCCACGAGGGCGGCCGCGAGGACGAGGGCGGCGGGCGGCCCCTGGCGCCGGGTCGGCGGTAGGGCCGGCGAGATGATGCGCGAGGTGGAGGTGTCGAGCTGCTGCTGCTCCTGCAATTCGCGGGTGCGCACCAGGAAGGCCTCGTAGACCCCGCGCCGGGCCTCGACCTGGCGCTCCAGCTCGCGCAGCTTCACGAAGCTGTCGCCGACCTTCAGGGCCTCGGCCTTGCGCTTCTCCAGGGCCTGCGAGAGCTCGGTGACGTTGGCGAGGCTGGCGCGGTACTCGTTGCGGATAGCGGCGCCGATGCGCTTCACCTCGGCGTCGATCTGGTTGCGGGCGCTGCGCACCTGCACGTCGGAGGCGTTCATCGCCGGGTGACGCTCGCCGAGGCTGAGGGCCGCGTCGGCGCGCTGGCGCTCGGCCTGGGCGAGCTGGCTCCGCAGCTGCCCGATGGTCTGGGACTGCAGCACCTCCTGGATCGAGTCGAGCTTGGCCGGGTCGCCGCCGGCGGCGCCCTCGATCTGGCGCAGCTTCGCCTGCTGCTCGGCGGCCTTGGCGCGGGCGGCGCCGAGCTGGTCGCTGAGCTGGCCGAGCTGCTGCTCGCTGACGAGCTGGGTGCGCGTGCCCACGAGGTTGTTCTTCGTGCGGAAGGCCTGGGCCGCGGTCTCGGCCTGCTGGACGCCGTCGCGCAATTCGCCGAGGCGGCTGTTCAGCCCCTCCCGCGCCCGGCGGATCGCCTCTGAGCGGGTGCCGATCTCGGTGGCGAGGTAGGTCTCGGCGATGCTCTGGGCGAGGCGGGCGGATTTCTCGCGGTCGTTGGACGAGACCGAGACGTCGACCGCGAAGCTGCGCTCCAGGCGCCGGGCCGACATCCGGTCGCGCAGGGCCCGCAGGGCGGTCAGGGCGGGGTCGGCCTCGGGCTCGGCGGGGCGCCCGAGGAGGTGCCCCACCCAGGCGCGGAAGCGGTCGAGGGCGCCGGGCTCCACGAAGTCCGGGTCGGTGGCGAGGTGCTGCGTGGCCACGACCTTGCGCAGGACGTCGTCCGACTGCAGCACCCGGAGCTGGCTGTCCACGAGGAGCAGGGTGGATTCGTTGGCCTGGCCCTGCGGGTTGGCCTCGTCCTTCAGCACGGCGAGGCCGCGCGGGTCGATGAGGAGCTGGACCGTCGCGGCGTACTGGGCGGGCAGGGCGAGGTAGCCCGCCGCCAGGCCCAGGAGGACGAGGATCGGCAGGATCACGGTCGGCCAGCGCCGGCGCAGGATGCGGCAGACCTCGCCCATGTCCAGGAACCAGGGCAGCGACTCGCGCGACGGCTCGGTGCCGGCACCGAGGTGCTGCAGGATCGCCGGGGGGGCGCGTTCGATGACAGCCATGGACGCTTTCCGTTACGCAATCGGCGAGGGCTGGGGCCCGGGGCCGCCCGTGTCCCGCCCTGGGACACCGCGGTCCGCCGAGTCCCGTCCCGGTCGGTCGATCCGGCTGATTTCGGCACGTCGCGCGCCGAAGGCCGCCGGGTGGAGGGCGCGTTTCATGAAATGCGCCACGTGCTCGGGAGGCCGGCCTCGGGGGCGGGCGGGCGCGCAACCGGCGCGGGCGCCGGGGCGCGGGGATAGGCCGGCACGCGCCCGTCCGGCGGCAGCTGGACGCGGATGAAGGCGAGCAGGCCCGCGAGCGCCAGGACGTTGACGTTCCAGTCCTGGAAGATCCCCGGCGTCGTCATGCCGTTGAGCACCAGCATCAGCACGGAGGCGGCCACGAAGCGGCGCCCGCCGAGGTCGAGCTTCATGCCCCAGGACAGGGTGGTGAGCAGGACCACGAGGGCGAAGCCGAGCCCGATCAGCCCGGTGCCGGCCCAGGCGCTGAGAAACATGTTGTGCGAGCTGGTGATGAAGACGTCCTCCCGCCCCAGGGTCTCGGCCAGGGCGGTGGTGGGGATCAGGAGCTGGATGAAGCGGTCGCCCGCCGAGAAGCCCGATCCGGCCAGCCGGTCCTGGGTCGCCGCGATGAAGGTCGGCCAGAAGGTCGAGCGCCCGGTGCCGTTGGCGAGCTCGATGGCGGGCTTCTGCAGGATGGTGGCCAGGAGGTCGAGGAGCGCCGGGAAGGCCGCGAGGTCGAGCATCAGCAGGACGAAGCCCACGATGGCCAGGAGGGCGCCCGCGATGCCGAGGCGGCGCAGGACGGCGTGGCGCGAGGACATCAGCAGGGCCGGGCCCACCGCGACGAGGGCGCCGGTGCTGGCCGCCGAGCCCGCGATGACGAAGCCCGCGAGGGCGAGGGCGAGGTAGGTCCGGCGCCGGCGCTCGGGCGGCCGGAAGATCACCAGGAAGCCCAGCATCGCGCAGACGAAGGGCATCATGTTGTTCTTGGCGGCCGAGAACACGATGCCGTGCGCCAGGCTGTCCAGGATGATCGGCAGCACGGCGACGAGCCAGGCCACGGTGATGATCGCCAGGAGGTCGGCGAAGCGCCGCTCGATGTCGGTCCGGTCGAAGATCACGATCGAGGCGTGATAGAAGATGAACAGTTCGGCGCTGCGATAGAGGGTGTAGGGCGGCACGATCGACCAGGCGGCGCTCAGCGTGTTCACGCCGATCATCACGGTGAAGGGCAGGTAGGGCATCGCGAAGGGCAGCAGCGCCACCCGCCGGTCGAGGGCGATCTTTCCGAACAGGTAGAGGCCGGTCAGTCCGGTGAGCACCAGGGTGATGATGTTGGAGGCGCTCAGTCCTTCCTCCAGCACCGCGTTTCCGTCTTCGCGCGGCACCGTGAAGACCAGGGGCATGAACGCGAAGGTGCAGACCAGCACCATCGGCAGCACGAGCCGGGCATCCAGCGGGCGAACCGCCGCCGCGAGCCTGCGCCGGACCACGGGATAGAGCATCGTGAACCAGGCGGGGATCGCCAGGACGAGAAACAGGTTCAGCACGCGTGTTCCTCCCTGGTGGCCTGCGGGTCCGACGCTGACGACACTTCCGGTGTGAAGCGTTTCATCGATGTGAATTGCTCCCGAAACGCGACCGGACTTCGACAATATCGTAAATGCCGGCCGAACGGTCTCGACGACTCTCGGTCGCAGAAGACTCAGGCGGGGAAAAGCTTGTGGACGACCGGCCCCGGCCCGCTTGCCCGGCATCGACCTCGACACGGAGGGCCCGGCCGGCCGGCGAATCCTAGCAAAGAGGCCATGTCCTCCAATGGCGACGCGACGAGCCGGGCCTCTCGACGAACTTGTGCTTGTCTAAGCCTGCCCTTTGAAAGTACGGACACAACACAGGCCGGGGCTGGGCGAGTCCGGCGGGCGTCCCCAGTCCACGACGGCCCTCGACGCGGCGCCGACCCTCGAACGAGATGCGATGTCCGAGAATTCCGCTCCGGGAGGTCCCGCATCCGAAAATCCCGCGTCCGACGATCAGGCCGCCGCGATCCCGTGCGACCGGTTCCGCTTTCCCGCCGATCCGGACCGGTGGGCGCGCGCCTGGGAGGAGCATCTGGCGTCGATCTACGCGGTGACGGTCGCCCGCGATGCCGACCTGTCGGCGGGCTTCGGCCTGACGACCTACCATTTCGGGTCCGTGCTGCTCGGCAGCGTCTCGGCGCCGGTCCAGCGCCTGGAGCGCAACGCCCGCATGATCGCGCAGCAGGGCATCGACCACATCCTCCTGCAGTTCTACACGGTCGGGCAGAGCAGGGTGGCGAATGGGCGCCGGGCCGCCGCGGTGAAGCCGTGGCAGCTGGTCGTCCTCGACATGGCCCAGCCGGTGGTGACCGAGGCGGAGGCCGTCTGCGCCACCAACATCATGCTGCCCCGCGCGCTCCTGGCCGAGCACGGCGCGACGATCGAGGGCCTGCACGGCCAGTCCCTCGATTACGGCGGCACGCCGGTGCGCCGGCTGTTCCACACCTTCCTGTCCGGGCTCGCCGCCTGTGCCGGGGGTTTGAGCGCCCACGAGGCCCACCACCTCGCCCGTTCGGCCGCGCACCTGTGCAGCGCCTGCTTCCAGCCGGAGGAGGGCGCCGCCCGTGCCGCGGACCAGCTCACCGGCATCGCGATCCGGCGCTTCATCGAGGCGGAACTGGGCTCGGAGGCCCTGGATGCCCAGGCGATCCTCGCCCGGTTCGGCCTCTCCCGCTCGAAGCTCTACCGCCTGTTCGAGGCCGAGGGCGGGGTCGCCGCCTACATCCGCGAGCGGCGCCTGTTGCGCGCCATGCGCCTGCTCACCGCCCCCGGCGGGACGCCGCGCGTCTCGTCCGTCGCCTTCGCCACCGGGTTCTCCAGCCAGAGCGCGTTCAGCCGCGCCTTCAGCCGGCGCTTCGGCGTCCTGCCGCGGGAGACGGGCCTGGGCGAGGCCTTGTCCGGCATGGGCCGCGAGGCCCAGCCGCCCCTGTTCTCCTGGATGAAGACCCTGGCGGCCTGACGCCGACGGATGCGGGTCTCCGACGGGTCCGGCCGGGGGCTCAGCCGCCCCGGGCCGAGCGTCGGCGCAGGGTCAGGATCAGGTGGGTCGCCGACACCGCGTGCCCGATCGTGATGACGAGGGCCGCGCCGGTAATGCCGTCATAGGCGATGAGCGGCACCATGATCGCCAGGGAGACGACCAGGCTGACGACGAAGGCGCGGAAGACCGGGCCGGTCTCCTGGATCGCCCGGAAATACTGGGTCACCATATCGCGCAGGAAGATGCAGGCGACCGCCAGCGCCAGGATCCGCACGCTGGCGGCGTAGTCCGCGAAGGCCGGTCCGAAGACGAGGGTGAGCCAGGTCCCCGCCGGAAGCGCGATGGCGAGGAGGAGCAGGGCGACGACCGGGCCGAGGGTCAGCGTCGCCTTCTCGAGATAGGCGCGCAGGGCTCCCTCGCCGCCGGTCTCGTAGGCCCGCGCCGCCGCCGTGGGCAGGATGTTCTCCGTGGCGGTGAGCAAAATGATGACGAAGCCCACGAGGTACTGCGCCGCGCGCAGGCCGCCGATCGCCTCGTCGCCGAGCATGATCCCGGCGAGGATCCAGGCCATCTGCTCCTGCCCGAAGGTGACGAAGACCAGGGGGAACATCCAGCGGCCGATGCCCCAGTGCCGGCGCGCCACCGGCCCGAGGCGCAGGGCGCGCCGGGGGGCGCGCCAGATCCCGTAGGCGAGGGGGGCGGCGGTGACGAGGGCGGTCCCCGCCAGGGCCGCGGTGGCGAGGGCGGCGTCGAGGGGCAGGCCCGCCCCCCAGGCCGCCCCGAGCACCAGGGGGAAGGCGACGGCCCGGGCGGTGTCCATCGCCACGGCGACGAGGCCGCGCTCCCGGGCGAACAGCGTCCGGCGGACGGTGAGCTGGAGGTTCTGCGCCAGCGCGAGCCCGGCACCGGCGAGGACCACGCCCCACTCCACGGCGTGGTGGCGCAGGGCGAAGATGCCCACGAGGGCGAGGGCCACCCCGGCGGCGGCGGCGAGGGCGGCCAGGAGGGCCGCGGCCAGGACGGTGGCGTCGTAGGTCGGGGCCGACCGGCGCCCCTGCGCCGCGAGCGTCATCATGGGGGCGGTCACCAGGGCGTTGTGCAGCCCCTGCGCGAAGGCGGTGACGATCAGGATCAGGACGAAGAGGCCGAATTCCTCGATGCCGACGAGGCGTGCGGTGACGATGCCGCTGACGAAGCCGAAGCCGCTGACGACGGCCTGGTCGAGCAGGGAGGCCAGGGCCGGACGCCGGGCGAAGCGCCGCGCGCGGGCGGCGAGCCCGGCCTCGTCGCCGAGGGGCTGGATCACGGGAGCTTGCGGGACCATCGACCTCCGGGGGATGCCTCGCTCAGCGATAGGACAGGAACGCCGCCGCGGCATCCCGCAGGCGGGGGGTGCGGCCATAGATCCAGCGCGGGCCGCTCAGGGCCGGCCGCTTGCTCAGGCCGTGCTTGAACTCGAACACGCCGCGGTTGCCCGCCGGGTCGATGCCGCCGAAGTCGAAGGTCTCGCGGCCCTCCGCATGGGCCTGCTCGACGAAGCGCCAGACCGCCAGGGTGGGCGCGGCGCAGGCCCGGGCCCGGTCGTTCGAGGCCGTGTAGAAATCGGTGAAGCGCCGGCCCGAGACGTGGGCGATCCGCACCAGGACGCGCTCGCCCTTCTCCCGCACCTCCAGGATGCGGTGATGGGGATCGCGCGCGACGAGGTCGCGGAAGAGCGGCCCGTCGAGGCTGTCGCGGAATCCCTTCTGGGCCTGCAGCGCGCCGTACATCGTCCAGAACGCGTCGAAGGCCGCGAGGCGCTCGTCGAGGTCGGTGAGAAAGCGGGTGGTGAGATCCGGGTTGCGCTCGGCCTTGCGCAGGGCCTTGCGCCAGCGCTGGTCCATCGCCTGCAGGAGCGGCGCGGTGCCCCCCGTGAGGTCGAGTTCCAGGGTGAAGTACTTGGCCGACTGCGCCGGCACGAAGCCGTGGCCCAGCAGGGCGAGGAGGATGGCGTCGGACTGGAAGTGCTCGAAGCTCACCGCCAGGAGATCGAGGCGCCCGAGGGCGAGGTGCTCCAGCAGGAGGGCGACCACCGCCTCGGCGTGCTTCTCGCCCTTCTCGGTGAGGAGCGGGCAGCCCTGGAGCAGGACGAACCGCACGAAGCCCCGGCGCTTCACCTGAACCTGGATCAGCCCCACCGGCGCCTCGCTGGCGTCGCGCACGATGAGACGCGTCACGGCCCAGCCGACCTGAGACTTGTACGCGCCCCACATCCACGAGGCGAAGACGTTGCCGTTCGGCAGAGCCCAGATCGCTTCGTCCCAGACGGCCGGATCCAGGCAGGGACGGATGCTCAGTGCCGCGCTCATCGGAGCTTCATGCCTCGTGTCCTCGACGCATCCCTCGCGGGGACGGGCCTTCCTACGGTGAAACGCTTGTCATCCCTTCCTGCGGACCGGAGATCTCCCGCCCAGACTGTGAAGATCCTTAATTTAACGCTGTTGGCGAATGCTGCCGGGGATCCGTGTCCCATCCGTGCCGCTCGGCCGCGAAGCTGCTAACGTCCCGGGATGCCGAGGACGCTCGAACACTTCATCCGCGACACGCCCGTCCTGCGCGAGGCGGCCCTGCGGGTGCGGGCGCTGTCCCGGTCGATGGCGGCGGCGCCGGCGGGTCTCTACACCCTGTGCTACCATCATGTCGCGCCGGGCGAGCAGGCAGGATTCGCCCGACAGATGTGCTTCCTCGGCCGCTACGGCACGTTCGTCACGGCGGACCGGGCCGCCGACCTCGTCGCGAGCGGCACGGCCGGGCAGGGCCGCCACTTCCTCGTCAGCTTCGACGACGGCTACGCCGACACCCACGGGGTGGCGCTCCCCGTGCTGCGGGCGCTGTCGATCCCCGCGATTGTGTTCCTGGTCAGCGACTGGGTCGACGCGCCCCCCGGCGGCGACCGGGCCGGCTACATGGACCGTGCCGCCGTGGCCGACTGGCTCGCCGCCGGGCTCGACGTCGGGTCGCATTCGGCGAGCCACCGCAACCTCGGGCGTCTCGCGGCGACGGAGGTCGCCGGGGAACTGGGTCGGTCGCGCCGGGACTTGGAGGCGATGACCGGCCGTCCGGTCCGGCACTTCGCCTGCCCCTGGGGCGTGGCCGGCACCGACTTCGACCCGGGCCGCGACCCGGCCCTCGCCCGCGACGCCGGCTACCACAGCTTCCACACCACCCGCCGGGGCGTGGCCCGGGGCCCGGAGGATCTGCTGCTGATGCCCCGCCACGTCCTCGAACCCGCCTGGGGGCTCTACCAGATCGATGCCCTCGTGGGCGGGCCGACGCGCGCCGCCCGATGATCCGCGCGATGAGCCGCCGCGCATCCGGGCGATGCGACGGACCCGTCGTCATCGTGATCGGCGCCCGCGCGCCCTACATGCACCGTCTCTACGAACGCCTGGGCGCGACCCTGGACCGGCCGCTCCACGTCCTCGCCTGCAGCGCCCGGGAGGCGGCCCGGCACTGGGAGATGCCCGAGCCCGAGGCCTATCGCTTCGCGGTGGTGCCGGGGCTGCGCTGGTACCGCAGCGCCGTGAGCAACCTCTACATCAACCCCGCCATCGTGCCGCGTCTCGCGGCCCTGCGGCCCAGCCTCGTCGTCGTCAACGACTTCGCCCCCACCATGCTGATGGCCGCCGCCGCGGCGCGGTGGCTCGGGGTGCCCTACGGCCTGCGCACCGACGGGGTGCCGGAGACCGATCCGGGCCGGCGCTCGCGGCCGCACCGGGCGATGCGGCGCCTGCTGGTGCCGGGGGCGCGCTTCGGCCTCGGAGCGAGCGCCGGCAGCCTCGCGCTCCTCGAAGGCTACGGCCTCCCCGCCGACCGCCTCGCCCTGGCGCCCCTCTTCCCCGCCTGGGAGCCCGGCCCGGCCGCCACGACGCCGGAGACGGAGCGCCCCTACGACCTTCTGTTCTGCGGCATCCTGAACGAGGACGTGAAGGGCGCGCGCTTCTTCACCGACGTCGTCCTCGCCTGCCAGGCCCGGGGCCGGACCCTGCGGGTCCGGGTCGCGGGCGACGGCCCCCTGCGGGCGGAGATGGAGTCGCGGCTGGCGGCGGCCGGGATCGCGGCCCAGTTCGACGGCTTCGTGCAGCAGGCCGACCTCGGGGCCGTCTACGCCTCGGCGCGCCTCTTCCTGTTCCCGAGCCGCGGCGACGTCTGGGGCATCGTGCTGCAGGAGGCCCTGCAGAGCGGCGCGGCGGTGTTGGCCTCGCCGCATTCGGGCGCGGCGCGCGAGCTCGTGGCGGCCTGGGATTGCGGCGAGGTCCGCCCCCTGACGGTGGCGGGCTGGGCCGAGGCGGCCCTGGCGCTCCTCGACGATCCCGCCCGGCGCGCGACCTATCGCACCCGGGCCGTCCCGGCCCTGGCGCGGTTCTCCCTCGAGGCCGCGACGGGGGCCTATCGCGCGGCTTTGGTCCCCGTCGTCGGCTGAGGGGCGCCCGGTCTCAGACCGGCCGGACCCCGCCCGGGCGCGGGGCGCGCTTGGCGCAGCGGGCCCGGTCGAGGGCCACGATGGCGAGGAAGCGCGGCACCACCTGGGCGTAGCGGGCGCGCAGGCGCCGGGGCTCCTGGATCAGCCGGTAGAGCCATTCGAGGCCGCACCAGGTCATCAGCCGGGGCGCGCGCGGGATCGTGCCGATGTTCACGTCGAAGGCGGCCCCGACCCCCATGGCGATGACGCCGGGCAGGGCGGGCGTGTGCGCCTGCATGAAGAGTTCCTGCTTGGGCGTGCTCAGGCCGATCCAGAGGATCTGAGTGCCGTTGGCGCGCAGGCGCGCGTAGAGGTCCTGGGCCTCGGGCTCCGTGAGCGGCCGGTAGGGCAGGGTCTCGGCCCCCGCCACGGCGAGGCCCGGCGCGCGCCGGGCCATCTCGGCGGCGAGCTTCTCGGCGACCCCCGGCCCGCCGCCGAGGAAGTAGTGGCGCCAGCCCGCCTCGAGTCCCGCGCGGCACACCGCCTCGACGGATTCGATGCCCGGCACCTGCGCGATGGCCGTGTGGCCGCGCAGGCGCCCGACCCAGGCGAGGGGCCGCCCGTCGGCGCAGACCAGCAGGGCGGCGTCGTGGGCGGCGCGCACCTCCGGCTCGTCCTGCGCCCGTACGATGCCGTGGGCGTCGCGGAAGACCACGAAGGTCCCGGGAGCCGGAGCCTGCCGGTTCAGGCGGCGCCGGAGCGCGGCGACCAGGCCGGCCATGTCGGTGATCGAGATCGGAACGCCGCCGAGGAGGAAGTGGGGGACGTCCGGGTCGTGGCCCCAGGCGCGCACGGGCATGTCATGGTCCAGAGTGAGAGGGCGCGAAGTCAGAGGGCGCGAAGTCAGGGGGCGCGTCATGCGGCAGCCCGGGGCATGGCGGCGGAACGGGTGGCGATGGCTTCGCGGTAGATCGCGAGGGCGCGCGCGGTGACGGCGTCCTCGGTCCAGTCGCGCTCGTAGGCGAGGCGGGCGTGGCGCCCCATCGCCCGCGCGGCGTCCGGGTCGTCGACGATCCGGTCGAGGGCCTGGGCGAGGGCGTCGGGATCGCGGGGCGGGACGAGGAGGCCGGTGCGGCCCTCCGTCACGAGGTCGGCGAGGGCGCCGATGCGCGCGGCGACCACCGGCGTGCCGAGGCTGAACGCCTCGGCGATCACCATCGGCAGGCCCTCGTACCAGTGCGAGGGCACCACCAGGGCGGCCGCCCGCGCCATCGCGGCCTGCACGGCCGTGGGGTCCTGCGGGCCGAGCAGGGTCAGGCCGGGCTCGCGGGCGAGGGCGTCCGCCTCGGGCCCTTCGCCGATGACGGTGATCGGGGCCCGGGTCAGGCGCGCGGCCGCCCTCAGGGTGCCGACGCCCTTCTCGGGCACGAGCCGTCCGACGAACAGGATGCCGGCCCGGGGGCCGCGCGCGTCGAGGCCCGGATCGGCCAAACCGTTGGGCTTGATGCGGATGCGGCTCTCCGGCAGCCCGGCGGCGAGGAACCGGGTACGGGCGAAGGGCGTCAGCGCGATGAAGCGGTCGACGTCCCGTTCCCAGGTGCCGGCGCGCCGGTGCACGTCGATCAACCGCGCCACGGCCAGGGACCCCAGGCGCGATCCGCGATAGCAGGCGTGACGCACCGCCTGGTAGGGCGAGCCGGTCACGCAATCCTCGCAGGGGCGGGACTCGCGCATGAGGATGCCGTTGGCGCAGGTCACGCGGAAGTTGTGCAGGGTCTGGACGGTGGCGACCCCCTCGGCCCGGACCGCGGCGTGCATGCCCGGCGACACCTGCGGGAAGACGTTGTGCGCGTGCACCACGTCGGGGCGGAAGGCGCGGACGGCCTCCACCACGGCGGCGATCCCGCGCGGGGCGTGCGGCGCCTCGTAGGCGGTGCGCAGCCGGTCCCAGCCCGTCCGGATCGCGGCATTGTCGAAGAACAGGGTCTCCACGACCTGCCCGGCGCGGCGCAGGCTCGACACCTCCTGGGCCACCACCGAATCCTCGCCACCGCGCACCTGATAGCGGTTGTGAACCACGAGGATGCGCAGGGGCGCGGCCGTGACGGGGCCCGCGGGCGTATCCCGCCGGTCCGGAAGCGCTGTGGTCGGACGACGCTGTGCGACTTCTGGTTCCATCATCGCAGGATGCCAAGCCACGGAGAATGGCAGCGGGGCTGCCGGCGAAGAGCGAGACGATCGTGATGTGATCGTCGGTGTTTTGCAAGAATAACAGCGTGTCCTTTAAGATTTCACACCGCGGAACGACAAGCATTGTAAACTGCCGTTCACCAAGATCTTACCAAGTTCGATTGCGTTGCGGCAGAACCCGTCGACCACCATGCATCGCCCCGAATTGTGGGCCCCTCGGCGAGTCGTTTCGCGGTCGGGCCAGCGACAAAGAGTCGTCGTTCAAGATCAGGGGAGCGCCTTGGACTGTCAGTCCGGCCTCTCCGGGGCCAACGCCGTTTCAGCGTGGCCGTTCGCGTCGGCGGCGTGAAAGCCAATTTATGGTTGACGATCGCCCGCCCGTGCCGCGCCGGCCCGGTCGTGAGGGATTCGGGCCGGATCGGATCGGCCGGCCCATGCGGGAATCGCATGCGGCGGGGTGTGATCCCCGCAGATCAGGGATGCGCGACCACAGGGCCAGGAACATGGGCCGGGGCCTGTCGTTGATGGGGCAGACTGATCGCACGGGCGGCGCATCCCGCCTGCCCGAGATCATGTTCCGCCGACATCGGAGGCTCGGCGTCGCGACCGCGCAGGCTGCGGGATGAGCGACGCGCCCTCCATGAGACTTGAAGGACGAACCGAATGGCCGATTCCAAGACCCAAGCCGGAAACCAGCGTCTCCACGAGACCCAGAACGGCACGAAGTCCAACGCGAAGAAGGTTTCGATCGAGGTGCTCAACGCGCGCCTGTCGGACGGGATCGACCTCGCCCTCGACGTGAAGCAGGCGCACTGGAACCTGAAGGGGCCGCAGTTCATCGGCATCCATGAGATGCTCGACGGATTCCGGACCGAGCTCGACGACTACAACGACAAGGTCGCGGAGCGCATCACCCAGCTCGGCGGCACCGCCCGCGGCACCGCCCAGGCGGTCGCATCGGCCTCGCAGCTGAAGGCCTACCCCCTCGACGCCTACGCGATCGCCGACCACCTGGCCGCACTGATCGACCGCTACGGCGTCTACGCCAACGCGGTGCGTCAGAACATCGACGACACCGACGAGGCCGGTGACGCCGGCACCGCCGACCTCCTCACCGAGGTGTCGCGCGGCGTCGACAAGCAGCTCTGGTTCCTCGAGGCCCACGTGCAGGAGCCGACCGGCGCCCTGCGCGACGGCGACCACGCCGGCCAGCGCTGAGCGCCAGCCAAGAACCGACGGATCGGGGGACGCCGCGCGGCGTCCCCTTTTTCGTGGACGGAGTGCCGTGGACGGACGACCGATTCCCTTCGGTGGTCGCAAGACCTCCCAACCACCGTCCGGCGTCCTGTGCGGGTCTCGTCTCCTTCTGGGAGAGGGAGCTCGTTGCGTCTCGCAGGGGCGGCCGGTCACCGACGCCGTCCGACCGCCCCGGTCTCCAGAAACCCGCTCGCGATCCGCGAAAACTCCGGCGTGCGCAGGTAGCCGTAGGATTTGTGGTGGTTCGCCTCGCCCGTGGGCCGCCGGTAATCGTTCACCACCCGGTGATCGGCGATGGCGACCCCGGTGTCGCTGGGAGCGTAATCCTCCGCCAGGGTGCCGGTGACGGTGGCGATGTCGTTGCCGTCGGCGAGGTTGGTCCAATGCTTCAGGTTGTTCGGCACCCGGGTGGCGCCGAATTCGCTCGCGATCTTCATCTTCACCTTCGCGAGACCGAGGGGCGAGCCGACCGTGATCAGGTGGTCGACGCGCAGGTCCGGCGCGTCGCGCTCCAGCTGCCGCAGGACGTCGTAGGCGATCACCGAGCCCATGGAATGGGCGACCAGCAGGATGCGGTGGTCGCGAAATGCGGCGAGGCGCTCGCTCAGGCGGGTCCGGACCTCCGCCGCGAAGGCGCGTTCGCCGTGGTAGTGCCAGAGATCGTCGAAGCGGTGCTCCAGGATGACGTCGTCGACGAGGGTGACCCCCGTCAGCGCCTCGATGCGGTCGATCCCGGCATACAGGGTGGCCAGCACGTCCTGACCCGTCAGCCTCGGTGCATCCTCCTCGGCGGGGAGGGGGTCGGAGGTCGCCTGGGGGCGGTAGGGCTCGGCGAGGTCGTCACTGGCCAGCGGCGTCTCGTAGCGCAGGTCGGCCCAGTAGACGAAGGCGAAGGTGAACGCGACGCCGTCGACGCCCTCGTTGCGCGCCAGGCCCTCGGCGATCGCGTCCCGCCACCAGCGCGTCTTCTCATCGACCGGCGGCTTGTTGGCCAAGCCGTGGATGCCGACGATGACGCTGGGCCGTTCCATGATGTCCGAGGGCGTCCTGATCGTGGGGGGCGGTTCTGCCGCGCTCACCGGGGAACTAGGGTCGATGGCGCGGCCGGCGACCGGGCGAAAGGTCGCCCGGCGGGAGGGCGCTCAGCCGGCATCTTCCCAGTAGCCCCGGACATCGGCCGCCGTGGCGGTGAGGTGGACCTGCTCGTCAACCCGCTCGACCCAGGACAGCGGCAGCAGGTGGTGGCGGCCATGGGCCGCCGGATCGGACCGCGTCAGCTTGATGAGGGTGTCGCCCTCCATGTGGTCGACCGTCCCGACATGCAGTCCGTCCGACGATCGCACCTCCATGTGCGCCGCGATCGCCTGCGCCGTGATCTCCGATGGCTCTGCCATGTCGCCTTTCCGCCTTGGACCCTTCGTGCCACAACGGCCAAGCGCCGCCCTGGTTCGACCCCGCGGGCGCTTCGCCACGGGGCCTCAGGCGGGCCGCTTCGTGAAGCCGATATCCGCCGCCACCGCCCGGAGCCGCTCCGGCTCCCGCTCCTTGCGCTCCGAGTAGCGGTCGACGAGGTAATCGGCCCGCTCGCGGGTCAGGAGCGTGAACTTCACGAGTTCCTCGCAGACATCGACCACCCGGTCGTAGAGCGGCCCCGGATTCATCCGGCCGGCGGCGTCGAACTCCCGGTAGGCCATCGGCACCGAGGACTGGTTCGGGATGGTGATCATCCGCATCCAGCGCCCCAGGACGCGCAGGCCGTTGACCGCGTTGAAGGATTGCGAGCCGCCGGACACCTGCATCACCGCCAGGGTCCGCCCCTGGGTCGGGCGCACCGAGCCCTCCGACAGGGGTAGCCAGTCGACCTGGGCCTTCATCACGCCGGTCATGGCCCCGTGGCGCTCGGGGCTGACCCAGACCTGGCCCTCGGACCAGATCGAGAGGGCGCGCAGTTCCTGCACCTTGGGATGGTCGGCGGTCGCGTCGTCCGGCAGCGGCAGGCCGTGCGCGTGGTAGATCCGCACCTCGCCGCCCATGGCCTCTAGGAGGCGCGCCGCCTCGTAGGCCAGGAACCGGCTGAACGAGCGCTCCCGCAGGGACCCGTAGAGGATGAGGAAGCGCGGCGCGTGGGTGAAGGCTTCGCGGATCCCGAGGTCGGCGGAGGTCGGGACCGCGAAATGCGTCGCGCTCAGGGCCGGCAGGCCATCGGCGAAGGGCCGCGGGGGCCCGGCGCGATCGGTCCTGTCCCCATCGGTCGTGTTCGGATCGGTCTTGTCCAAGGGCTCGGCATCCTCTACGTTTCAATGATGTTTGAAACATTGACATCATGATGGACGAGGGGCAAGCCGTCGCCGCCTTCGCGGCCCTCGGCCAGGAGCACCGCCTGCGCATCGTGCGCCGCCTCGTCACCGCCGGGCCGGACGGCCTGGCGGCGGGGCTGCTCGCGGAGGCGGTCGGGGTCTCTGCGACCAACCTGTCGTTCCACCTCAAGGAACTGAGCCGCGCCGGCCTCGTCACCGCGCAGCGCGAAGGCCGCTCGATCCGCTACCGCGCCGCCTACCCGGACCTGTCGGCGCTGATCCAGTTCCTGATGCGCGATTGCTGTCAGGGCCGCCCCGAGGTCTGCGCCCCCGCCGTCGCCTCCCTCTCGACCTGCTGCCCGGAGCCCGCCTGATGGACGTCGTCATCTACCACAACCCGGACTGCGGCACGTCCCGCAACACCCTCGGCCTCATCCGCAACGCCGGCGTCGAGCCGCACGTCGTCGAGTACCTCAAATCGCCCCCGACCGGCGCGCTGCTGCGCCGCCTCGCGGAGCGGGCGGGCCTCACCCTCCGCGATCTCCTGCGCGAGAAGGGGACGCCCTATGCCGAACTCGGCCTCGACGACCCGACCCTCAGCGACGACCAACTCCTCGACGCCATCGCGGCGCACCCGATCCTCCTCAACCGGCCCCTGGTGGTGAGCCCCCTGGGCGTCGCCCTGTGCCGACCCTCCGAGACCGTGCTCGCCCTGCTTCCGCCGCAGCGCGTGGCCTTCGCCAAGGAGGATGGCGCCCCCGTCGTCGATGCCCAGGGGCGGCCGGCCACGAGCCTCTGATCCCGCCGGGGAGCAAGACCTCGCCCCGGCTGAAAGAACTCGCCCGGGTGAAAGAACTCGCAAGATTTCGTCGCGACACCAACAAGAAACGCCGATGCTCGCCCTCGCCATCTTCGTCGTCACCCTGGTCCTCGTCATCGTCCAGCCGCGAGGGCTCGGGATCGGATGGAGCGCCCTCGCGGGGGCCGCCGTCGCCCTGGCCACCGGCGTGATCCAGCCCGGCGACATCCCGGTGGTCTGGCACATCGTCTGGGACGCCACCTTCACCTTCGTGGCGCTGATCGTGATCTCCCTCCTCCTCGACGCGGCGGGCTTCTTCCAATGGGCCGCCCTGCACGTCGCCCGCTGGGGCGGCGGTCGCGGTCGCCGGCTGTTCCCCCTGGTGATCCTGCTCGGCGCCGCCATCGCGGCGGTCTTCGCCAATGACGGGGCCGCCCTGCTGCTCACCCCGATCGTGCTGGCGATCCTGCTCCGGCTGGATTTCCCGCCGACGGCCGCGATGGCATTGATCGTCGGCTGCGGGTTCGTCGCCGATTCGACCAGCCTGCCGCTGGTTATCTCGAATCTCGTCAACATCGTTTCGGCGAATGTCTTCGGCATTTCCTTCGGCCGCTACGCCGCCGTGATGGGGCCGGTTAACCTCGTGTCCCTGGCCGCGACCCTCGCGGTGCTGTGGCTGTTCTACCGGCGCGACCTCGACACGACCTACGCGGTATACCGTCTGGACCCGCCGGCCTCCGCCATCCGCGACGCCCGCGTGTTCCGGGCGGCCTTCCCGCTTCTCGCCGTGCTCCTCGGCGCCTACTTCGTCACCGCCCCGTTCGGCGTCCCGGTCTCCGCCGTCACCGGTGCCGGCGCGCTCCTTCTGCTCGCCCTCGCGAATCGCAGCGGCGTGATTCCCCTGCGGAAGGTCCTCGCCGGGGCCCCCTGGCAGATCGTGCTGTTCAGCCTCGGCATGTACCTCGTGGTCTACGGCCTGAAGAATGCCGGCCTCACCGAACTCCTCGCCCAGGGCCTGGTCCGGCTCGCCCAGGCCGGCCCGGTAGTCGCCACCCTCGGCACGGGCGTCGCCGCCGCCCTGCTGTCCTCCGTGATGAACAACATGCCGAGCGTCCTGGTGGGGGCGCTGGCGATCCAGCAGGCCCCCGACCTGTCGCCCCTGACCCGCGAATTGATGATCTACGCCAACGTCATAGGCTGCGATCTCGGCCCGAAATTCACGCCGATCGGCAGTCTCGCGACCCTGCTGTGGCTGCACGTCCTCGACGCCAAGGGCCACCGCATCACCTGGGGCCAGTACATGCGGGTCGGCCTCCTCATCACGCCGCCGGTCCTGCTGGCGAGTCTCCTCGCCCTGGCCCTCTGGCTCCCGCATCTCGGGACGCCGTGAGCCGCCCGCGGCCTGCGCCGCGGCGCGAAATCGCTCGGCGACCAACAATCGTGAATGCGCGCTCCGGCCCGATGCCGGACCCTGTCCGCTCACCGAGGCTCCGAGGGTGTCCCATGAGAGCGGCGTTGGAGGAGGGGCTGGCGGCCCTGGAGCGGATCATCGCCACGGCCGAGGAGCGCCGGGTCGACCAGATGATCCGGATCGCCGTTCTCCTCGCCGAGGAACAGGACCCGACCGACGCGCAGGACGCATTGCGCCGGACCGAGCGCCTCCTCAAGATCATGCGGACGCAACGGACCCTGCTGATCGGTGTCCATCCGGTGCCAACCGACCCCGTCGGGCAAGTCGATGCCTCCCTCGCGGCGGTCCTGTCCGGTCCGGCGCCTGACCGCGCCGCACGCCTGTAATCTCACCGCTGCACCTGGAGCGGGAAGCTGAGTTCCGTGGTGCCGGCCGGGGTCAGAAGCGGCGCGGGCGGCGGGCCGAACGGCCCGGCTGCCCGGACCAGGCTCCGTGCCCGCTCATCGAGATCCGGCACGCCGGAACTCCGCTCGACCTCCACCCGATTGACGAAGCCGTCGGCCGCGATCTGGACCCGCACCCCCACCGTTCGGCGCCCGCGCTTGCGCCCGGCGGGGGCTGGGCTCCGCTTGACCATATCGATCTTCGCGAGGACCGCCGACACCCAGCCCGTCACCTCCGACGAGGGGCGCTCCCGTGCCTCGAGCCCCGCGCCGCTCAAGAGCGTCGCGCCAACGCTGATCCATCCGACGACCGAGCGCAGTCTCATCGTGGGTACTCCAGCACGCTGCCGTCAGAACGTTCGACCGGTCCGGCCCGCCGGGCCATCCACCCCGCGGCGCCGATTAAACACAAACGGCGCAGGGCCTTGAGGCCGCTGCGCCGCTGGTTCTGGCCGCCGAGGGGGCGAAGGCGGCCGCAGGTGTGATGCGCCCGGATCGCCCGCGCGGATGTGCGCCGAAACACGCCCAATGCGACGTGGCCGGTTGCGGTTGCATCCACGGCGGCTTGCGGGCCTGTCCCTCACGGTGCCGAGGGTTTGATCGGCCCGCTCCGCGTCAGGCGCGGTGGACGATAGTCCAGAGTTGCGTGATGCGGACTGGGGTGCCGCACCTGGGACGGGCGTCCGTCCGCGCGCATCCGCTGATCCGCTTCGGCCCAGGATGGTGGGCCGGCCCCGGGCTGCGTCCAGTGGGCCAAGGAGGCTTCGTCACACCAATGGATCAGCTTCGGCATCGCCTGCCGATGCGCGCCGGCCATCATGTACCGGCGCATGGCAGCCTCGTCGTCCCACACCGTCATGGTCCAGAAGGTCCAGGCATGGTCGGCCAGGATTGATCCCGCCCGGAACCCGGCTGCCTTTCGCGCCTGTCTCTGTGTGCGGAGTGCGTGGACGGCAAAGCCCGGCAGGAACCGTACCGAGCGGATTCTCAGGCGCGTGATACTTACGAAGGGCACGTCATGCAGTCCCCGGTCGCCTCTCGTTGCGACGGTTCTGCAGGCAGATTAGACCATCAGCCGACCGAGCGGGAACTCGTCCGCCGCATGGTCCCTTCCTGTGGTCGCGAACCGATCCGGGCTTCCATGCCGTTGTCGCATCCGATATGCCAATGATCAAACGCTGGCGACGTGCCGAACGGCACGGTTTTTCCGGTTGTGAGATGCCGGTTCGACATCGCGCGACAAGCCGCAGCTAGCCGCCACTTAATGGAGACCATGCAAACCCGGTTGGACGGCGCTACGGATCCGCGTGTTGCTTCCTTTTGGCTGCACTTGTTATGCTCGCTGAAGCCGTTGCTTCGCCTACGCTTATGCGGTGCGATAAGGCATTTGGCGGGCGTCGCTGCCGACGCAGCACCCTGTGGACATCAAGCCCCCGGCGGCGACATCACCCGCGTCTCCAGCGGGTATGGCCGCCAACCCGCTTTGCACCGGAGGAGAATGCCGAGCAGGACAGCTTCCCAGTCTGGCAGTCCGGCCGTACCTCTGGGGGGACGTCTCGGTCACCCCGCACATCGGGGTAGGGGATATCGAAGCACCCTGACTGCACCTGCCCGCCGCACCGCGCGACGCGGCGGCAGCCCAAATTCATCGCGACGGTGTCCCGCGACATCATCGAACGGCGGCAAAAGGCGCTGCGGCACCCTATCTATTCACCAGCGAAGTCAGGCGTCGATCCGGGAGAGAGGGAACCATGAGCCATGAACGCGCAGTCCTCGCAGGAGGATGCTTCTGGGGAATGCAGGATCTGATCCGGCGGCAGGAGGGCGTCGTGTCGACCCGTGTCGGCTATACGGGGGGCGATGTTCCGAATGCAACCTACCCGAACCACGGCACACATGCGGAGGCGATCGAGATCATCCTCGATCCCGAGCGGACGAGCTTTCGCCGGGTGCTGGAATTTTTCTTTCAGATCCACGATCCGACAACCCCGAATCGGCAGGGAAACGATCGTGGCCTGAGCTATCGCTCGGCGATCTATTACACTGATGACGCCCAACGCCGGGTCGCCGCGGAGACCATCGCCGATGTCGATGCATCGGGTCTCTGGCCCGGGAAGGTCGTCACCGAACTGGCTCCCGTCGGGCCTTTCTGGGAGGCCGAGCCTGAGCACCAGGATTACCTCGAGCGCCGCCCCGACGGCTATACGTGTCACTTCATCCGTCCGAATTGGCGGCTTCCTGTGAGGACGCCCGCTTCGCAGAATGCCTGACCGTCGGGGATCCCGCGAAGTGCCTTGTCCGAGGCGGTTGGATCGGTTGGTGGACTGGCTGGACGTCTGTCCGACCGCGAGGTTCTGGAATCACTCGGCCGGATTGGCTACGTCAGCACGGGTATCGGTCTAATTGCTGCCGTTCGCGAACGCTCCGGCGCTGCGAAGACGGGCCAACCGGACCTCCAGATCGCAGGACAGCCCCCCTGCCGCGCAGACGATCCCGTCGACCTCCGGACGAGGATCGCTCGGCGCGGTGGTTCGGTTTCGGGTCGATCGCGTCGTGACCGGGAGGGGCCTTCCCTTGCCGATGCGCTTTTCGAGGCACGCTGAGAGTCGAGACTTCGCGATGCCGATCGACCGACCGGCATGATTGTGGTGCTGCGAAAGGAGGAAGTGGTGCCGCAAGAGGGATTCGAACCCCCGACCCCCTCATTACGAATGAGGTGCTCTACCAGCTGAGCTATTGCGGCGCGGTTCCGGATCGGACGCTGATGTCCAACGGGACCGTTCGGGGGAGGGTCATATCGGTCGTGGCGTGGAATGGCAAGCTTCGACCGGCGTTGCGGGCGGTGGAATGCGCGGGGAAAAGCGATGCAGCACGGCCACGGTGCCGGGGCATCGTGCTGGCGACGCCGCCGGTTGCTTGACGGCCCGGTGGTCGACCTCAAAGGATTCGCGGCGTTCCAAGGATCTCCATGTCCCTGATTGCCCGACTCCGCGCCTATGCCGCCGAATCCTTCGGTCTCGGAAGCCATGCCACGGCGGCCGAGGAGGCCGATGAGCGCTTGGCAGCGATCGCGCTCCTCGTGCATGTGGCGCGGGCCGACGGTATTCTCGCCCCCGAAGAGACCGAGCGCCTCGGCCGTCTGGTCGAGGGCCGGTTCACAGAGACCAGGGCGGAGGCTGAGGCGCTGATCGCGCGGGCCGCCGCGTTCGACGCCCAGACCCGCGACATGGCACAACTCGTCGAGATGATCGGGCACGAGGTCGGGCCGGATCGGCGGGCCCGCCTCCTTGCCATGGCCTGGTCTGTGGCCGGAGCGGACGGCAGCGTTCACGAGTTTGAGGAGGCCCTTGTTTGGCGTCTCGGCGGCCTTCTCGGCCTCGATGAGGCTGCCATCGGTGAGGCCCGGCGCAGTGCCGCGGAAGGGCAGGTCTCGCTTAGTTGAGCGCGCTGCCACGATGATTCTCAGCCTCACTCTGATCCTCCTGGCACAGCTCATCGGCGAGGCGCTGGCGCGGTCGAGCCACCTGCCTGTGCCCGGACCCCTGATCGGCATGGCGTTGCTGCTGCTGTTCCTGGTCATGCGGGATCGAGCCACCCACCTGGCCCCCCGAATATTGGCGCCCCCCCTGGTGGACGGCCGCCTGGAATGTACCGGCAAGGGGCTTCTCGCCAATCTGTCGCTGATGTTCGTGCCGGCCGGAGCCGGTATCGTCGGCCGCCTCGACGTTCTGGCGGTCCACGGCATCGCGTTGGCGGTGGTGGTCGTGGTCTCGACAGTCACCACTCTGGCCGCCACGGCCTTGACGTTCGTCGCAGTCTCGCGCTGGCTCGCCAAGCCGAAGGCGCGGCCGTGACCGGCGACTTCGCCGTTTGGGTCTATCTATCGCGGACGCCGCTTCTGTGGCTGACCGTGACGCTGCTCGCTTACGTGGTGGCCGACCGGATTGCTCTGGCGACTCGCCGCCATCCGCTCGCGAACCCAGTCCTTATCGCCATCGCGCTCACCGCTGCCGTCTTGGAACTCACGAAGACGCCCTACGCCACCTATTTCGAGGGCGCCCAGTTCGTGCACTTTCTACTGGGGCCGGCCACCGTGGCACTGGCGATTCCCCTCTATGAGTATCGTGCCACGGTGCTGCGCTCTCTCGCGCCGATGCTGGCGGCCCTCGTTGTTGGTTCGGTGGTCGCGCTGAGCTCGGCCCTGCTGTTGGGCCAAGCTTTCGGTATTCCCCGTGACGTCATCGTCTCACTGGCGCCGAAATCCGTGACAACCGGCGTCGCGATGGGCATCGCTCAGACACTGGGCGGAGACCCGACGCTCGCCGCCGTCATCGTCATGCTCACCGGCATGACCGGCGGCATCCTCGTCACACCACTGATGAACGTCCTGCGCATCCGGGACATGCGGGCCCGCGGCTTCGCGGCCGGTCTCGCCGCCCACGGCGTGGGCACCGCACGCGCCTTCCAAGTGAACGAGGTGGCGGGCGCCTTCGCGGGCATCGCCCTTGGGTTCAACGCGTTCCTCACCGCGATCCTGGCACCCATCGCGGTGACGTTCCTGCGCTGAACCTTACTCGGCGGCGACGGGCGACGGCACGTCGCGGGGCACGAACCGGCCATCATTGGCAGGCTGCATGTCGAGGCGGCGTTCGTGCAGGGCGTGCAGGGTCGACCGATGGCCGATGGAGACGATGGTGGTGCCGGGCAGGCGCTCGCGCAGCATCCGGTAGATCGCAGCCTCGCTCGGCTCGTCCAGGGCGGCGGTGGATTCGTCGAGAAACAGCCAGTCGGGCTTGGCAAGGACAGCGCGGGCCACCGCTAGCCGCTGCTGCTCGCCGCCGGAGAGGCGCTGATCCCAGGCATCGACCTCATCAAGACGGTCGACGAGCGCCGGCAACTGGGCAGCCACCAGGGCGTCGCGGATCGCCTCGTCCGGGAACATGTCCGTGGTGTTCGGGTAGACGACGGCGCCGCGCAGGGTCCCCAGAGGGATGTAGGGTCTTTGCGGCAGGACCAGGGCCGACTGTCCCCTGGGCAGGTCGATCCGGCCCTTGGCGAAGGGCCAGATGCCCGCGATGGCACGGAACAGGGTCGACTTGCCGGAACCTGAGGGACCCGTGAGCAGCGTGGCGCCGCCCTTCGTGATGGTCAAAGCGTCTGCGGCCACGATCTCCCGTCCGTCCGGCAGACCGAGGCTGAGCTTCGAAGCCGTGACGTCGCCCTTGGTGTCGTTGCCTTGGAACAGGCCTTCGCCGGTCCCTCCGATCGCCTCCGCCTTGGTCATCGCCTGCCGGAACGAGGAGAGGCGGTTGGTGTTGGCGCGGTAGGCTGCGATGGTGACGTAGGAATTGATGAAGAACGACAGCGAAGACTGCACGCTGCTGAAGGCATCGCCGGTCTGTTGGAACTGCCCTAGGGTGATCTTCTTCAGGAAGTAGGATGGCGCGGCGAGGATGTAGGGAAACACCACGCTGATCTGGCTGTAGGACAGCGTGAAGCTGCCGAGCTTGATCCGCCGGACGATGATGTCGAGGTAGTTGTCGACGATCGCGTGGAACAGGCTACCCAGGCGCACCGTTTCGGCACGCTCGCCGCGCAGGAGGGCGATCTGCTCGCCGTAGATGCGGGTCCGGGCCAGGGAAAAGCGGAAATCCGCCTCCACCTTCTCCTGGCGGAAGTCGAGGCCGATGAGGGGGCGTCCGATGACGTGCGTCAGCCAGGTTCCGACCACCGCGTAACCGACCACCAGCCAGACGAGGAAGCCCGGCACCACCGTATCGGTGAAGGGCAGCACGAAGTCGCGCGACAGGCCCCACAGGATGACCATGAAGGACACCAGGGTCGCCGCCTGAGACAGGAGCCGGATGGACAGCGTGGTGGTCTGGGAGATGAAGAGATTGATGTCGCTCTGGATGCGCTGATCCGGGTTGTCCGCACTCTCCCCGGTGAAGGGGACCCGGTAATGCGTCCCGGCATCCAGCCAGCGACCGTAGAAGCTGCGGGTCAGCCAGGTGCGCCAGCGGATGTGAAGCGTAGCATCCACGAAGGTGTCGAACATGCCGACCACGACCCAGATGGTGGCGAGCGGCGTGAACACCCAGACCAACTGGTACCAGAAGGCGTCGGCGTTGTATTCCTGGAGGGCGTTGAATAGGTCGCGGAACCAGAAGTTCAGCCGCAGCTGCAGGGCGACCTGTGCGAAGGTGATGAAGATCGACAGGGCGACGAGGCGCTGGCCGACCTTCCCCTCCGTGCTGCCGAACAGGCGGAAGGGTCCGATCTCCCGTGTCGGCTTGTCGGTGGTGGCGAAATAGGGATCCGCGATCAGCGTGATCGCCCGGATCGGCTCGAGGTACGAGATCGCCAAGACGATGCCGGCGAACACCACGGCCCCGGTTGCGGCGAAGCTCGGCGGCAGGAGGGCGGCGAGCGTCGGGGGCAGGAAACCCATGACCGCAAGTTGCGTGGCTCCGGCCAGGAACAGGTAGCCGACGCCGTAGACCGAGACGAAGACCTTTAGGTATGACGAGAGGCGCCCCGATGCGAACAGGATGCCTGCCATGGCAAGGCCGCTGAGACTGACGTAGAGCGGTGCGGATACGCCGGGTGAAACCAGGAGCGCGAGGGCGAAGAGCGCCGTGACGGCGGCTTGCAGGCCGAGGCCTGTCCTCAATACGGCCACGCGCGTCTCCCCTCAGTTCTTGTCATCGTCCGGCGCCGTGCCCCGGGGGGGACCGCCCATGCATCGGCATTGCAGGCGGGTCGTGGCGAGATCGTGGCGCACCGCTGCGGCGGACTATCCTCGTACCGCCGGTCCGTCTCACCAGTCCCAGTCGCCGAATTCCGGCTCGCGGCAGCGATAGCCGATCGGGCATTCCGGGTTGTCCCGGGTGGGCACGAAGCGGAGTTCGGCGATTTCGGTTAGATTGCATTGGCTACGGTCCCGTACGAAGCGCTCGGGCGCTCCGCCGGAACTGATCGCGACGGAACCTCGGGTCTTCACCAGAGCCATTGCATCGGCACAGATCATGCGCTGGGTCGTCGAGAGGGGGCTCTGGGCACTGGCCGGCGTCGCCAGGGCGACGCAGAAGGCGAGTGCGAGGCGTCTCGTCACGATACTCGGCGCCACTTTTCAGTTTCGATACGGTCAAGCATGGCAGTTTCCGTGTTGCGCGGAAAGGGCTTGCCGTCCGCTTGCCGCAATCGGGCGCTCTATCCACCGGGATTGCGCCCTCGCAGCGGCGCTCCAACCCAGCGTGCACCCGCTCAAACCGGGCCTGGTGCGCCCGAACGGACGAACGTCGAAGCCATGACGGGATTGTCGATCCTCAACCTTGATGCCGTGCGGGCCGCCCCTGTCTCGCGCGAGCCCTACAGTTTCTTTCTCGGCAATGACGTGCTCAAGCCCGAGGCCGTCGACGAGATCCGCCAGGATTTCCCCGCGATCGCCAAGCCCGGCTATCTCACGGTCGACGAAGTCGCCCTCAAGGGTCGCTTCAAGGCGCTGATCGAAGAGCTTGAGAGCGATGCGTTCTCCCGCATCATGGGCGAGAAGTTCGGCATCGACCTGGTCTCTTGCCCGCGCCTCACCACCATCATGAAGCGCAGCCAGCTGAAATACGGCTCGATCCACACCGACGGCCCGTCGAAAGTGATGACGATGCTGATCTACATGAACGATGCCTGGGACGCTCCGGCCGCCGGCCGCCTGCGGGTGCTCTACGACGGCAAGAACTACGAACCCTTCGCGGTCGAGGTGCCGCCCACCATGGGCACGATGTTCGCCTTCCTGCGCGCCGACAATTCCTGGCACGGCCACGAGCCCTTCGAGGGCGAGCGCCGCGTCGTGCAGGTGGCATGGGTCAAGGACGCCAACGAACTCGAGCGCAAGAAGAAGCGCAACCGCACCGCCCAATTCCTGAAGGGCATCTTCGGACGGTAGGTCCGCGCCAAAGGCCTGTTTAGCTCCGGTTTCAAGGGACCGGGGCCCCCCACCCGATCGGCAGCGCATCCGTTTCCGTGCGATCCCGGCAACAAGCCTAACCGTTCGCGCTTCGGAGATTCCTTAGGTCCCGGTCGGCTTCCCCTCACTGACACCCCTCTCTGTCGACCCGGTTTCCGCCGAAGTGGGGCTGGATTTCTGCGCGCGCCGTCGGCCGCCCCGACATGTGCGGCGAAGATCGCGGGTGGTACGCGCGTGAGCCTGACGATAGCGGGATCGGAGACTCTCTCCACTCGGCTCTGCAGACATTGCGCAGCCCTGACATCGCGTGTTGCCGTGTCCGCCAGGAAATGCCTTCCGGACGCCGACGCGCGACGCATCGATCTGCGTCGCTCGCATGTTTCGCGCGTCCGGTTCGCCTGGCCCCCCCGGTCCGCGGCTTGCCGCCCCAACCGACAGCGACGGGAAACGACTTTGGGGGGAGAACCGCCTACAACTACGGCGAAGGCGGTGCGGACCACGAAAAAGGATGGGTCATTGGGCTCCCGCCGTGTCCGACGCAGCGGGTGTGACGGTGACCGGAGTGGGACTTACGGTTCTCCGATCTAGCCCAGGCGGATCAGGGAGATGAGCGATGGACCACTATGTCGGCCTCGATGTCTCGGTGCGCAGCACGAGCATCTGCATCCTGAGCGCGTCCGGTCAGGTCGTGCGCGAGGGCAAGGTGGAGAGCGAGCCGGAAACCATCGTGGCGTTTCTGGGCGGTCGCGGCCTGGCCTACGGGCGGGTCGGGATCGAGGCCGGTCCGCTCTGCCAGTTGCTCTATGCCGGCTTGGCGAAGGCGGGCCTGCCGGTGGTGTGCATCGAGAAGCGTCACGCCAAGGCGGTGCTGAGCGCCCAGGTGAACAAGACCGACCGCAACGACGCGCGCGGCATCGCCCAGATGATGCGGGTCGGCCTCTACAAGCCGGTTCACGTGAAGACCCTGGCCAGCCAGGAGATCCGTGCCCTGCTCGGCGGGCGCCGGACCTTGCAGGCCAAGCTCATGGACATCGAGAACAGCATCCGGGGGCTGCTGCGCAACTTCGGCCTGAAGGTCGGGACCGTGACCCGCGCCCGCTACGAGGAACGCATCCGCGAACTGACGGACGGCCGAGCCGGGTTGATCGCCGTGATCGAGCCGATGCTGACCGTGCGCCGCGTGGTGCGCGAGCAATACGTGCTCCTGCATAAGCGGATGCTGGCGCTGGCTCGCGCGGACGAGCCCTGCCGCCTGCTGATGAGTGCGCCCGGTGTCGGCCCGTTCGTCGCGTTGACCTATCGCGCGGCGGTCGACGAGCCGGCCCGCTTCCGCCAGTCCCGCGCGGTCGGCGCGCACTTCGGACTGGCGCCGCGAACCCACCAGTCGGGCGAGTTGGACCGGCGCGGGCCCATCACCAAGAACGGCGACGAGACCCTACGCGCCGCGCTGTTCGAGGCAGCCCTGCTGCTGCTGCGGCTGGGCTCGAAGCCTTCGCCGCTGAAGGCATGGGGCCTGAAGCTCGCCAAGCGTCGCGGGACGGCCAAGGCCATGGTCGCGGTGGCACGGCGGCTGGCGGTGATCCTCCACCGGATGTGGGTCGATGGAACGCCGTTCCGCATCGAGGCGGCGATGGCGTAATCGACCTGTCGTAGAAATCCGCCGCGAGGCGGAGCGGTGTCCCTCCAGGGACCGAAGGTCGGTGAGATCGCGGGCGGGTTGAAGGGCCTTCGGGCGACTTCGCGAAAAAGCTTGATCCACCTCCTGTCGGACCCAACCATGAAGCGGCCGGCGTGCCGACTTCGGAGAGAAGCCAGAGACTTGGTGGGACAGTCGAGCTAAGATCGCCCTGAAGGACAGGAGGTCTCCTTGACCCATCCGCTCTACCGAATCTTGCGGCTCCTCGAAGAGCAGGGGCTATGGTTCCGGGTGGACCGGCAGCGCGACGACACTGTGATGATCACCGTCACTTTAGTCGGCGAGCGCCTGGAGATCGATGTCTTCGAGGATGGTCACGTCGAGTTCTCGCGCTTCAAAGGCACGGAAGACCTTGAATCCGACCAAGACGCCCTGAACGAATTGATCCGCCAACACGGACGAGAGCAGGTTGGCGATAATCCCTCTTGACCTGAAACACCCAATAGACAAGGCCGCCTGACGCGCCTGCTGCTGTCCCGACCATTAGGCCGCCGATGGCTGTGCCGCGGATGAAAAAAGGGGCCGCCTCGCGGCGACCCCCATTCCGATAAGGTGCAGTTCGGACGCCTTAGAAGTCCATGCCGCCCATACCGCCGCCGCCTGGCATCGCCGGGGCGCCGCTGTCCTTCTTCGGAGCATCGGCGATCATGGCTTCGGTGGTGACGAGGAGGCCGGCGATGGAGGCGGCGTCCTGCAGGGCGGTGCGCACGACCTTGGCCGGGTCGACGATGCCGGCCTGGATCATGTCGACGTACTCTTCGGTCTGGGCGTTGAAGCCGAAGGTGATCGAGGACGTGTTGTCGGTGATCTTGCCGACCACGATCGAGCCCTCGACGCCGGAATTCGCGGCGATCTGGCGGATCGGAGCCTCGAGGGCCTTCAGCACGATCTTGATGCCGGCCTGGACGTCCGGGTTGTCGCTCTTGAGAGCACGGACGGCCTCACGGGCACGGAGGAGGGCGGTGCCGCCGCCGGGGACGATGCCCTCTTCCACCGCAGCGCGGGTGGCGTTGAGCGCGTCGTCGACGCGGTCCTTCTTCTCCTTGACCTCGACCTCGGTCGCGCCGCCGACGCGGATGACCGCGACGCCGCCGGCGAGCTTGGCCAGACGCTCCTGGAGCTTCTCACGGTCGTAGTCCGAGGTGGTCTCCTCGATCTGCGCCTTGATCTGGCCGACGCGGGCTTCGATATCCGCCTTCTCGCCGAGACCGTCGATGATCGTGGTGGTCTCCTTCTCGATGCGGATGCGCTTGGCGCGGCCGAGCATCGGGAGGGTGACGTTCTCGAGCTTGATGCCGAGATCCTCGGCGATCATCTGACCCTGGGTCAGGATCGCGATGTCCTCGAGCATGGCCTTACGGCGATCGCCGAAGCCCGGAGCCTTGACGGCCGCGACCTTCAGGCCGCCGCGCAGCTTGTTGACCACGAGCGTAGCGAGCGCCTCGCCCTCGATGTCCTCGGCGATGATGACGAGCGGCTTGCCGGTCTGCACCACGGCCTCGAGAACCGGCAGCATCGCCTGGAGCGAAGACAGCTTCTTCTCGTGGATGAGGATGTAGGGGTCCTCGAGCTCGGCGACCATCTTCTCCGCATTCGTGATGAAGTACGGGGAGAGGTAGCCGCGGTCGAACTGCATGCCCTCGACGACGTCGAGTTCGGTCTCGGCCGTCTTGGCCTCTTCGACGGTGATGACACCCTCGTTGCCGACCTTCTGCATGGCGTGGGCGATCATCTCGCCGATTTCCTTGTCGCCGTTGGCCGAAATGGTGCCGACCTGGGCAACTTCCTCGGACGAGGCGACCTTCTTGGCGCGGCTCGTGATGTCCTTCACGGCGGCGGTGGTAGCGAGGTCGATGCCGCGCTTCAGGTCCATCGGGTTCATGCCGGCGGCGACGTACTTGGCGCCTTCGCGGACGATGGCCTGCGCCAGAACGGTGGCCGTGGTGGTGCCGTCACCCGCGATGTCGTTGGTCTTCGAGGCCACTTCGCGCACCATCTGGGCGCCCATGTTCTCGAACTTGTCGGCGAGCTCGATCTCCTTGGCGACGGTGACGCCGTCCTTGGTGATGCGCGGGGCGCCGAAGGACTTCTCGATGACGACGTTGCGGCCCTTGGGGCCGAGCGTGACCTTCACCGCGTCGGCGAGGATGTCGACGCCACGGAGCATCTTCTCGCGGGCGTCGGAGGCGAAGCGGACTTCTTTCGCTGCCATGTCAGATCCTTGTCAGTGATGGGCCCCGAGGCGCCGGATGGCACCCTCGAAGGGCTCGTGAACGGGAGGAGAACCGAAACCCGACTTAGGCGACGACGCCCATGATGTCGGATTCCTTCATGATCAGGAGGTCCTGACCGTCGATCTTGACCTCGGTGCCGGACCACTTGCCGAACAGGACGCGGTCGCCGGCCTTGACGTCGAGCGGGTTCACCCGGCCGGCCTCATCGCGGGCGCCGGGACCGACGGCGACGATCTCGCCCTCTTGCGGCTTCTCCTTGGCGGTATCCGGGATGATGATGCCGCCCTTGGTCTTCTCTTCGCCTTCGATGCGGCGGACGACGACACGGTCGTGCAGCGGACGGAACTTCATGAGCTGCCCTCTTGCTTCAAATTCGTGGATGGCGTTGATGCGGCGCGGCAGCGCGCTCAACCCAGGCCGTTAGCACTCGCCTTGGGTGAGTGCTAACGATGGCGTCGAGTTAGGCGCGGAAGCCGTTCGAGTCAAGACTGTCGCAGGCTCCGACGACGATCCGGCGACAGGATCATCCCCCGATCCCACAAGCCGCCGGAAAGTCCTTCGCGGATGATCAAGCTTCATGGTCCGCAGGGCGCGGTCGAGCCCGAGGCACAGGCGCCCGCGACAGCCTATCCGTCGGAGGTCGTATGGATCGATCTCGATGATCCGAGCGCCGAGGAGGCCGAGCGGGTCGAGGCCTGCACCGGCATCCGGGTCCCTTCGCGCAAGGCCCTTAGCGAGGTGGAGAATTCGAGCCGCCTGAGGCGTTTGAAGACCGGGTTCTCACTCTCAACCCCGATGGTCACCTTCGACAAGCTCGATACGCAGTTGAAGCCCTTGGGCTTCGTGCTGACCCGGGACCGCCTCGTCACCGTGCGCTTCCACGAATTGCGGGCTTTCGCGGAGGTCAAGAAGCGCATCGACACCGGCGATGGGCCGGGCACCACCTCCACCGAGATCTTCCTTCTCCTGATAGAGGAGCTCGTCGACAGCCTCGCCGATTCCCTCGAGGACATGGGCGCCGACCTCGACGAGTTGTCCACGCGGATCTTCGATTTCGACGTCCGCAGCGGTGCGCCTGCCGGGGACACCAAGCTGCGCAACCACACGCCGCGCCGGCGCGACCTAGCGCTGCGCCGAATCCTGCGCGGCATCGGACGCCGCGGGAAGACCCTCGGCAAGATCCGGTCGAGCCTCCTCGGCCTGGAGCGGATCGTGCCCTTCGTGGCCAACGAGTGCGAGCATATCCTCGGCGAGGAACAGGTGCCGCGCTTCGAGGCCGTGCGGCGCGACATTGCCTCCCTCGACGAGTTCGAGATCCGGCTCTCCGAGAACGTTCAGTTCCTTCTCGACGCGACCCTCGGCTTGATCAGCATTGAGCAGAACAACACCTTCCGCGTTCTCACCGTGGCATCGGTGGTCGGCATTCCGCCGACCCTGATCGCCTCGATGTACGGGATGAACTTCAAGCACATGCCCGAACTCGAATGGGCCTACGGCTATCCCTTCGGCCTCGCGCTCATCCTCGTAAGCGCCATCATTCCGATCGTATTCTTCCGCATCCGGGGTTGGTTGTAACCGGTCGACGGACTGTCAGGCCTCCTGCGCTAGAGCTTGCGCGGCGATGCCCCGTCCAGCCGGCCTCCGAGGATGACCCGTCGCGCCATGGCCGTGATCGCTGCCTTCGTCCTCAATGCCGGCCTGAACTTCGTCCTCGGCCTCCTCATCGCCAAGCTGCTGGGACCAGCGGAGTTCGGTCTGTTCGCTCTGGCGACTGCCGGTGCGATCGTGGCCAACACCGTCCTGTTCGAGTGGCTGCGTCTGTCCGCGACACGATTCTATTCAGCCCGGGTCCGCATCGACGAGCCTTGGATTCGGCAGGGTTTGGACCGGGCCTACATGGCCCTCACGCTCAGTCTCTTCGTGGCGGCCTTGATCTGCGCGGGACTGGGTTTCACGCTCGAGCCCAACGCGGGAAGCCGCTTGGCGATCACAGCGGGCGCCGCGGTCGCCGCATTGGGCATCGGCGTGTTCGATTATCACGCGGCGCTCGCCCGGGCGCGCTTCGACGGCCGGCTGTACTTCAATCTCGTCGCGGTGAAGAACGGCCTCGCCTTCGTGCTGATGGCGGGTGCCGCTTGGTTCTTCCCCCAGCCCGTCTGGGTTCTGACGGCGGCCGGGATCAGCCAAGCCTTCGCGATCCTGCTGCTGTATCGACCGCTACGCGATCCGATCGTTCCACGCGTACGGCTGAAGCTGCGGGAAGCCTGGCGGCTCTTCGTCGCCTACGGCCTTCCCCTCATCGCCGCCAACGCGATCTACCAGCTGCTGCCGTTCCTCAATCGGGGCAGCATCGCGTCCCATGCGGGCCTCGCCGAGGCGGGCTACTTCGCCCTCGCCGCCGATGTCACCACCCGGAGCATCGGCACCCTCGGGACCGCCCTCGATCTGCTGCTCTTCCAGCTCGCGGTCCGGGTCGAGGAGGAACAGGGGCGTGCTGCGGCCGAGCGCCAGGTCGGGCTCAATATCGGCGTGGTGGTTGCGCTGCTTCTGCCCTGCGCGGTCGGGTTCTGGGCCGTGCTCCCGGCCCTCGAGGCGCTGGTGGTGCCGGAGGCCTACCGCGGCCCCTTCGCCGCTTATGCGGGGCTGATGGTTCCGGGCTTCTTCTGCCTCGCGATGACCAACTTCGCCCTCAATCCGATCTTCCAGATTCGTCGGCGCACGCGCCCGGTCATCGCCGCCGCTCTGGTTGGGCTCGCCCTCAACGGGCTCGGGCTGTGGCTCCTGCCGTCCCGGTACGGTCCCGAGGGCGTCGCGATCGCACAGACCGCCGGCCTCGGGGCCGCCACCCTCATCCTGGCCTGGCGTGCGCTCACGGGACCCCAGCGCCTGCACCTACCTTGGTGGGAGATCCTGGCTGCCAGCATCGCCTCCCTCGCCATGGCACTCTGCCTGTTACCCCTGCGCCATATCGAGCCGACACGGGCGCTGCTGCTTTCCGTGCCTCTCGGCATGGCGATCTACGGTGCGCTCGTCTGGCTCTTCGACATCGCGGGCCTGCGCGGTCACGTGGCGGCGCGGTTGACCCGTTCACCACCCGAGACCGCACCGGCCGAATAGCCGTTCCTGACCGGATGCCATCGGCGTGAACCTCCTCTAAGGTGGCTCCACAGGAACAGGATCGAGGGTGCCGCAGAGTGCCCCGGATCGGGTGGGATTCGATGCGTACATATGAGCCTCACGACGAGGGCGCTGCGGCCGAGATCGTCCGCGGGGCGGTCGGGAGCCCGGAGCGGCTTCGTCTCGTTGGCGGAGCGACCAAGGCCGGGATCGGCCGACCGGCCCAGGACGAAGCGACGCTCTCCAGCGTGGCTCTGACCGGCATCACGCTCTATGAGCCCGCCGAGATGGTCGTCGCCGCCCGGGCCGGGACGCCCCTGGCCGAGGTTCAGGCCCTCCTCGCGGCGCGCGGTCAGATGCTGCCCTTCGAGCCCATGGACCACCGCTCCCTGATGGGCACGACCGGCGAACCGACCTTCGGCGCCGTGGCGGCCGCCAACAATTCTGGACCGCGCCGGATCAACGCGGGCGCCGCCCGCGACAGCCTGATCGGCGTGCGCTTCATCAACGGACGGGGCCAGGCGATCAAGTCGGGCGGGCGGGTGATGAAGAACGTCACCGGGCTCGACCTGGTGAAGCTGATGGCCGGCTCCTGGGGCACCCTGGGTCTGCTGACGGAAGTGACGTTCAAGGTGCTCCCCGTTCAGGAACGGGTCGCCACACTCGCGTTCCCGGACCTCGACGATGCCCGCGCCATCGCGGCCTTGAGCGCGGCCCTGGGCTCGCCCTTCGAGCTGACCGGAGCCGCTCACCTGCCGGCCGGGATCGAAGGCGAGGCGGCGCGGACGCTGATGCGGATCGAGGGTTTCTCGGAGTCGATCGATTATCGTCTTGGCGAATTGCGTCGCCTGCTCAAGCGCTTCGGCCAGCCCGAGATCGTCGAGGGCGAGGCGGGGACAGCGCTTTGGGCCCGCATCCGCGACGCTGCGAGCTTCGCCGAGCCGCGGAGTGCCGCGGTCTGGCGCATCTCCACTGCGCCGACCCGCGGCCCCGCCGTCACCGCCGCGATCGGCGCCCAGCGCGACGCCCGCTGGTTCTACGACTGGGGCGGTGGGCTGGTCTGGCTCGCCACGGATGCCGGGGGCGATGCCGGCGCCGAGGTCGTCCGGGCGGCCGTGCGCGCACAGGGTGGGCATGCGACCCTGGTGCGGGCACCCGATGCCGTCCGGGCGGCCGTGCCGGTCTTCGAGCCATTGGCCGAGCCCCTCATGCGGATCACCGCGGGCATCAAGGCGGCGCATGATCCCCATGGCCTGTTCAATCCGGGGCGGATGTACGCCGGTCTGTGAGCGAGGGGCGGTGCGGGGCGAGGTCGCAACGCGCGCGCTGTTCGGAGCGATTCCAAGGCTCGGCAACCGGCGCGAGACCCTCTAAACAGCAGGGACCAAGAACGACGATGCCGACGCGGGCCGGACCCGATGGACGGCACGAGGGTGGACCCGAGGACGCACCGTGCAGACCAATTTCAGCCTGACGCAGCTCGCCGATCCGGCCATGGCGGCGTCCGAGAAGATCCTCCGGACCTGCGTGCATTGCGGGTTCTGCACCGCGACCTGCCCGACCTATCTCCTGCTCGGCGATGAACTCGATTCCCCGCGCGGGCGGATCTACCTGATCAAGGACATGCTGGAAGGCGGAAAACCGGCGGTGCCGGAAGTCGTCAAGCATGTCGACCGCTGCCTGTCCTGCCTGTCCTGCATGACGACCTGCCCCTCGGGCGTGCATTACATGCACCTCGTCGACCATGCGCGGACCTATATCGAGGAAACCTATCGGCGTCCGTTGAGCGACCGGCTGCTCCGCAGCGTGCTGGCCTTCGTGCTGCCCTACCCGAACCGCTTCCGCCTGGCGCTGCTGGGGGCGAAGATCGGTGCTCCCTTCCGGCCCCTGGTGGCGCGGCTGCCGCGGGTCGGCAACCGCCTCGCGGCGATGCTCGACCTCGCCCCGGCCCATCTGCCGAACCGCAATCCCACCGACCGGCCCGGCACCTTCCCGGCCGAGACGCGGGCCCTGGAGGCGAGCGCGGCGTTGCATGGGTATACCGCACCGTCGCGTCGAGGTCGCGTGGCTTTGCTGCGCGGGTGCGCCCAGAGCGTGCTGCGTCCCGATTTCAACGAGGCGGCGATCCGGCTCCTGACCCGTCACGGGGTCGAGGTGGTGCAGGCCGCGGGGGAGGGCTGCTGCGGCGCCCTGACCCACCACATGGGCAAGGCGGATTCGTCGCATGCCCAGGCCCAGCGCACCATCGACGCCTGGATCGCCGAGATGGACGGCGCCGGACTCGACGCGATTCTCGTCACCGCCTCCGGCTGCGGCACGACGATCAAGGATTACGGCTTCATGTTCCGCGAGGACCCGGCCTACGCGGAGAAGGCGAAGCGCGTGTCCGCCATCGCCAAGGACGTCACCGAGTACATGGCCACCATCGGGTTGATGCCGCCGATCGTCGAGACCGACCTCGTGGTCGCCTACCACTCGGCCTGCTCGATGCAGCACGGCCAGGGCATCCGCACCGAGCCGAAGAATCTCCTGAAGACGGCGGGCTTCACCGTGAAGGACGTGCCCGAGGGCCACATCTGCTGCGGCTCGGCCGGCACCTACAACATCCTCCAGCCCGAGATCGCCAACCGCCTGCGGGACCGCAAGGTCGCCAACATCGAGCGGATGCGCCCCGACGTCATCGCCACCGGCAACATCGGCTGCGCCACCCAGATCGGGAAGGGCACGGCGATCCCGATCGTCCACACGGCGGAGCTCTTGGACTGGGCGACCGGCGGCCCGAAGCCGGCGGCCCTGGAGGGGCTGCCGGACCGGACGATGGCGGCGGCGGAGTAGAGGCGCGTCAGCGCTCGCTCCGGTCCGCCATCGGGATCCAGCGGTACCCGAGCCCGTCGCGGACGACGTATCCGAGCGACGGGAAGGCGGTGTGGTAGCCGGCGACGAGGACGCGGTCGGTGGCGGCCATGTCGTAGATCGTCCGTCGGGTCGCGGCGCCGGCCGCCTTGTCCATGTCGAACAGGGCGTGCCAGTCGGGCCGGGCCAGCGAGGCAACCTCGTGATGGGCGCAGTCGCCCCAGACCAGCAGGCGCTGGCCCTCGCTTTCCACGTTGAAGGCGAGGTGGCCCGGCGTGTGGCCGAAGGCCGCCACGGCGTCGATGCCCGGCACCACCGTCTGGCCCGGCGACACGAAGCGGATGTGCTCGGCGAGGGGAAGCAGGTGGCTGCGGAAGACGCGGGCCGACTTGTACGCGTTGCCGTCCGGCGGGCCTACCAGGCGATCGTCGTCCTTCCAGAAGGCGAATTCCCGGTCGCCCATGACGTAGCTGGCCTTGGGGAAGAGCGGGCGCCCATCCTCCAAGAGTCCGCCGATATGGTCGGTGTGGCAATGCGTCAGGACCACGAGGTCGATCGCGTCCGGCGACAGGCCGGCCTGCCGCACCCGCTCCGCCAGCTGCCCGCCGGCCGGGCGCGGGATGAAGCCCACCGCCCCGTTCCCGGTGTCGAACAGGACGGTCTCGCGGCCGGTCTGGACCAGGATCGGCGTGAAGCCGGGCTCGAAGCGGTCCGGCGGAAGTCGATTCTCCCGCATCAGGGCCTCGACCTCCGCCTTCGGACGGTCCTCGCCCACGATCGGCCAGGGGCCGTCGATGACCGCGTCGGCGTCGCACAGGGCGGTGACGGTGAAGGCACCGAGGCGGATCCGCCGCAGGCCGGCGGGCGGGCTCGGGGGCGGGGCTTGCGTCGGTATGCCCGCCCGTGCGGCCCTCGGAAGGGCGAGGCCGGCGACCAGGGTCGCGGCGAGATGACGGCGGGTGAGTTCGGTCATCGCTGGACGTTTCCCGAGAGGGCCGGTTCCGTCAGGATGTGTGCGGGACCGGTCGCGAACGGTCTATCGCGGTGGGAGGGGGCCAGCTTGAACGAACGTGCTGCGCCGTCCGGCGCGTCGCCCCTCCCGATCTGGCATGTCGAGGGGGCGCACACGCTCTTCGCGGGGCCGCTCGCGTACAATGCCAGCCACCAGCACGGCGCCCCGGTCTATCTCGCGGGGCTCTACGACGCCTTCCGCATCCGCTTCGCGCCGGGGGCGTGGATCACCTGTCGCACGGCCTTCGTCCCGGCGGGGATGCCGCACGAGCTGGATTGCGGCGGCGCTCCCCTCGGCGTCCTCTATCGCGAGCCCGATGCCGGGGCGTGGGCCCTGACGGGCCTGATGGGTCCGGCCGAGGCGGTCGGCAGCGCCCTGGTGGGCAGGGGCGGGGAGGTCGGCCCGTTGCGGTCGCTCTTCGAGCGACGCGACGCCTGCGATTGGGCGGGCGAGGCCATCGCCGACCTTTCCGGCTTCGCGGCACGGCGGTTCGATCGGCCGGTCGATCCCCGGATCGCGAAGGTCCTCGTCGACCTGCGGGCCCGGCCGGAAGCGTGGATGAGCGCGGGACGGCTGGCCACGGCGGCATCCCTGTCCTCGTCGCGGATGCAGCACCTCTTCAGCGCGACCATGGGTGTCCCGTTCCGGCGCTATCGCGGCTGGCTGCGCATGCGCCGCGCCATCGCGGCCGTCGTCCGCGGCGCCAACTTCACCGGGGCCGCCCATGAGGCGGCGTTCGCCGACCAGGCGCACTTCGCCAACGCCTTCCGCCGGACCTTCGGCGCGCCGGCCTCCTACAGCCTGCAGGACATTCGCCGCCCGAGCCCGTCGCGGCCGTCAGGCACGATCACGCACGCTCGCCAGCACGAACACCCGGAGGGCGGATGAGAGGTTCTGGCCCTCCCGACCGGCATCGACGGCGCCGATCAGGGCCTGGACGGACTGGCCGCGCGCGCCTGCGATCTCCCGCAGGGCGTCCCAGAACGGGTCCTCCAGGGACACGCTGGTCCGGTGGCCGGCGATCATCACGGAGCGCTTGGTGATGCCGGTGGTCATTCCGGCACCCGACCCTCCCCCCTCTGCGGGGGAGGGTGGTCGCGGAGCGACCGGGAGAGGGGAGCGCCATATCCAGAAAGGTCGCTCCCTCTCCCGCCTGCTCCGCAGGCACCCTCTCCCGCAGAGGGGAGAGGGTCACGTGCCGCGTCCCCCATCACCCCTCCGACTCGGGCCCCACGAGCTTGTGGCCCTCGTGGCGCGAGACCTCGATGGCCTTCTTGGCCTCCGCCAGGGTCCTGGCCTTCTTCGGGCGGCCGAAGGCGATGCGGTTGTCCGCGGCCTTCGCCTCCCGCTCCACCCGCGCCCGGTCCTTCCGGGCCTGACGCAGGTTGATGATCTCCGCCATGCCGGTGGGCTCCTCTAGGCGGCGCCGGGCGCCAGCATCGTCTCGGGGCGCACCACGCGCTCGAACTCCTCGGCCGTGACGTAGCCGAGGCGCAGGGCCTCCTCCTTGAGGGTGGTGCCGTTCTTGTGCGCGGTCTTGGCGATCTCGGCGGCCTTGTCGTAGCCGATCGAGGGGGCGAGCGCGGTCACCAGCATGAGCGAGCGGCTCATCAGGTCGGCGATCTTGTCCTCGTTGGCCTTGATGCCGACGACGCAGTTGTCGGTGAAGCTCACCGCCGCGTCGGCGAGGATGCGGATCGACTGCAGCACCGCGTTGGCGATGACGGGCTTGAACACGTTCAGCTCGAAATTGCCCTGGCTGCCGGCGAAGCTCACCGTGGTGCCGTTGCCGATCACCTGGGCGCAGACCATCGTCAGCGCCTCGCACTGGGTCGGGTTGACCTTGCCGGGCATGATCGACGAGCCGGGCTCGTTCTCTGGCAGCGAGAGCTCGCCGAGGCCCGAGCGCGGGCCCGAGCCGAGGAAGCGGATGTCCTGGGCGATCTTGAACAGGCCGGAGGCCAGCGCCGTGAGCGCGCCCTGGGTGAAGACCAGGGCATCGTGGGTGGCCAGGGCCTCGAACTTGTTGGCGGCGGAGGTGAAGGGCAGGCCGGTCAGCTCCGCGACCTTCGCGGCGAATTTTTCGGCGAAGTCCGGATGGGCGTTGAGGCCGGTGCCCACCGCCGTGCCGCCCTGTGCCAGCGCCAGCACGCCGGGCAGCGTCGCCTTCACGCGCTCGGTGCCGAGCGCCACCTGCGCCACGTAGCCGGAGAATTCCTGGCCGAGGGAGACCGGGGTGGCGTCCTGCAGGTGGGTGCGGCCGATCTTCACGATGGCGGCGAACGCCTCGGACTTCGCCTGGAGCGCGTCGTGCAGGTGCTGCAGGGCCGGCAGCAGCCGGTCGTTGATCTCGCGCGAGACCGCGATGTGCATCGCCGTCGGGAAGACGTCGTTCGAGGACTGGCCGCGATTGACGTGGTCGTTCGGGTGGACCGGAGACTTGCCGCCGCGCTTGCCGCCGAGCAGCTCGTTGGCGAGGCTGGCGATCACCTCGTTGGCGTTCATGTTCGACTGGGTGCCGGAGCCCGTCTGCCACACCGCCAGGGGGAATTCCTGGTCGTGCTCGCCGGAGACCACCTCGGCCGCCGAAGCCGCGATGGCCTGGGCCACCTTCGGGTCGAGGGCGCCGAGGTCCTGGTTCACCAGGGCGGCGGCCTGCTTGACCATGCCGAGGGCGTGGACGAGAGGCGCGGGCATCTTCTCGGTGCCGATCTTGAAGTTCTGGATCGAGCGCTGCGTCTGCGCGCCCCAGTAGCGATGCGCCGGGACCTCGATCGGGCCGAAGGTGTCGGACTCGGTGCGGGTGGCGGGCGTCTCGGTGGGCGACATCGTGGCCTCTTCGTCTGGTCAATCCGGACCCTACTTAAACTGCACGCCAGCAAACCGCGATGCCGCATCGCGAGAGGGCCGTGTGCCCGGCGCTGAATTGTCATGGCTTGTCAGCCCTCAGCCCGGGCCCGGAGTTGTCGTTTATGTCGAGTGCCGCCGCCCGCGTCGAAGCCCCTGTCGATGCCCCCGTGCCGGTCCGCTTCCGCCCGGCGGTCCCGAAACCCCTGCGCGAGCAGCCGGGCCTGTTCGGCTTTCTGAAGGCCGCCCGCGCCAACCCGCTGACGACCTGGCTCGACGTGCATTTCGAGAAGCCGGTGGTGGCCGCCGACGGCGCCCTCGGGCGCGTCACCGTGGTGAGCGACCCGGCCCTGATCCGCTACCTCTACGTCGAGAACGCCGCCAACTACCGCAAGGACGACCTGCAGCGGCGGGTCCTTGCCCCCGGCCTCGGCAACGGGCTGCTCACCGCCGAGGGCGAGGAATGGAAGCTGCAGCGCCGGACCCTGGCGCCGATCTTCTCCGCCCGGCACGTGCTCGGCTTCAACGGAGCCATGAACGCCGCCGGCGCCCGCATCGCCCGCCGCCTGGCCCGCCGCGACGGCACCCGCATCGACGTCGCCCTGGAGATGACCCGCGTCACCCTCGACGTGCTGGAGCGGACGATCTTCACCCACGGCCTCGCCAGCGACCCCGACGCCCTGGGCCGGGCGATCACCCGCTTCCTCGAATCCGTCGGGCCGATCGATCCCCTCGACGTGTTCGGGGTGCCGGGATTCGTGCCCCGCATCGGTCGCCTGCGCGCGCGGCCCGCCATCCGCTTCTTCGCCGAGGTGGTGGACGAACTGATCGACCGTCGCCGCGCCCTGATCGCGCAGGGGACCGCGCCGGCCGACCTGCTGACGCTTCTCCTGAAGGCGCAGGACCCGGAAACGGGGAAGGGCCTCACCGACCTCGAGGTGAAAGCCAACATCGTCACCTTCATCGCGGCCGGCCACGAGACCACCGCCAACGCCCTGACCTGGGCCCTCTACTGCCTGTCGCAGGACCCCGCCGCCCAGGCGCGGATCGAGGCGGAGGTCGATGCCGTGCCGGCGGACCAGGACTTCGACGCCGATGCGCTGCCCTACACCAGGGCCGTGATGGAGGAGACCATGCGGCTCTTCCCGCCGGTGCCGTTCCTGAGCCGGCAGGCCATCGCCGAGGACCGGATCGGCCGCATCAAGATTCCCAAGGGCTCCCTGGTGATGGTGGCGCCCTACGTGCTCCACCGCCACCGGACCCTGTGGCAGGAGCCGGACGCCTTCATGCCCGAGCGCTTCCTGCCCGAGGCCCGGGCCGCGATCCCGCGCTTCGCCTACCTGCCGTTCGGGGCCGGCCCCCGCGTCTGCATCGGCCAGAACTTCTCGCTGCAGGAGGCGGTGGTGGTGCTGGCCCACATCGCCCGCGCCGCCCGTTTCACCCTGGCCGACGACCACGCCCCGGTGGTCCCGCTCCACCGCGTCACCCTGCGCCCGGAGCACGGGCTGCACATGACGGTGAACCCCCGGGGGTGAGGGTTGGAAGCTCGACATAACCCTGCTCCCCCCTTGCTGGGAGGAGTTGGAGGTGGGGGTGGTTGGGCGACCCTCGACGGGCGGGGACTGGCGGAGCGACCCCCAGGCCTCGCCTCTCCCCGCGAAGGGGAAAGAGACGCGTTTCGCTGTCCGAAGGGCCGTCGTCTCAGTCCAACCGGGATCGGAGGATATACCCGCGCGCAACACCGCGTCATCCCGGGGCCGCGCAGCGGAGCCCGGGATCCAGACGCACAGGCGGTGCCAGGATTGACGCCGTCGGCGGCTCTGGATTCCGGGCTCGCCTTTGGCGCCCCGGAATGACGATGCGGTTTTTTCGTTGAGCGCCCGCGTCGGCGCCGCTTCGCTCAGCTCTTCTTGCGGAAGGCGTCGAGGCTGACGACTTCGGCGCTGGTCTCGGTGCCGTCCTCGGCCTTCTTCGCCGGGGGCTTGGCTTCGGTCCCGTCCTCCGACTTGCCGGCTTCCTTGGCGGCGCCCTTGGCGGCCTGGGCCGCGGCGGGCACCGGGGTGGTGCCGGCGCCGATCTTGGGGACGGCGCTGCCGATGGTGGCGAGGCCCGTGCCCTTCGGCTTGATCTCGGTGGGCTCGGACGCGGCACCCCGGGGCGGGGTCTTTCCGGCCGCAGCCGGCGCCTCCTCCGAATCCTCCTCGGCGGCGGCCGTCTCCGTGCCCTCGCTGAGGTCGAACTTGAGGCCGAACTGGACGGAGGGGTCGAAGAAGCCCGTCAGGGCGTCGAAGGGCACCAGCAGGCGCTCGGGCACCCCCGAGAAGGACAGCCCGACCTCGAAGGTGTGCTCGGTGACGCCGAGGTCCCAGAACTGGTGCTGGAGCACGATCGTCATGTCCTGCGGGTACTTCTCGCGCAGGCGCTGCGACATGCGCACGCCCGGCGCCTCGGTGCGGAACGAGACGTAGAAGTGGTGCTCGCCCGCGAGACCCTCGCGGGCCGCGTCGGTCAGCACCTTGCGCACCACGCCGCGCAGCGCGTCCTGCACCAGAAGATCGTAGCGGATCAGGTCGTCTGCCATCTGCGGTCGCTTATGCCCGGTCACTGCCCGCCGTCACACGCCGCGATGGCGCTCCGGGTCGGATGAAAATCGAATGGGAATGCCGGTGCCCGACCCTCCCAGAACCCTGCCTGAACGGCCGTCGCGGCCATCCGGACGTCCGCTACCAAGTCCGTCCGCTACCCAGAACCACCGTTCCGCGACGCGGCGGTCGCCCGTCGCGGCTCCGACCGAGATCTCCGCACCGGAGCGAGCTTCCGCCAAAACCCGGGGCCTGTCGAGCCTCGGGCCCTTGCGTCCAAAAGCCCGTGGTCCGGAAAGGGGCTGCCGGGTTACCGTTCGGGCCTCGAAGCCGTTCCGGCGCCGCCGGATCCCCGTCCTCGCCGAGCCTTTCGGCCAACGCCTTGATTATAGTGGGAGTGCCGCCGCATTTGAAGCCCGATGATGGTGCGCCGATGCCCGAGGCGCCGGCGGCCTGGTCCGCCTCCGCGCTCCTCCGGCCGTCCCGGGTCCGTGCCGGCCTCGGCGCGGCGACGGCGCTCGTCGGGCTGGCCTTCGCGGCCTTCCTGGCGCTGGCGGTGGCGACCCTCCTCGCCCTGGTGATCGTGCGGGTCGGCGGCGACTGGATCGACGGCATCGCGCTCCTGGGCGGAGACCGTCCCCGCCTGCATCCGCGCCAGCTCGCCATGCGGGAACTGGCGGTGGACGTGGTGCGGCAGGGGGTCCTGGCCCTCCTCGTCGTCGTCGCGGTGCGCTGGCGCGACGGCGCCGCCTGGCGCCGGACCCTGGCCCTGGTGGCGCCGGCGGCGGCGCCCTGGGGGCCCGGCGCGCCCGGCCTGACGGCGCGCCGCTTCGCCGTGATCCTGCTGGCCTGGCCGGTGATCCACATCACCTGGGTGACCGGCATCGCCGATCTGTTCCGGATGCCGATCGGCCGGCACACGGCCCTGTCGCCCGGCCTCACCCCGGCCGCGGCGGCTCTGTGGTTCGCCTACGTGCTCGTCCTGGCCCCGGTGGCGGAGGAACTGTTGATGCGCGGGGCCCTGTTCGCCCGGGCGCGGGAAGTCTTTACGGCGCGGGGCACGATCCTGGCGACGGCGCTCCTGTTCGCCGGGGCGCATCTCACGCCCGCGGGGTTCGCCCGGCCGGTCTCGCTGATCCCCCTGGCGCTGATCCTCGGCTGGGTCCGCTGGCGCAGCGGCCGGCTCTGGCCGGGCATCCTGCTCCACGCCTGGAGCAACCTCGCCATGATCGCCTACGTGCTCGGGCCCGCGATCGGCTGAGGCCGGAGCGCGGTCCGGGGGCGGCACGACCTGTTGACGCCCCGGTCCGCCACCTCGCCAGCCCCGGCGCTTCGGGCTATTCCGGGAGCCCCCGCCTCGGAGCCGCGATGCACGCCTATCACCAGCTTCTCGAACGCATCCTGCAGGACGGGGTGCGCAAGGACGACCGGACCGGCACCGGCACCCTCTCGGTGTTCGGGCACCAGATGCGCTTCGACCTCGGCGAGGGCTTTCCGCTGGTGACGACCAAGCAGCTCCACCTGCGCTCGATCATCCACGAGCTGCTGTGGTTCCTCACGGGCGACACCAACGTACGCGCCCTCCAGGCCAACGGCGTGAGCATCTGGGACGAGTGGGCCGATGCGAACGGCGACCTCGGGCCGGTCTACGGCCGGCAGTGGCGCTCCTGGGCCAAGCCCGACGGCGGCAGCGTCGACCAGATCGCCTGGGTGCTCGACGAGATCCGCCGCAACCCGGATTCCCGGCGCCTCATCGTCTCGGCCTGGAACCCGGCCGATCTCGACCGGATGGCGCTGGCGCCCTGCCACTGCCTGTTCCAGTTCTACGTCGCCGAGGGGCGGCTGTCGTGCCAGCTCTACCAGCGCTCGGCGGACGTGTTCCTCGGCCTGCCCTTCAACATCGCGAGCTACGCCCTCCTGACCGCGATGATCGCGCAGGTCACGGGACTGCAGCCCGGCGACTTCGTCCACACCCTGGGGGACGCCCACCTCTACGTGAACCACCTCGAGCAGGCCCGGCTGCAGCTGACGCGGGCGCACCGCCCGCTGCCGCGCCTCGTGCTCGACCCGGCCGTGACCTCGCTGTTCGACTTCCGCTTCGAGGACATCGCGGTCGAGGGCTACGAACCCCATCCGGCGATCCGCGCGCCGGTGGCGGTCTGATGCCGGCCCCCCGCATCACGATCATCGCGGCGGTCGCCCGCAACGGCGTCATCGGCCGCGACAACGACCTGATCTGGCGCCTGCGCAGCGACCTGCGCCGGTTCAAGGCCCTGACCATGGGCAAGCCCCTGCTGATGGGGCGCAAGACCTTCGCGTCGATCGGCCGGCCGCTGCCCGGGCGGCGCACCATCGTGCTCACCCGCGATCCCGCCTTCGCGGTGCCCGAGGTCGCGGTGGCGCAGGACTGGGCCGGCGCCCTGGCGGCGGCCGAGGGGGCCGACGAGCTGATGGTGGCCGGCGGCGGCGAGATCTACGCCCTCGCTCTGCCCCACGCCGACCGCATCCACCTCACGGAGGTCGATCTGGCGCCGGAGGGGGACACCGTGTTCCCGCCGTTCGACCGTGCGCTCTATCGGGAGACCCGGCGCGAAGCCCATCCGCCGGGCGAGCACGACGCCTGCGGCTTCAGCTTCGTCGACCTGGAACGGGCCGGGTGAGGGCCGGGGCGCGGAGAAGCGCCGTAAACCAATCCGGCGCGACCCATTGCGCATTGGGTTCCCGTGCGGTTGTCTTTCGGCGGCCCGATGCCCAAGTGGCAATCTTGACAGGATCCGGTGCGCCCACGCAGGTGCCGGGGTCGGGTCACGACGAGATCAACACTCTTGTCCACGCGGGGGAGATTCGGCCCGCCTCCTGAGGAGGCCGGGACGGGGAGCGCGGGTGGGCTTCGTGCGCGGCGCAGACGCTGCTGGAACAGGAGAGATCGGCGAGCATGCCTTGGAGCAATCAGAGCGGCGGCGGTAGCGGCAACGGGGGAGGGCCCTGGGGCCGAGGCGGCGGCGGCAATGGCGGCGGGGGTGGCCCGTGGGGCGGCGGTGGCGGCGGCGGTGGCAAGACCCCGCCCGACCTCGAGGATCTCCTCCGGCGCAGCCAGGACCGCCTGCGCGGGGTGCTCCCGGGTGGATCGTTCGGTGGAGGCCGCGGCCTCCTGATCGCCGGCGGCATCGTGGTCGCCGTCTGGCTCGCCACCGGGTTCTACACCGTGGCGCCGCAGCAGGTGGGCATCGAGACGGTGTTCGGCCGTTATCTCAGCACCACCGGCCAGGGCCTGAACTACAACTTTCCGGCTCCCATCGGCGCCGTGACCAAGCCGAATGTCGGCCAGGTCAACAGCGTGCAGATCGGCTACCGCGCCGGGCTCGGCAACCAGAGCCGCACCGTCGACAAGCCCGAGGAGAGCCTGATGCTCACGGGCGACGAGAACATCGTCGACCTCGACTTCGAGGTGCAGTGGCGCATCAATCCCCTGAAAGCGTCCGACTTCGTCTTCAACCTCGAGAACCCGGAAGGGACGATCAAGGCCATCGCCGAGAGCGCGATGCGCGAGGTCGTCGGCCGCCGCAACATCCAGCCGATCCTGACGAACGAGCAGTCGAGCGTTGCCCAGGAGGTCCGCGAGATCACCCAGAAGGCCCTCGACGAGTACGGCGCCGGCGTGCGCATCGAGCTCGTGCAGCTCGTCAGCGTGCAGCCTCCGCCGGAGGTGCGGCCCGCCTTCTTCGACGTGAACGCGGCGCAGCAGGACGCCGAGCGCGCCAAGAACGATGCGCGCACCTACGAGAGCCAGAAGGTGCCCCTCGCCAAGGGTGAGGCGCAGAAGATCATCCAGGCGGCGGAAGCCTACAAGACGCAGTCCACCGCCGACGCGACCGGTCAGGCCGCCCGCTTCACCCAGGTCTACGATTCCTACAAGGTCGCCCCGGTCATCAGCCGCGAGCGCATCTTCCTCGAAACGATGGAGCGGGTCCTGGGCTCGGTCAACAAGGTGATCATCGACCAGAACGGAGCCGGTGCCGGCACCGGCGCCAGCGCTGCCGGCGTGCTGCCGGTGCTGCCGCTGACCGAGTTCGGTCCCCGCAACGCTGCCGGTGGAGTGGCCCGATGAACAACCAAGCCCTCCGCACCGGCCTCATGATCGTGGCGGCCGCCGTGGCCGTCGGCCTCTACGCCTCGGTCTTCACCGTCGGCCAGATGCAGCAGGCCCTGGTGCTCCGCTTCGGCGGCGTCCGCGCCGTCCTGAACCAGACCGGCACCGACAAGCCTGGCCTCTACTTCAAGCTGCCGTTCTTCGAGAACGTCGTCCTGTTCGACAAGCGGGTGCTCGACCTTGATCTCCCGGTCCAGACCCTGCTGACCACCGACCGTCAGAACCTCGAGGTGGACGCGTTCGCGCGCTACCGGATCATCGATCCGCTGAAGTTCTACCAGTCGGCCAACAACATCGCCCGCGCCAACACCCTGCTGGCGAGCTTCACCAACTCGGCCCTGCGCAACCTGCTCGCCCGCTCGACCCGCGACGCCATCGTCCGGACCCAGCGCGCCGAGCTGATGAACCAGATCCAGGCCGACGTGAACCGGCAGGCCAAGGAGCTCGGCGTCGAGATCGTCGACCTTCGCATGACCCGCGTCGATCTGCCGGCCCAGAACAGCTCGGCGGTCTACAAGCGCATGACGACGGAGCGCCAGCGCGAGGCGGCCGACATCCGGGCCACCGGCGAGCAGGCCGCGGTCACGATCAAGGCCAAGGCCGACCGCGACGTGACCGTGCTGCTCTCGGAGGCCAACCAGACGGCCGAGACCCTGCGCGGACAGGGCGACGCCGACAAGAACCGCATCCTGGCGGAAGCCTACGGCAGGGACGCGGACTTCTTCAGCTTCTACCGCTCCATGCAGGCCTACGAGACCGGCTTGAAGGGCTCCGACACGCGGCTCGTGATCAGCCCCTCGTCGGACTTCTTCCGCTACTTCAGCGATCCGCAGGGCCGGACCCCGGCGACGCCGGCCGCCCGCACGCGCGCCCCGGCGGAGCCCGGCTCCACCGGCACGCTGCGCTGAGCGGTCACCATGACGCTCCGGCGGCGGACCCCGGTTCGCCGCCGGACTCTTGATCGGCGGACGGCGGAGACGATCTAAGGACGTCTTGAGACAGATGAGGTCGATTATGGTTCCCGTCGCGAGCGCCGTCCGGGCGCCCCGTTCCCGAGCGCTTCAGCGCAGCCTGCGCTCTGCCCTCGCCGCCGCCGCGCTGGCGACCGCCCTCGCCGTGACCGGCGCCCCGGCCCCGGCCTTCGCCAAGGGCCCCGAATCCCTCGCCGACCTCGCCGATCAGGTCACCGACGCGGTCGTGAACATCTCGGCCTCGACCACGGTCGACGCCCGGCCCAACGCCCGCTCCGGCCCGCAGCTCCCACAGGGCACGCCCTTCGAGGACCTGTTCGAGGAGTTCTTCAACAAGCGCGGCCAGCGCGGCGGCGGCGACCGCAGCGAGGCCGACCGCCCGAAGCCGCAGCAGCGCAAGTCGAACTCGCTGGGCTCGGGCTTCATCATCGATGCGTCCGGCATCGTGGTGACGAACAACCACGTCATCGGCGACGCCAACGACATCCAGGTCATCCTGCACAACGGCACCAAGCTGAAGGCGGAGATCATCGGCAAGGATGCCAAGATCGACCTCGCGGTGCTGCGGGTGAAGCCGGAGGCCAACAAGCCCCTCAAGGCCGTGCCCTTCGGCGACTCCGAGAAGATGCGTCCGGGCGACTGGGTCATCGCCATCGGCAACCCCTTCGGCCTCGGCGGCTCGGTCTCGGCCGGCATCGTCTCGGCCCGGGGCCGCAACATCGAGTCCGGCCCCTACGACAACTACATCCAGACGGATGCTGCCATCAACAAGGGCAATTCCGGCGGCCCGCTGTTCAACATGAACGGCGAGGTCATCGGCATCAACACGGCGATCCTGTCGCCCACCGGCGGCTCGGTCGGTATCGGCTTCGCGGTGCCCTCGAACAACGCGTCCCAGGTCATCGACCAGCTGCGCGAGTTCGGCGAGGTCCGCCGCGGCTGGCTCGGCGTGCGCATCCAGAACGTGGACGAGACCACGGCGGAAGCCCTCGACATGAAGGACGGGGTCAAGGGCGCCCTGGTCGCCGGCGTCGACGAGAAGGGCCCGGCCAAGGCCGCGGGCCTCGAGATCGGCGACGTCATCGTCAGGTTCAACGGCACGGCGGTGAAGTCGTCCAGCGACCTGCCCCGGATCGTCGCCTCGACCCCGGTCGGCAAGGTCGTGGACGTGCTCGTGATCCGCAAGGGCGCCGAGACCACGAAGTCGGTCACCCTCGGCCGTCTCGAGGACACCGAGAAGCCGACCCTCGCCAGCGTCAAGCAGCCGGAGGCCGAGAGCGCCGTGCGCCAGGTGCTCGGCCTCAACCTGTCGGGCATCACCGACGAGGCCCGCAAGCGCTACAGCCTCAAGGACAGCCTCAAGGGCGTCCTCGTCACCCGCGTCGATCCGAACTCCACGGCGGCCGACAAGCAGATCAAGCCGGGCGAGGTCATCGTCGAGGTCGGGCAGGAAGCGGTGAACGCACCCGCCGACGTCAGCAAGCGCATCGACCAACTCAAGAAGGATGGCCGCAAGTCCGTCCTGCTCCTGGTCGCCAGCGCGAGCGGCGACGTCCGCTTCGTGGCGCTGGGGATCGACTGATTCCCAGACGCCATTCGGACACACCCAGCCGCCGCCCGAGAGGGCGGCGGTTTTGTTTTGGCAGGTGGGGCTACTCTGATTCGCAGCCGGCCGATTCACCGGCCGAAGCATGTCCCGTCGCTCCCTGTCATCCCGGGGCCGCGCAGCGGAGCCCGGGATCCAGAAACACAGGTGGCGCAAGGTCTTGCAGGGTCGGCGGTTCTGGATTGAACGCCGTTGGCGCGCCCCTTCGGGTCCGGGCTCGCCTGCGGCGCCCCGGAATGACGGCGCGGTGTCGGCTGTGGTCAGGCCGGAAACCCGCGCTCAGCACCATGTCATTCCGGGGCCGCCCGAGGTGCCCCGGCATGGCGGCGCCGCTCAGCCCACGAATTCGGCCGACGAATACCCCTGCAGGTAGAGCAACGCCGTGAGGTCGCCGTGGTCGATGCGCACCTGCGCGGCGGCCGCCACCTTGGGCTTGGCCCGGAAGGCGACGCCGAGGCCGGCCTCGGCGAGCATGTCGAGGTCGTTGGCTCCGTCGCCCACCGCCAGGGTCTCCGCGGCGTCGAGGCCGAAGCGGCTGCGCAGGGCGACCAGGGTCGCGCGCTTCGTCTCCTTGTCGACGATCGGCTCGATCACCTCCCCGGTGAGCCGGCCGTCCTGGATGCCCAGCGTGGTGGCGTGGGCCTCGTCGAAGCCGATCCGGGCTGAGACCGGCCCGGTGAACAGGGTGAAGCCCCCGGAGATCAGGCAGGTGTGGGTGCCGTGGGCCTTCATGGTCCGCACCAGGGTGCGGCCGCCCGGCGTCAGGGTGATGCGCGCTTCGATCAGCGCGTCGATCGTGTCCACGGGCACGTCCCGCAGGAGGGCGACGCGCTCGCGCAGGGCCGGGCCGAAGGCGATCTCGCCCCGCATCGCCCGCTCGGTGATGGCGGCGACCCGGTCCTTCAGGCCGATCGTGTCGGCCAGCTCGTCGATGCATTCCTGCTCGATCATGGTCGAGTCCATGTCGGCCAGGAACAGGCGCTTGCGCCGGTGCGGACCGGCCTCGATCACCGCCACATCGATCGGCTCGTGGGCCAGGGCCGCGCGCAGGCGCCGGGCCAGCGCCGGCGCATCGGCGGACGCGCCGGGGACCAGCACCTCGGCGGCGACCTCGCCATGCAGGATGCGGGGCTGGTGTTCGGTGCGCAGCACCGCCCGGGTCTCGGCCAGCACCGCATCGGTGATGGCGGGGCGGCTCTCGTTTGCTATCAGGATCGCGACGAGGGTCATCCGGGAGTTTTCCACGCCAGTGTCGCCGGTCACGCAACGCACGCACGCGCAGGTTTTGCCGGCGGCGATCCTCATCGCAGGGCCGACTGCCTCGGGCAAGTCGGGCCTGGCGCTGGCGCTCGCCCGCGATTTCGACGGAGTGGTGATCAACACCGACTCGATGCAGGTCTATGCCGACCTGCGCCGGCTCTCCGCCCGGCCGAGCGCGTCCGAGGAGGCCGAGGCGCCCCACCGCCTCTACGGCCACGTGGACGGCGCGGTGAACTACTCGGCCGGGCACTTCGCCCGTGAGTCGGCGCCGCTGATCGGCACGCTGCGCGCGGAGAAGCGCCTGCCGATCTTCGTCGGCGGCACCGGCCTGTATTTCCGCGCTCTGGAGGAGGGGCTCTCGGAGCTGCCGCCGGTGCCGGACGACGTCCGGTCGGCCCTGCGGGCGCGGGCCGAGGGCCGGGCGACGGAAGCGCTTCACGCCGATCTGGCCGAGCGCGACCCGGCCGGGGCGGCGGCCCTGCGCCCCAGCGACCGGGCGCGGGTGATGCGCGCCCTCGAGGTGTTCGCGGCGACCGGCCGGCCCATCGCGGAATTCCACGGGGCCCGCACCCCCGGGCCGCTGTCCGGCCTGCCGCTCGTGAAGCTGTTCCTGGCCCCCGAGCGCGAGGCCCTGCGCCGGGCCATCGACGCGCGCTTCGAGGCGATGATCGCGCACGGGGCGCTGGGCGAGGTCGAGGCCCTGCGCGACCGGCGCCTCGACCCGCTGCTGCCGATCATGCGCGCCCACGGGGTGCCGGGCCTGATCGCCCATCTCGACGGGACGCTGTCGCGGGCGGAGGCGCTCCGGCGCGGGCAGGGCGACACGCGGCGCTACGCCAAGCGCCAGTTCACCTGGTTCCGGCACCAGATGGGGCCGGACTGGCTCTGGACGCCGCCCGAGGAGGCCCTCGAGCGGGCCCAGGCGGCGCTCACTTCTCCAGGCGGGCGATGAGGGACGAGGTGTCCCAGCGGTTGCCGCCCATGCCCTGCACGTCGGCGTAGAACTGGTCGACCAGGGCGGTGACCGGCAGCTGCGCCCCGTTGCGCCGGGCCTCGGCCAGGAGGATGCCGAGGTCCTTGCGCATCCAGTCCACGGCGAAGCCGAAGTCGAACTTGCCCGCGTTCATGGTCTTGCCGCGGTTCTCCATCTGCCAGGAGCCGGCGGCGCCCTTGGAGATCACCTCCAGCACGGCCTCGACGTCGAGGTTCGCGCGCTTGGCGAAGTGCACGGCCTCGGACAGGCCCTGGACCAGCCCCGCGATGGCGATCTGGTTGACCATCTTGGTGAGCTGGCCGGAGCCGGCCGGGCCCATCAGGCGGCTGGCGCGGGCAAAGCACAGGATCGCGGGCTCGACCGCCGCATAGGTCTCGGCCTCGCCGCCGCACATCACGGTGAGGGCCGCGTTCTCGGCGCCGGCCTGCCCGCCCGAGACGGGGGCGTCGATGAAGCCGAGGCCGGCGGCCCCGGCGGCGTCGGCGAGCTCGCGGGCGACCTCGGCCGAGGCGGTGGTGTGGTCGACGAAGACCGCGCCCTTCTCCATGCCGGCGAAGGCGCCGTTCGCGCCGAGGGTGACGCTGCGCAGGTCGTCGTCGTTGCCCACGCAGGCGAAGACGATGGCCTGGCCCTTGGCGGCCTCGCGCGGGGTAGCCGCGAAGGCGCCGCCATGGGCGGCGACCCAGGCCTCGGCCTTGGCGGCGGTGCGGTTGTAGACGGTGACCTCGTGCCCCTTGGCGGCGAGGTGGCGGGCCATCGGGCCGCCCATCACGCCGAGGCCCAGAAACGCGACCTTCGCCATCATCATCTCCGCTCGTATCCTGGATACGAGCGGGGTCTAGGAGCGATGCTCCCGAGCGTCAAACCATCGCGAAGACTTATCCGCCGGTGACGCTCATGTGGCGCGGCACGGCGGCCGGGCGGGCCCGCTCGATGACGAAGTCGTGGCCCTTGGGCTTGCGCGCGATGGCGTCGATCACCGCCTGGGTCACCAGGGCATCGTCGGGCGAGGCGCGCAGGACCGCGCGGAGATCGGCCGCATCCTCCTGGCCGAGGCACATGTAGAGCTTGCCCGTGCAGGTCAGGCGCACCCGGTTGCAGCTCTCGCAGAAATTGTGGGTCAGCGGCGTGATGAAGCCCAGGCGCCCACCGGTCTCGGCGATGCGGACATAGCGGGCCGGGCCGCCGGTGCGGTCGGGCAGGGGCGTCATCGTGTAGCGCTGCTCGAGCCGGGCGCGGGCCACCGAGAGGGGCAGGAACTGGTCGGTGCGGTCGCCCTCGATCTCGCCGAGCGGCATGACCTCGATGAGAGTCATGTCCATGCCGTCGCCGTGGGCCCAGGCGATCATGTCGGCGATCTCGTCCTCGTTAACGCCCTTCAGCGCCACCGCGTTGATCTTGACCTTGATGCCCGCCTTGCGCGCCGTCTCGATCCCGTCGAGCACCACCTTCAGGTCGCCCCGGCGGGTCACGGCGCGGAACTTGTCCGGGTCGAGGGTGTCGAGGGAGACGTTGACGCGGCGCACGCCGAGTTCGGCGAGTTCGGGCGCGAAGCGGCCGAGCTGCGTGCCGTTGGTGGTCATCGTCAGTTCTTCGAGGGCGCCCGTGTCGAGGTGTCGGGACAGGCGCCGGAACAGGTGCATGATGTCGCGGCGGACCAGCGGCTCGCCGCCGGTGATGCGCAGCTTGCGCACGCCGCGCTGGATGAACACGGCGCAGAGCCGGTCCAGTTCTTCCAGGGAGAGCAGGTCGCGCTTGGGCAGGAACTGCATGTCGTCGGACATGCAGTAGACGCAGCGCAGGTCGCAGCGATCGGTGACCGAGATGCGCAGGTAGGTGATCGCCCGCTGGAACGGGTCGATCAGCGGCGCAGGCGCGATCGGGGCAGCGTCGTCGGTGGCGCGGGGACCCCACATGCGGGATTCTGTGCTCTGTTGGGGTGAGGAAACGTTGGCGCGGTCGCGTGACGAACCTAACATGGCACGTCATATGAGGTCTCGCACCCTCGCGGGCAAGTTTGCGTCGGTCGCAGGGGCCATGCAACCCGTGCGGCCGACGCGGCCGGAAGGAAGCCACCATGACTCAACAGGCTGTCGATCCGCACGCGGCCCCGGCCGCATCCGAGCGCTGGCCCACCGAGATCCGCCTCTCGGGTGACAAGCGCACCCTCAACGTCGCCTTCGAGGATGGCGGCCGCTTCGCCCTGCCGGCGGAGTATCTCCGCGTCTCGAGCCCCTCGGCCGAGGTCCAGGGGCACTCGCCCTCCGAGCGCAAGGTGATCGGGGCGAAGCGCGACGTGGCGATCCTCAAGGTCGAGCCGATTGGCAACTACGCCGTCAAGCTGACCTTCGACGACATGCACGACACCGGCCTGTTCGGATGGGGCTACCTCTACGATCTCGGGCGCGAGTACCGGAACCGCTGGGCGACCTACCTGTCCGAGCTGGAGGATCGGGGCCTGAGCCGCGATCCCGTGCGCCGGGCCGCGAAGCCGACCCCCACCCCGAGCGAGGGCGGCGGAAGCTGCGGCAGCGGCTGCGGCTGCCACTGAACGGATCGACCGTCGCCCGGAAGGCCGCTGCAGGACCCTATCGATATGACGCCCTCGACCAGCCCGGCGACGAGCCGGCGCGTCCTCGCGCTCGCGCTGCCGATGACGCTCGCCAACGTGACGACGCCGCTTCTCGGCTTCGTCGGCGCCACCGTGATCGGCCGGCTCGGCGATGCCGCGCTCCTCGGCGCCATGGCCCTGGGCGCGGTGATCTTCGATGCGATCTTCTGGTCGTTCGGTTCGCTGCGCATGGCCACCGCCGGTTTGACCGCGCAGGCGGTGGGGGCAAACGACCGCGCCGAGGTCGACCGGACGCTGGCCCGCGCCCTCGCGGCGGCCGTCGTGGTCGGGCTGGTGATCGTGGGGCTGCAGGGGCCGATCGGCCGGGCGGCCTTTTCCTTGAGCGGCGCGAGCCCCGCGGTGATCGCCGCGCTGGCGGCCTATTTCCACATCCGCATCTTCGCGGCCCCCTTCACCCTGGCGAACTACGCCATCCTCGGCTCGGTGCTGGGGCGCGGGCGCACCGATCTCGGGCTGATGCTGCAGGTCGCCATCAACCTCACCAACATCGTCCTCACCCTGGCCCTGGTCCTCGGCGCGGACATGAGCGTCGCCGGGGCCGGGCTCGCCACCCTGATCGCGGAGGCGGCCGGCGCCGGCCTCGGCCTGCTCCTGCTGGCGCGGCTCGGCTCGCGCCCCTTCGCGGTGCCGTTCCGGGTGGTGCGCGATCCCCTGGCGCTCGCCCGGATGCTCAGCGTCAACGCCGACGTGATGATCCGGACCCTGCTGCTGGTGGGCTGCATCACCCTGTTCTCGGCGCTCGGCGCCCGCTCGGGCGACGTGGTGCTGGCAGCCAACGCCGTCCTGTGGAATCTCTTCATGATCGGCGGCTTCTTCCTCGACGGCTTCGCCACCGCCGCCGAGACCCTGTGCGGCCAGGCGGTGGGCGCCCGGGACGAGGCCCGCTTCCGCCGCGCCGCCACCTTGAGCCTGCTCTGGTGCCTCGCCTTCGGCGGCGCCATCGCGGGCGGGTTCCTCCTCGCCGGCAACGCCTTCATCGACGCGGTGACCACGAGCCCGGAGGTGCGGGCCATGGCCCGGCTCTACCTGCTGCCGGCGGCCCTGGCGCCCTTCCTGGCGGCGCTGCCTTTCGCCTTCGACGGCATCTACATCGGCGCCACCTGGACCCGGGCGATGCGCAACCTCATGCTCGTGGCGAGCGCGGCCTACGGCCTCGCCCTCCTCGCCGCCCACGCGGCCGGCCTCGGCAATGGCGGCCTCTGGCTCTCGTTCCTGATCCTGCTGGCCGGGCGCGGAATCAGCCAGGCGCTGGCCTATCCGGGCCTGACGCGGCGGACCTTCTCTCCGGCGGGCGCGATCCCTCGGGAGAAGCACGCGGTTGACTTCACGCCTGCGTGACGCGGGTCCGGCACAGCGGCGTGCCGGCATTGGCAGCGTCAGTCACGCGCAAGATCAGCGACCGCGACTGCATCAGGGTTTACTTGGACGCTCAGGTAGAGCTTTAGTTTAGAATTGTTCTTATTAAGGAACGTGACGAAAAAGCCTCTTTGCTTGGTTTATCGTCTGGTCTACGCGCTAGACACGATGCGCAAGAATCTCCGCTCCTCCCTCGCCCTGGTCGTTCTCGTCGCCGGCGCCGTCTCCCTCGGGAGCGGGGCCCAGGCGAAGGAGACGCCCATCGGCCCGCACGTGACCCAGAACGGGATCGAGGTGGGGGCCGTCTACCTCCAGCCGATCGAGATGGATCCGCCGGACATGATGCGCGCCGCAGCCGCGTCCGACATCCATCTGGAGGCCGACATCCACGCGGCGAAGGACAACCGCAACGGCTTCGCCGAGGGCGACTGGGTGCCGTCCCTGACGGTCAGCTTCGAGATCACCAAGCTGGAGGGCGAGGCCGCCACCGGGCCGAAGGTGACCGGTTCGCTGATGCCGATGGTCGCCAATGACGGCCCGCATTACGGCGACAACGTCAAGCTCTCCGGCCCCGGCCGCTACCGCCTCAAGCTTACCGTCGCGCCGCCCGGCCCGCACAGCCATTTTGGTCGCCACGTCGACAAGGAGACCGGCGTTGCCGAGTGGTTCAAGCCCTTCGACCTGATCCAGGACTTCACCTTCGCGGGTATCGGCAAGAAGGGAGCCTACTGAGCCCCATGGCCGTTCTCTCCCGAACCCTGACCGCCGCCCTCGCGGCCGGTCTACTGGCCGCCGCCGGTCCGGCGCGCGCCGAGGATCTGCCGGTCATCAAGGTCGAGATGAAGGACGGGACCATCACCCCGGACGTCATCGAGGTCCCGGCCAACACCCGCTTCAAGCTCGAGATCACCAACACGGGCACCAGCCCGGTGGAGTTCGAGAGCGTGGAACTGAAGCGCGAGAAGGCGCTGGCCGCGGGGGCGACCTCCTCCATCGTGTTCCGCACCGTCGATCCCGGCCGCTACGACGTGTTCGACGATTTCCACCCCAACTCCAAGGCCACCCTGGTGGCGAAGTGAAGCGGGCCTGACAGCCCAGGCGAACCGAACCGGAATGGCAGCCTCGACGTCCCTCAAGCCGCAAGACGTCCGCACGCCGCGCGACGCCCGAGACGCCTGGATCGACGCGAAGCTCGCGGATCTCGGGCAGTGGATGCAGCGCCACGGCGGTACCATCCGCACCATCCAGTGGGGTGTGATCGCGGTCTATCTCGTGCTGGTCGCGGTGCCGGCCTTCCTGCCGCTGCCCGACCGCAGCGCGCACCTGTGGAACAACCTGACCGTCTTCGCCCAGTTCGCGTTCTGGGGCATCTGGTGGCCCTTCGTGCTGGTGAGCATGGTGGTGGTCGGCCGGGCCTGGTGCGGCATCCTCTGCCCCGAGGGGGCGCTGACCGAGTTCGCCAGCCGCTGGAGCCTGGGCCGCGCCGTGCCGCGCTGGATCACCTGGGGCGGCTGGCCGTTCATCGCCTTCGCGGGGACCACCGTCTACGGCCAGATGGTCAGCGTCTACGGCTACCCCAAGCCCGTGCTGGCGGTGCTCGGCGGCTCCACCGTGGCGGCGATCGTCGTCGGGCTGCTCTACGGCCGCAACAAGCGGGTCTGGTGCCGCTACCTCTGCCCCGTCAACGGGGTCTTCGCGGTGCTGGCCAAGCTCGCGCCGGTGAGCTTTCAGGTCGATCACGCGGGCTGGGCGGCCTCGCCGAAGCCGCGCGGGGACACCTTCAACTGCGCGCCGCTGGTGCCGGTGAAGACGATGACCGGCGCGGGCGCCTGCCACATGTGCGGGCGCTGCTCCGGCTATCGCGGGGCCGTGCGCCTCGCCCGGCGCTCGCCCACCCACGAGATCGTCCACGTCGCCGGCACCGAGCCGAGCCTCGACCAGACCGTGCTGATCCTGTTCGGCATGATGGGCCTGGCCGTCGGCGCCTTCCAGTGGTCGTCGAGTCCCTGGTTCATCGACGTCAAGCAGGCGCTGGCCACCTGGCTGATCGAGCGCGGCACGACCTGGCCCCTCGAGACCACGCTGCCGTGGTACATCCTGACGAACTATCCCGAGCACAACGACGTGCTCAGCCTCCTCGATGGCGGGCTCCTGCTGGGCTACATCGCCGCCGCCGCGATCGTCCTCGGCGTCTCCCTCTCGGGCCTCGTGGCCCTGGCCACCCTGTCCCTCGGCTGGTCGCGGGCCCGCTTCCACCACCTTACCCAGGCGCTGATCCCGGTGGCGGGCTGCGGCGTGTTCCTCGGCCTCTCGGCGCTGACCGTCACCTTCCTGCGCGGCGACGGCATCCTCATTCCCTACGTCTCGGAGATGCGCGCCGCGCTGTTGCTGGGCACCAGCCTGTGGAGCGTCTGGCTCGCCTGGTCTGTGGCCGGCCTCTCGGCGCGGGGCCTGCGCCGCATCGGCGCGACCCTCGGCATCGCCGCCGCCTGCACCCTCTCGGTCTCCGGCTGGGTGCTGCTGTTCTGGATCTGGTAGGGCGGCCGGCGCGGCCGCTCCTGCGAACACGCGAAAAGGAATCCTCCGCATGATCGGAGCCTTCGTCATCGCCTTCCGCGAGGTTATCGAGGCGGGCCTCATCATCGGCATCGTGCTCGCCGCCACCCGCGGCATCGCCGGGCGCGGACGCTGGATCGCCTTGGGCGTCCTCGGCGGCCTCGCGGGCGCGGGCTTGGTGGCGCTCTTCGCCGAACGCATCTCCGACGCCTTCGAGGGCGCGGGACAGGAAATTCTCAACGCCGGCGTCCTCATCGTCGCGGTGCTGATGCTGATCTGGCACAACACCTGGATGGCCAAGCACGGGCGCGAACTCGCGGGCGAGCTGCGGGCCGCCGGCGAGGCGGTGCGCACCGGCCAGAGCACGGCCGCCGGCCTCGCCCTAGTGGTCGGCGCCGCGATCCTGCGCGAGGGTGCGGAGCTCGTGCTGTTCCTCTACGGCCTCGTGGCGTCCGGCACCTCCGGGCCGGACATCCAGTTCGGCGCCCTGGCCGGCGTCGCCGTCGGCGCCGCGACCTCTTCGGTGAGCTATTTCGGCCTCGCCGCGATCCCGACCCGCTACATCTTCTCGGTGACGAGCGGCCTCATCGTCCTGCTGGCGGCGGGCCTCGCGGCGCAGGCGGCGCAGTTCCTCACCAATGCGGGCCTGATCACCGTGCTCGACCGGCCCCTGTGGAACACCTCCGCCGTCCTGCGGGAGGACAGCCTCGTCGGACGCGTGCTCCACGCCCTCGTGGGCTACACGGACCGCCCGAGCGGCATGCAGGTCCTGGTCTATCTCGGCACCATCCTGGTCATGGTCGCGCTGATGCAGGTGTCGTCCACCGGCAAGCGCCGCCAGCTCCGCACCGCCTGAGCGTCCATGCACGTCACCCACCCCGCCGATGCACCGGCCGCCCCGCCCATCCCCTTCGACGCCTTCCTGGCGGAGGATATCCGCGTCGGGACCGTCGTCTCGGCCGAGCCGTTCCCCGAGGCGCGCAAGCCGGCCCTGAAGCTCGTCATCGATTTCGGTCCGGCGATCGGCACCAAGCGGTCGAGCGCCCAGATCACCGAGCATTACCGGGCCGAGGACCTGCCCGGCCGGCAGGTCGCCGCCGTGGTGAACTTCCCGCCGCGCCAGATCGGCAAGTTCCTGTCGGAGGTGCTCACCCTGGGCTTCGCCGATCCGAACGGCGCCGTGGTGCTGGTCCGCCCCGACCAGGCCGTGCCGAACGGCAGCCGCCTGTTCTGAGGGGCGGGTTGCCGGACGGTCGGTTTTTCGCCATCCCTGTCCGCATGAGCGACCACGGACACGACGAATCCGGCATCGAGTGGGACGACGGGTTCGCCGATCAGCTGATCGGCGCGACGCTCTTCGTCGGCATCACTTACCTGGATCACGACGGAACCCTGATCCGCCGCGAGCAGGTCTTCGGCCGGGTCGAGACCGTGGATGCCGAGGCCGGAATCACGATCCGGCCCTTCGACGGCGCAGCGGCCTTCACGATGGTGCCGATCCTCGAAGCCATCGAGCCGGCCGATCCCGGTTCGTATCAACTCTCCCCCGATGACCCGGTGGTCGAGAATCCCGACTATACGGTGGTGTTCAGCCTCACCGCCCCGCTCCGCCACTGAGGGCGTCATCGCCCTACCGGCGCAGGGTGGCACCTTCGGTCCATGCGGCCAGCCGGGCGGCGAGCGCCGCGCCGTCGCCGGACAGGGCGACGATCTTGAGGCGGGCGGTTTCGCCGGAGACGATCCGGATATCGGACCGGCGGAGCTTCAGGGCCTTGGCCAGATAGGCGAGCAGCGCCGCGTTGGCGGCGCCCGCGACGGGCGGCGCGGCCACGCGCACCTGCAGGGCGACGCGCCCTTCCGCATCCGCCACCAGACCGTCCAGCCCGTCGCGGCCCGCCCGCGGTGTCAGGCGCAGGGCGAGGCGCAGGCCGTCCGGGGTCACTTGGTAGGGCTCGCTCATCCGTATCCGACCCTCCAAGGCCCGGCCCGAAATCCGTGTCGCCGGACAGGGGCGGACCGCGTTCGCCGCGTGCGTTGCAACAAAATCGCTGGAATGCCACGTCAATCCGGCGGTATCGGGGTGTCTCGCCTGACGTGTTGCACTAAGCTTCAGCGAAAATCACGGGAACGCCAGATGTCCGACCTCCGCTTGCGCCGCAGCGTGCTGTATATGCCCGGTTCGAACCAGAGGGCGCTCGACAAGGCCAAGACCCTGTCGGCGGATTCGCTGATCCTCGACCTGGAGGATGCGGTGGCGCCCGACGCCAAGGACGTCGCGCGCGAGCAGGTCTGCGCTGCGGTGAAGGGCGGCGGCTACGGCGAGCGCGAGATCATCATCCGCGTCAACGCCCCCCAGACCCCCTGGGGCGAGGCCGACCTCAAGGCGGCGATCCAGGCCCGCCCCGACGCGATCCTGATGCCGAAGGTGTCCTCACCGGCCGTGCTGGAGAGCATCGCCAACCACCTCGAAGCCCTCGACGCCCCCGAGAGCATCGCCGTCTGGGCGATGATCGAGACCCCGGCGGCGATCCTCAACATCCAGGAGATCGCCAAGGCGCAGCGCGACCGGCGCACCCGCCTGACCTGCTTCGTGCTGGGCACCAACGATCTCGCCAAGGACACCTGGGCCCAGCTCGTGCCCGGCCGCGTGCCGATGCTGCCCTGGATGATGTTCACCCTGGCGGCCGCCCGCGCCGAGGGCCTGACCATCCTCGACGGCGTCTGGAACGACATCGAGGACGTGGCGGGCTGCCGGGCCGAGTGCCAGCAGGCCCGCGACCTCGGCTTCGACGGCAAGACCCTGATCCACCCCAACCAGCTCGAGCCGGCCAACACCTGCTTTGCCCCCTCCGACGAGGAGGTCCGCCGCGCCCGCCTCGTCATCGAGGCCTTCGACCGCGCGGAGAACGCCAAGCGCGGCGCGATCAAGATCGAGGGCCGCATGTACGAGCGCCAGCACATCGGCATGGCCCGCCGGGCGGTGAACTGGCGCGAAGCGATCGCCGCCAAGGGGTATTGAAGCCGCGTCCGGCCTCGATGATCCTCGATCATCCATTTGCGGATCGCCCGTCTCTGGCGCGGCCAACGACGGGCGGACTTCGTTGAACATCGAGATCCCGGGTGAGATCACCTTCTCGCGGACCTACAACATCCCGCCGATTTCGGTATCGCTTCCGCTGACAGCCGGGGCCCGCACGTTCGCGCAGGTCGCGATCACGGCCATCGCGTGGTGCTTCATGATGCCCACTCTGGCGTTGTTCGTAATGCTGCTCTGGCAAGCCTTGACGGTCGCGGCCGATCCCGGCGGATCGGTGCTGGTCCTGTGCGCCCTGGCGTTCCTGTTGCTTTGCTTCATGCCGAAGGCCCTCTTCGGGATGGAGGATCTTACCCGTGGCGGACTGACCCTGATTCTCGATTTCGATGGCGTCACCGATCGGCGTTCGGGACAGATCCTTCGCTGGACGGACGTGGCGACCGCGCGGATCGTTCCGAGGAGGAATGGGTGCTGGGTTCGCCTGGGCCTGCATACGCCCCTTCCGCCCCGGCGCCTGTTCGATCGCGGCGGTACGGGCCTGCTTGGGCGTCGAACCCCGGATCTGTACAACGTCGACATCACCAACCTCGACGTCCGCCAACACGTTCTCGGCCAGACGATGCTTGCGCTCGTAGCCGCCAATGGCGGGAGGGTGGAGCGCTGAGCGCATCGCGTCGGAGTGATCAACGCAGCGGGGCAGGATTGCGTCCAGCTCCTGCGCGGGAACACCCTCCAGCGCCGCTGCTTGTCCCGCCTGAAGCCCGGCGCGCCTGCGCGCCCGGTCCCATCCAGGACACAGCCGACCGCATGAGCCCGATCCTTCAGCCCTTCACCCTGGGCGACCTCACCCTGAAGAACCGCGTCGTGATGGCGCCGCTCACCCGCAGCCGCTCCTCCACCGAGGGCGTCCCGCCGGACTTCGCGGTGGATTACTACGCCCAGCGCGCCAATGCCGGCCTCATCATCAGCGAGGCCACCAACATCTCGCCCCAGGCGGTGGGCTACGCCTACACGCCGGGGATCTGGAGCGACGCGCAGGTCGAGGCCTGGAAGCCCGTCACCGCGGGCGTGCACGCCAATGGGGGCCTGATCTTCCTCCAGCTCTGGCACACGGGCCGGATCTCGCATCCCGACGTGCAGCCGGGCGGACAGCTGCCGGTGGCCCCCTCGGCGCTCAAGCCCGAGGGCACGGCCTTCACGGAATCCGGCATGCAGCCGCACGTGACGCCGCGGGCGCTGGAGACGGACGAGATCCCGGGCATCGTCGCGGATTACCGCCGGGCCGCCGAGAACGCCAAGCGCGCCGGCTTCGACGGCGTCGAGATCCACTCGGCCAACAACTACCTGCTCGAGCAGTTCGTGCGCGATTCCACCAACCACCGCACCGACCAGTACGGCGGCTCGATCGAGAACCGCCTGCGCTTCCCGCTGGCCGTGGTGAAGGCCGTGACCGAGGTCTGGGGCGGGGGCCACCGGGTCGGCATCCGCCTGTCGCCCGCCACCACCGAGCCCGGCAAGACCCCCCTCGACAGCGACCCGAAGGCGACCTTCGGCGCCTACGTGGAGGCCCTGAACGCCTTCGGCCTGCTCTACGTCCACACCATCGAGGGCGTGACGCAGCAGACCCGCGACGTGCCGGACTCGGTAAACTTCGGCCAGATCCGCGAGCGCTTCAAGGGCGCCTATATCGGCAACAACCAGTACACCCTGGAACTGGCCGAGAAGGACCTCGCGGACGGCCGCGCCGACCTGTTCAGCTTCGGCCGCCCCTACATCGCCAACCCGGACCTCGTGCAGCGCCTGGAGGCCGGCGCGCCGCTCGCCGAGGCCCCGAAACAATACTGGTACGGCGGCGGCGCCAACGGCTACTCGGACTGGCCCGGCATGAACGGGCCGGTGGCGATCAAGCGCTGAACGGGCAAGAATCACAGTTTAGGGTTGAGTGGAGATACTTCGTAAGAAATGGCTGCCACGCTCGGAGCCATGACGATGCGTGGATTCCAGGTGGCCTTCGTTGTGTTTGGTCTCATTGGCGCCGCCCTCTCGGGCGGCGCCGTGAGCGCGGCGCCGAGCGTGCAGGTCATCTATCTGCTGCCAGCCGACCGTCAGGAGTCCGAGAGTTACCGGCGTGCTGCCGAGTTCGGAGTCAGGCATTTTCAAGCTTGGCTGAGCGATGCGCTCAGGGGCCCGACCTTTCGCCTTGCAGATCCGGCGGTGCGCATCGTCCGGTCCGAGAAGAACGCAGCTTGGTTTCGCTCCACCGACCGACACACCGGCTACAGCGCATTCTATCGCAATACGGTGGATGAACTCTTGCGTATGGGCGTTGTCCGGTTCAACGATCCCGCCTCACGCTTTTTGGTCTACGTCGATGCTGACCATGCCTGCGGACAATCCGGCGCTGGTGGCAGTGGCGTCGCCGTTGTCTCGGCCAACGACCTTCGCGGCTTGTCTGGCGAGCGTATTGTTCCTGCCTGCGACAGGGCGAATGGAGCTGAAATTGCGGGAAGGTGCCGCTGGATCGGCGGTATCGGGCATGAGTTTCTGCACACGATCGGATTGATGCATCCGGACCGGTCACCAGTCTGCCAAACTGCCCAGTGTCGTGCCGAGGCCTTGATGATGCAGGGCTATATCACCTATCCGCGTGCGATTCTGCTCGATGAGGAGAAGGCGCAGCTTCTTCGCTCGCCGTTCATCGAGACGGGTATCCGGACGGAAACCCGTGACTGCACCGAGGTGATCGCCCCCTCGGTCCGCTGACCCTCGAACAACTTAACCATGCAGCTGCGCCAGCACCGCATCCCCCGCCGGGCTGGCAACGTAGCGCGTGCGCTGGGTCCGCGCGTTCCGGTCGGTCAGGGCGAGGAGTCCCGCCTCGCTCGCCAGCGTCTCGACGGCGCGCAGCACCAGGGCGTGCTCCAGGTCGAAGACGCGGGCGAAGCTGCGGCTGTCTCGGGCGAGGTCGAGGTGGAGGGCGGCGAGAATGCCGGCCTCCAGGGTCGAGAGTCCGGGCTGGAGGGCGACCACCGCGTCGGTGGCCGCCAGGAAGGTCTCCGCGTCGGCCGGCGGTTCGCTCATGCGGCGGCCGGCGCGCGCAGGCGCACCAGCACCGACTTCGAGGTCGGCGTGTCGCTGCCCTCGCCGAAGGTGGAGAGCGGCACGAGGACGTTGAGCTCCGGGTAGTAGCCGGCGAGCGATCCGCGCGGCATGTCGAAGGGCACAAGGCGGAAATCCTCGGCCACCCGGGTCACGCCGTCGTCATGGGTGCCGACGATGTCGACCCGGTCGCCCGTTCGGGCCCGGATCTCGGCCAGGTCGTCCGGGTGTGCAAAGACCACGCGGCGCTCGCCGTAGACGCCGCGGTAGCGGTCGTCGAGGCCGTAGATCGTGGTGTTGTACTGGTCGTGGCTGCGGAAGGTCTGGAGCACGAAGGTGTCGCTCGCGCGCTTCGCCCGCTGGTGCTCCGTCGCCTCGGGCAGGGGATCGGCGGAGAAGTTGGCCCGGCCGGTCGGCGTCTCGAAGCTGCGCTCGGCGGCGAGGTTCTTCAGCATGAAGCCGCGCGGGCGCCGGACGCGCAGGTTGTAGCCGGTGAAGCCCGGGATCGTACGCTCGATCAGGTCGCGGATGCGGTCGTAATCGTCGGCGAGGGCCGCCCAGTCGACCCGCGCGGAGCCGACCGTCGCCGCCGCCATGCCGGCGATGATGCCGATCTCGGAGCGCAGCTCGGCCGAGGCCGGCTTGTTGATGCCGCCCGAGCCGTGGACCATGCTCATGGAATCCTCGACCGTGACGATCTGGGTCTTGCCCTTCGCGTTCCGGTCGATCTCGGTGCGGCCGAGGCAGGGCAGCAGGTAGGCGACGCGGCCCGGCACGAGGTGCGAGTGGTTGAGCTTCGTCGCGATGTGGACGGTGAGTTCGCAGGAGGCCAGGGCCTTGGCCACAAGGGTGGTGTCCGGCGTGGCGCGGGCGAAGTTGCCCCCGAGGCCGATGAAGGCCTTCGACGAGCCGTCGAGCATGGCTCGGATGGCGGCGAGCACGTTGTGGCCGTGCGCGCGCGGGGCGGTGAAGCCGAATTCCCGCTCCAGGGCGTCGAGGAGGGCGGCCGGCGGCTTCTCGTTGATGCCGACGGTGCGGTCGCCCTGCACGTTGGAATGGCCGCGCACCGGGCACAGGCCGGTGCCGGGGCGACCGACATGGCCGCGCAGCAGCATCACGTTGGCGAGTTCCCGGACGGTGGCCACCGAGTGGCGGTGCTGGGTCACGCCCATGGCCCAGGTGCAGATCACCTTGTCGGCGGCGAGATAGACCCCGGCCGCGACCTCGAGGTCGGCCCGGGCCAGGCCGGACTGGTCCTCGATGGATTCCCAGGGGGTGGCGTCCACGGCGGCCCGGTAGGCCTCGTAGTCCGCGGTGTGGTTGCGCAGGAAGGTCCGGTCGAGCAGCGACGGCTGGCCGGCGGCCAGGGCCGCATCGTCGGCCGCGAACACCGCCTTGGCGATGCCCCGGAACGCCGCCATGTCGCCGCCGAGGCGTGGCTGGTAGTAGTGGCTCSCCACCGGCGCGCTGGCGCCGCGCAGCATCTCCACGGTGTTCTGCGGGTCGGCGAAGCGCTCCAGCCCGCGCTCGCGCACGGGATTGAACACCACGACCTTCGCGCCGCGCTGGGCCGCCCGCCGCAGGTCGCCGAGCATGCGCGGATGGTTGGTGCCGGGGTTCTGCCCAACGACGAAGATCGCGTCGGCTTTCTCGAAATCCTCCAGCAGCACGGTGCCCTTGCCGACGCCGATGGCCGCCTGGAGGGCGATGCCGCTGGCCTCGTGGCACATGTTGGAGCAGTCGGGGAAGTTGTTGGTGCCGTAGTGCCGGGCGAAGAGCTGGTAGACGTAGGCGGCTTCGTTCGAGGCGCGGCCCGAGGTGTAGAACTCGGCCTGGTCCGGGTGGTCGAGCCCGCGCAGGGTGGCGCCGATTTCCGCGAAGGCGGCGTCCCAGGTCGTGGCGACGTAGCGGTCGCTGGCCGCGTCGTAGCGCATCGGATGCGTCAGGCGGCCCTCGCCCTCCAGGGCGTAGTCGGTCCAGCCGCGCAGCGCGCTCACGGTGTGCTTGGCGAAGAACTTCGGCGGCGTGCGCTTGTCGGTGGCCTCCCAGGACACCGCCTTCACGCCGTTCTCGCAGAACTCGAACGAGGACCCGTGCGCCGGATCGCCCCAGGCGCAGCCGGGACAGTCGAAGCCGTCGGGCTGGTTGGCTTTCAGCATCGCGCGCGCACCCGACAGGGGCGCCCGGCTTCCCAGCAGGTGCTTGCCGCAACTTTTCAGGGCCCCCCAGCCGCCAGCCGCGGAGGAGCGCTTCGGGGTCGCGACCGGATGATCCATGACGGGGTCCTGAGGGGCAGGGCTCGCATGGCCGACGATCGGCCGCGAAGCGGAGCAGTCTCGCCCCAGCGATATCGCGATGCACAGTGCGCGCTCAATCGCGCGAAAACGCAGGCCAGTCATGCCGTTAGGGGTCCCATGCGTTTTTTGCAGAGCCGATGAAGACCGGGTTAAAACCGTTCAAGGCCGCAATGCGGACAATCGGGACCTTCCTCTCCGGCCCCGGTCCCTGGCGGACGGCGGGTCGATCGCCTAACCCTCGGGCCGGATCGGCCGCTGGAAAGCGGGGAAGACGGGAGCGGGGGAGATGCGGACGCCGGTGAGGATCTTCGCGGCGGCGGCCGTCGGCCTCGCGGTCGGCCTCGCGTTGATGGCGCATGACCGGCAGATCGGCGCCGAATGGGCCGTGTCGGCCGAGCAGATCGCCGACGCGCAGGCCTACGGCAAGCCCGGCGTGGAGCTTCCGCCGGGCCACATGGTGACCGCGCCCCAGCGCAGCGAGGGCGCGGAGCGCCTTCCCCTGAAATGGATCCTCCTCGGCCTCGCGGCCGGTGGCGCCGTCCTGGCCGGCACGGGCCGCCGGCGCGCGCCGGCGCGGAAACCGGATGACCGACCCTGACGCCCGACGCCTGTCGCCTGCCGGGCACACCCGCCCGAAAACCCCGCGTGGCCATTGACGCCGTCGCCGCGTGTCGGGCTTCCTGGCGTCGGACGGTTCCTCCCCGGAGGATCAAAAGGGAACGCGGTGAGGAATTTTGCTCCAACGCCGCGGCTGCCCCCGCAACTGTAAGCGGCGAGTTCCTCATCAGCACGTCACTGGGTGTCTCGACATCTGGGAAGACGATGAGAGGGCGGTGACCCGCGAGCCAGGAGACCTGCCGTCAGTCGTGGTCACACGCGAAACGCATCGGGCGGGGTGTCCTGGTGGGTGTCGGGGCGGATGCCGTGCGGCATCCGGGCCGGCCTCGTTCGCGGTGACGTGCCACAGACGTCGCCCGAGGTCCCATGTCGTCCTCCCGTTCTCGATCGTTTCCCCGTTCACGGCCCACCGCCCGATCCTGGCTCCTCGGCGCCTGCGCCGGTTTCCTGCCCTACGGCGCCGGGATTCCGGACGCGTTCGCCGAGACTGCGCAGGCGGACCTCGCCGAATTGTCCGTGACCGCCGAGGCCCCGGCCAGCGGTGGCCGCGGGCCAGCCGCCCATGCGGGATTCGTCGGCGGCGTCACCGGCATCGGCGGCGGCCTCCGCAGCGTCGATGCGGCGAGCGCCGGCGTGATCTCGGGGGCGGCACTCAACAGCCGGCCGATCACCCGGCCCGGCGAGGCGCTCGAGAGCGTGCCCGGCCTCATCGTCACCCAGCATTCCGGGGAGGGGAAGGCCAACCAGTTCTTCCTGCGCGGGTTCAACCTCGACCACGGCACCGACATCGCGCTTCACGTGGACGGCATGCCGGTGAACATGCGCACCCACGCTCACGGCCAGGGCTATGCCGACCTGAATTTCCTGATCCCGGAACTCGTCGGCGCGGTCGAATTCCACAAGGGACCCTACTTCGTCCGCGACGGCGACTTCGCCTCTGCCGGCTCGGTGCGGATCGACTATCTCGACACGGTCGCGCGCAACCTCGCGCTGACGTCGCTCGGCAGCTTCGGCTACAAGCGCGCCCTCAGCATCGCCTCCGCGCCCCTCGGCGAAGGCCACCTGCTCGTGGCCGGCGAGGCCCAGACCTATGACGGCCCCTGGGACGTGCCCGACCGCCTCGCCAAGCTGAACGCCGTCGTCCGCTACAGCCAGGGCACGGCCCTCGACGGCTTCGCGCTGACCGGCATGGCCTACTGGGCCAAGTGGAACGCCACCAACCAGATCCCGGAGCGCGCCGTGGCGGAGGGGATCATCGGCCGCTTCGGCTCCCTGAATCCCACGGACGGTGGCGACACCGGCCGCTTCTCCCTCTCGGGCCGCTGGAGCCGGACGAGCGACGCCGGCATCACCCGGGCGAGCGGCTACGTCATCCGCTACGGCATGAACCTGTTCAACGACTTCACCTACTTCCTCAACGATCCGGTGAACGGCGACCAGTTCCGCCAGCGCGACAGCCGGGTGCTCGGCGGCGGCGAGGTCAGCCACACCGTCGAGGGCACCCTGTTCGGCTTGGCCGTGGAGAACGAGATCGGCCTCCAGACCCGCACCGACGCCATCCGGGTCGGCCTGTTCAACACCACGGCGCGGCAAACCCGCTCGACCGTGCTCGATGACCGGGTGCTGGAGGCGAGCGCGGCCCTCTACGTCGAGAGCCGGATGCGCTGGACCGACTGGCTGCGCACCAGCGTCGGCGTGCGCGCCGACGGGTTCTCCGCCGATGTCCGCTCGGACACGCCGGCCAATTCCGGCACGGCCCGGGACGGGATCGTCAACCCGAAGCTCGGCCTCGTGCTGGGACCCTGGTTCGACACCGAGGTGTTCGTGAATTACGGGGGCGGCTTCCACTCGAACGATGCCCGCGGCGTCACCGCGACGGTGGATCCGGCGAGCCCGCTCTTCAACATCAGCCGCTCGCCCTTCCTCGTGCCTTCGACGGGCTCGGAGATCGGCCTGCGCAACCGCAGCCTCGCCGGGCTGGAGACGGCGGTGACGCTGTTCCAGCTCGACTTCGCCTCCGAGAACCTGTTCCAGGGCGACAGCGGCACCACCGAGCCGAGCCGTCCCACCCGCCGCTTCGGCGTCGAATGGACCAACCGCTACGCAGTGACGCCCTGGCTTTCCCTGGAGGGGGACCTGACGGTGACGAATGCCCGCTTCGCGGATCACGACCCCGTCGGCAACCGGGTCCCGGAGGCGCCCACCACCATTGCCTCGGCCGGTTTCACCTTCGGCGAGGGGCCGGGCTGGTTCGGAGCGATGCGCCTGCGCTACTTCGGGCCGCGGCCGCTGATCGAGGACAATTCGGTGCGCTCGCGCCCGACGGCGCTGGTCAACGGGCGGGTCGGCTACAACTTCGACAACGGAATCAGCCTGTCCCTCGACGTGTTGAACCTGACCAACGCCCAGGCCGATCAGATCACCTACTTCTACACCTCCCGTTTGCCCGGCGAGGCGGCGGACGGCGTCGCGGACCGGCACTTCCACCCCGTCGAGCCGACGGCGGTACGCCTGACCCTGGCGGGGCGGTTCTAGATCACATGCCGGGTGAAAGTCTGTGAGATGACTTTGCCATGTTGACGAAGCGTGGAACCACAGCTTACGCGGCTGTCATGCGTACTTGGCGGCCAGATTGGGGATTCTGCCGTGCGGTCATCGCCCTGACCGTCCTCTACGCGCTTTGCCTGCAGGCGTTGCTGGGCTCCATGGCGCCCGTGCCCCAGCTGAGCTTCAACACCATCATCTGTGCCGAACACGCCGGAACGGACGCTCCGGCGGACGCGGCACTGCCCTGTCGTCATTCGTGCTGCACCCTGGTGCAAGCCGTCATGGTGCCCGTTCTGGTTCTCGCCTTCGTCGCCGTGCGCTGGTCGCCCGGCGATGCGGTGCTCCGCGCCTGGCGGACCGGAGACCCGGGAACCGCACGGGCGCCGCCCGATCCATCCGTCAGTCCCCGAGGTCCGCCGACCGCCTGATCGATCCGTTTGTCCCAGATCGCTCCGTGCCGGACCCCCAACCATGTCTCAGTCCCTCCAGGGTGACGCGACGGCCTTCCGCGCCGTCGTTTCTGCCCGCCCGATGCAGGATGCCGTCTATCGCGCCGTCTGGCGCTGGCACTTCTACGCCGGCCTGCTCTGCCTGCCCGTCCTGATCCTGCTCTCGGTCACCGGCTCGCTCTACCTGTTCAAGGACGAGGTCAACGCGACCCTGTTCGCGTACCGGACAAGGGTCGCCGTGCAGGCGAGCTCGCCCGTGGGTGTGGACGTCCTGCTGTTCAACGCCTCCGAGGCCGTGCCGACCGCCGTACCGGTCTCGTTGACCGAGCCCGCCGATCCGTCCGCCTCCGCGGTCGTGACGATGGCCGAGGGATCCCGCAGGATCCTGGTCTATCTCAACCCATACGACGGCTCGGTGCTGGACCGGGTCGCCCGGGACGACGAGTTCATGATGGTGGTGCGAGGCCTGCACAGCCTCGCCTACTTCGGACCGGTGGCCAACGGACTCATCGAGGTCGTGGCCGGGTTCACGATCATCCTGGTTCTGACGGGCTTCTATCTCTGGTGGCCGCGCCAGCAGGGCGGCGGGGTCGTGCGCCTCCGCGGCACGCCGCGCAGGCGCGTGTGGTGGCGCGACCTGCACGCCGTCACCGGCTTGGTCGCCGGGGCCGGAATCTTCTTCCTCGCCCTGACCGGGCTGCCCTGGTCGGCCTGGTGGGGCCAGCATCTGCGCACCTGGTCCAACGCGGCCGGCGTCGGGCAGCCCAGCGCCCTCTGGGCCAACAAGCCCGTGTCGACCGTGCCCATGCGGGAGATGCTCACCACCACCGGATGGGCCATGGAGGACGCTCCGCTTCCGACCTCGCAGCCGGCCGCCACCCCCACCATCGGGCTCGCGCGCGCCGTCGACATCCTGCGAGCCCTCAGGATGCCGCGCGGCTTCGAGGTCTCCCTGCCGTCGGGGGAGACCGGCGTCTACGCCGCGGCCGCCTACCCGAAGGACGTGACGGGGCAGCGGATGATCTCCCTCGACCAGTACACCGGCACGCCGCTGGTCGACGTCCGGTTCGCGGACCTTGGCGGGGTCGCCCGCGCCATCCAGTACGGCATCGGCCTCCACAAGGGCGAGCACTGGGGTCGAGCCAATCAGTTCGCGATGCTGGCCTTCTGCCTGGCGACCATCCTGCTCGCCGTGACCGCCGCGACGATGTGGTGGAAGCGGCGCCCCGCCGGTCGCCTCGGCGTACCACCGTGGCCACGCGACCGGCGTGTCGCGGCCGGCGTGACCCTGATCGTCCTCGTCCTCGGGGCCCTGTTCCCCCTGACCGGGCTCGTCATCCTCGGCATGCTGCTGCTCGACCTCGGCCTGCAGGCGCTGCGAACCCAGGCGAGGACCTGAGGCAGCCGAAACGGGCGGCGTTCCCGTGCACCCCATCCTTCCCCTGCTGATCGGCCGCCGCGGCATCCTCGGCGTCGTCCTGATCGCGCTCGCGCTCTGGACACAGGCGCTCGCGCCGGCGGCGGCCCTGCGCATGCTCGCGGCGATGTCCGATCCGCTGCGCAATCCCATTCTCTGCGGCCCTGCGGTCGATGGGGGCGAGGAGGTCCGTTCGAACGTGGGGGTGCCCGCCCCGGCACACCCGGGATGCGCCCTGTGCCAGTTGTGCTGTGCAGGGGTCGCCCTCCCCACGCTGCCATCGGGCCCGGCCGCCATACGGAGCGTGCACTGGCATCCGGTATCGTGGCCGATCCCCCCTCCCACGCGCACACGGCCTCCGTCCCGTTGCCTGGGGCAGCCCCGGGCTCCGCCTCACCTCGTCTGATCGCCGAACCACCCTTCCTCATCGCAGCGTGCCTGCGCAGCGTCCTCCCCGATCCGTCGAGCTTTCCCCATGTTCCCGTACCCAAGCGCCCGCCGGCCCATGCGCGCCCTGGCGATCTTTCTCGGCGCAAGCCCGCTCGCGATCGCGATGGCGCAGGCCCAGACCGCCGGTCAGGCCGTGACCCTGGAAGAGCTCTCCGTCGAGGGCCAGGGCGGTGGCGCCGGACAGGGGCGGGGTCGGACTGCCCTCTCGCCCGCCGCCGCACCGACACCCATCGACCGCCCCGTCGGCGAGGTCGTCACCAGCCTCGGGCGAGACGGCATCATCGAGAACCGTCCGGCCACCAGCATCGGGTCGGTTCTGGCCAACAGCCCCGGCGTGACCGTGCGCCAGGGCAATGGCGGGCGCGACGTGGTGATCTCCATCCGGGGCAACAATGCCCGCTCCACCGGCGTGATCAAGAATACGGTCGTGCTGGAGGACGGCTTCATCCTGACCCAGCCGGACGGCGCCTCACGCTTCGACCTCGTCGATCCGCGCGCCTACGGCCGCATCGACGTGTTCCGCGGTCCGCAATCGGCGCTCTTCGGCAACTACGCCACCGGCGGCGCGCTCGCCTTCCGCACCCGGACGGGCCGCGAGATCGACGGCTTCGAGATCGGCACCGATGCGGGCAGCTTCGGCTACCTCAGCAATTACTTCACGGTCGGCGGCGTCAGCGGCCCCGTCGAGATCAGCCTGTTCGCGAGCGATGTCCGTGCCAACGGCTACCAGGATCACGGTTCCTACGACACGCAGACGGTCAACCTGCTGGCCAGCTACACGCCGACGCCGGACAACCGCTTCACCCTGAAGGTGATCAACAACACGCTCAGTGCGAATCTGCCGGCCCGGTCCTCCCTGAACCAGTATCAGATCAATCCCTACCAGCGTGGTTGCGGCACGGCGGCGCTGGCGGCGCCGGGGTGTACCCTGACGAACCTCTTCGTGAATGGGGCCTTCGGCCGGACGGTGGGCGTCACCGCCGATGAGGCAGGGTTCGGGCGCGACGACCGGCGCACCATCGTCGCCCTGCGCTGGGAGCACGACATCGACGCGCAGACGACCTGGCGCACCCAGCTCGGCTTCGACGAGCGCAACTTCAACCAGCCCTTCTATACGACCTCCTCGCGCGGCTCCTATCCATCCTGGAACTTCCTCACGGACCTGACCCGGCGCTACGATCTGTTCGGGCTGCCCGCGGTGGGCTACGTGGCGCTGGCCTACAACACCATCGACAACCACATCACGACCTTCAATCGCGCGCCCGGCGGTGGTCCGCTGCTCGGTGCGCTCATTGGGAACCAAGAGGCCGTCCAATCCAACCTCGGCGGGCGGGCCCGTACCGAGGTGGCGCTCTCCGACCAATGGACCGGCGTCGTCGGCGTCAGCGCGGAGAACACCGCGATCACGGGACGCAACGTCGCCTACGCCTATTCGGCCTCAGGCGTGACCACGACCGTCGCCGATGCCAACCGCAGCTTCCTCAACGTCGCGCCCGAACTCGCCCTGGTCTATCGGCCGACCCCGGAATGGGCGGTTCGGGGCCGGGTCGCGACCGGCTACACGACCCCGGCCGCGAGCAATCTCTTCATCACCGCAGCCGGCCTCCCCGGCAACAACATCCAACTTCGCACGCAGGAAAACCTCGGCTTCGACCTTGGCGTCGACTGGAGCCCGAGCGAGACCCTGCGCCTCAGCGTGACCGGCTTCTACGAGTTCTTCCGGAACGAGCTCGTGTCGCAATCTCCCGGCGCCGGCCTGATGAGCTACACCTTCAACGCGCCGGCCTCCGAGCATCGCGGCATCGAAGTGGCGGCCGATTGGGCGTTCGCACCCGGGTGGCGCGCGGTCGCCGCCTACACGTTCGACGACCAGATCTACACGCGCTACGTCGAACGGCTGAGCGCCGGATCTCTCAGCCGCCAATTCGACCGCTCCGGCAAAACGATCCCCGGTGTCCCGGCCAACCAATTGCTCGCCCGCATCGGATACGATGTCCCGGCCGGACCGCTCGCCGGCCTCGGAGCGTTCGTCGAGACCGTGTTCCAGGACGACTTCTTCATCGACAACGCCAACCAGCTCAGGGCGCCGGGCTATACGATCGTCAACGCCAACATCCATTACGCCACGGAGCTCACGAGCGGCTATGCCAAGCGCTTCACCGCCTATGCCGAGGTGCGCAACGTCTTCGATACCGTCTACGTCGCTTCGGCGCAGAACCTCGCGAATTCCATCAGCGCGACCACGGGCCTGCAGAACGGTGCGAGCGTCCTCGCAGGAACCACGGGGTCGGTGTTCGCCGGAGCGCCCCGTACCATCATCGCGGGAATGAAGCTGGCGTTCTGACCGCCCGGCATCGGATGATCCGCAGGTTCGGCAACGTTCTCTCATCGAGGAAGGGAGCCGAACAGGCCTGTCCGCAAACGCGTCCTCCGCCTCGACCATCGTGATCGTGGCGTCGAACGCTGCGCTTGCCCCCTGATCGATAGGATCAGCTTCCTCACCATCGGACATCCCTGGACCGGTGCGACGCCGAATGGGGCAAGCGTCGGCGGCGGCGATCCGACCGTTGCGAACACCGGTCCGGACGCGGACGAGTGGGTGGATCACCCGTGGGGGCAGGATGAGGTCCACGAGTCGCCCGCTCTTTCAGGCGCGAAGAACGATGCCGCGGCTTCAGCAAGTCCCCTGGGACGCTCGATAGCACCAAGGCTATCGCTGGCGCGCACAGCCCCCCGAATTTCGGCCGCAAAAATCTCCGCACTGAATTCGAGCGAGCGATCACGAAGATCCGCCGAGCCTCTGTATGTCTCCAACAGGTCGTAATCCATGATCTTCTGCGTCAGGTTTTGACATCCCAAGACGAGCGGGACACTCACTGGACGAGCACGGCCTGGTCGCAGCGTGTGCCTTCCACGGTGAGGTCGGCGTAGCCCAGGCGGATGCCGAGGACCCGGAGCGTGTTGTCCAAGACCTTGTCCAGCGCGGGCGTCACCGCCGCGAGACCCGTGGCGACCGTGCTCTTGATCACCCCGGGCGCCAGGACGCCGAGACCGTTCACCTGAAGGTCGAGATCGTTGATCAGACGGCCGGTGAGGGATTGGAAGGACCCGCCTGAGGACACTGTCCGGACGGTGTGGCGGGTGATGTCGTCGTCACTGAACGTTACGAGCTGCGTGTAGGCGTTTCCGACCGTGACTCGGCTCTGGCCGGTCACCGTCAGGGCGGGAGCGACCCGCAGGAGCGTCGCCGTCTGATTGAGGTCGGGCACGCGCGCATTGGGGTCGAGGAGCGCCTTGGGGATGTCGGCCACCGCGAGGTCTGCGACGCCGGTCTGGGCTTCCAGGACGACCTGTCGGCTCTGCCGGTCCGACCAGGGGCAGGTCACCGAGCGCAGCCGCCCCTGCGCCTTGGCGACCTGCACGTAGAGAGGCAGTTGGAGGAGGCCGAGATTGAGCGGCAGGGCCAGGCTGGCCTCGATGAGGAGGCGGGTCTGCGCCGTCTGCACCGTGGCCTTCGAACTGCCGGGCTGGACGTAGCCGGAGCTCTGGCGCTTCTCGCCGATCCCCAGCGTGACCTGGGTCCGCAGCAAGCCCGGTATGCTCGCGCCGAGATCCGCGGAGACCTGGCGATCGCCGTTCGCCACCAGGATGGCGGCCGACAGGGTATCCATCAGGCCGATCGATGGACCCTTGACCCCTGTACTCGGCGCGAGGTTCGCGGCATCTCCGAGATCGATGATTCGCCCGAGGCGGACGGATCCGCCGGCACCTCGAACGACGTTGTTCAACTGCCCGAGGGCGGCTGCTGCCGCAGCGTTGCCTGCGGTCGTGGCCGCGACCGACTGGAGCGCCGAGAGCACCTGTCCCAGCGTCGCATTCGCGGCGACGACGTCGTTGTAGTTGTCGACTTTGAGATTGAGGCCGGGCTGGAGGGTATCGAGCACGCGGAAGCCGTCGACCTGGGCCGCCGCCAGCGCCTCGTAATCCCCGACCGACAGGTTGAGCGGCTTCCCCAGCAACGCGCCGAGAACGCCGTTGAGCACCCCGGCATCCAGACGAAGCAGCCCGGAGCCGATGCTGAAGGAGGCGAACCGCGCCGAGGCGGCGGTCCCACGCACATCGATCTGCACGTCGCGCTTGAAGCCGAGAGCCGGAGCGAAGAAGGTCGGCGTCTGCGTCCGAAGATCGACCCGGACGGCACTGGGCGAGGCGGCGTTGGCGACGAAGCGATCCGCCACTGGAACCTTGGAATCGCCCACATACACACCCGGCTGGACCGTGATCACCGCAGCGGCCCCGAAGCCATTGTCGGCGAGCGATTGGCGCGCCAGCAGGTCGGCCCGCTGCGGATCGGAGGCCGCCAGGGTGGCGGCCAGGTCGACCGCCCCTTGCGCCTTGCGCCGGGCGACGACCATGGAGCCGTAATCCACCCCAACGGCCGTCGCCGCGAGGAGTGTGGTGAAGGCCAGCGCGGTGAAGACCGCGACAGCCCCACGCGCGTCGGGCGCGAAACGGCCGATCACAGGCCGCCCCGGCGCACGCTGACCGTGCTCTGGATGAGGTCTGGCGGGAGTGGGATCAAGCCGGAGAGCCCCGAGAACCCGAGCGACTTCGCATCGAACGTCAGGGTGACGGTGAAGAGGGAAGCATCCTGGGGGTTCGGGCCAACCGTCACCATCACGGTGCCGGGCTTGAACATGGCCCCCTCCGTCAGGGCCGCCGCCACTCTCTGCCGGGCGAGAGCGGCGCGCTCCTGATCGCTCACGCCGGCGATCGAAGCCCGGGCCGCCTCCGACGCGATATGCTTCAGGTTGTGCGAGGCCCCGAGATAGATCCCGAATGCCACGATACCCGCAAAGAGCGCCAAGAGGGCGGGGACGACCAGGGCGAATTCAACAGCAGCGCTTCCTGCCTGAGCACGCAAAGCACGCCCAATCCACGCCTGGAAATTGTATTCAAAACGCATGAGAAGGCATCCGTCATGCACAACGGTTATTGATCGATGTTATGTTTTCACGGATTTCCTAACGAGACCTTTATATGACGACATCCGAGCATCCGGATACGTCAAGATAAAACCAATAATATTGATCAATACAAGATAGTAAAATACAGGCACTATACGAAAATGTCAGGTCGGCCGTAGCGTGATTCAGTCCTGCAATTTCTGGTTTAAGTGACGCTAGCCCTCGAGTGAGGAAAACAAAGCAATTTTAAGTCGTCCAGCCTCCGGCAGTCTGCCACTGCCAAATGCGACAGCGCGTCCTCGATCCCGGTGGGGCAGGGCGCTTCATCAGCCTCACAATCGACGCGGACGATATCCTCGGGCAGGTTCTGCCCCCCGCCTCGTCCTGGCCGCCGGGCACCGAATCAGGACACGGCGTACACCGCCACGAAGAACCTCACGGCCCTCTACGAACGCAGTCGCAGGAGCCACGCTCAGTCCGAGCATCAGCGTCGGCGCTGGTATGCCTGAGCTAAGCATTGGCCCAGGCTCGCCACGGGAGGCCGCCGACTGTGCGAGCTTCGATGGCAAGCCCAGAGACGAGTGCCTCCGCCAAGAGATCGTCTAACCGCTGAAGGCGGCGCAGATCCTCATCGGGATCCGGCAGAGCGCCTCCAACCACCTCCAGCCGCACGCCTCCTTGGGTGACCGCCCACCCGCGCCCGGCACCTTCCGGATCTCGCTTTCCGGCGGCCTATGGCCGCCGCCATTCTAACCCCGCGGTTCCGGCTCGCAGAACCAAAGCTCCAGAGCGGACGCCGAGCCGGCTCCAACCCTTCTCAGGTTCTGAGACCGATCAGCCTTTCGGCCAAACTTGCCGAGGCGAAGTCGCCGCGATTGAGGATCTGACTCGCGCCGCGAAGCTTGCTCCGGTCATCCGCCGAGAATTCTCGCCCTGTCAGGACGATCACCGGGATATCCGAGCAGCCGGGAATGGCGCGAACGCCTTGCAGGAAGCCGAAGCCGTCCATGATCGGCATGTTCAGGTCGACGATCACGACGTCCGGCCTGGTCTCCGTCGCCTGCTGCAGGCCCTCCTTACCATTCGAGGCCTCCAAGACCGACCAGCCTTCGTCCTCCAAGCTGGCGCGCATCGCCAGGCGCGTGACGGCCTCGTCCTCGACCAAGAGCACGGTGCCGCGCCGGTCCGGCTCCGCCAGCCTGAACTGGTTCACGATCTTGCCGAACCGCGTCCAGTCGACCGGCTTCAGCATGTAGTCCGAAGCGCCGAGGGAGGCCGCGAGATTGCGCTGGTCGACGGACGTCACCATCACGACCGGGATCTGCGCCAGCATTTCGTCCGCCTTGATCTGGCTCAGCACCGACCAACCGTCCACGCCCGGCATCATCACGTCCAACAGGATGGCCCGTGGCCGCAACCGTCGGGCGATCTCGAGCCCGCTCCTGCCGTTCGTGGCCGTCTGGACCTTGAACCCCTCGCGATGCAGGAACCGCGTGGTGAGGGCGAGCTGGTCGCTATCGTCGTCGATGACGAGGATGACATCGCCTTCCGCCACGTCGACGGCGATGACGTCCGGATCGGGTAAGGCTTGCGCGTCGACCGGAGGAACGAACGTCGCCGGCACGGTGAAGGTAAAGGTGCTGCCCCGGCCGGGGACGCTGGACACCGTGATGGTTCCCGCGAGCATGTCGGCGAAGGCACGGGTCAGCGAGAGGCCAAGCCCGGTCCCCCCGAAGTTGCGAGTCGTGGACGCATCGGCCTGCTCGAAACGCCGAAACAGGCGCGACACCTGTTCGGCCGTCATCCCGATCCCGGAATCCGAGACCGAGAACGAAAGCCGGTCGACCCCCGAGGCGTCGGTCATGCGGGAGGCCGCCAGGGTGATGGTCCCGCTTTCCGTGAACTTGGCCGCGTTGCTCAGGAAGTTGAAGAGCACCTGCCGGGTCTTGGTCAGGTCGGAATGCATTCGGCCCAGCCCAGGCGCGAGCTTCGTCTCCAGGGCGTTGCCCTTCTTGTTGACCAGCGTCGCGACCGAACCCGCAACGTCGCGCAGCATGTCCCCCACCGCGAAATCCTCGGCGTAGACCTCCATCTTGCCGCTTTCGACCTTGGAGAGGTCCAGCACGTCGTTGATGAGCCCAAGCAGGTGACGGGCGTTGCGCTCGACCTTGCCGATATCCGCCACGAGGTCCGACGCCGCGCAGCCATCGGAGATCTCCTCTCCCATCATCTCGCTGTAGCCGATGATGGCGGACAGAGGGGTGCGGAGTTCATGGCTCATGTTCGCCAGGAAATCGCTCTTCGCCGTGTTGGCCAGCTCGGCCGCCTCCTTGGCGGCTTCTGCGGCGGCATTGGCGCTGGTCAACGCCGCCTCTCTGTCGACGAGAACGTGGTTCGCAGTGTTGAGCCGCTCCAGCGTGGCTTCGTTCTGCGCCACGGACCGGCGCAGGGCATGGCAGATCCACACCATGGTCGCGCCGACCAGGAGGTATTGCCCCAGCAGGGCGACATCCACGCCTCCGAGGACTCCATCCCGCGTGTAGAACCACGTCGCAATCAGGGTCGATAAGAACAGTGCCAACGCTCCTGCGCGCCAGCCGAAAGCCAAGCTCACGACCAGGAGGACCGGAATGTACAGGAGGAACGGGGCGACATAGGCTGGAGCCAGGAACCGAATGAACGTCATGGCGCCCACCAGCAGCAGCGTGACACCGTAGTCGGTGATTGTTGATGGACGTCGGAGGGCGACCGTCCCGATCAGTGTGTTCAAGCTGCTCATGGGGTGTGAGTGTCACGACCGGGGTCCTTTGGAAAGCGACCGGTTCCCGCCCCGGCCCAGCCCGAATGAAGACATGGGTCCCATCGGCCGCGTTGTCGCCGATCCGCTGGTTTCTCGTGCAAGAATTGCAATGCCGTTGGAAGCGTTTCGAGCGAGCAAGCCTAGAATTGGGGAGCAGGCGCCGCGTCGACCTTTGGGGATATCCTTAAATTTTACAGATCATGCTTGTCTGCGTTTAATTATTCTCAATCAACTATTCCAGTGCTTGGTTGGAGTGGTTCTTAGTCAGATGGATATGTGGTCCTGCAACCAGTCCCGTGCGGGCGTTCCGGCACGGGCGGAACTGAAAATATTCGGTCTTTGTGGAACGCTGAATCGGGTGTTTCCGGTGGATTTACACGACATCTTGCCCAACAGATTGAGAGTAGCGGTCATGGCCCTCCATGAGAAGGGTCGCGCCATCGACACGAGTTGATAAACTTTGGAGACTTCGTCGGAAAAATATGACGGAATCTAATCGGATATGAATTTATTGAAAATCTAAGACTATGAATACGCGCCATGACATAATTTGCAGCCAGTGCATTTGTTATTGGCAATGGGCTAAAGCTCTTACGCTCCCAAGTTGCGGTGCCTATCCCGATGCGCTGCGGTGTCCTCAGGCGGACGCCGGATTCGGACGAAAGCAAGATCGGCCAGCGAGAGTGCGCCTTCCCGCGTGTCGAGGCTGAAGGCGCTGGCTGGTATTTGGGACACCAGAGAGTATCCGCTTAACACTTTCCCGTGATGCTGCGCTGCCACTGCATCGGACTTCTCCGCTCGGTAGCGTCGGGAACTCATCGTGTCTGTCAGAAACCTGTCTATCCGCGCCAAGCTGATCGCCGCTTTCTCGCTGCTGACACTGCTTGCTGTCGGGTTAGGATTGCTGGGGGTGATTGGCACGCACCGCATGCGGCAGCAGGCGCTCAACATCGAAACCAACTGGCTGCCGAGCATGCGCCTCCTCGGCGAGATTGATACGCTCACTGCACGGACCAGCGCTCTCGTCCTGCGTCACACGCAAGCCGTCGACCCGGCACTCGTCGCAAGCATCGAGACCGATATGGAGCGCTTTGGCAAAAAGCTCGACGAGAAGAAGTCCGCTTTCGAGCCGATGATCGACACGTCTGACGAGCGTGCGCTCTACGAGACGTTCACGCGTGAAGCCCGGAATTTCGAGGGCGTGCGCCAGTCCATTCTTCAGCTCTCGCGTGCCGGTCAGAAGGCTCAGGCCTACGCGCTCTATGAGAGTCAGGGCATCATCCCCCGCCGTGCAGCCTCCGCAGCCCTCGACAAGCTCGTTGCCATGAACAACGAGGGCGCCAGTGCAGCTCAGGCCGAGAGCAAGACCGTCTTCGAGACGACCCATACCTGGGGGCTCATCGCCATAGCACTGTGTCTCCTCATCTCCACCGTCTCTGCAACGCTCATCATCCACGGCGTCACGCACGGCATCGGCGCCGTGGTCCGGCCCATGCAGGCGCTGGCAGGCGGCGACCTCTCCGTGACTATCCCGCACCAGGGCGCCCGGACCGAGATCGGCACCATCGCGGACGCCGTCCAGGTGTTCAAGGACGGTCTGATCAGGATGCGGGCCCTCGAGGCGGAGACGGTCCTGGCGCGGGCGGGGGCGGAGGCGCAGCGCCAGGCGGCGATGCGGGCGATGGCCGACAGCTTCGAAGGGGCGGTGGGCGGCATCATCGGCATGGTGACGAGTTCGGCCACCGAGCTGCAGGCCACCGCCCAGAGCATGGCCGGCACCGCCACCCAGACCGCCAACCAGACGACCAGTGTCGCTGCCGCGGCGGAAGAAGCCGCTTCCAACGTCAACACCGTGGCGGCCGCGGCCGAGGCGCTCGGCTCCTCGGTGCAGGAGATCGGTCGCCAGGTCAGCACGTCCGCCACGATGGCGCAGAGCGCGGTTCGAGAGGCCGCCGAGACGGCTGAGCTGGTCCAGCAGCTCAACACGGCCGTGGCGCGCATCGGCGACGTGGTCACGATGATCACCTCGATCGCCGGCCAGACCAACCTGCTGGCGCTGAACGCCACCATCGAGGCGGCGCGGGCCGGGGAGGCGGGCCGGGGCTTCGCGGTCGTGGCCGCCGAGGTCAAGGAGCTGGCCAACCAGACGGCGCGGGCCACGCAGGAGATCGGCGGGCACATCGCCCAGATCCAGGGCTCGACAGCGCGCGCCGTCTCGGCAATCGGCAGCATCACCGCACGTATTCAGGACATCAGCGGGGTTGCAACGACGATCGCGGCGGCGGTGGAGGAGCAGGGGGCGGCCACCCAGGAGATCGTGCGCAACGTCGCGCAGGCCGCGATGGGGACGAGCGAAGTCACGAGTAACATTTCGGGGGTAGCCGGCGCCGCCGAAGAGACGGGCGCGGCTGCGAGCCAGGTACTGGGCGCCGCCTCCGAGCTGTCACGCCAGTCCGAGCACTTGAACGCCCAGGTCCGTCAATTTCTCGCAACGGTGCGGGCGGCATAGATGGCCGGCAAAGCGCCGGACACGGTGATGTGGTTCCCATCGACGAGACGGTGCAGCCCTGTTTCGGGACGTCTCGGACCACCTGCGGTGTTCGCAGGACGACAGTGTTGCCGGAACGGCGACGCTACAAAGCGACTGTTTCCTGGCAGGTCGCGTGCCGCTCCAGCGCAGCGATGATCGTGGAGGACAGGAGTTCTGCAGCCGGTGAGAGGGGGCCGGGCGCCCGGTAGAGGACGATCTCGGTGTCCGGCAGCTTCGGCAATCGTAGGCGATTGCCGACCGAGACCAGTCCCGCCGGGATCATCTCGGTCGGCAGCACGGTGACACCGAGTCCCGCCTGAACCGCCGCTTGAAGGCCCGCCAGGCTCTGACTCGTGTAGACCACGCGCCAGGGGCGTCCACTCGCATCCAGCGCGGACAAGGCGCGCCGGCGGTACACGTCGGGCGAAGGCGGAAGGACGAGCGGCACTGGATCGCTGGCTTCCGTGAGGAGGCGGGGCGATGCGGCCCAGTCGAGGATTTCCCGCCAGACCTTCGTGCCGCCGCCGGACCCCTGAGGCTCGCGCTTGAACAGCATCAGGTCGTAGCGGCCCTTCGAGAAATCGTCGAGCAGGTTCACGGTGAAGTCGCAGCACACCTCCAGCGCGACCTGCGGGTGGGCGCGCGCGAAGCGGGCCAGGATGTCCGATAGGTGCACGGTGGCGAAATCCTCGGGTGTACCCAGCCGAACCACGCCCCGCACATCCGGTTCGACGATGCGAGAAAGGACCTCGCTCCCGAGCTTCAGCATCTGCCGCGCATACGTCAGCAGAACCTCGCCTTCGGGCGTCAACTGCAATTCCCGACCATCCCGGTCGAACAGGCGTTGTCCAAGGCCCTCCTCCAGCCGCTTGATCTGCAGGGAGACCGTCGACTGGGTCAGCTCCATGCGCCGGGCGGCGCGGGTGAAGCTGCCATTGTCGACGATGGCCACGAAGGTGCGCAGAAGATCGAGATCGAAGGGGAGCGATGGCATCGGCATCCCTTTGATGTCGAGGCCTTCATTCGCCGTACAAGAAGCTGGGACAAAGTCTCGCTGAGCAGATTGACCGAATTCGGCTCCCGTGTGACGGATCGCACATGAAGACTGAAGTGTATGCTAGTGGGTATTTTGAATACAATGACTTCTACCGTATCGTAAGCGGCGGTGATCGCTCCATTTGAAAACGCAATGCTTCGCATTGTGACGGAGACATTGTCGATTGCCTGGGCTTATCCAAATCTCTGTTGTGGCAGCACGGGATCGATGCGGCGGACAGAGGCCGCTTCGAGACCCAGCCCAATCACGCGAACCCACCGGTTCGCGTGTCCCAAGCCCAAGCAATGGAGATGAGCCATGAAAGCCGTGATGAAGACCTTTGCTGCGACGCTCGTGGTCGCCCTCGGTGTCGCCGGGGCGACCTCGGTGGCGATGGGCGACTACCGGGTCGGTCCGCAGCAGCGCCCCCTTCCCCCCACCACCTGGGACGGTCTGGTCACCGGCGCAATCACGCTGCCGACGGATCAGGGCTACAGCGCATACGGTTGCCGGCGGAGTTCGGCTCAGGAAGGGAACGCCAATCAGCAGAACTTTCCGGTCCAGCAGTACGGCCAGGTCTCGGGTGGTTATCGCTGCTGACGCCCCTGCCACCGGCCCATGGGCCGGTGGACGACGCTGACCCCGCGGGCCGCCGGCCAGACCCCCTCGGTTCGCCAAAGCCGACAGGCTCTGGCGAACCGCTACGCGGGCGCCCGCCGCACATGCGTTCCAAGACCCCCGCATAGCCCTGCATCCGGCAGGACCGCTTTTCCCGCGGCTGCCTGGAGTGCGAGGCGCCCGTCAGGCGCCCAGCCGACCGCCCGTTGCAGAGCGGATCGGTCGAGTCCGCGCGGACGCGCAGCCGGGGCAAAGGCTGCGCCGTCCTCATCCGAAATCCGAGCACTGGCCGGTCGCGGATCGCGAGCGGCTGCGTGCGCCACCCTGGAACGATGTGAGCCATGATCGCGCCGCCGCACACACCGCTGACCTTGGCAAAGGCCCGCAAGCTGATCGGACGCCTCCTGAAGCCGGAGGCCGGATACGTCTGGATGGCGGTCGTCTACGGGGCCGCCATCGCCCTCCTGGGCCTTGCCACGCCCATCTCGGTCCAGTTGCTGATCAATTCGGTCGCGAACACCGCGTTGCCGGCGCCCCTGTTCGTGCTGTCCGGACTTCTCCTGCTCCTGCTGGCGGTCGCGGCGGCGCTTAGCGCCGCCCGGGTCTACCTCATGGCGCTGTTCGAGCGGCGCGTCTTCGGCCGCATCGTGGCGGAGATCACCCTGCGCGCGGTCCACGCCCGCAATCCGTTCTTCGACGACGCCCAGCGGGGCGACCTGTTCAATCGGTTCTTCGACCTCATGACGGTCCAGAGGGCGGTGCCGCACCTTCTGATCGGCGGCTTTGCCATCGTCCTCCAATCGACCCTCGGCCTGATCCTGACGAGCTTCTACCACCCTTTCTTCCTGGCCTTTAACGGGGTCCTCGTCGGCGCGCTGCTGTTCCTGTGGCTGGTCTGGGCCGGCCCGGCGATCCGCTCGGGTGTGCGGCTCAGCCACGCCAAGCACGACACCGCCCGCTGGCTGGAGAGCGTGGGCGGCTCGAACGGGTTCTACAAGAGCAGCCGCCACCTCGGCTTCGCCCTGCAGCGCTCGGAAGCCGTGACGGCCGCCTATGTGCGGGCGCACCGCCGCCACTTCGGCCACACCTTCGCGCAGACCCTCGGCTGCCTTACGGTCTACGCCGTTGCCAGCGCGGCCCTGCTGGCGCTGGGCGGATGGCTGATCCTGCAGGGCCAGCTCTCGATCGGGCAGCTCGTGGCGGCCGAACTCGTCCTGTCGGGAGTATTCTACGGCATCTCGCAGCTCGGCTCCTACTTGGAGAGCTTCTACGACCTCGTGGCCGCGCTGCACGAACTGTCGCTGTTCTACGACATCGAGCAGGAGAACGACCTCGCGCGGACGGGGGCGGTGCCGGCGACCGGCTCCCTTCGCCTACGCGACGTCGAGGTCGAGGGCGGGCGCCTGGACTTCGCCGTCGGCAGCGGCGAGCAGGTCGCCGTCACCGCGGAGGCGCAGGTCGAGCAAGCGGTGGCCGCGCTGCTCAAGCGCTCGGTGCGGCCGCGGCGCGGGTTGGTGATGATCGGCGGGGCCGACATCGCCTCCTTCGAGATGTACCGCCTGCGCTCCGAGATCCTGGTTCTCGACCGTCCGACGCTCGTCGAGACCACGATCCGCGCCTACCTCGCCCTCGCGGACGACCAGGGGGGCGCCACGACCCAGGATTGCCTCGACCGCCTCGGTCTGTCGGAGCGCATCCTGCAGCTGCCGCAGGGCCTCGACACGCCGCTCTCGTCCTCGGGCTGGCCGCTCTCGACCCGCGAGATCATGGCCCTGAAGCTGGCCGCGGCGGTGGCGCGGCCCCCCAAGCTCCTGATCCTGAGTACCCTTTACGACCTCGTGGCGCCCGAACACGTCGCGGCGGCTCTGGTGGCCCTGCGCCAGGCGGGCACGACGGTTCTGCACTTCACCCAACGTCCCGAGACACAGACCTACGACGGCTATCTCTGGCTCTGCAGGCGCGACCAGGTCCGGTTCGCGGATCCCGCGGGCCTGCTCGCCCGCGCCAACGACAAGGAGACGTCCCGTGCTGTCGCGGCCTGAACACCTGCATCACTTCCCGACGCTGACCGCGATCCGCCCGCCCCGTGCCGCCTTCGCGCTCGCCTGGATGCTCGGTATCGGCCTCGTCCTGGCGGCGCTGATCCTCCTCACCGTGCCCTGGGTCCAGACCTCGGCCGGAACGGGCCGCGTGATCGCGCCCAACCCGGCCGACCGCGTGCAGACGATCACGGCCCTCGTCCAAGGGCGGGTCGAGCACTGGTACGTGGAGGATGGCCAAAGGGTCCGGGCGGGCGATCCGATCGCACGGCTTGCCGACAACGACCCCTTCCTGCTTCAGCGGCTCGGGGCCGAGCGGGAGCAGATCGAGGCCGAGATCGCGGCAGCCGAACAAGCGGTGCGGGTGGCCGAGAGCGAGGTCAGCCAGACCCGGGAGGCCGCGGACAAGGGCTTCGTGACGCGGCGCAACTTCGAGGCTGCGCAGATCCGTGTCGCGGAGCGCCGCGTGCGGCTGGCCGAGGTCAGGGGGAAGCTGAGTCGCCTGGATGTGACGGCGAACCGTCAGGCGGCGCAGCTGGTGCGCGCACCACGCGATGGGCGGATCCTGCATATCAACGCGGCGGCCGGAGCGACCTTGGTCAATGCCGGGGACATCCTCGCCACCCTGGCTCCGCACGCCTCCACGCGCGTGGTGGAACTGATGGTCGATGGCCGCGACGTGGCCCTGATCCGGCCCGGGCAGCCCGTGCGCCTCGCCTTCGAGGGCTGGCCGGCCATTCAGTTCAGCGGCTGGCCATCGGTGGCCCACGGCCTGTTCGATGGGCAGGTTCGGATGATCGACCCCTCGGCTCAGCCGAACGGCCTGTTCCGGGTCCTGGTGGAGCCGGCACCCGGCAAGATCGCCTGGCCGGACGTCGCGTTCATTCCCCTGGGCGCCAAGGTGCGCGGCTGGATCCAGATGGAGACGGTGACGGTCGGCTACGAACTCTGGCGCGTCCTGAACAACTTCCCGCTGGAATTCCGCAGGCCCGGTCGCGAGGGGCAGGAGGCGACAAGATGAGACGCCGTCGAACTGCATGCCCGTTATCTTCCCCGATGGTCGGAAGGCCGATGGCGGCCATCCACGCGGTTCCTGCGTTCGAGGATTCCGATCCCGGATGGGGTGTCGAACGCCTGCTTCCCAGCATCGCCTCAAGGACGCGGAAGGGCAGGGGTGGGTCGAATGCGGATGGCCCGCTTCACGATGGGGTCATACGCACACCGGACGGCAACGATGTCGGGAAACAGCGGTCGTTCCGACATCAGACGTCGCCGAGGCGGCTGTCAGCCGACCTTCAGGCCGGCCTAAAACGCGAAGGCCCACCGTTTCGGTCCGCGGTCTTCCGGTGACAGGTAAGGAAGCTTTAACCACCTTGACCGAAACTGCATCTATCAGATCGGAGATGGGGTGTTTGCCTCGGTCCGAGCCGATCACGCTGCTGGCCGACACGGCCCGCCGCAATACGGTACGACTGAAGCCGGTTGGTCCGATGGGAGCGGGAGCCTTGCTCGCCTGTCGCGCTGACCGGCTTCGCCATGCGTGGGACAGACGTAACATGTTGCGGGAATAGCGCTTCCACGTGATCAGGCGTAGGCTCGCCGGATGTTCAGGTGGCGCATCTACCTTGTGACGACAGCGGTGCTTACACTTCCTATCAGTGGCTTCTGGCTTCATGCCTGGCACATCGGGGCCGGCTTGAATTGGCTTGAGCCGGACGTCGATTTGTTGGTGATCGCAGCTCTTTCCGTCGGAGCCAGTGCGTTTCTGGCCTTTTCCGTGACGAGATCGATTGCGCGGTCCCAGGCCCGTCAGGAATTGTAGCTGACGAGCGCGACCACCCACGATCCGTGATCCTTCACGAGGGCCTGTGCTCCAGCCTCGCTGGCCGTCGGAGCATGAGAGCCGGATGGCTGGATCTCATAGACGTCATAGCTTGCCGCCGTGCTCGTTGGCCCGACGTGACCAAATCCGCGAGCCGCACGGCCATGATGGCGGTCAAAGAGAAAGACCGCATCATCCGGGGAAGCTACGTTCCCGGCTTGACCAAAGCGTGCCGTGTCGCCGTAGACGCGGCCCGTAGCTCTCTCGATTGCGATGTAGTGTGCCATGCGAATTCGTCCCGCCCTTTCCGATTACACACGGTCGCCGCGTGCCATCTCGAACGCGCGGTCGATGGCCTGAACGACCTGCTTTGGCGCGAGATGATGGATCATGTGGCCCATGCCCGGGACGACGATGAATTCGCTCTGAGGCAAGGCGTGGTGCAATCGCTCGGATTGACGTTCGACATCTGCGATCTGATCGTCGGCCCCGGCGATGATGACGACGGGCAATTTGAGTTCGCGGTAGTGCGCCTGCAGTTCGACCGTCACCGGGGTCATCAACGCAGCATCCTCAGCGGATGCTCGGAGCTGCAGAGGTCGCAGCATCATCTCCTTGGGGAACTCCCGATCAAACCGCTCCGGCACGCGAGCCGGCGCGAACATCCCCTTGATCATGCCCGGCATGAGAGCCCGACCAACGAGTGGCGATACGGTGTAGCGCAGGACGTCCCCAATGCCGGGGATCGCCGGGGGTGAAGCCAGGATCACATCGGCCCGCAGCGTCGGGTAGTAGTAGCCCGAAGCCAAGACGAGGCTCCGCACGAGGCTTGGCGCCTGCAGCGCCAGCGCGATGGCGACAAGGCCGCCCCAGGAGTGCCCAAGGACCACCGCGTTCGAGACGCCAAGCCGCTCCAGAGCCTTTTCGTACAACGTCGCATGAGCCCGCGGGGTCCAGATCCCGCGGGGCCGGCTGCTGTAGCCATAGCCCGGCCGGTCGAAGATGATGACCCGGTAGCGCTTGGCAAGTTCGTCCACGATTCCGCTGACCAGGAAGTCCTGGATCATCGTGCCGTTGCCGTGGATCAGCACCAAGGGCTGACCGTGGCCTCGGACGATGTAGTGCAAGCGCACACCATCCACGGTCATGAAGTCGCCGATGGGCCGCGTGCGCCGCTCGGCTTCGCGGGCGCTCACGACCGCAAACAGCGCGGATGCACCAAGAGCAGCAGCAGACCCGATGAGAGCGGGAACCAGCCAGGGCGTGGTCGAGCGGCGCGTCATAGTGTGATCCTCTGTGGTGAAAGTGGCTCCCTGATCGAGGAGACGGTGCGCGTGCGATGGGAGTCGAGCGTTCTCAGGGACGAGGGGCGGTTTCCAGGAGCCGGGGTGCCATCGCGGCGAGAGCCAGGAGTGGCCCTGGCATCACGACGCCGGCCCGCCGCATGGTCTGAGCAGCGGCTCGGCAACCCTGGATGTCGTTCGTGCCCGCCGCGCTCTCGATCTGCTGCACGTTCTCGGCGGAAGGTTTGGGAGCCGCGGGCGCAGCCGGGACCGTCGCAGACGCGACCTTCGCAGGTCCCGATGCCGTGGCCGTGGAGCCTGCCGGAGCGGCCTTGTTCTGCGCCTCACCCTGGGGACCAGCCGCACCCGGTCCGGAGGACGTGATCTGCCCGCTCTGACCCGAGGTGTTCTGGGGCGTGCCCGGAGCTGAGGGCTTCGCTGACGTATCGTCACTCTTCTTGGCCGTCACCGCCGTAGCGAGCTGTGGCGGTGCCTCCGCGGCCTTTGTCGCGGCCTCGGGCTGTTTCACGAAGGCAACGAGTTCCGTGCAAAGGTTCGCAGGCCTACCGGTTCCGCCGCTGCTATCGGGCGTGGGCTGACTCAATGCGCCTTGAGCGCGTGCAAGGGCTGGGTTCAGAACCAGCGCGGCGATCGTCATCGCCTTTAAAGCCCGCATGTCGATGTCCTTGGATCAGCCGGGAACGGCGCAGACGCGTTCGGAGGTGCTGATCACAAGAAACTGATCGCAGGGTGATTGGTTGCGATGGAACCTCGATGATGAACCCCAGAAAGCACTAGACATTCGCTTGAATGGCCGGGATGTCGAAGATCCGATTGTTTTCCGATTACCCTTGCCGGGCCCGATCTACGCACCCTTGAGACGCCCCATCTCTGTCGGGAAAGATAGGATTGGATTTCCATTGCGGATGAAACGTACCGGAATCACTATTCCGATATGCCCTCGTCTCGACCCTCGACCTGCAGCGTGATGCGCTGACACGAGCCGGCTGCGAGTGCCTGCTCGAGGAGAAGACGTTCGATAAGGCCGGGATCAAGGGCCCCGAGTTCGAGGCGGCCCTCGCCTCACTCCGCCCCACCGACGTGCTCGTCGTCTGGACGCTCGCTCGTCCAGATGATGCGCACCATCGACTCTCTCGATCGCGGCCATTGCCACGCGCCTCGGGGTTAGCCGGGACACGCTCTTCAGCGAGTTCCTCCAGGCCCGCCCCCGCAGCGAGGCAGACGTAGCGGATCCGGCGCGAGCACCGCTTCGTCTACCCCACCGACTGGCCGCATCTCTCGGCCGTGATCCGCTTCGAGCGAGCCAAGGGACGTTGCGAGGTCTGCGCCCGTCCGCATGGACGGCGCGTCTTCCATCTGACGGATGGGCACTGGTGGGACGGAGGGGAGGGCTCCTGGCGTGACGGGGCAGGGCGCTTCGTCTGTCCGGCGAGTGGGGCCGACGATGCTCTGGGTACCGTACGAACCACACGCGTGATCCTGGCCACCGGCGACCGCGACACGACGAACAACGCGACTCGGGACCCTTCGGCCTTCGGCCAGCGCAGCCTCATGAACCCCCATCGACCCGAGCACCAGCGCCGGCGCTGGTATACCTTGTTCAGGCGCAACGCTTTAGGTGATCTCTTCAGGGCCCGTACTAGATTTGCATGTACCCAATGTCTCACAGGAAGTTCCGCAGAGACACAAAATTCTTTTCCCGGGTAATTTCATTGGTTGTTAACCCGGCAATCGGGATATTGGCTCGAGTTTGATGTATTAATGCAACAAAATGGTATAGTAGATGCCTGATCGGCGGCGATTCAAAAGACAGCAATGCAATCTGGAGGCGAGGATCTTCGTTCCGCTCTCAAGTAACCCTATTCCTTGCCTCATCACAGATATCTCCACTCACGGAAGCTTCGTGCGTACGCCGAAGAACGCGCCCATCCCGGCAAATTTCGATCTTGCGATCGGCTTGAGCAGCCTACCCCGTGCGTGTCGCATCGCCCGGCGAGAAGCGGACGGCTATGGCATCGAATTCCTTGATCCAGTTCGTCATGAAATAGAGGAAATCCTCATCGAGACCGCGTTCAAGGAAGACCTCGTCTTCGAAGCGCTCAACCCAGCCCTGGACAGCGAAGCCACGATGACCCGGGTGCGTCTTCGTCGAGCCGTCGACGCGGTGATGGATCTGATCGAGCGGCGCAACGCCATGGGCTGGGCGTATATCGAGCCCTTGCCGGATCCGTTTGATCAATCTCGGGAAGCGCTTCGCAGCACCAGCGCGGCTCTGATGCCGGCCTCGACCGCAAAGCTCTTGGCGCCTCCCTTCAGCAAGGGGCAAGGCCGTCGTTCGGCGGCTCTGTAACCGCTGCACCACGAGCGATGTTTCTCGTTCGTTCCGCAGGCCGAAGGTCTCGCCTCAGGAGGGGTCTTGGATCAGAAGAGGGGGCATTCCAGCTTCTGGTCCCGTGTCATGCTCCTCGCTTCCCATTCCGTCCTCCGGCAGCATCGCGAAGTCGTCGCCGTGATGGCCACCTATGAGATGTTCCTCGGCGGCATGCTGGTGCTCGCCTGGGCGATCTCCTGAGGGAGTCCGTGGATCGGTACAAGGCCATCGTGCATCGCGCGGCAGGGATCCGCGGCCGGGGGCCGCGCTGTCCCGGGTGGTGGCGTTCAGCGAGCTGAGATAGACCCGCCGCCCCAGGATGGGTGTGATAGGGGACGGAATGAGCGACCAGCGCAGCGCCGATTTCCTTGCCGTGGTCATCGAGAATGCGGAGCTGCGCCGGCAACTCGCGGAGGTTCAGGACCAATGCGTCGAGCTGGCGGTCGACGCGGGTGAGCAGCACGCCGCGAACGAGGCCCTGCGTCTCCGACTGGCGCAGGCCGAGCGCGAGTGCGATGCCTGGCGCGCAGAGGCCGAACAGGGGCGGCGCACGGGCTGACTGTCGGGGGGGACCGCACCATTCGACCACCGGTTCGACTGATCGAGGCTCGTGAAGCCGATCGTTCCCGCGCAAGCCAAAAGGCCTTCCAGGCGTTCCATGTCGTGCCGACGGCGGCCAAAGCCGAGATGCCTGAACGGGGAGGGCATGCGAACGGGTTGCCCGCGGAGACGGTCGAGGTACGCGATGACGTGATCGCCCGGGGCGAGGCGCATCGGAACGAGACCATCGCAACCCTTCATGCCCTCGGCAGCCGGGGGGAGCGTTCGACGGCGAACCTTTGAATGCGAGGGCAGATCGAGGGCACGCTCGCCGCGATGCGGTGGCGTCGCGCCTGACTGCACGCGCTAGAGCCACGCACCGGGTAACCCGCCTGCCACGCGGCTCATTCCCAGTCGATCTCCAGGGAGCGCTCGAACGCCCCATCGCCGAGCTCCTTGCCTTTGGGATCGACGACCACGACGTCCCGAAAGCCTCGCCGCCGCAGCTCCCACGTCTTCTCCATCGCCTGTTCGTCCGTGCCGCAGGCGAAGGTCATCACCCTGCCACTCGGATCAGTCCCCTTCACTGTGAACACGACATCGTCTCCGCTCTCGACCGGGATATGGGGTTGGCATTTGCGAGATCGTAGCCCGGATCGGATCACAGGTGGCCAAGTGGGGCAGCCTGGATCCTGGATCGGAAACGTCCGCTCAGGCAATGTCTCTGGTATACCTCTATCAAATGCAACGCCTTGGGATGTCTCTTCGGTGCCCCGTGCCTGACCAGCCGAGGCCGGATTTGCGACGCTCAGTTTTAATCCGGTGCAGTGCGTGTCCCCTGGCACGTCAAGAATGAAATTAGCTCCCCATATTGGTTTCAGACAGAGAGAAACGAACCAGGACATTGGTTCGTACTGTGAAGGAGCTCGTAAGCTTTAATGAAGACCCGTATCGCCGCCCTCGCCACCGCCCTTGTCCTTGGCGTTGCTCCGATCTCGTCCGCCATGGCCTATGACAGCCCCTCTCGCTACACGTCGTTCGCACCCTACGACGACGAGACCACGGGCTCGATCACCGATGTGCGCCGTCCTCCGGCCTATCTCGGTTGCCCGATGAGCTCGGCCGCCGAGGGCAACGCCAACCAGCAGAACTTCCCCACCCAGCAGTATGGCCAGACCTCGGGCGGAAACCGCTGCTGATTGGGCTCGCGACGGAGACTCCCATGCTGCTGAAAGGTTTCTCCACCGCGATGATCGCTGCCTTCGCGGGTGGCATCGTCTGCACCATCGTCGGCTCCGCCAACGCCTCCTTGAGCCTGTAAAGGCCGAGCCCTACGGATATGCCTTCGAGACCCGCCTGGCCCTGGCCGCGGCGGGTCTCTTGCTATGCTTGACAGCTTTTCGAAGCGCAGCGTGACGCTCCCCTTGGCAAGGCGTTTCTGCCCTCTGTCCCCGGTCTGCACAGGTCGTCCACAAAGCGTTTGACCCGCGCCCGTCCAGAATGTTCCTGCTTTGTACTGAAGGGGGGACAAGACCCATGACCGCAACGCAGATCGCCGAGATGGCGTCCATGAGCGAGGCCGAGATGATCGCTCTGGCCTACGCAGAAGCGGCCGGTGGCGATGCCCGCCGGGCCCTGCTGCAGGCCATCGAGGACATCCTGAGCTTGGAGGCGAAGCTGGCCACGGCCGAACGGCGGATCTCCTATGGCTACGTTCGCGGTGCCGGACCCGGTCGGGGCACCTGACGTGGAGCGCCTGTGCGATGTCCGCGCCGAACGCATCGTCCTCCTGTACAGTCCCTGCGGACGGCGCGGATCCTATGTGATCGAGCGACTGCGCCAGCGCTTCGGCGCGCATGCCTCGGTGCTGGACGTGTACCTGGCTCTCACGCAAACCTGCCGCTTCCAGCGCGAGGTTGGAAGCCGGACCCCCAACGTCTACGGCATCACGTGCCGGGCCAAGCTCGACACCACGGGTGGCCCTGAACCCGCGGGGCTGCCGTCGAGGACCTGAGCCATGTGCAACCTCTACAGCCTGGTCACGCCCCAGGCCGAGATCCGCGCTTCCTTCGGCGTGTCGGTCGATCGCACCGGCAACCTGCCGCCGCTGCCGGGCATCTTCCCCGATCAGCGCGCGCCCATCGTGCGCGTGACCGAGGACGGCGAACGCGTCCTGGAGATGTTGCGCTGGGGCATCCCGGGCCCGAAGTCGTTCGGCGAGCATCCTGTGACCAACGTGCGCAACGTGAAGAGCCCGCACTGGCGGCCCTGGCTCAGGCCGGAGTACCGCTGCCTGGTACCGGTCTCCTCGTTCAGCGAGTACGCCGACACCAAGCCGCGAAAGACACCGACCTGGTTCGCTCTCGGCGAGGACCGGCCGCTGTTTGCGTTCGCCGGCATCTGGCGCCCCTGGACGGGGGTGCGCGGCACGAAGGCCGAGAACCCCGACCGCATCGAGGAGGAGCACCACCTGTTCTCCTTCCTGACCTGCGAGGCCAACGGTATCGTCGGCCCGGTCCACCCGAAGGCCATGCCGGTGCTGCTGACGACGCCGGAGGCGTGGAGCACCTGGCTCGCGGCCCCGACCGAGATTGCGCTCAAGCTTCAGCGTCCCCTGCCGGATGCGATGATGCGGATCGTGGCGACGGGATCTCGAAAGGATCCGGCAGAGTGAAAAATCGAGCGGCTTCGCAAATTCCTACCTTGTCATTTGATTAACTTAGCTGCCAAACAAGCAAATCAGATTAAAGACGATCTTCACCGGGCTACGTTATCAATCCATCTGGTCGAGAGAGAAAAAGATCTACTCATACAACGCCTGATGGCAGAAGCGAAAAACTGCGATGATCCACCAGCTTGTTTATTACAGCCGCAACGTCGTCCTCGGCAACGACCGGGCGATGTTGACGAATTTGCGGGAGATCGTCACAGCCTCACAGCGCAACAACAGCCGAGACGGGATCACCGGGTTCCTGATCTTCGACAAGACCTGGTTCATCCAGATCCTGGAGGGTGAGCAGGCGCAGGTAAGCGCGACTTATACTCGTATTGCACGGGATCCGCGCCACACGACGGCGACCATCATGGATGCGCGCAACAGTCCGAGCCGCTCCTTTCCCAACTGGACCATGGGAGGCGCCATGCGGACGCCGGAGGTGGAAGAGGTCTACCTGCAGCATGGCATCGGCAGCGCCATCGAGCCCACACGCCTGAAGAGCACGCAGATCATCAACCTCGCGCTCGACCTCCAGGCCTTCGATGCCGCCAAGCGTCAGGCGCAGCGTCTCGCCAGCTAACGGTATCCCACCGTCATTCTTGGGGCGCCGATCACCACTCTGGCCTTACTTGAATCGAACGCCGTGGGAGGCCTCGGTCGCTGTTCAGCGGCTGAGGCGCAGCCCGAGATCTCGCCGGTCGTTGGAGCGGAAGACCGAACGCCGACGAGGTTCAGGTCTTGATGCCCGCGAAGGTCTTCGAGATCGGCGGCTGGGCTCGCGCTTCCCGATGTTCACGAGCGTCGGGACCGAACGCGCAGCGGCGATGGGCGGTGTGACAATCACACCCCTGGCCTGATCAGGATCGTTCACTAGAACGCTTCTGATCACCGGGACGGCCGACACTTGAACGACTACGAAGACGGCGCGCGCATCGACGCCGAGATCACCAGCTCCGTCGTCGGCTCCGATCCCTTCGCCGCTGCCGTGCGCGCGACGCGCATGCCGATGGTGATCACCGATCCGCGGTTGCCCGACAATCCCATCGTGTACGTGAACGACGCGTTCGTGAAGCTCACCGGCTACGAACGCTCGGAGATCATCGGACGCAACTGCCGTTTCCTGCAGGGCCCCGAGACGAACCCCGAGGACGTCAAGCGGGTCAGGGACGCCATCGACCGGCGCGTCACCATCGAGATCGACCTGAAGAACCACCGCAAGGACGGCATCGCTTTCTGGAACCGCCTCCTCGTCTCGCCTGTCTTCGCGCCCGACGGCGAACTGACTTACTTCTTCGCCTCGCAGTATGACGTGACCCTCGAAAAGGAGCGGCTTGTCGTCCTCCAGAAGGACCGCGACGCCCTGGAGGCGGAGTCGGCCCGCCGCTCCCTCGAACTCATCGAGAGCGAGGAGCGCCTCCGATTTACCCTGAAGGCCGGACGCCTCGGAGCCTGGACGCTCGATCTCGGCGTCATGCGCCTGGTCTCGTCGGATGGGTTCAAGGAGAACCTTGGTCGCCCGCAGAACGAACCGCTGACCTACGAGGAGATGCTCAAGGCCATCCATCCGGAGGATCTCCCCAGGAAGCTCGCGGCCCGGGACGCTGCGATTGCCGGCCACTCGGACTACGACGTCGAGATCCGTATCATCACTCCGCGAGGCGAGACACGCTGGCTGCAGTTTCGCGGCCAGGCCTCGTACCGCGCGGATGGCACACCTCTGAGCATCGCCGGGATCAGCCTGGACATCACGGACCGCAAGCGGGCCGAAGAGCACCGCGACCTCCTTGCGGGCGAGCTCAACCACCGCATCCAGAACACCCTGGCGACCGTCCAATCCATCTCCCGCCAGACGCTGCGGGGTGCCGCTTCCTTGGAGGAGGCGCAGGTCGCGATGGAGTCCCGCCTACGTTCCTTGTCGGCCGCGACGGAAATGCTGGCCCGGGGCAGTGGCGATTGGGCGACTCTGACGGAGGTCGTCATTGCGGCGCTGCACCCGTTCGGCGTCGAGCAGGGTCATCGCTTCAAGATCGGTGGACCGATCCTGCGCCTCGCACCGCGCGTCGCCCTGGCCTTCGCGCTCGCCATCCACGAACTCGCGACGAATTCCGTCAAGTACGGTTCCCTCTCGCGGGACGACGGTCGGGTGATCGTGAGCTGGGATATCGTGGACGGGTCCAGTCCCGACCGGCTCTGGTTTCAGTGGCAGGAGGTCGGTGGACCCCGGGTCTCGCGACCGACGCGGACCGGCTTCGGCTCCCGCATGATCGAACGCGCCCTGGCCCAGGAGATCGGAGGGACGGCGGAGATCGATTACCGCCCGCGCGGCGTCGTGTTCACGGCCGAGGCGCCGCTGCTGGAGATCACCCGAGACTGAAGGGGCGCCGTTCGGTCTGGTATCCTCATTCTGGTAAACGCCATCCAGACGTCAGGCCGCGTGGTGGATGGCGTCGACGACCTGGGAGGAGCTGTAGGGTTTGGCGACGAACAACCCGTGATCCGGCATATCCCGATTCACGAACCGGTTGCGTCCCGAGGTCACGACGAGCCGGATGTCGGGCCAGGCGTGGTGGACGCGCTCGGCCAGGGTCACTCCGCACATAGACCCGGGCATATCGACGTCCGTGAAGAGCACGCCGATGTCCGAACGCTCGTGAAGGATGAACCAGGCTTCATCGGCTTGACGTGCCTCGACCACCGAGAAGCCGGCATCCTCCAGCATGTCGACCGCCATCATGCGGACGAGGTCATCGTCCTCGACCACAAGCACCAACGATGTTTCGGGATCGCGTTTCCTCGACATTGCTGTTCAACAAGCGACCTCCGGAACGGTTGCCTGTTGGATCGTTAGGCCCAGGGGCATTCCCGACCTTGGCCGCCTCGGTGTTTGATCCCGCGGTGTGGTGATATGGCTGAGCACCATGCTGCGAGGGACGCGCTCTGGTCCGGGTTCTCCCTGGAAGCGGGGCACTCCGTCGCGCGATCCGGTGACGTGAAGAGAGCGTAAGGGCGCTGGCCCGGCGCTGCGGCGTCAGCCCGGCAGCTTTGCCAGGGCGGCGGCGTCGCGCCCGACCACGGGGGCGAGCTGGGGCACGCCCTCGGCCTTCATGCGCTCCACCAGCCCGACCTTGATCTTCGGGATCAGCCCGGGACCGGCATAGACGAGGCTCGAATAGAGCTGGAGCAGGCTGGCGCCGGCCCGGATCTTGGTCCAGGCGGCCTCCGCCGAGTCGATGCCGCCGACGCCGACCAGGGGAAGCTTTCCGCCGACCCGCAGATAGGTCTCGGCGAGGAGACGAGTTGCCGCCGCGAAGAGCGGCCGGCCCGAGAGGCCGCCGGTCTCGCGGGCGAGGCTCGCCTCGCGAAGGGTCCCGGGCCGGGCGATGGTGGTGTTGGACACGACCAGACCCTGGACGCCGCGCCGCAGGGCGGTGGCCGTCATCGCGTCGAGGGCGTCGAGGGTGATGTCGGGCGCGATCTTCAGCAGGATGGCGGAGGCCGGATGGGTCGTGTCGCGGGCCTCGACCACCCGGGCGAGCAACTCGTCCAGGAAGGCTTCGCCCTGGAGGTCCCGCAGGCCGGGGGTGTTCGGCGAGGAGACGTTGACGGTGACGAAATCCACCAGCGGCGCCAGGGCGCGGGTGCAGGTCACGTAGTCGGCGAGGCGGTTGGTCGAATCCTTGTTGGCGCCGATATTGACGCCGATGCGCCCCGGCCGGCCCTGGCGGGCGGCGAGGCGGCCTCGCACCACCTCGAGGCCCTCGCTGTTCAGGCCGAAGCGGTTGATGACCGCTTGGTCCTGTGCCAGCCGGAAGACCCGGGGGCGGGGATTGCCCGGCTGCGCCTTCGGAACGACGCCGCCGACCTCGACGAAGCCGAAGCCGAGTCCGAGGAGGGCATCGGGCACCTCGGCGCCCTTGTCGAAGCCCGCCGCGAGACCGACCGGATTCGGAAACCGGCGGCCCAGGGCCTCGACGGCAAGGCGTGCATCGTCGGCCGGCGGCCGGCGCGGGGGCAGGGCGGCGAGGCCGCGCAGCGTGAGATTGTGCGCCGTCTCGGCATCGAGGCGGTGCAGCAGGGGCTTGGCCAGGGGGAAGAGGGCGCCGATCATGCCGGGCGTCCTTCGGCACGGGGGCCCGCGCCGGCGAGGGGGGCTGCGCCGAGATCGCGCGGGAAGACGTGGCGCCCGTCGGCCCCGAGGGGCAGGTCGGTCACGGACCGGACGGCCTTCAGGTCCAGGACGGCGTAGAGGTGCGGGAACAGATCGCCCCCCCGCGACGGTTCGTATCGCAGGGCCGGCCCGAGATCTTCGGCCTCCACGGCGACCAGAACGAGGTCCTCGACGCCGGCGAAGTGGCGGGCCGCGGTCTCCCCCACCTGAGCGGCGGTGGAGAAATGGATGTAGCCGTCGGTGCGGTCGATCGGGGCGCCCTCGAAGCGGCCGATATCCTCGGCCCTGCGCCAGAGGGCCCGGGGGGAGATCTTGTAGATGAGCGCCATGCCCGCTCCGTACCGGGTTTCGCAGGGCCGATCAAACGCCGCCGCGACGTCCGAAACTGCAACCTCACGGACTAAGTTGACATCATGAGTTGCCAGGACCCCAGGATGAAGCGACCGGCTGAATCGGCAGCCTTCGCACCATTGCCATCCGAGTAGAATAGTTCTACTTTCCTAACTCTAGGCTGGACGTCTTACCCGTAATACGCTTTGAGCTTTCGATGCTGTCTCATGAACAGATTTGGACCGCAATCGACCGCCTAGCGGAACGTCACGGATTCTCCGCGTCCGGTCTCGCTCGGCGGGCCGGACTGGACGCGACGAGCTTCAATCGCTCGAAGCGCATCGGCCCCGATGGCCGCAAGCGCTGGCCCTCCACCGAATCGGTCTCGAAGGTGCTGGCTGCCACCGGGGCGAGCCTCGACGAATTTCTCCGTCTGATCGAAGCGCGCGATGGACCGCCGCGCACCATGATCCCGCTGATCGGCATGACCCAGGCCGGCGCCGGGCGCCTCTTCACCGACGAGGGCATGCCCACCGGCGGTCCCGGCTGGGAGGAGATCGAGTTTCCGGACCTGGCCGACGATCGCGCCTTCGCCCTGGAGGTGCAGGGCGATTCGATGGCGCCCCTCTATCGCGACGGCGACGTGCTCATCGTCTCGCCGACCGCCGGGGTCCGCAAGGGCGACCGGGTGGTGGTGCGGCTCGCGGCCGGCGAGGTGCTGGCCAAGGAACTGAAGCGCAAGACCGCACGCACCATCGAGCTCGCCTCGCTGAACCCGGACCACGAGGACCGGGTCGTCAACGTCAGCGACATCGCTTGGATCGGCCGGGTGATGTGGGTGCGCCAGTAGCGTCTCCGGCGCAGCTTTGCCGTTCTCCCGGTTGGGGCTATGCCTTGCGGCCGGAGGGGCCGCGTGCCCCGGATCGGCGGACAGGCCATGGCATCGCCCCGGACGGACGATCACCCTGCGGAAAGCGCGCCGGAGGCCGGCCTCGCCCGACTGCTGACCGCCTCGGCCGTGCCGGCCGCGCTGCTGGCGCCGGCCGCGCCCGGCGGCCGCATCCTCCTCGCCAACCGCGCCCTCCGCGACCTCGTCCGCCGGCCCGCCGATGCGTCCTCCGACGGCGACCTGCGCGACTGGCTCGGGCTCGCCAGTGACCGGGACTCCGGCGCCACCTTCGCGGCGGCTCTCTCCGGTGGGGCGCCCGAGGGCGTCGAGGTGCTGGCGCGCCCGGGCGGCGGTGCGGCATTCTGGGTGCAGGTCTACCTCGTCCCGGTTCCGGAAACCCCCTACCGGCTGGCGCAGGTCGTGGACGTCACCCGCCGCCACGACGCCGAGGGAGCCCTCGCACTCTCCCGTCAGCGCGAGGCGCTGGGCCTGCTCACCAACAGCGTGGCCCATGAATTCAACAACTTCCTCCAGATCCTCATCGGCTACATCGACGGGCTGAAGCGTCGTCTGGGGGACCGCGACGAGCCCTTCATTCAGCGCGCCATCGTCCGCTCCACGGACGCGGCCGAGCGCGCCACCACTCTGACCCGCCAGCTCCTGGCCTTCTCGCGCCGCATCGCGCCCGATGTCCGCCCGGTCGACCTGAACGGGCTGATCGAAGCGTTCGGCGCCCGGACCGGCCCGACGCTGCCGGCCCGGATCACCCTGGAGACCCGGACCACGGCGGGGCTCGCCTGCGGCCTCAGCAACCCGACCCAGATCGAGCTCGCCCTCAACCACATCGTGGCCAATGCCTGCGAGGCCATGCCGGCGCCCGGGCGCATCGTGATCGCGACCTTCGCGGTGCCCCCGGGGGACCGGGCCCTGCAGCGGCCCGGCGACGGCGCCGTCGGCATCACTGTGACCGACGAGGGCCAGGGCATGTCCCCCGAGATGGCGGCCCGCGCCCTCGCGCCCTTCGTCACCAGCCGCGAGGCCGGTCGGGGTGCCGGGCTCGCCATCGTCCACGGCCTCGTGAAGCGCCAGAACGGCACGGTTTCGATCGACTCGAAGCCCGGTGAGGGCGCCACGGTCCGGATGGTGTTCCCTGCCGCGCTCTGAGGGGAATCCAACAGGATTCTGGCAAGAACAACGGACTAAAACTCCGGCGCGAACGTCACCATATCAGGAGCGGCGTCATCGCCGGACTTCCCAGTTGTTCACCAGAGGCGTTTTCATGCTCACCTCCACCACTCGCCGGAAGCGCGCGGCATCCATCCTCGCGCTCGCTGCGACGCTGGTTCTCGCAGCGCCCGTCGTCGAGGCGCGTCCCGGTAGCGGCAGCAGCGGTGGCATGGGCTCGCGCGGCTCGCGCACCTACGCGCCGCCTTCGGCCACCACCACGGCGCCCGGCGCCCCGGCCCCGATCCAGCGCTCGCAGACCCAGCCTGGCCCCGCCATGGGCAATCCCGGCATGAACACCGCAGCCCAGCCCGGACGGCGCTTCGGCGGCGGCTTCATGGCCGGCCTGCTCGGCGCAGGCCTGCTCGGCGCGCTCCTGGGCGGCGGCTTCTTCGGCGGCCTCGGCGGCATCGCCTCGTTCCTCGGCTTGATCCTCCAGGTCGGCCTCGTGGTCCTGCTCGTCTCCTTCGCCGTGCGCTGGTTCCGCCGGCGTCAGGGCCAGCCGGCCGCGGCCGGCCTGTCCCGCTCCAGTCTCGACGGCGCCGGCGCGAATCCGGGCCCATTGGGTGGCGCACCCCTGGGGGGCACCCCGACGGGCGGCGGCTACGGCAACGCCCAGCGCGGTCCCGCACCGGTCCAGCCCGCACAGGCGCGTCCGGTCCAGATCGGACCGGGCGACTTCGAGAGCTTCGAGATCGCCCTCAACGACGTGCAAGCTGCCTATGGCCGTGAGGATGCGGCCGCGCTCCGCAACCTCGCCACCCCGGAGATGGCCGGCTACTTCCTCGAGGAGTTGCGCGCCAACGAGGCACGCGGTGTCGTCAATCGGATCTCGGACGTGAAGCTGCTGCAGGGCGACCTCTCCGAGTCCTGGTGCGAGGGCAACGCCGAGTACGCCACGGTGGCGATGCGCTACGCCATCAAGGATGTGACTCTCGACCGTAAGACCCAGCGGGTCGTCGAGACCGGCGAGCCCGAGGCGGTCGAACTGTGGACCTTCGTGCGCGAGCGCGGCGGCCGGTGGATCCTCTCGGCGATCCAGCAGGGTCGCTGAACGACCGACATCGGCGATGAACCGCTGAAAACGAAGGGCCCGCGCGGAGATGTCCGCGCGGGCCCTTCCGCGTTTTAGGAGGCGGCGATCAGGCGGGCCTGTAAGCCTGCGCCATCGCCACGAAGGCCGAGACCGGCACTTCCTCCGCCCGTGCCGTCTCGGGGATGCCGGCCGCGTCCAGAAGCCGGGCCGGATCGGGCACTGCCGCCTTGAGGCTCTGACGCAGCATCTTGCGCCGCTGCCCGAAGGCCGCCCGGGTGATCGCCTCCAGGGCCTGAACCGAACAGGCCAGCGGCTCGCGCCGGGGCGTCAGCCGCACGATGGAGGACGTCACCTTCGGTGGTGGCACGAAGGCCGAGGGCGCCACGTCGAAGAGGATGTGGGCCTCGGTCCGCCAGCCGCAGAGGACGCCGAGGCGGCCGTAATTGGCGCGGTCGTCCTGGTCGGCGACGATGCGCTCGGCCACCTCGCGCTGGAACATCAGTGTCAGGCCATCCCACCAGGGCGGCCAGGCTGCGCTGGCGAGCCAGCCCACCAGCAGGGGCGTGCCGATGTTGTAGGGCAGGTTGGCGACGATCCGTACCGGCCCCGTGCCGATCAGCGGCACCGGGTCGAAGCTCAGGGCATCGGCATCGACCACGTCGAGGCGCCCCGGATAGTGCGCCGCGATCTCGGCCAGCGCCGGAAGCGCGCGGGGATCGCGCTCGATGGCGATGACCCGGGCGGCGCCCTCCGCCAGGAGCGCACGGGTGAGGCCGCCGGGGCCGGGGCCGATCTCGACCACGGTCACGCCGTCGAGCGGGCCGGCCGAGCGGGCGATCCGTCCCGTGAGGTTGAGGTCGAACAGGAAGTTCTGCCCGAGCGCCTTCTTGGGCTCCAGGCCGTGCCGGCGCACCACCTCCCGCAGGGGCGGTAGGCCATCGGTGCTGGTGCTTCCGTCCTCGCTCACGCGCCGGCCTTCACGAGACGGGCGGCGAGGCGGAGCGCCGCCATCAGGCTGTCGGGTCGGGCGATGCCCTTGCCGGCGATGTCGAAGGCGGTGCCGTGATCCGGCGATGTCCGGATGAAGGGCAGGCCGAGGGTGACGTTCACGCCCTCGTCGAAGGCCAGGGTCTTGATCGGGATCAAGGCCTGGTCGTGGGTCGGTGTCAGGGCCACGTCGTAGGTCTCCCGGGCCCGCGCATGGAACAGGGTGTCGGCGGGTAACGGCCCGCGGATGTCGATGCCCTCGCTCTGCAATTGCAGCACCGCCGGCTCCAACACGTCACGATCCTCCGTGCCCATGGTGCCGTTCTCGCCCGCATGCGGGTTGAGGCCGGACAGGACGAGGCGCGGCCGGGCGAGACCGAAGCGCCGGCGCAGGTCCTCCGCCACGATGCGGGCGGTGCGCAGGACGAGATCCTGCGTCAGAAGGTCGGGCACCAGCCGAAGGGCGACGTGAATGGTCACCGGCACCACCGCCAGGGTTTCGCTCCACAGCATCATCACAGGAAGCGGCGGGATCTCGCCGGGCTCCACCGCGCAGGCGGCCAGGAACTCGGTATGGCCCGGATGCGCGAAGCCGACCTGCGTCAGGACGTACTTGGCGATCGGGTTGGTGACGAGGGCGGTCGCCGCCCCGGCACGGACGAGGGTCACCGCCGTGGTGATCGATTCCAGCGTCGCACCGGCATTGGCGGAATCCGGCCGGCCCGCCACGGCATGAATGGCGGCGCCGCTGGGAAGGGCCATCACCGGCAGGGCGCGCCCGAAGACTTCGGTGGCGAGATCCGGGCCGACATCCGCGATGGGAACTCGCAAGTTCAGTTCGCTTGCCCGCCGCTCGATGAAGGCGGGGTCGCCGATCAGGAAGAAGGGCGGCAGCCCGGGCCCGGCGTCTCGCAGGCGCCAGGCCATGAGGGCGAGTTCCGGTCCGATGCCGGCCGGATCTCCGAGGGTGAGGGCGATCGGCCCGTGCAGGCTGCTCACCGCAACACTCCGTGTCGTTCCAGGGGCCAAGCCGCCTCAGCGGACCGTCGAGATGCCGTCGGCCGTGATGGCCGTGTTCAGGTTCTGGCGGAAGTCCGCCTCGCCCAGGGTCTTCAGTTCAAGCCGGAGCAGGACGGTCCGGTTGCGCTCGCTGGTGCCGAGGGCCGCCGCCACCGGCGAGACGATGTAGTTGACCGACACCGTCGTGCACTCGTCCTGGTATCCCCCGCCGATGCTCATGCCCGAGAGATAGGCGCGTCCCGGGTTGCGGTAGACGGGCGCGTCCCCGACGGGGTTCGCGAGGTAGGAGGCGTAGGCGGTCTGGAAGTTGTCGCGCACGTCGAGGTAGTGCGACAGGTCCACCAGGGCCGAGCCCGTGACGAACCAGTTCGGCGTCACGTGATAGGTGGCCGAGGCGGTGACGCCCTCGCGACGGTTGGCGAAGCCGAGGGCGGGCTGGGCCTTGTAATAGGAGTAGAACGCCGAAAGATCGATCGGCGCGAAGGGAGCGAGGCGGGCAATCACGCCGGTCTCGACCCGGTTCACGCCGAGATCGGCGTGATCGAAGCGCCCGCGGGTGATGAAGGTGATGTGCTGGTTGGGCGACAGCTGGAACCGGCCGACGAAGTCCGAGGCCCGGCTGTCGAGGCCGGAATCGAGGCCGACATTGGCGATGTCGCCGCGGCGGAACGAGTTCACGCCGGCGATCTGGATCGATTCGCCGAACATCACGTTCGCGTACCAACCGGCGGGAGTCACGACGGAGTACTGCGCGCCCAGATTGGTGCGCATGCCGCCCTCGACCCGGTCGTAGCCTGAGAACTTGTCCCACTCGAACAGCGAGGTGTCGTCGAAGATCAGGCTCTGTGCGTCCTCGTTCGGCAGCCGGCCGATCCGCGTCTCGCTCGGTCGCGCGATGACCTGCGCGATCGGCTCGATCGTGTGCACGCCCAGCGGTCCGAAATTGCTGACGAACGGGTAGCGGTAGTCGATGCCGACGGCGGGCAGGACGCGCCCCGAGAAATCCGCGTCCTGCGTCGCGATGTTGGCGGACAGGGCGTTCTGGTAGCCGGAGGTGCGCGGGTCGACGAAGAACGCGTCCGTGCGCAGGTAGGCGAAGGGCGTGAAGACCTGGCCGACGTCGTCGATGAAGCTGCGGCGCCAGGACAGCTGGGCCGAGGCGCGGGTGTTCGTGCCGGCGAGGCCCCGGATCACGCACTGGCCGCGCGAGAAGGACGTGCAGGTCTCGTAGAGGTAGTAGGTCCGGCCGTTGATGGTCGGCGTCTGGAGATAGGCCGTCGGGCTCTGAACGGCCTGGAAATCCGTCGCCTGGCGGGTCAGGCTGGTGATGTTGGCCTCGAACCGCACCTCGCCGCCCAGGAAGCCGGGTCCGTTGATGCGCTTGTCGTAGTCGATCACCGGCGCGACGAAGGGCTGCTCCTTCTGCCAGTCAAAGCTCGACAGGCCCTTGAAGTAGTAGCCCCGCGCCTCGAACCACGAGCGATCGCCCTGACCGATCAGGTAGGCGGTCGACACGGCCTCACGGAAATAGTCCGTGGTGATGCTCTGGTTGCGGATGCGGTAGTTGTCGAGGAACCACTTGTCGGTGACGCCGACGACGTCCCAGCCCGTGCGCCAGCGGTCGTTGATGTAGAACTGGCCCTTGGACTCCACCGAGCCGCGGAAGTCGCGGTCTCCCGCCCCGAGGGGGCCGGGCAGGAAGGCGCTCGGCGTGGTCTGGAAGATGCCGGAGAGGCGCAGGTTGTAGGAGCCCGTCTCCAGCCGGTGCCGGAACTCCGCCTGGCCGAGGACGCCCTGGTTGCTCAGGAAGGCCGGCGACAGCGTCAGGTCGTAGTTCGGCGCCAGGTTGACGAAGAACGGGGTCGCAAGGCCGGAGCCCAGGGCCGTCGAAGTGAGGAAGCGCGGCGTCAGGAAGCCAGTCTTGCGCTTCACCGTCGGGTCGGCGGTCTCGAAATACGGCAGGTAGGCGACCGGGATGCCGCCGATCTCAAGGGTCGATTCCTCGAACGCGACGGTGTGGGTCTGATTGTTGTGGACGATCTTGGTGGCGCGGATCTGCCAGAGCGGCGGCGTCTCCGGATTGTTCTTGCAGGGTTCGCAGGCCGTGTAGGTGCCGTAGTCGAAGCTGGTGCTGTCGCCCTCGATCCGCTCGGCGCGGGGCGCCGAGAAGCGGGTGCGGACGGTCTGCCCGTTGAGCTGGACGCTCTGCTGCACCCGGAGGGCGTCGATGAAGCCGTTCTTGAAGTCGTCGGTGAGCTCCATCTTGGCGCCGGTGACCACCGCGCCCGACGCTTCCGTCAGGCGCACGTTGCCCTCGGCGAAGACCCGGCTCGCCTTGCGGTCGTAGATCACCCGGTCGGCCTGCAAGGTACGTGGGCCGTAATGCAGCTCGGCGTTGCCGCGGGCCGTCACCGTGTTGCGGTCGTTGTCGTAGACGAGCTCGGCGGCCTCCACGAGAAGGCGCTCGGCCGGCTTTCCCGAGTCCGGCTTGCCGGCGTCCGCCTTCGGGGCACTTGCCCGCGGGGCCCCCTGGGCGAGCGCCGGCCCGCCGGTCGCCGCGGGGGCGACGGCCGTGAGCAGCGCCACGAACCCCGTGGCCAACGTGATGTCGGCGACCTTACGCAACGCCAGTCCCAACTCCTGCCAAGGCCTGCGCCCCTTCGCCACCACCGAGTCCGACATCAGCCGTCCTCCTGATAGAGAAGCGTGAGCGTACCAAGGAGACTCCCTACCACGGCCGGGAACCACGCCGCCACAGCCGGCGTCACGATTCCCGAGGCACCGAGGCCTTCCAGCACCTGTCGGGCGACGTACAGCACGAACCCCGCCGCGACGCCGCTCAGCACCAGTTTGCCGACACCACCAAAGCGGAAGAACCTTAAGGAAACGCTGGCCGCCACCAGCACCATGGCCAGGAACAGGACGGGCCGCGCCAGCAGGACGTCGTACTGGAGGCGGTACCGCGTGGCGTCGAGGCCGGCCCGCTCGGAGCGTGAGATGGTCTCCGGCAGTTGCCAGAAAGGCACGGATTCGGGCGGCGTGAAGCGCTGGCGCACCTGCGAGGGCACCAGGGTCGAGGCGATCAGGTAGGTGTCGAAGGTCTCGGCCGGCTGGCCCTTGGCCATCACCCGGGCCTGGCTCAGCTCCCAGTAGCCGTCGTGCAGGCTGGCCTTGGCCGCCTCGATCTGCGCGGTGAAGATGCCGGCCTCGTCGAAGGCGAAGACCGAGACGCCGGCCAGCGTGGTGGTGCCCTCCACCGCGGTGTCGGCGCGGATGATGGCCTGCCCGTCGAGGCTGCGCTGGCGGATCCAGAGATCCTTACCCGAGTTGGCCTTGGTCGAGCGGGCGAAGATCTTCGCCTCGATCTCGGTGGAGCGCTGCTTCATCAGCGCCGAAATCGGATTGTAGACCCCCACCGTGAAGGCCCCGATGGCCAGCGCCACGAACACGCCCGGCTGCAGGAACTGCCAGGCCGAGATGCCGGCGGCCCGGGCCACCACCAGTTCGAGCTTGCGCGAGAGCTGGAGCAGGGCGGCCATCGAGCCGAACAGGATGGCGAAGGGCAGTACGCCCTCGGCCACTGCCGGGGTTCGATAAAGCGAGAGCTGCGCCATCAAACCTGTGGACGCGCCTTCGGCGTCCCCGGCGCGTCGCAGGAGTTCGACGAAATCGAGGGTGTAGACCAGCGTGAAGACCGTGAGGAACACCCCCAGGATCGTGCGCACGAAGCGCATCGCGAAGTAGCGGCCAAGGGTGGCGCCGATCAGCATGGCGTCAGCTCCGCCTCACTGCACGCCGAGGCGCGGGCGCCGGCCGAAGCGGCCGACGAGCCCGGTCGCGGCCCGGCCCACCCGGGCGTTCCAGTCCCGCACCGCCGCGCCGTTGAAGATGATCACCGCCGAGATCAGGATGGCGAGGAGGGGCACGGCGTAGACGGCCACCACCGCGCCCGGACTGCGCGCCGCCGCGCTGGAAGCCGCGAAGCCGCCGATGCGCACAACCACCACCGCGAGGACGGCGCCGGCCACCGCGAGGCCGCGCCCCTGGCGGGTGGTGCGCGGGTCGCCGAGAGCCGCGAAGGCGATGAAGGTCAGGGCCAGCGGGTAGAGCCAGGACGAGAGCCGGTCGTGCAGCTCGGCCCGGAAACGACCCTTCTGCTGCTTGTAGTAGGTCTCGCTGGTGTCGGGGAACAGCAGCTGCGCCGTGGCGCGTTCGCGCGGCTTGTAGACCAGCTCGGCGTCGGGCGGCGTGAACGCGGCGAGGTCGACGGTGTAGCGCTCGAAGGTGATGATCGAGGCGTCGCGGGAATCTTTCTGCTGGCGGTGGATGCTGCCCTTCTCCAGGGCGAGATAGCTCTGGCCGCCATAGTCCAACGCCTGTCCGCGCTCGGCGAGGTAGACCACCGACTTGCCCGCCTCGCGCTTGTCCTGGATGAACAGGCCGAGCAGGGCGCCCCCCGGGCCGCGCTCGCGGAAATGGAAGGTGATGCCGCTGTCGAGGCTGGTGAACTGCCCCTCCTTGACCACGTTGGCAATAAAGTCGCCGCGCACCCGGGTCAGCACGTCGCGCAGTTCCTGGAACGACGATGGCATCACCTGGATCGTCAGGAAGGCCACCGCGAGGCTGACCGCGAGGCCGAGGCTGAGGAAGGGGCGCAGGATCTGCCGCGGTCGCATCCCGGCCGCCGACATGACGATGAGCTCGGAATCACCGTTGAGCTTGTTCAGCGCGTAGACGACGGCGATGAACAGCGCCACTGGAGCGATCACGGTGATCAGGGTCGGCAGCGAAAGACCGGTGATGAGGAAGAAGATGACCAGGGTCTGACCCTTGGCGGTGATGAGGTCGAGCTCGCGCAGGGCCTGCGTCACCCAGATCGTACCGGTCAGGCCGACGAGGCAGGCGAAGAAGGCCCCGAGCGCGATTTTGAAGATGTAGCGCTCGATCTGCGTCATGGGTTCTCGTGGATCGGCGTCTCGCGGATCGCCCCCCGCATCGCCCGGCGAGGCCTCGGCCCCACCCGTTTGTATCCGTCCCGCCCCCCGGCCGTCGACTCCGATCCGGGCGCGCCGATTCGGGCGCTTTCACGGCCGTCCGGTCGCGTTGCGTTCTGTGCCTCAACAGGTACACAGAAGCGCCGGGAGTGGCACGTCCGATGCCGTGCCGCTCCGCACATCCTGCACGCACCACTTCGAACGCACGGTTCGTTCGAGCCCAATCCTCGGAAAGCTAGCGTCATGGCGGACGGAATTACGATCGCGTTCGGGCCCCTCGGCCCGGTGGGCCGGGGCGAGGTCGTCCTCTTCGTCGGCGACGATCTCGCCCTGGCTCCGGCCGTGGCCCAGGCGATCGGCGGCGGCGTGGCCGATCTCGTCGCCCGTGCCGCCGCCAGCGAGCGCTTCAAGGGCAAGTCCCTGTCGGCCCTGGCACTGCCCGCACCCGCCGGCCTCGACGCCGACCGCCTGGTGGTGATCGGCCTCGGCTCGGAGAAGGACCGCGCCAAGATCGACTGGCCTGCGCTCGGTGGCTTCACCGCCAGCAAGGTCTCGGGCCGGAACGCCCAGGCCGCCCTGATTCTCGCCGGTCTCGATGTCACGGCCGAGAACGCTGCCGATTTCGCCCTCGGGGCCCGCCTGCGCCACTACAGCTTCGACCGTTACAAGACCAAGAAGAAGCCCGAGGGCGAGGATGCCAGGGCCACCGCGCTGACCCTGATGGTGGCCGATGGCGCCGCCGCCGAGGCGGCCGCGAAGGTCTCGGAGGCGGTCTCCGACGGCGTCATCCTGGCGCGCGAGCTGATCAACGAGCCGCCGAACGTCCTCTATCCGGAGGAGTTCGCCCGCCGGGCCGAGGCACTGACGCAGCTCGGCGTCGAGGTCGAGGTTCTCGGCCCTGGCAAGCTGGAGGCGCTCGGCATGCGCGCCCTCCTCGCCGTGGCGCAGGGCTCGACGAAGGAGGCCCGCGTCGTGGTGATGCGCTGGAACGGCGCCGCCGACCCGGCCGAGGCGCCCCTGGCCTTCATCGGCAAGGGCGTCTGTTTCGATTCCGGCGGCGTCTCGATCAAGTCTGCCGGCGGCATGGAGGACATGAAGGGTGACATGGGCGGAGCCGCCTGCGTCGTCGGCACGATGCACGCGCTCGCCAGTCGGAAGGCGAAGGTGAACGTCGTCGGCGCCATCGGCATCGTTGAGAACATGCCGGATGGCAACGCCATGCGCCCGAGCGACATCATCACCTCGATGTCGGGCCAGACCATCGAGATCATCAACACCGACGCCGAGGGCCGCCTCGTCCTCGCCGACGTGCTCTGGCACATCCAGAGCGCCTACAAGCCGAAGTTCATGATCGACCTCGCGACCCTGACGGGGGCGATCATCGTCGCCCTCGGCCAGGACATTGCCGGGATGTTCTCCAACGACGACGCGCTCTCGGCCAAGATCACGGCCGCCGGCGAGGCGACGGGCGAGGCCGTGTGGCGGATGCCCCTGATTCCGGCTTACGACAAGGCGATCGACTCGAAGTTCGCCGACATGAAGAACTCCGGCGGCCGCCATGGTGGCGCGGCGACCGCGGCGTCCTTCCTGAAGCGCTACGTCAACGACGTGCCCTGGGCGCATCTCGACATCGCCGGCGTGGCGATGTCCTCGTCGGCGAGCGAGATCAACAGGAGCTGGGGGGCGGGCTGGGGCGTGCGCCTGCTCGACCGTTTGGTGCGCGACAACTACGAGGCCTGAACCGCGTGCTGCCGGCCGTGACTCCGCTAGCGGCAGCGCTCCTGGCGATCGCGCTTACTTTCGCCACGGGGTTCGACCAGCGGGTGGCCATGCCGCCCGAGCTCGACGCCCGCTTCTACGGCTTCTTCCTCGATCGCTACCCACTCTTCGCGGTGGCCATCGTCTACGGGCTCGCCTGCCTCGGCCTGCGGATCCTGCGGCCGGGATCGGCCGGCTGGCCCCGCCGCCTCATCGGCGGGGCGCTGGCCGTGGCCCTGTTCCTGGCAGCCTGCCTCTATCCCACCTTCGGCGGCGTGGCCCTGCGCCTCGCCTTCGCCAGCGGCGGCACCGCCTTCATCACGCAGCAGCCGATGCCGGCGGCCTACGCCCTCGGATCAGCCCTCGCCGCGACGGTGTTCGGAAGCGTCCTGGGGGTCGGCGCCCTGCTGATCGGCAACGGTCCTGCGGGTCGATCCCAGCCCCGGCGCTGGATGCGGGCCGCGGTCGACGTCCTGCTCCGGTACCTCGCCCTCTGGTTCGCCCTGGCCATGCTGGGCTTCGCCCACGCGGCGGGGTTCGGCATCTGGCCGCGCCGATCGATGACGATCGGGGATGCCCTGTTAGCCGGTACCCTGGCCTGCATCGCGTTTCTGCCGCACCTGAGTTGCAACGGGCTGACGACGCGGCAGGATCGTTTGCGCCTGTCCCGCGCCGACGCTTGATCCCGCCGCCGGAATGCCTGAGGATAGTTTAGGTGTGAACTAAGGAGGCAGGAAGCCGCCGGGTCGCATCGCAGGGAGGATCGACATGGCCGAAACCCGGAGCGCTGTGCGCCCGTGGCTGTCCGCGTATCCGCCGGGCATTCCCGCTGAGCTCGATGTCGACGGCCTCGGAACGCTGGTCGACCTGTTCGAGGAGTGCACGGCGCGCTCGGCCGCGCGGCCCGCGCTGGAGAGCTTCGGAGCCCGCATCTCCTACGCGGCCCTCGGGGCGTCGGCGGAGGCCGTCGCCGCGTGGCTGGCGGCGCAGGGCCTGACCAAGGGGGATCGCGTCGCCATCATGATGCCGAACGTCGCCGCCTATCCGGCGACGATCTTCGGCGTGCTCCTCGCCGGCTGTATCGTCGTCAACGTCAATCCCCTCTACACGCCGCGCGAGTTGACGGCGCAGCTGAACGATTCGGGCGCGCGCATCCTCTTCGTCCTGGAGAATTTCGCCCATACCGTGGTGCAGGCCCTGCCGGACCTCGCCCTCGACCGCGTGGTCCTGGCCGGTCCCGGCGACGGCCTCGGCATGAAGGGGCGGCTGATCACCCTGGTCTCGCGCCATGTGAAGAAAGCCGTTCCGGCCTATCGCTTGCCCGAAGGACTCGCGGTCCGCTTCGACGCGATGATCCGCGCGGGCACCGGCAAGCCGAAGGTCCGGGTTCCCGTCGTGCCGGACGACTTGGCGTTCCTGCAATATACCGGCGGGACCACGGGGGTCGCCAAGGCCGCGATGCTGACTCATCGCAACATCATGGCCAATGTCGAGCAGAGTCGGATCTGGTTCCGCGTCTCGGCCGAGGACGGCGCAGCGCGCGTCATGGTCACGGCGCTGCCACTGTATCATATCTTCGCCCTGACCTGCTGCTTCTTCTTCTTCATGAAGGTTGGTGGCTGTTGCCTGCTGATCGCCAACCCGCGCGATGCCGACGGCTTCATCAAGACCCTCAAGGGGACGCCCTTCACCCACTTCTCAGGGGTGAACACCCTGTTCAATCTGCTCATCAACCATCCGAAGATCCGCGAGGTCGACTTCTCGAAGTTGGATTTCGTCATCGCGGGCGGGATGGCGGTGCAGGCGGCGGTCGCCGAGAAGTGGAAGGCGATCACCGGTCGCGCCATCGTGGAGGGCTACGGCCTGTCCGAGACCTCCCCGGTGGTCTGCGTCAACCCGCCGGATCTCTCCGCGTGGAGCGGCACCATCGGGTATCCCTTGCCCTCGACCGACGTCTCGATCCGAGGGCTCGACGGCCGCGAGGTGGATATCGGCGAGCCCGGCGAACTCTGCGTGCGCGGTCCCCAGGTCATGGCCGGCTACTGGAAGCGCCCGGACGAGACGGCCCACGCCACCACCGCCGATGGCTACTTCCGCACCGGCGACGTGGCGGTGTTGAACCCCGATGGACAGGTCCGCATCGTCGATCGGATGAAGGACATGATCCTGGTCTCGGGCTTCAACGTCTACCCGAACGAGATCGAGGACGTGCTCGCGAGCCATCCGGGCGTGCTCGAATGCGCCGTGGTCGGCGCGGTCAACGACGAGACCGGCGAGATGGTCGTCGCGCATGTGGTGCGCAAGGACGACGCGATGACTACCGACGCACTGCGGACCTTCGCCCGCTCGCAGCTCACCGGTTACAAGGTTCCCCGCCGGGTCGTCTTCCACGACGCCCTGCCCAAGACTAACGTTGGCAAGGTGCTGCGTCGGGCCCTTCGCGACGATCCGCCCCCTCCGTGATCGCGTTCCGCCCGTAACCCGCGGCCACCTGCTGGCGAAGGGTGACATCGAGACGGCTTGCGCGCTCGCCGCGTCCGGCCAATGTCAGGACAACAGGCCGGCGCGCCGCGATTCGCGCTGAACGGAGGGAACGACATGAACATCAGACGCACCCACGCATGGGAGATGCCCGAACATCTCGCGACGCCGGAGAGCGTGTTCCTCGATCGCCGGCGCCTGCTTGGAGGGGCCGCGGGCCTGGCGGCCGCCTCGCTGATCGGGACGGAGAGCGCCCGGGCGGCGTCCGACCCGACCGCCGATCTCTATCCGGCTAAGCGCAATGAGGCCTATACCCTCGACCGCCCGCTGACCCCGGAGAAGTTCAGCGCCGACTACAACAATTTCTACGAATACGGCACCTCGAAGTCGGTCCTGCCGGCCGCCAACGCCCTGAAGACGCGGCCCTGGACGGTGGCCATCGACGGCCTCGTCGAGAAGCCGATGACCCTCGGAATCGACGACCTCATCCGCAAGATGCCGCTGGAGGAGCGCCTTTACCGGCACCGCTGCGTCGAGGCCTGGTCCATGTCGGTGCCCTGGACCGGATTCCCCCTCGCGAAGCTCGTGGCGCTGGCGAAGCCCACCTCAGGCGCGAAGTACATCCAGATGCAGACCTTCCTCGACCGGTCGATGGCACCGGGCCAGAAGTCGTTCCTGTATCCCTGGCCCTACACCGAGGGGCTGACCCTGGAAGAGGCGGGCAACGACCTCGCCTTCGTCGCCACGGGCGTCTACGGTAAGCCGCTCGCCAACCAGTTCGGCGCGCCGATCCGCCTCGTTGTACCGTGGAAATACGGCTTCAAGTCGGTGAAATCGATCACCAAGATCTCTTTCGTGGCCGAGCGTCCGAAGACCTTCTGGGAAGGGCTGCAATCGGCCGAGTACGGCTTCTGGGCCAACGTCAATCCGGCGGTGTCGCATCCCCGCTGGAGCCAGGCCACGGAACGGGTCCTGGGCACCGACCAGCGCGTGCCGACCCTGATCTACAACGGCTACGGCGAACAGGTGGCCGGCCTCTACAAGGGGCTGGAGAAGGAGCGCCTGTTCGTCTGACGGGCCCTGCGGCGGGGCAGGTCGCTGCCCCGTCCGCTCAGGCGTCCCGTGTCGCTTCTAGTACGTCCAGCGCTGGGCCTTGGCCACGAGGAAGTCGCGGAACGCTTGGACACGGGCGACGGACCGCATCTCCTCTGCATAGACGAGATAGCTTTCCATGTGCGGCATCTCGGTCTCGCGCATGACCTGAACCAGGCCCGCCTGACCCTCCGCCGCGTAGTCCGGGAGGATGCCGATGCCGGCGCCGGTGTCGATGGCCTGCTGCAGGGCCGTGATGTTGTTCACCGTAAAGTGGATTGTCCGGCGCTCCTGTCCCTCGCGGCCGACGGTGGAGAGCCAGTGCGTCGCCAGCAGGTAGGACGGCTCGTTGCCGCCGAACGAGACCAGGCGGTGATTGTCGAGGTCGGCGATGGATTTCGGCTCGCCGAAGCGCTTCACGTAATCCTGCGAGGCGAAGGCGTGGTAGTGGACCGTGAACAGGCGCCGCTGGATCAGGTCCGGCTGGGCCGGGCGCCGCATCCGGATCGCCACGTCGGCCTCGCGCATGGCCAGGTCGAGTTCCTCGTTGGTGAGGATGAGTTCGACGCGCACGTCCGGGTAGAGGTCGAGGAATTCGGCGACACGCTGGGCCAGCCAGGCCGTGCCGAGGCCGACGGTGGTGGTGACCTTGAGGTCGCCGGTCGGCCGCTCGCTCGTTTCGACGAGGCGCGCCTTGGTGTTCTCCAGGCGCAGCTTCATGTCCCGCGCCGCGCGGAACAAGAGGTCGCCCTGTTCGGTCAGGATCAGGCCGCGGGCGTGGCGGTGGAACAGCGGCGCCTTCAACTCGCGTTCGAGGGCGCTGATCTGACGGCTGACGGCCGACTGGCTCAGGCCGATGTCGTCGCCCGCGCGCGTGAAGCTGCCGGCTTCCGCCACGTTGAGGAAGATGCGGATCTTGTCCCAGTCCAAGGCGTCCACTCCCGTACGCAACCCGACGCCGGCTGACCAAGCTTCCCGTCTCGCGGCGTGCGAGTCGGCTATCCGTGCCTGGCCCGAGCGACCCGGACCCTCCGGCCCACGCGGGACGTGGACGGATAGGTTCGAGTCATGCGGGTGACGCCGACGGCTCATGCCGTCAGCGCTTAGGTTAGTGGGTCGACCTTGCGATTGTCTTGACGTCGCGCGCAAGACGCATGGCGCCGTCGTCCGCCAGAATCTTCCTATTCTGCGGCGGCTTGCTGGGGTGTTTCGCCGACTTCGAGGGCGGCCAGGTACTTCTCGGCGTCCAGGGCAGCCATGCAGCCCATGCCGGCGGCGGTGATCGCCTGACGGTAGACGTCGTCGGTGACGTCGCCCGCGGCATAGATCCCGGGGATCGCCGTATGCGTCGTGCCCGGCGCCGTCTCGATGTAGCCGCCGTCGCGCATGGCCAGTTGACCCTCGAAGATCGCGGTCGCCGGCTGGTGGCCGATGGCGATGAACACGCCATCCGTTCGGCGCTCCGTGATTTCGCCGGTGCGGGTGTCCTTGAGGCGGACATGGGTCACCGACGGCGGCTTCTCGCTCCCGCAGATCTCCTCGACCGCGTGGTGCCACACCACTTCGACGTTGGGGTGCTTGGACAGGCGCTCCTGCAGGATGCGCTCGGCGCGGAACTCGCCCCGGCGGTGGACCACGATGACCTTGGCGGCGAGGTTGGCGAGGTAGAGCGCCTCCTCCACGGCGGTGTTGCCGCCGCCGACCACCACGACCTCCTTGCCCCGGAAGAAAAAGCCGTCGCAAGTGGCGCAGGCCGAGACGCCGAAGCCCTGGTATTTGGCCTCCGACGGCAGGCCGAGCCACTTGGCCTGGGCCCCCGTGGCGATGATGACTGCGTCGGCCGAGTAGGTTTCGCCGGAATCGGCCTCCAGCCGGAACGGCCGGACCTGGAAATCCACCTTGGTGATGTACTCGGACACGATCTTGGTCCCGACATGCTCGGCTTGGGAGCGCATCTGCTCCATCAGCCAGGGACCTTGGATCGCCTCGGCAAAGCCCGGATAGTTCTCGACATCGGTGGTGATCATGAGCTGGCCGCCGGGCTGGAAGCCCGAGATCATCAGCGGCTCCACCATGGCACGGGCGGCGTAGATTGCGGCGGAGTAGCCGGCGGGGCCGGAGCCGATGATGATGAGTTTGGAATGGGTGTGCGCCATCGCTCTCGTCTCCTTCAGGCCCATCGCGCCCGGTGCTCGGCATAGGCCTTGGCCATCGCGCCTGCGATGACGGGGGTCGCATCCAGGGGCTGGTAGTGCAATTCCTCCAGGCGGCCGACGAAGGGCTTCAGGGCCCCGGCCATCGCGAGTCCCGCGAAGAGTCGCCTGTGGCGGATATAGGTCTTGGGCAGGTCGAACAGGAGGACGGGAGCCCCGGTGCTTACAGCCTCCCCGACCATGTTGGCCGAATCTGAGGTGACGACGATCGAATCGGCGATCGCCAGCATCGAAACATAGGGATTCGGGCTGCCACCGTCCCAGAAGAAACCGCCTTTCGTCGCCACCATGGTCCGCAGAGCGTCCCGCAGGTTCTGCGGCGTGCGCCGGGACACGGTGACCATGAGGGAACAGCCGCCCTCGGTGAGCTTGTCGAGGTCGCGCAGGAGCCTGCGCATATCCGCCGGGCGATAGCTCAAATGTCGGCTGTCGCCGCCGATCAGCACCGCGATGCGGGGCCAGGGCAGGGTGGACAGGCGCGGGTCCGGGTGCGCGCGGGCCTCGGCGAGGCGCTCCGGTGTGACCTGGTGCGGCGGTGTCAGGGTGGTGAAGACGTTGGGGCCGCGCAGGTCGTCGTAATCGGGCACCCAGACGAAGTTCGCCGCGTCGTGGCCGATGCGGGGATCCTTCAGGAAGGCCGTGAAGGTGCGGCCCTCGGACGCCGTGCGCACGGCGCGGAGGTACGGGACGGACCGGCGCCCGGACGCGATCAGCAGATCGGGGAGGGGCCCGGACAAGGCGCCGCGTGCGTTGCCCGGCCGGTCCCGCGGGTCGGTCGGTCCCCAGGGTGCCATCCAGCCGAAGGGGGGGCGGGGCGCGATCCGACGGATCTCGAACGGCAGGCCGAGGGTTTCGGCGAGGCCGACGCATTGGTTCTCGTCGCCCGCCTTGCCGTCGGTGACGATCCAGGTCCTGGCCTGAGCGAGGTCGGGAAGCGGCGCAGCGGCGCCGGTGGTGGAGGGCATCGCGGACGCTGCCGACATCAGGTGATCCAGGTCAATCCTCGAGCGGCGTCATCCGCCATGCCGTCCACTCAATCCTGGGGCAGGGCGCGCCGGAGCCAGCCCGCATAGTGCTGGGCGATGGCGGTCACCCGGCGGCGCTCGGAAGCCGGGTCGTACCAGGCCCCGCCCGAACTCGACGGGACCGCGGAGAGCTGGGGATGACGCGCGAGGATCTCGCCCCGACGCCCGATGAGCAGGGCCTCGCCATCAAGATAATCGCTCTGCGTGCCACCGCCGAGGCGGCCACGTCCGCCGTCGCCACCGGCATAGGGATTGATCGAGAGGCCCGTGATCCGCACCAGTAGCAAGGGCCCGCGGCCGCCGAGCCGGTCGGCGAATTCAGCTTTCAGGGCGGAAAGCAGATCCTCACGCAGCGCCAGGGCCGGAACGCCGCCGCCGAGGGCAAGCAGTGGTCGGACATCGACGTCGACGCCGGCCAGGCGCTCGCCGCCTAGGCTCGGCAGGTCCTCGGCCCAGGCCGATCCGAGCAGTGCGACGAGACCGAGCAGCGGAGCCGCTGCCCGGAAGGGGCCCAACCGCATGGGCGGCTCAGCCGCCGTACTGGACGGCGACGACCTCGTAGGACTTTCCGCCGCCCGGCGTCGTCACTTCGACGGTGTCGCCGACGCCCTTGCCGATCAGCGCGCGGGCGATCGGGGAGGTGATGGAGACCAGGCCGGAGCGCACGTCCGCCTCGGGCTCGCCGACGAGCTGATAAGTCTTCTCTTCCTCGGTGTCCTCGTCGAGGAGCTTCACCGTGGCCCCGAACTTGATCTTCGTCCCGGAAAGCTTCGACACGTCGATCACCTCGGCGCGCGAGATCATGCTTTCGAGCTCCAGGACGCGGCCCTCATTGTGGGACTGCGCCTCCTTGGCGGCATGGTACTCGGCATTCTCCGACAGGTCGCCCAGGGCGCGGGCCTCGGCGATGGCCTGGATGATCCGCTGGCGCTCCACCTGCTGGCGGTGCTTCAACTCCTCCTCCAGCGCTGCGTAACCGCGCACCGTCATCGGAACCTTGTCTATCGTCATCGTCTCGCGCCACAATGAATAAGCCCGGCCAGGAGCACGCCGCTCCTTCCGGGCCAGAGTAAGTTACTCCTGAACCGCCAACAACACGGCTTCCGTTCAACACGGAAGCCGCGCGAGACTTCAGGCCGCGAAGTATTCCTGCAAGGCGCGGACCTTGAGATCGCCTCCGAGATAGGCCTTGATGCCCTCGGCCGCAGCCATCGCTCCTGCAAGAGTGGTGTAGTACGGCACTTTATGCAAGAGGGCCGCGCGCCGGAGGGACCGCGAGTCCGACAGGGCGCCCGCCCCCTCGGTGGTGTTGAAGACGAGCTGGATGTCGCCGTTCTTGATCGAGTCGACGACGTGCGGCCGGCCCTCCAGGACCTTGTTCACGCGCTCGGTCGGCACGCCCTGATCGGCCAGGTAGCGCTGCGTGCCGCCGGTGGCGATGATCGAGAAGCCCAACTCAGACAAAAGCCGAATCGCCGGCAGGATGCGCTCCTTGTCGGCGTCGCGGACCGAGACGAAGACCGCGCCGCCCTTGGGCACCAGGGTGCCCGAACCGAGCTGGCTCTTGGCGAAGGCGACGCCGAAGCTCGAATCGAGACCGATGACCTCGCCCGTGGAGCGCATCTCCGGCCCGAGCAGCACATCGACGCCGGGGAAGCGGGCGAACGGGAACACCGCTTCCTTGACGGCGATGTGATTGAGGACCTTCGCCTTCAGGTCGAAGCTCGCCAACGACTCGCCGGCCATCACGCGGGCGGCGATCTTGGCGATCGGATCGCCGATCACCTTGGCGACGAAGGGCACCGTCCGCGAGGCGCGGGGGTTCACTTCGAGCACGTAGATCGTGCCGTCCTTGATGGCGTACTGGACGTTCATCAGGCCGCCGACCTTCAGCGCCAGGGCCATGGCCCGGGTCTGCCGCTCCAGCTCGGCGATGATCTCCGGCGAGAGCGAGCGGGAGGGCAGCGAGCAGGCGGAATCGCCCGAGTGGATGCCCGCCTCCTCGATGTGCTCCATGATGCCGGCGATGAAGACGTCCTTGCCGTCGCAGATGGCGTCGACGTCGATCTCGGTGGCGTCCGACAGGTAGCGGTCGAATAGAAGCGGGTTCTTGCCCAGCACCGTGTTGATCTGCCCCGTCTTGTCGTTGGGGTAGCGCGCCTTGACGTCCGACGGGATCAGGCTCGGCAGGGTGTCGAGGAGATAGTCCGCGAACTGCGCCTCGTCGCGGATGATCGCCATGGCACGGCCGCCCAGGACGTAGCTCGGACGCACCACGAAGGGCAGGCCGAGATCCGAGGCGACGAGCCGGCTCTGCTCCACTGAGTAGGCGATGCCGTTCTTGGGCTGCTTCATGCCGAGCTTGTCGAGGAGGCGCTTGAACTGGTCGCGGTCCTCGGCGAGGTCGATGGCATCCGGCGAGGTGCCGAGGATCGGCACGCCGGCGGCTTCCAGGGCGCGGGCCAGCTTCAGCGGGGTCTGCCCGCCGAACTGCACGATGACGCCGTGGAGCGTCCCGGCCTGGCGCTCGGTCTCGATGATCTCGAGCACGTCCTCCTGGGTCAGGGGCTCGAAGTAGAGCCGGTCGGAGGTGTCGTAATCGGTCGAAACCGTCTCCGGGTTGCAGTTGACCATGATGGTCTCGTAGCCGGCTTCCGAGAGCGCGAAGCAGGCGTGGCAGCAGCAGTAGTCGAACTCGATGCCCTGTCCGATCCGGTTCGGGCCGCCGCCGAGGATGATCACCTTCTTGGCGTCTGTCGGACGTGCCTCGTCCACCACCGCGCCCGCGAAGGGCGCCACGTAGGTCGAGTACATGTAGGCGGTGGGCGCCTGGAACTCGGCCGCGCAGGTGTCGATGCGCTTGAACACCGGGCGCACGCCCAGGGCCCGGCGCGCCGCCCGCACGCTGTCCTCGTCGGTCCTGGCGAGTACGGCCAGGCGGGCATCGGAGAAGCCGGCGGCCTTGAGCTGGCGCAGCGCCCCGGGGGTGTTCGGGATGCCGTGCGCCTTGACCCGGTTCTCCAGGTCGATGATCGCCTGGAGTTGCTCCAAGAACCACGGATCAATTTTGCAGGAGGCATGGACCTCCTCGTGGCTGACGCCGAGGCGCAGGGCTTGGCCGACCTTCAGGAGGCGATCGGGCGTCGGGGTTCCCAGGGCGGCCTTGATGGCGTTGTGGTCGTCGCCCTTGCCGAGTCCCTCGATCTCGATTTCGTCGAGACCGGTGAGGCCGGTCTCGAGGGAACGCAGGGCCTTCTGGAGCGATTCCGCGAAGCAGCGGCCGATCGCCATGGCCTCGCCCACCGACTTCATGGCGGTGGTCAGCGTCGGCTCGGCGCCGGGGAACTTCTCGAAGGCGAAGCGGGGAATCTTCGTGACGACGTAGTCGATCGACGGCTCGAACGAGGCCGGTGTCGCGCCGCCGGTGATGTCGTTGGCGATCTCGTCGAGGGTATAGCCGACGGCGAGCTTGGCCGCGACCTTGGCGATCGGGAAGCCGGTGGCCTTCGAGGCCAGGGCGGAGGAGCGCGAGACGCGCGGATTCATCTCGATGACGATCATCCGGCCGGTGGCGGGGTCGATCGCGAACTGGACGTTCGAGCCGCCGGTCTCGACGCCGATCTCGCGCAGGACCGCCAGGGATGCGTCGCGCATCACCTGGTATTCCTTGTCCGTGAGCGTGAGGGCCGGCGCGACGGTGATGGAATCGCCGGTATGGACGCCCATCGGGTCGATGTTCTCGATCGAGCAGACGATGATGCAGTTGTCGTTCTTATCGCGAACGACTTCCATCTCGTATTCCTTCCAGCCGAGGACGCTCTCCTCGATCAGGACCTCGTTCGTCGGCGAGGCGTCGATGCCGCGCTCGACGATGTCCAGGAATTCCTCGCGGTTGTAGGCGATGCCGCCGCCGGTGCCGCCCATGGTGAAGGAGGGGCGGATGATCGCCGGCAGGCCGACTTCGGCCAGCGCGATCAGCGCCTGCCCGATGGCGTGCTCGCCGTAGCGCTTGCGCCGCTCGGACTCGCCCCGGTGCCAGGTCTTCTCGAAGGCGGCGAGGGCGGCGGCGCGGGCCTCGCCCTCGTTCGCCGCCTCGATGCGGGCGACCTCGGCCAGGTACTTCTCGCGGTCGGCCTTCTTGGCCGCCGAAGCGTTGGCCAGGGCCGATTTCGGCGTCTCCAGGCCGATCTTGGTCATCGCGTCGCGGAAGAGGTGGCGGTCCTCCGCCTTGTCGATCGCCTCGGTGGTGGCGCCGATCATCTGGACGTCGAACTTCTCCAGAACGCCCATCTTCTTGAGGGACAGGGCGCAATTCAGCGCCGTCTGGCCGCCCATGGTCGGGAGCAGGGCGAAGCCGCCCGGAATGGCGTGGCGTTCTTTCTCGATGATCTTGGCGACAATCTCGGGCGTGATCGGCTCGACGTAGGTCGCGTCCGCCATGTCCGGGTCGGTCATGATCGTGGCCGGGTTCGAATTCACCAGCACGATCCGGTAGCCCTCCTCGCGGAGGGCCTTGCAGGCCTGGGTCCCGGAATAATCGAACTCGCAGGCCTGACCGATGACGATCGGCCCCGCACCGATGATCAGGATCGAGGAAATGTCGGTGCGTTTCGGCATCGGGCGCCTTGGCTGCAGGCACGCGCGCCCGGCCATGCGCGGTGCCGGAGAAGCGGCACGGGCCTGGGGGCGCTAGCGGCGTTGATTGTCGTTGATCCTGGCACTTACACGCAGCCCGCCGCCATTGGAAGGGCGCGGGCCGAAGGTGAAGCGCTGAAGCGTCTCAGAAGCCCAGGTAGAGAGCCGAGACGGCGCGGTCGATGGACAGGTAGAACACCCCGAAGGCGACCACGGCGGCGGCGGCGAATTCGAGTGCCGCATTGGAGAGGGTCTGGCTCCGGCGGAGCATCTCGCGGCCGAAATACAGGCCAATCCAGGCCAGCGTCATCACCACCGGTAGCGCGAACAGGAAGGACCAGGTGCTCTCGACGCGGTCGAGGCTCGCGGCCGGGTCGATCAAGGCGCGGATGTTGCGGACCCACGGCGCATAGCAGGCCGAGTAGAGGGCGGTCATCCACGCGAGGCTGACGGCCACGCCGAGATGGAACGTGAAGAGGCGATGCAGGCGCGAGAAGTCGTCGCGCGCGTCGTCGAACGTCATGTGGAAATCCCCGGCAAGCGTCGGAACCGACCCGGCGACGATCTTCGAACGCCGTCCTTAGCGGGCCGTTAACGATGCCGGGATGCCCCGGAATGCCGGATTTTTTGTGACGCGGCGGGAACCTTTTCGCGGTTGGTATCGCCTGCGTGCAGGGCTGGCCTGCCGCCGCCGCGGTGGCCGGAAGGGGCATCGCCTCCGTCCGGCCATACGAATCAGTCGGCGGTGGTGACCAGGGTCTCGGGCTTGCCGGCCTTCATCAGGGCGACGAAGCGCCCGAACAGGTAGTGGCTGTCCCGTGGGCCGGGCGAGGCCTCCGGGTGGTGCTGAACCGAGAAGGCCGGCCGGTCGGTGAGGGTTAGGCCGCAATTGGAGCCGTCGAACAGGGAGACGTGGGTCTCCAGCGCCGTCTCGGGCAGGCTCGCCGGATCGACCGCGAAGCCATGATTCATCGAGACGATCTCGACCTTTCCGGTGGTCTTGTCCTTCACCGGATGGTTCGCCCCGTGGTGGCCCTGCGCCATCTTCACGGTGCGGCCGCCCAGCGCCAGCCCCATGAGCTGGTGCCCGAGGCAGATGCCGAAGGTCGGCACCTTCTTGGCGAGCAGTGCCCGGATCACCGGGACCGCGTATTCGCCGGTGGCGGCTGGATCGCCCGGGCCGTTCGAGAGAAACACGCCATCGGGCTCCATCGCCATGATCTCGTCGGCGGTAGTGGTGGCGGGCACCACGGTGACGTCGCAGCCGGCCTCGGCCAGAAGCCGCAGGATATTGCGCTTCACGCCGTAGTCGATCGCCACGACCTTGAGGCCGGTGCCGGGCTTGCGGTCGCCGTAGCCGGCCTTCACGTCCCAGATGGTCTGCGACCATTCCGAGCGCTCACGGCTCGTCACCGGCGGCACGAGGTCGAGACCTTCCATCGGCGCAAGAGCCGCGGCGCGGGCCTTCAGGGCCTCGCGGTCGAACCGGCCCTCCGGATCGTTGGCGATGACGGCGTTCGGCATGCCGTTGTCGCGGATCAGGGCGGTGAGCGCCCGGGTGTCGACGCCGGTGATGCCGACGATGCCGCGGGCCTTGAGCCAAGCGTCGAGGTGGCTCGACGAGCGCCAGTTCGATGGCTTGGTCACGGCGGACGCGATCACGGTGCCGCGCACGCCGGAGGCCGGCGCCGCATCGAGGCTCTCCAAGTCCTCGTCGTTGGTACCGGTGTTGCCGATATGCGGGAAGGTGAAGGTGACGATCTGGCCAGCATAGGACGGGTCGGTCAGGATTTCCTGGTAACCGGTCATCGCGGTGTTGAAGCAGACCTCGCCGTCGGCGAGTCCGGTCTGGCCGATTCCGAATCCCTCCAGCACGGTCCCGTCCGCCAGGACCAGGAGCGCGGTGGCCAGGGGCTCGGCCCAGGGAGCGGGGGGCGCGGGCACGGCAGGCGTGTGGACGCCTTCATCTTGCAGCATCGGCGTGATCTCGCTTATGTCCGGCCGATCCCGGCGCCGTGAGCGGCGCATGCGGGCGGCTTGTCGTGCGGCGCTCATAGCGAGCGCGCCGCGTTAGGGTCAATGTGGCCCTCGCGTCGGCGCGTCTCAAGAACCCCGGTTCGCGCAGCAATTCGCAGACCACGCCATCGATCCGCCGTCCGGAATCCCGCCGTTCCGGGGTCCCGCATTTTCTAGGAGTCACACCATGCTGCGCGCCCGTCTCACCACCGAGATGAAGGAGGCCATGAAGGCCGGCGACAAGGCGAAGCTCGCCACCGTCCGGATGATCCAGGCCGCCCTCAAGGACAAGGACATCGAGGCGCGCGGCCTCGGCAAGGAGCCGGCCTCCGAGGAGGAAATCCTCGCGCTCCTGCAGAAGATGATCAAGCAGCGCAACGAATCGGCCGCGGTCTACGACCAGGGTGGCCGGCCCGAGCTCGCCGAGAACGAGCGCAACGAGGTCGCGATCATCGCCGGCTTCCTGCCGCAGCAGATGGACGAGGCCGAGACCCGGGCGGCCATCGACAAGGCCGTGGCCGAAGTGGGCGCCGCCGGGCCCAAGGACATGGGCAAGGTCATCGCCGCCCTGAAGGGCGCCTATGCCGGCCGCATGGACTTCGCCAAGGCGAGCGGCCTCGTGAAAGAGGCGCTGAACGCAAAGGCCTGAGGGCGTCCCAGCGCCCCGCATCGGCGTTGGGGACTCTTTAAGCCCGGGTCGCTAAGATGAGCGGCCGCAGAGGTCCGGTTCTTGCCGTGCGTTACCCGCCCCACATCCTTGAAGAGATCCGTGCGCGCCTGCCCGCATCCGATATCGTGGGGCGGCGCGTCCGGCTGAAGAAAGCGGGCCGCGAGTGGCGCGGTCTGTCGCCGTTCAATGCCGAGAAGTCGCCCTCGTTCTACGTGAACGACCAGAAGCAGTTTTATCACTGCTTTTCCTCGGGCAAGCACGGAGACGTCTTCACCTTCCTGATGGAGACGGAGGGCTTGAGCTTTCCGGAGGCGGTGGAGCGTTTGGCGGCGGAGGCCGGCGTGACCCTGCCGGCGCCGAGCGCCGATGCCCGCGAGCAGGAGACCAAGCGCGCCGGGGCCTTCGACGTCATGGAGATGGCCGCCGCGTTCTTCGAGGAGCAGCTGCGCGGCCGCGCCGGTGCGGAGGCACGCGCCTATCTCGACCGGCGCCAGCTCGGCCCGGAGACCCGGAGCCGCTTCCGTCTCGGCTACGCGCCCGGTGACCGCTACGCTCTGCGCGACCACCTCGCCGCCAAGGATGTCGACCGCGATCTGATGGTCGAGCTCGGTTTGCTCGTGGCCGGCGAGGACATCCGCGTTCCCTATGACAAATTTCGCGACCGGGTGATGTTTCCGATCGCCGATTCGCGCGGGCGCGTCATCGCCTTCGGCGGCCGGGCGATGCAGAAGGACGCCAAGGCGAAGTACATGAACTCGCCGGAGACGCCGCTCTTCCACAAGGGGCAGCTCCTCTACAATCTGCACCAGGCCCGCAAGCCTGCGCACGATCGCGGCGTCATCATCGCCGTCGAGGGCTACGTCGACGTCATCGCCATGACCCTGGCGGGCCATCCCAACGCGGTGGCGGGCCTTGGCACGGCGCTCACCGAGGAGCAGATCGGCCTTCTCTGGCGCAACGCCGACGAACCGATCCTATGCTTCGACGGCGATGGCGCCGGCCAGCGTGCGGCCTTCAAGGCCCTCGATGTGGCGCTGCCCGGCCTGACGCCGGGCAAGTCCCTGCGCTTCGCCATGCTGCCCGAGGGCCAGGACCCCGACGACCTCCTGCGCGCCGAGGGAAAATCGGCCATCGACCGGGTGCTCGACGCGGCCCGGCCCCTCGTCGAAGTGCTGTGGTCGCGCGCCACCGACGGGGCGCCGCTCGATACGCCCGAGCGGCGAGCCGGTCTCGCCAAATCGCTGCGCGAGATGGTCGCCTCCATCCGCGACGAGACCGTGCGGGGATTCTACCGGGACGAGATCGAGGGCCGCCTGCGCGCGCTCTCTCCGCAGGCCGCCTCCGGGCGCCGCGGCCCCTGGGAGCCGCGGGCGGCCTCCGCGCGACCCGCCTTCCAGCGCCAGCCCCGTCCGGGCGATCCGCCACCCTCGCCGCGAATCACCACCAAGTTCAATCCGCTCTATGCCGGCGAGACCAGCGCCTCCGGCCCGGTGGCGTTTCGCGACCGCGAGGCGATGATCGTCTCCAGCCTCCTCGTCCACCCCGAACTGCTCGGGATCGAGGCGGAGGATCTCGCCGAGCTCGAACTGGGCGACCCGGATGCGCAGGCGTTGCGCTCCCTCCTGCTCGACAGCCACGCCGACGCGGATCAGCCCGGCGTCGAGGTTCTGGAGAGCCGATTGAAGCGGGCGGGGCTCACGGAAGCCGCCTCCCGGCTCGCCAGTCATGTGCGCCCGGGCGATCGATGGACCCTTGACGCGCATGCCGATCCTGTGCGTCTCGAAGACGCATTGCGTCAGGCCGTGATCTTGCACCGCAAGTCTGGAGCGCTAAATAGCGAACTCCGCTTGGCTGAGCGGGCCCTGGTCGAGGACGAGACGGAGGCGAACTTCGCTTGGCTGTGCGACGTAAAGGCCCGTATGGCCGTCATCGCTGGTGCGGAGGCGGACGAGGTGGTGCCGGATGAGGCGTCGACACCCTGAGACGCGCACCGCGAACGAATTCGGCCGCCATTGGCGGCTCATGGTTAACAATCGGTCAAGCGTCTCGCTTGCATACCGGGATCTGACTTCGACGCGGCTGTCACTTCGGCGGACCGCACATCACATGCATTTCAGCGTCGACGACGCGGAGTGAGCGACATGCTCCCGCGCGATGCTGACACGACAACCATAGGCGGACCATGGCGACGAAGGCAACGGAACGGGACGAGACGGATGCTGCTCCGGAGCAACAGACCGACGGGCCGCTCCTCGATCTGACGGATGCCTCCGTCAAGCGGATGGTGAAGCTCGCCAAGAAGCGCGGCTACATCACCTACGAGGAGATCAACGAGGTTCTGCCCGACGGTCAGTCCGACCCCGACCAGATCGAGGACGTGCTGTCGCAGCTCTCGGAGATGGGCATCAACGTCGTCGAGGCGGAGGAGACCGAGGAGACGACGGAGGCCAAGGGCAACGGCGAGGCCGACGACGAGGACGGGGCGGAGGGGACCGAGGTCGCTGAGATCGCCCCCACCAAGCCCGTCGCCCTGCGCGCCGAGACGACCAAGGAGCCCACCGACCGCACGGACGATCCTGTGCGCATGTACTTGCGCGAGATGGGCTCCGTGGAGCTCCTGTCCCGCGAGGGCGAGATCGCCATCGCCAAGCGCATCGAGGCCGGTCGTGAGGCGATGATCGCCGGGCTCTGCGAGAGCCCGCTGACCTTCCAGGCCATCATCATCTGGCGCGACGAACTCGTCGACGGCCGGGTGCTCCTGCGCGAGATCATCGACCTCGAAGCGACCTATGCGGGCCCCGACGCCAAGAACGCGATGCAGATCGCCGACGGCACGGAGGAGAGCGAGGACGCCGAGGGCGACGCGCCGACGCCGCCCGAGGGCGACGACGAGGATGACATGGAGAACAACGTCTCCCTGGCGGCCATGGAGACGGAGATCAAGCCGCGCGTCCTCGAGACGTTCGACAACATAGCGAACAATTATCGCAAGCTGCGCAAGCTGCAGATCGAGCACGCCGAGCTCAAGGCCTCGGGCGGCACCCGCACCGATGCGCAGGAGCGCAAGCAGGAGGAGCTCAAGGACGCCGTCGTCACCGACGTGAAGTCGCTCTCCCTCAATGCCAACCGCATCGAGGCCCTGGTCGAGCAGCTCTACGACATCAACAAGCGTCTCATCTCCCATGAGGGCCGCCTGATGCGCTACGCCGAGAGCCACGGCGTCGCCCGCGACGAGTTCCTGCGCCACTACCAGGGCTGGGAGCTCGACCCGAACTGGATGGAGCGCGTCGGCAGCCTCGGCGGCCGTGGCTGGAAGAACCTCGTCGAAAAGGGATCGAGCGAGGTCGCCCGGCTGCGCGAGCAGATCCTGACCCTCGCGTCGGAGACGGGCCTCGAGATCGGCGAGTATCGCAAGATCGTTAACATGGTCCAGAAGGGCGAACGCGAAGCCCGCCAGGCCAAGAAGGAGATGATCGAGGCCAACCTGCGCCTGGTGATCTCCATCGCCAAGAAGTACACCAATCGCGGCCTGCAGTTCCTGGATCTGATCCAGGAGGGCAACATCGGCCTGATGAAGGCCGTCGACAAGTTCGAGTACCGGCGTGGCTACAAGTTCTCGACTTACGCCACCTGGTGGATCAGGCAGGCGATCACCCGCTCGATCGCCGATCAGGCCCGCACCATCCGCATCCCGGTGCACATGATCGAGACGATCAATAAGATCGTCCGGACCTCGCGCCAGATGCTGCACGAGATCGGTCGCGAGCCGACCCCGGAGGAACTGGCTGAAAAGCTGGCCATGCCGCTGGAGAAGGTGCGCAAGGTTCTCAAGATCGCCAAGGAGCCGATCTCGCTCGAGACTCCGATCGGCGACGAGGAGGACAGCCACCTCGGCGACTTCATCGAGGACAAGAACGTCGTCCTGCCCATCGACGCGGCGATCCAATCCAACTTGCGGGAGACCACGACGCGCGTGCTCGCCTCGCTCACGCCCCGCGAGGAGCGGGTGCTGCGCATGCGTTTCGGCATCGGCATGAACACCGACCACACCCTCGAGGAGGTCGGCCAGCAGTTCTCGGTAACCCGCGAGCGCATCCGTCAGATCGAGGCGAAGGCTCTGCGCAAGCTCAAGCACCCGAGCCGCTCGCGCAAGCTGCGCAGCTTCCTCGACAACTGACATCTTCGTTTGCGCCGGCTCGCCCCGGCCAACGACCCCTGCGAATGAGCCGGCTCCTCTCGGGGTCGGCTCTTTCGTTTCGACTTCCCGGCCATCGATGCGCATGAAGCGCGCCGAACGGCGTCGGCTCCGGCGTCCGGCCCAGTCTGCACTGTTGAAGCGGTGACGCCGGCACGATACGCACGAAACCAGAGCGGTGGCCGTTGCCGGAAGCCATCTTCCAACCCACCTTGGCCATATGCTCGATCAAGGCCCGCCCCAGCCTTCCCCCACCGCCGAAGCCGATGGCTCGGAGGCGGCCGACGTCCCCTTCGGCGCCCTCCAGCAATGCGTGGCCCTGCGCGACTGGCTGCTGAGCGAGGGGGCCCGCATGCCGAAAGCGGAAGACCTGCTCTCCGGCCTCGCCGAACGCCTGATCGCGCTGGATGTGCCGGTGGACCGCGCCACCACGGCCATCGACGCCCTGCATTCCGAGTATTCCGGCGTCGGGCGGTTCTGGACCCGCGAGACGGGCTCCACGGTCCGTCTGTTCCCGCATGGGGAAGCGTCGGACAAGGCCTATCGGGCAAGCCCGTTCTTCCGTGTTCACGAAACCGGCGCGTGGCTGATCCTCGATCTCGCCGAGACCCCGGATGAGGCCTTCGCTGTCATTCCGGACCTGAAGGCCGAGGGCTACCGGCACTACATCGTCGCGCCGCTGTTCTTCACCAACGGCACGCGCAACGGCATCTCCTTCGCCACCCGATCCGAAGCGGGGTTCCGCGACGAGGACGTGGCGATTCTCCGCTTCGTCATGCCGACACTGGCGGCGGTCATGGAGATGCGCAGCGTCAACAAGCAGCTGGATCACGTCCTGCGGATCTATGTCGGCGACGAGCCGCACAAGGCGATCCTCGGCGGCTCCATCCGTCGCGGTCACGTCCAGCGCATCCGCTCGGCGATCCTGTTTGCCGACATGCGCGATTACACGCGCATCTCCGCCGACATGACGCCGGAAGAGGCTGTCGACCTCCTGAACATCTTCTTCGACTGCCTGGTGCCGGCCATCGAGCGCGAGGGCGGCGAGGTCCTGAAATATCTCGGCGACGGCCTGCTGGCGATTTTTCGTGAGCCCGGAGACGATTTGGGCGGTGCCGCCAAGGGGGCGCTCACCGCCTCGCAGAGCGCCATGGCGGCCCTCGCGGAGGCTAATGCGCTCGGCCGCTTCGCCAATCCTGTGGCCGCCGGCATCGCCCTACATCACGGCGAGGCTGCCTACGGCAATGTCGGCTCCGGCGCCCGACTGGACTTCACTGTGATTGGACGCGACGTGAACCTGGCGAGCCGCGTCGCCCGGCTGAACCGGACGCTGGGCGAACCGATCCTGATGACGAAGCCCTTCGTCGACTTCCTCTGGGACATGCCGGAGCCTCTCGGCGAACATGCGCTCGATGGGTTCGCCGAACCCATGGGTGTCTATCGGCCGGCGCGCCCGCCCGCTGCCTGAGACCCGCTCGGGGATTGACCCCGATGCGCGGACGGCCCACATCAGGGGTGTTCCAGGGAGATCCCCGGCAAGGGGCTGAGAAACCGATGGCCGTCCGCTCGCGGATGGCGGCGCGGAAATCCTTCGAACCTGACCCGGTTCATACCGGCGTAGGGATTGGACCGCGGGTTTCTCCTCGAGCCCGGCACGCTTCACGACGCGAAGCTGCAGCCCCACCAATCTCGACGCCTGTTGCGGAGATTGTGTTGGACGTGACCCCGAACGCCTTCCTCAACCTGCGACGGACGCATGGCGTTGCGCCGCCGGCCGCCGTTGCCCCGGCACGCAGTGACGTGGTCGTCGTCGGCGCCGGCCTGATCGGGCTGTCGATCGCTTGGCGCCTGACGCAGGCCGGGCGATCGGTGACCGTGGTGGAGCGCGACACCGTCGGCGCCGGGGCGAGCCTCGCCGCCACCGGTATGCTGGCTCCCGCTGCCGAGCACGAGCCCGGCTCCGACCCGCTGCTGCCCCTGGCCCTGGAGAGCCTGTCGCGCTGGCCGGGTTTCCGCGATGCCCTTCAGGCCGCGGCCGGCCTCGACATCGACTACCGAGAGGAGGGCACCCTGGTGCTGGCCATCGGCCGCGACGAGGTCGAGCGCCTGCGCTTCCGGCACGATCTGCAGAAGCGCTCCGGCCTCGACGCTCGCTGGCTGACCGGTCCCGAGGCCCGGGCCCGCGAGCCGCGCCTGCGCCCCGCCGTCACCGCCGGCCTGTACTGCCCGCACGACCATCAGGTCGATCCGAGCCGGGTAATGGCCGCCCTCGTGCGGGCCTGCCTCGCCGCAGGAGTCGCCATCGTGGAGGGCTGCGCGGTCGAGGCGCTGGATTGGAGTGCCGACCGGGTCACTGGCGTCCGTACGGCCCAGGGCATCAGCCGGGCCGACACCGTCGTGCTCGCCTCCGGCGCCTGGAGTGGGGAGACGGGACTCCTGCCCGATCATCTCGCCCTGCCGGTCCGGCCCCTGCGCGGCCAGTCCCTCGCCTTGCGGACCACCGCCCGCACCGGCACCCTCGCCCACATGGTCTGGACCGAGCAGGTTCACATGGCGCCGAAGAGCGACGGCCATCTCATCGTCGGCGCGACGGTGGAGGATTGCGGCTTCGTCCCCGGCGTCACGGCCGGCGGCCTCTACGCCCTGCTGGAGGGCGCCCGCCGCGTCCTGCCCGGCATCGAGGAGATGGCAGTGGAGGCGATCTGGAGCGGCTTCCGGCCGACCTCGGACGACGATGCGCCGATCATCGATGCCCTGGCGCCCGGCCTCGTCGTCGCCACCGGTCATCACCGCAATGGCTACCTGCTGGCCCCCGCCACCGCCGATGCGGTCGCGGCCCTGGTCGCCGAGGGAACGCTGCCGGATTACGCCCGGGATTTTGGTCGAGCCCGCTTCGCGTCGGCACCGCAGAGGGTGTTCGCATGAAGCTCACGGTCAACGGAGAGGCCCGCGAGAGCACGGCTGCCGACCTCGACGCCCTGTTCCGGGAGGAGGCCGAGGAGACCGGCATCGAGAGCCCTCAGGGCATCGCCATCGCGCTCAACGGGTCCGTGGTTCGCCGCCGGGACTGGGCGCTCACCGCCCTCAGCGACGGCGACCGCGTCGAGATCGTCCGCGCGATGCAGGGCGGATGATCGAAAGGGGAGACATCATGACAGGAAGGTGGGAATGACCGAGATCGCGAACGACACTGACTCGCTGGTGATCGGCGGTGTGAGCCTGGGCTCGCGTCTTTTCATCGGTACCGCCGGCTACCCCACCCAGAGCATTCTGTTCGATGCGGTGGCGGCCTCCGGCGCCGAGGTGGTCACGGCCTCGATCCGGCGGGTTTCGCTCCAGGGGCACGGCTCGGATACGCTGCGCCGGCTCAAGGGGCACCGCTTCCTGCCCAACACCGCCGGCTGCGAGACGGCGCGCGACGCGATCATGACCGCCGAACTCGCCCGCGAGGCCCTCGACACGAACTGGATCAAGGTCGAGGTCATCGGCGATCGCGAAACGCTGTATCCCGACGTGGCCGAGCTGCTGGAGGCCTGCCGCCACCTCGTCGACGACGGCTTCACCGTGCTGCCCTATTGCAACGACGATCCGGTGGTCTGCCAGCGTCTCACCGATCTCGGCTGCGCCGCCGTGATGCCCATGGGCTCGCTGATCGGCTCCGGCATGGGTGTGGCCAACCCGGCCAACCTGGAGCTGATCTGTCGGCGCTCGCCGGTGCCGGTGATCGTCGATGCCGGCATTGGCACCGCCTCCGACGCGGTCATCGCCATGGAGCTCGGCGCCGCCGGCTGCCTCCTCAACACCGCGGTCGCCAAAGCCGACGATCCCGTGCGGATGGCTCGTGCCATGCGCAACGCCGTCCAGGCCGGCCGCGACGCGTATCTTGCCGGCCGCATCCCGAAGCGGGGCCGGGCCGAGCCGTCGAGCCCGCAACTCGGTCTCGTGGGCTCGTGAGCTGGGTTGCGTCCGACGCGCCCGCTACCGGCGCACGGCGATGAGCGGCCTGCCCGCGCGGCTGCTGGTGGTGACGGACAGGTCGGCGACCGACGTACCGGAGGTCGCCGTCCGGAACCTCCGCGCCACCCTCGAACGCCTCCTGCGGGCCGGCGCCCGCTGGGTCTGGTTTCGGGAGCGCGACCTGGCGCCAGATGCACGGCGCGCGCTCGCCCGGGATATCGCGCGCCTGGTTCAGGCCGAGGGCGGTTCACTGACCATCGGCGCCGATGTGGCGCTCGCCGCCGAGCTCGGGGCCGACGGAGTCCATCTGCCCGGTGGAACCACCTCGGCCGAGATCGCCGAAGCCCGCCGGCGCCTATCCGGCGGTCGCATCGGGGTTTCGGCGCACACACTGGAGGAGATCGCGGTGGCCGCGCGGTCCGGCGCCGACTACGCTACCCTCAGCCCGATCTTTCCGACGCAGAGCAAGCCCGGCTACGGTCCCGCCCTCGGAGCGGCGGCCCTGGAAACCGCCGCCGGGTTCGGCATACCGGTCATCGCCCTCGGGGGAATCACGGTCGACAGCGTGGACGCGTGCCGCGCTGCGGGCGCTGCCGGCGTCGCGGTGATGGGCGCGCTGATGCACGGCGCGGACCCGGTGGCCGAGGCGCGCGCCTATCTCGCCCGCCTCGGCGCGACATCCGACGAGCGGTGACAGGCAAGGAGGCCGCGCATGTGGGGAAAGAACCGCTTTCTCGAGCGCGTAACGGTGCAGCATCCGATCATCCAGGCGCCGATGATCGGACCGAAGCCGGCCCTTGCCGCCAGCGTCAGCGCGGCCGGGGGCCTCGGCTCCCTCGCCTGCGCGGCGATGAACCCGGACACGGTACGCAACGAGGCGGCGGCGATTCGGGCGCGAACGGACGCGCCGTTCAACCTGAACTTCTTCTGTCACGTGCCGGACGTGCCGGATGCAGCGCGCGAGTCCGCCTGGCGCAGCCGGCTCGCGCCCTACTATGCGGAACTCGGCCTTGATCCGTCGGCTCTGATCGTCATGGCACAGCGGTCGCCCTTCGACGCTGCGATGCTCGCGGCCGTCGCCGACGTCCGGCCGGCGGTGGTCAGCTTCCATTTCGGCCTGCCGGAAGCGGCGCTCCTCGACCGCGTCCGGGCGTTCGGCTGCATCATTCTCTCGTCCGCAACCACGGTGCGCGAAGCGCGCTGGCTCGCCGAGCGCGGGGTCGATGCGATCATCGCGCAGGGAGCGGAGGCCGGCGGGCATCGCGGCCTGTTCCTCGGCGGCGATCCCGCGACGCAGGTCGGCACGATGGCTCTGGTGCCCCAGGTGGTCGACGCGGTGGACGTGCCCGTCATCGCGGCCGGGGGCATCGCCGATGTCCGCGGGATCGCCGCCGCCTTCATGCTGGGCGCCTCCGCCGTTCAGCTGGGAACGGCCTACCTGCGCTGCACCGAGGCCGGTCTCTCGGGGCCGCACCAGGAGGCCCTGCGCCGCGCCCGCGACGAGGACACCACGATCACCAACGTCCTGACGGGCAAGCCGGCCCGGGGACTCGTGAACCGCGTCATGCGCGAACTCGGGCCCTGGCACGCGGAGGTGCCGGTCTTCCCCACCGCCGCCATCGGGCTCCAGCCCCTGCGGATCGAGGCCGAGCGACGCGGCTCCGGCGACTTCTCGCCCCTCTGGGCCGGGCAGGGGGCGCCCCTTGCCCGCGAGACTGAGGCGGGTCGCCTGACCGTTGAGCTCGCGGAGGGCGCGCTCAGGCTCCTCGGCCGCGCGAGGGCGTGATCACTTCGCCGTGGCCGGGCCGTAGGGCGGCCGGGGGATCGCCCGATGGGCGGCACGCAGCGCCGCCGACCAGCGCTCCCGCAGATCGTGGAAGTAGCTCTCGCCGGCTTCGATCCGGTGGTTTACCTCGAGGTCGAGGGCGTTGCGACGGGCGACCGCGATGTCGATGGGCAGGCCGACGCCAAGGTTCGAGCGCATCGTCGAATCCATCGAGACGAGGCCGACCTTGAGGGCGTCGTAGAGGTCGGTCTCGTACTTCACCGCCCGGTCCAGGATCGGCTTACCGTACTTGTGTTCCCCGATCTGCAGAAAGGGCGCGTCGCCGCTGCACTCGATGAAGTTGCCGGCCGAGTAGATCAGGTAGAGCTTCATCGGGTCGGAGCCGATCTGTCCGCCGAACAACAGCGAGACCGAGAAGCGCAGGTTGGCCGCCTCGAACCCCGCCTTCTCGATCTCGCGGACTCGCCGAATGGCGCGGCCCACGAGCTGGGCTGCCTGGAACATCGTCGGCGCCTCGACGAGCTTCATCTTCGGCTCGCCGGCATCGCCCTCGACTCCCTCGGCCAGAAGGCTGAGGACCGACTGGGTGATCGAGAGATTTCCGGCGGAGGCCAGCATCATCACGCGCTCGCCCGGCACGTTGAAGTGGTGGAGCTTGCGGTAGGTCGAGATGTCGTCGAGCCCGGCATTGGTCCGGGTATCGGCGATCATCACCAGCCCCTCCTCGACGAGGACACCGACGCAGTAGGTCATGGAGCGGTCTTTCTCGCGCGTCCATCCGCGATCAGGACTGGACGGAAGCCTGTGCTTGCTCGACGCGAAGCGTCACGTCGAGTGTTTCTGTCCCGCCGCCCATGCGGCTGCCGCGAATCGGAGCCGCCCCGAGATAGTCGAGGGCGACAGCCACGCGGATATGCGCCTCGGTGGTGGCGATACCGTGGGCGGCGTCGAAGCCGATCCAGCCGAGCCCCGGCACCAGCGATTCGGCCCAGGCATGGCCCGAGCCTTGATCCGCATCCCGGTCGGCGTGATGGTAGTAGCCCGAGACGTAGCGGGTGGGAATCTCGAGGTGGCGGGCCGCCGCGATGAAGAGATGGGTGATGTCCTGGCAGACGCCCTTCTCCTGGACGAAGGCCTGCGCGGCGTTCGTGCTGGCGCTGGCCGGGCCGGGGACGAAGGTGACCCGCTGGTGCACGGCGGCGAGCAGCCGGTGCAGACACGGTAGGGGGGCCGGGTCGCCGGCCGCCGCGATCTCCTGGGCGAAGGCCTGAATGGCGTCGTTGGCCAGGGCGAGATCCGAATCCCGCAGGTAGAACACGTCCGGCAGGCGCTCGATGGTGCCGCGCACGATGCCGTGCATCTCCAGGGTGTCGACCTCTCCGGTGACCCGGATCGACAGGGCCTCGGCCGGCTCGTCCGCCGTGAACCAGTGCACCACGTTGCCGAAGCCATCCTCGCGCTCGCTCACGCGGCCGTCGACGGAGGGCTCGATGCGCCAGCGCCGGACATACTGGCCGTCATGGTCGCGAGGACGCAGACGCAGGACCTGAATCAGCCCGCGGGCGGGCTGCTCATAGGTATAGTTGGTCTCGTGGAAGACGCGGATTCGCATGCGGCGACCTTTGCGCGGCGTCGGGCCGGGGCCGGCCCTATACCAGATATTGCTCGATGACCGCTGCGCCGAGGCGATTGTTCTCGACGATGAACTCCGTCACGAACTCATGTAGGCCGGATGAGAAGATGCGGTTGATGTTCTCGCCTTCCAGGCGTGCCAGGGTATTGCTGGCCAGGCGCTGGCTCGCGCCGCGCCGCCCGTAGGCGTCGGCGATGAGGTCGAGGTGCTCCACCAGCATGCCGTAGCAGTTGGTGAAGGAGCGCGGCATCTGCCGGTTCAGGATGAGAAGATCGGCCACCAGGAGTGGCTTCACGCTCTCGCGGTAGACCCAGTGATAGGCGTTGAAGGCCGAGACCTCGCGCAGGATCGTGGTCCACTGGAAATAATCGAGGCTGCCGCCGATCTTCTCCGTGGCGGGGAGCAGGATGCGGTACTTCACGTCCAGGATGCGGGCGGTGTTGTCCGCCCGTTCGATCGCCGTTCCGAGGCGTGTAAACCAGTAGGCGTCGTTGCGCAGCATCGTGCGGTAGGCCGAACCGTCGAAGGCGAGGGAGACGCTCTTCACCCAGTCCAGGAAGCGGGTGAACTCGTCGCGGTTGAGGTCGCGTCCCTCGTAGTTGCGCAGTTCGAGCCAGGCGCCGTTGATGGCGTCCCACATTTCGGTGGTCAGCGCCGTGCGGACGCTGCGGGCATTCTCGCGCGCGGTCTCGATGCAGGAGCGGATCGAGGAAGGATTGTGCGGGCTGAAGGCAAGAAAATCGCAGACGGTCGCTTCCGTGACGCTGGCGTAGAGCGGCTTGAACACGTCCGGATCACCCGCCGAGGCCAGGGCGGAGGCCCACTCGTTGGTCTCGCCGCCGCCGTAGCTTGACGGCAGGGCGGCCAGGCGCAGGGCGGCATCGAGGATGCGGGCGACGAACTCCGCTCGCTCGGCGTAGCGCGAGAGCCAGTACAGGTTGTCGGCGGTCCGGGACAGCATGGGGTTCCATCGGGACGTTGGCTGGCGTCGGAAACGCAGGCCGCAGGGCGAAAAGGACTATGCCGGAGCCGGCACGGACTTGGAAAGGCACCCGGGACGGAAGGCCCCGCCGGATGCCGCGCGATGGCTCAGGCGTCGAGGACCCAGGTGTCCTTGGTGCCGCCGCCCTGGCTTGAATTTACGACGAGCGACCCCTCCTTCAGGGCGACCCGGGTGAGGCCGCCGGGGACGATGCGGATCTCGTCCGAGCCGCACAGCACGAAGGGGCGCAGATCCACGTGCCGGGGTGCGACCCCGGATGCGACGAACGTCGGGCAGGTGGAGAGGGCCAAGGTCGGCTGGGCGATGAAGCCGTCCGGCGCATGCTTCAGCTTGCGTCCGAACTCCTCGATCTCGCGCTTGGTGGCGTGTGGGCCGACCAGCATGCCGTAGCCGCCGGAGCCGTTGACCTCCTTCACCACGAGCTCGCTGAGATTGTCCATCACATAGGCGAAAGCCTCTTTCTCGCGGCAGCGGTAGGTCGGCACGTTGTGCAAGATCGGCTCCTCGCCGGTGAAGAACTTCACGATCTCCGGCATGTAGCTGTAGACCGCCTTGTCGTCGGCAATGCCGGTGCCGACGGCGTTGGCCAGGGTCACGGTCCCGCGCTCGTAGGCGTTCATGATGCCGGGGACTCCAAGCACCGAGTCCGGGCGGAAGACTAGCGGATCGAGGAAATCGTCGTCGAGACGGCGGTACAGCACGTCGACCCGGCGGGGCCCCTCGGTCGTCCGCATGTAGACGACGTCGTCCTTGGTGAAGAGGTCGGAGGCCTCGACGAGGTCGACGCCGAGCTTGTCGGCCAGGAACGAGTGTTCGTAGAAGGCCGAGTTGTAACGACCCGGCGTCAGCAGCGCGACGGTGGGGTCGCGGGTCGCCGTGGACGGCGCGAGGCTGCGCAGGGTCGCCAGCAGGGCGTCGGGATAGTTCTCCACCGGTGCGACGCGGTGGCGGGAGAACAGCTCCGGGAACAGCCGCAGCATGACCTCGCGGTTCTCGAGCATGTAGGAGACGCCGGACGGGGTCCGGGCATTGTCCTCCAGCACGAAGAAGTCGTTCTCCCCGGTGCGGACGATGTCGATGCCGGCGATGTGGACGTAGAGGTCGTGCGGCACCCGGAAAGCGCGCATTTCCATGCGGTAATGCGGGTTGCGGTAGACGAGGTCGGCCGGGATCACGCCGGCCTTGATGCATTCCTGCGCCCCGTAGATGTCCTTCAGGAAGGCGTTGATGGCGGTGACGCGCTGCTTGAGGCCTCGCTCCAGGAAACCCCATTCGGGCTTCGTGATGACCCGCGGGATTATGTCGAAGGGTATCAGCCGTTCGGTGGACTCGTTCGCGCCGTAGACCGCGAAAGTGATGCCGATGCGCCGGAACAGCATCTCGGCCTGGCTGCGGCGGGTGTTGAAATGCTCGGGCGGCGTGGTGTCGAGCCAGTGCTTCAGGCTGTCGTAGGCTTCGCGCACGGCGGGGTTGCTCAGCGCCCCATCGGGCAGCCCGGTCATCTCGTCGAATGCAGCGAGCGCCATTCGCGTCTCCCCCTTGAACACCGTTCTTGTCTAGGCAAGAGGCGCGCCAGCAACCTGGGATCGGAGTCCGCGCCCACCGCCCTTGCGTGTAGGGTAGCACGTTCAGATCAACTTCAAGCCCTTGAAGCTGGCGTGACCCTCCCGACCCAGGATGATGTGATCGTGGATCAGGATGCCGAGGGGGTCTAGCACCCCGATGAGCTCGCGGGTCATCCGGATGTCGACGGCCGAGGGAGTGGGGTCGCCCGAGGGATGGTTATGTGCCAGGATGATGGCGGTGGCCGAGAGCTCGAGGGCAGGGCGCGCCACCTCGCGCGGATAGACTGGCGTGTGGTCGACGGTTCCCCGCCCCTGGACCTCGTCGGCGATCAGGTGGTTGCGCCGGTCGAGGAACAGCACGCGGAACTGCTCGCGCGCCGCGAAAGCCATGGTGGCGCGGCAATATTCCAGCACGGCGCTCCACGACGAGAGCAGAGGGCGGTCGGCGATCGCCCCGCGCGCCAGCCGATGCCCTGCCGCTTCGATGAGCTTCAGGTCGGCGATGACCCCGGGGCCGATGCCTTCAATTTCAGCAAGTCGCGCCGGCTCAGCGCTCACCACCTCGGCAAAGCTGCCGAAGCGTCGGATCAGGGCCTTGGCCAGGGGCTTCACGTCCCGGCGGGGAATGGCCCGGAACAGGGCGAGTTCGAGAAGCTCGTAATCCGGAAGGGCCTCAGCCCCACCCTGGGCGAACCGGGCGCGCAGGCGGTCGCGATGGCCGAGGTAATGCGGCTCGCCGTCCGACGGGTCGGGCGCGGCCGGCGGCCGGGTGGTCATGAGCCCGAAATCAACCGGCGGTCGGCGCGGGCTGGTGCAGACCCTTGAGCGAGAGGGTGAAGATTTCCGCCCCCGTCTCCGTCACCGCCACGGTGTGCTCGAACTGCGCCGAGAGTGAGCGGTCGCGGGTGACCGCGGTCCAGCCGTCAGAGAGAACCTTCACCGCTGGCCGGCCGAGATTGATCATGGGCTCGACGGTGAAGAACTGGCCGGGCTGGAACTTCACGTCGTAGCTCGGCTCGACGTAGTGCAGGATGGTTGGGGCATCGTGGTAGGTGCGCCCGAGGCCGTGGCCGCAGAAATCCCGCACGACGGAGCAGCGCTCCGCCTCGGCATAAGCCTGGATCGCCCGGCCGATATCCGTGGTGGAGCCCCCCGGCTTGATCGCCGCGATGCCGCGCATCAGGCACTCGTGGGTGATCTCGCACAGGCGCTGGGCTTTGCGCGGCACCTCTCCGACATAGGCCATCCGGCTCGAGTCGCCGTGCCATCCGTCGACGATGAGGCAGATGTCGAGGTTGACGATGTCGCCCTCGCGCAGGGGCTTGTCGTTCGGGATGCCGTGGCAGACCACATGGTTGATCGAGGTGCAGATCGATTTCGGATAGCCGCGGTAGAGCAGCGAGGCCGGATAGGCGCCGTGGTCCATGGCGAAGGTGTAGGCGAGCTTGTCGAGATGGTCCGTCGTGATGCCGGGAGCGGTGACCTCCATCAGCAGATCCAGGGCTTCCGCGGTCAGACGGCCGGCCTTGCGCATGCCCTCGAAGGCCTCCGGTCCATGAATCGGCGGCTGGGGCGCGCGGCGTCCGCTCTCGGACATGGCCTGTTCGTTCTGGGTCATGGGGACGTTTCGCGGAGGGGAACCGGGGCGGGGCCTGCCCCTATGTACGGTGACGCGCGCGCGAGGCCAACCCTTCGCGCGCTGCGCACTAGGATTGCGCCGAGGGAGAGGCTAGAGACGGGTCCCGGCAGACCCCGACAACACGGATGCCCGCACGAGCACGATCCTTCCTCGAGGACGAGGCTTCGGCGGGCTGGCAGGCAGGACGAGGCGATGGCTGACAAGGCGGTCCCGCATTTCCACAACGAGCCCGGCGTGGCGGTCATTCACGTCGGGTCCAAGGAGTTCATGTGCATCGGGGCCAAGCCCCCCTTCGATCATCCGCACATCTTCCTCGACATGGGCACGGACGACGAGACCATCTGCCAGTACTGCTCGACGCTGTTCCGCTACCGGCCGACCCTGGCCGCTGGCAACGCCGATCCGGCGATCTGCGTCTGGGACGACCGGACCTCGGCCGCCGCCTGATCAGGCGAGGCGGCTCCGTGCCGGCCCTGAACATCGCCATCGTCGGCGCGGGCATCGGCGGCCTGACGGCTGCGCTCACCCTCGATTCCGCCGGCCATGCCGTCACCCTCGTCGAGCGCCGCACCGGATTCAGCGAAGTCGGGGCCGGGATCCAGCTCTCGCCGAATGCCAGTCGAGTGTTGATCGGCCTCGGCCTCGGCGCCGCCCTGCGACGCGCGGCGAGCGAGCCGCCGGCAGTGGTGGTGCGGGCCCTGACGAGTGGGACGGTCATAGGCGGCGTCGCTCTAGGAGCCCATCTGCGCGAGCGCTTCGGCGCGCCCTACTACGTCATCCACCGGGCCGACCTGCAGACCCTGCTCCTCGACGCTGTGCGCGGCCGGCCGGGTATCCGCCTCCTGATGGGACGGGACGTGACCGGTCTGGCGGAGCGACCGGACGGTGTCGACCTGACCCTGGAAAGCGGCACGGGCACGCGGACCGAGCGGTTTTCCGCCGACCTCGTTATCGGGGCCGACGGTGTACGCTCCCGCCTGCGCGGCCACCTCGACGGCAAGGACCTGAGGTCCGGGCGTGCCGCGGCGTGGCGGGCCATCGTTCCGCGGGAAGCCCTGCCAAACGAACTTTCGGGCGAGGCCACGGGCCTGTGGCTTGGGCCGGCGCGCCACGTGGTGCATTACCCGATCCGGGGTGGCCAGCACGTCAACGTCGTCGCCGTGATTCCGGAGCGGAAGGGCAGCGAGGGCTGGGGCCAACTCGGTGAGCCCGCCGTGCTGCGCGCCCGCTTTCGCGACGCGGCGCCGCCCCTCGCGGCCCTCCTGGCCGTACCGGATTCCTGGCTGGTCTGGTCGCTGGAGGATCGGGGTGCCGCCCGTCCGATGGCACGCGGACGGCTGGCCCTGATCGGGGATGCCGCCCATCCGATCCTGCCCTTTCTCGCACAGGGGGCCGCCCTCGCCATCGAGGATGCGGCGATCCTCGCCAGGGAACTGGGCGCGGACGGCGCCGATCTCGGTGCCGCCCTGGCCCGCTACGATGCGGTGCGGCGTGCGCGGGTGCGCCGCGTTCGCCGGGCCGCCCGTGCCAATGGCCGGACCTATCATGCGGGGGCTCTCGTCGGCACGATCCGTAATGTCGTGATGGGCCGCCTCGGGCCGGACGGAATGAACCGTCGCTACGCCTGGCTCTACGGCTGGACGCCTTGATCTGCGGAGGCCGCCCCGCTACCGCTGATGCCGGCATGCGGACGTGGCGAAACCGGTAGACGCACGAGACTTAAAATCTTGCGGCCTTTGGCTGTGCGGGTTCGAGTCCCGCCGTCCGCACCAACCCTCTGAAGCATCTTGGATGATGCTAAACCGTTTCAAGACAACGGCTTTGAGGATCACAAGGGATGCTTCTCCTCTGGGATGAGTGACAAGCGAGGGGCCCCAGTCTGGTACTCCTGTGTCCGCTTACGATGGACAGGCTCAAGCTCATCGTGAAGATCGTCGGTTCGAAGGTGGCCGTATCGCGCAGTCATCTGGAGCGTCGTATGGCCAAGGATGCGGCTGAGCCGATAAAGATCGCCTCCATCCTGCACCCACCATGACGCGAACGTATGTCGCAGATCGTGGTAGCGGAAGTGGGATTGCCCCGGTTTGGTGGACACCGACAACGCTTTCGCGTGAGGTGTTTATCCGATGCCCAAGAGCCGTCCCCCATACCCCGCCGAGTTCCGCCGNTGGGATTGCCCCGGTTTGGTGGACACCGACAACGCTTTCGCGTGAGGTGTTTATCCGATGCCCAAGAGCCGTCCCCCATACCCCGCCGAGTTCCGCCGACAGATGGTCGAGTTGGTCCGCGCCGGCCGTGATCCGAACGATCTGGCTCGCGAGTTCGAGCCCTCCGCACAGGCCATCCGCAACTGGGTGGCCGAGGCCGACCGCAGCGAAGGACGGCGTGATGCGAAGCCACCACCTGCCGACCCCGGCCTGACAGCGGTTGAGCGCGATGAACTCGTCCGGCTACGGCGCGAGAACCGGCAGCTGAAGCTGGAGCGCGATATCCTCTCTCGCGCGACGGCCTGGTTTGCTCGGGAGACCGGGGTTCTGCCGTCGGGGTCTTCCGGTTCATGAACGCGAACCAGGCCGACTTCCCGATCGCTGCCATGGCACGCATGCTCGGCGTGTCGAAGGCGGGATACTATGCCTGGGCTGGCCGGCAGCCCTCGGCGCGTCGGACAGCGGACGCAGCCCTGCTCAAGCGAATCCGCACCGTCCATCTCGGCTCGCACGAGACTTATGGCGCGCCACGCGTCCACGCCGACCTGCGCGAACAGGGCGAGCGGCACTCTCGCAAACGCATAGCCCGGTTGATGCGCGAGGCTGGCCTTGTCGGAGCCAGTCATCGGCGTGGTGGCCCTGTCACGACGCGGCGAGATCGAGAGGCGCGCCCGGCTCCCGACCTGGTCGACCGTAACTTTGCCGCCGCTGCCCCGAACCGGCTCTGGGTAGCGGATATCACCTACGTGCCGACTGCTGCGGGCTTCCTCTACCTCAGCATCGTGCTTGACGCCTTCAGCCGCCGGATCGTCGGCTGGGCCATGGCCAATCACCTGCGTTCGGAGTTGGTTCTGGACGCTTTGGAGATGGCCGTGACACAGCGCAGGCCCCGCGACGTGATCCATCACTCGGACCAAGGATCGCAGTACACGTCGCTGGCCTTCGGCAGCCGCTGCCAGGAGGCGGGCGTGCGACCCTCGATGGGTTCGGTCGGCGACGCCTACGACAACRCCATGGCCGAGAGCTTCTTCTCGACCCTCGAATGCAAGTTGCTCGCCCGCCGCCGCTTCCGTTCGCAGGCCGAGGCACGAATGGCCTGCTTCAGCTACATCGAGGGCTTCTATAACCCGCTGCGCCGGCACTCGGCGCTCGGATACCGCTCGCCCGTCGTATACGAGCAGGAGACCCGGCCGCACCCGTCACCTGAGACCCGGCTCAGCTAAGCCCCCTAACCGTCCACAGAAACGGGGCAATCCCA